>CBDCCD010000008.1:0-2088 GCA_965214605.1 uncultured Binatia bacterium (SeqCode) | reverse complement strand
CCTCCAGTCGCCGACCTCGCCGCGTGAACGAGATGTGACGAATCCGCTCACGAAGGCTGGCTTTGGCATTTTCATCGGTTTCCGAAGCTGCCCATGTATCGATCAAGTCCCAAACCGAAGTTCGGTCTTCCTCGAATATTCCCGGGAGTCGCTCAACAAGATCGCCGAGCGTCTTCTGGTCGTGCTCTGGCCATGCGAGTGCTAGATTAAACGCTTTGCGTATGAAGTCGTAGCATTCTTTCTGCGGCGGCATCAACCGGCCGGCGCCCGAAGCGTCACTACGCCAACGCGGCCGGTAGCTATAATGTCCTACCCCTGGAATAACCTTGAACTGATCAATACAAATTCGCCAGCCGATATCCGGAAACCGCTTGGTCAGCATCTCAAGGGCCTGCATCCGCTCTTCGAGCGAAGCGGCGGTTTGCGGTAACCACGCCCGATAAGTCGCATGAAGGCTCGAGACCGGCTTGTTGGCCCAGTTGTCGTTGATACCGGTTTCCGACAACTCCGCGAGTATCAAGCTCACGCGCCCGAGGTGTTGCCAGGCAAGGCATTCCAGCCCCCACAAGAGCCCTGTTCGTGGCGGTGGCCTGAACAAGCTGCTTTCAACGGGCTTTAAAAGACTGAGTACGACTGGGCTGGGGTTGTCGCAGGTCTTCCTCAAACAATCTCAGGAACACGTCCGGCGCTGCTTCTGCGTAGTGTGGCAGGTCTCTGTCATGCGAGAGCAGTTTGTCGAGGGTGAGCGGTGTCAGGAGCCCCCGGATGAGTGAGGAGACACGGACCTCGACGTCTATCCCGAGTCGCTCTTGGAACAGATTGTTGCCGTGGACGGAGAGGATGACGAGGGTTTCACAGATGCCCTCACGTAGCGCGGCCGAGTGATCACGCACCTTCCCATATAGCCCTGCGGCCCATCTCTGGTCCTCCGGCAAATCAAGCGCCGGGTCGCTCTCGGAAAGCACATATTCAGCGAGAAAGAAGAAAGCCTTAAGCAGTCTGTCCGCACTGCGCGCATACATTTCTGATCGCCAAAGCTATCCGCGAAAAAGGATGCCCGCCTAAACATCGGCTCTATGCAAAGCTGGTGCTGACGGGAACCGGTGAGAAGCGCTATCTACCGGCAGACAACGTTGACCATGCGCTGTACCAGGAGGCCGTTGCAGCCTTGCAGGAGAGAGGGAACGATTTTCCCGAAGGGGAGCTGAAAGCGGGCGGCGGAAAAGGTGTCCGGGCTGTCGGAGCCGGGCGGCTTTCCGATCACGAAGAGCTTCGCAGCCTTTGAGAAGAGGCAGCGGGTTTATCTGTCGTGTGGCGATGAGGTGATCGCTTCCTTTAGAATCAACGGAAGGGCCTGACGCCGAGGACGAAACGTCCGCGCAAGCCCGTCTTTCCGGTGCGTCTCGGCGCGGGGAACGGATCGCGTTTACGGAATAGTTCAGCGTCGTCAGATGCATCACGGCGATCACAATATCAATGGGAAGGTACGGATGCCGGGATCGGCTTCCTCCGGCACGGTTCTCTCAATGCTCCGATCCGGCGCAAAGTCGAATACTCGGCCTCAAGGTCGTCGCGGGCATGGATCAGCGTTGATTGGTGATTGAGGAAGGGCGCGCCCAACGGATTCGAGAAGATAGTCATTGGCCGGAGGCGATTGGCGCCATCGCCATAGGTGCCGATGCCGATTTCCTTCGACCGCTGTCCGACAATCAAGGTGTAGTAGTCGAAGTCTTCATTCAGTAGGTTGCCGTCACAGAGTGCAAGGGCGGTCAGTTTGTAGATTTGCTGTTCGTTCGATACGGCTTCCTGGCAGACGAACAGATAGAAGCCTTTGATGTCGAGAGCGTCGCCGCCGCGATCATAGACGCGCACGGTGCCACAAGGCGGCGTCGTGTTGTAGTCCATGCCGGAAGCGCGGGCAATGCCTCCGGTGGCTTGGCGTTCGAGCTTTTTGACCTCCAGGCCGAAGAGGCGGGTCAAGTCGGCGCGCAGGTCTTCCCTAGGTGCATGATCACATAAGGCGGAGCGATAGATAGCCATGTCGGGAGTGATGAGCGGGCCACTCGCCTTCGCGACCTCAATGCCGTC
>CBDCCD010000007.1:0-2046 GCA_965214605.1 uncultured Binatia bacterium (SeqCode) | reverse complement strand
GGCTGTTTTCTGAATAACGTCGTCGGGAAGGTCCGACCGAGTAACTTGCTGCATGGCTGGAAGAATCCTTACTATACAATAAGCTATGCAGCGTAGCACACAACATATAGTACTGTCAAGGATAGAAAGCACTAGTTATAGTATATTATTGAAATCTCCTCCTTTGTTTTGTATTTCCGGTATACACTAAAACCGCGTATGGAAAATACCCAACAATCCAAGGGCTGGAATTCGGTCGCCGAAGTGTTGAAGAGTCTTTTATCAGATCTGCCTATTGCAGGTCGGGTGAAGGATTACCATGTGTGGGAGATCTGGGAAGAGACGGTTGGTCGGGACATCGCGGCGAGAGCATGGCCGAGCAAGATTCAGCACCAAAAGCTGTTTGTGACTGTCTCTCATCCGGCCGTTATCCAGGAGCTGCAGTTCATCAAAGGACGTATTGTGAGTAGTCTAAACCAGGCCCTGGTCAAGCATAGAGCGCAACCGGTTAGGGCTCTTTTTTTCGTGCTGGGTCGTCCCCAAGATATGGCCAGGCCTCCTAAAGAGCCGGCCGGTCTGCCGCTACCACCGTTTTCCGAACTCTGCGTTCCTAACCTGGGCAAACCTGAACTTGAAGCCGCGTTCGCAACCATCTTGGCCAAGCGTCGTCAGCGTCTGGCCAAAAAATGCTGAACGCCGATGTGTGCTCCTAATTGATAACTCCCTATGTCGAAGTGATCTCCCCCTGCCTGAACAGTTGGCCAAGACTTCCCCGGCTGCCCTATTTGCATACGCTATGTCGCTGCCCTATTAACGGTCGGTCTATGAACGGAGGATCACATGGCGGTTCTCGCCGTCTTTGCTCTTGGCCATGGCGAGTTCGTAGGCCAGCTGTGCACCCCGTACCGCGCGGCCTGGTCTCACAGCAGCAGGGAGGCCGTGGTTTCATACTGAAACGGCGTTGGACATTGCCTTGACAATCCAGATCTTTCTGGAATTTCAAAGACTAGTGAGGCGGCTTTGTGGTACTTCAGGGCGGATATCACCTCTCGCGCAGTAGGGACCAACTTACTAGGGCAGGTCTGAACAAGTGGAGTGTGGGAAGAGTGACGAAGCGGCCCCGGCAGCTGAGCGGACGCTGGAACCGGCGCCGGGTGGGGAACTGGCCCATGCTTCGACGAAGCGGCGCCCAGGGCGCGAGCCAGGCTTTCCGAAGGCCGGTCGGGGGCGCCGGCCGGCCCCGCTTTGGGCGCTGCGGTGCGTGCCCGGTGGGCAGGTGTTCTGCCACCTGAGCGCCCCCGGGCTGGAGGGGCCGCTCTATGACGGGGAGTCGGGGCGCGGCTTGGGGGGGTGGGGGCTGTCGGGGGCGCGGGCTGGGGAGACGACGAGTGTGACCTTCCGACATCGGTTGGCGAGGCCCGGTTTGGGCGCGTGGCGGTTCGCGGCGCGGCCTCAGACGAAGCCGGGCTCACCGTGGGAGGGCGGGCTGAAGGCGCAGCGCGGGGGGGCCGCGCAGGGGGGTCTGGGGCACAGCGGGGAGCCGCCGCCGGCGAAGGGGCCCGCGCCCCGGCTGGTGCCCGGGGCGGAGGAGGCAGTGTGGGGCGAGGCCGGCTAGCAGGGGGCCCCGCGGGCGGAGAACCGGGGCCCCCAGGTGGCCTGGCAGGTGGCGCGAAGGCCCGGCCAGCGGCGGCGCGGCGGGCGAAGGGGGCGCCTCCGTTCCTGTCTGGGCCGCGCCCCTTCGGCGAGGCCCAAGGGCGTTATCGGGGGCGGGCGCAGAACCCGCCCCGCCCTGTTGCTCGGGTTCTCCACTCGGCTCCTCGCCGGGCGCGATGCCACCGGCTGACGCGGGCCCAGGCCGTGCGCCGCCCCCAAGCGCCCCGCTTGAACCCACAAACCGCCCCTGGGCGGGTCCGATGACCCCCCGGCCTTCCGCCCCTGGACCCATCGATCCCCCGGATTCGCCAATACCGGGGTTCTCCAGACCTTCCCTAGATGTCCCGACCCCGACCTGAGAAGTAATAATCGCCACCCGGACACCGCTGCGGGTCGGCAAGACGTTTAAGCCCA
>CBDCCD010000006.1:0-6549 GCA_965214605.1 uncultured Binatia bacterium (SeqCode) | reverse complement strand
CCGTTGCCGTCAGGGTCGGCCAGATAGATGGACTCGGACACACCGTGGTCAGAGGTGCTCTGCAGCGGGTAGTCGGCCTGCTGCAGTGTCTGTACCGCTCGTGCCAGCTCCTTACGGCTGGGGTAGAGAATAGCAAAGTGATACAGTCCGGTATGTCCGGGTGGGGGTGGGCTCGCCTCCGACCCTGCCCAGGTATTGAGCGCGAGGTGGTGATGATAGCCGCCAGCGGATAGAAACACGGCCGAATCTCCATAGCGCATGGTCACTTCAAAGCCCAGCAGACCGCGATAAAAGGCAAGCGACCGCTCCAGGTCGGTCACGGTAAGATGGATATGGCCGATGTGGGTCTGGGGGTGAATCGGCTTGGACGGGGCTGTCGCTTCTTGTGTCATAGAGACTCCCTCCTGAGCTTCCACCATTTTTGAGGATGCAGCCTTGCCAATTTGGGACGAGGCCATCGCAGTGCAAATACCGCACGATCTCTCAGCGAGACGATTGAGCCGAATATACAGCGAGTCCATCAAAGCTGTAAAGCCAGCACGCAGAGGCTCAGCCGTTTATAAACGCCCCTTCGCTATCTAGCTGGGCGAGGATTTGCATCCATAAGCCCAGGGTGATGCCGCCGCCGGGGATAGCGGCGGACTGACCGGCCTCAAACAGTTCACGCTTGGTCGCCCCGTGCTCAATCGCCCGTTTGAGATGCGCCACGGCGCCTTCTCGACGTCCTGAGAAAACCAGAACAGCGGTCATAACCATCTCGCGATACTTCACAGCCAGGGCCTGGCCCTCCCCCGTTCCCTTCTCGCCGTAAGCTCTGAAGGCCTTTGAATAGTCGGGATCTTGCTGTTCCATCCAGTCCAAAAAGGCGTACAGTTTTGGGTCGGCCTCGGTGTAAGAACTGGTCGCCGCTCTCGTTTGTGATGCGTTGCCAGAGTTGCTCATGAAATCCTCCTTATTTCTTTGGCCATAGCATTTTAGACTGCTATGGCCAAGAGATTCGGCGCGTTCATCCGTGAGCTTCCTCACGCCATAATCTCTCCGCCCCAGAGCCGGGGTCAAAACAGCTCTACCGGCAGCAGCCCCTCAATCCCGCCCTCCGTCAGCCGTGGTTCAAGTCGGAACCACGGCAAGGCTCGTCCGGCCCAACAGCAAAGTTGGCATCATGAAGCGTTTGAGAAGCACCTGCACCGGCTGTAGGAGGCCGGCCCTCACCGCCCTCCTCAACGCCGGCGCCCGTCCCCACTCCAGTCCGGCGTACAGGTTGAAGTTGTGCCGAGACGCAATCGGTACGAGGTCCGCCGGCCGAATGTGGCCGAGGTCGAAACGGTGCTGTGGCCAAGCCCGGTCATGGACGAGGACGCAGTAGACCCATTGAGGCCGACCCTGGGCAAACACCCATACACGGCTGAGTCGACCCCGGCGCCAGCCGACCGGACCGACCCGCCCAAGCCGAGTGCCTGTTGAGCCGGCACGTGTGGTCGAGGAATCGGGGCGGCAAAACCCGATCTTCTGGGCTGTCCGCAGGCTCTATTTTCAGAACGCCGACGCGTTCTCAGGAGATACGCAAGCGGTACAATTGATTCGGAGCGTGGAAGCGTTGCTGACCGGCAGCCCCCAAGCCTGTAGCCTCAAGACCTTACGTGTCGCCGTATCCTGATCGCGCTGAACATAAACACCGTGGTCGGCCATGTGAGCCGTTTCGCATGGAAGCAGAATACCAAGCAATTGGAGTGCTGCTTCTATCTGGATGAGGCTGTCGGCTCAGCGGCCGGTATGTGGACCCGATACGCCGCCAAACCGCGCCGGGTCATGACAAAATCGCACCGCAGCCGTGCTCGGTGTACGACGGCGTGTGGAAGAAGCCCGGCCGACCATCGCCGCCTAGGCAAAAAACGAGCGGCTCTGGACGTCTCGGTTCGGACCGTGAACGAACAAGGCGGCTTGGGACGCGTGACGGAGCAGGGATCACCGCCAAATTCGGCCCAAAGAGAGTTGTCGTATTCAGCGCTGGAGGGAACCCGCTGCACCAGCCTGAGCGGCCGGCTCAATATCCAGCGTCGTTACACGGCGCAGTTCACGGGGGTATTTGCCATCCTCGAAGGGCCGGGCGCGGTGCATCGTAGCCCGGTTGTCGTAGATCACCAAGTCCCCGACGTGCCACTTATGGCGATAGACAAACTCCGCTTGGGTGGCATGCTCAATCAATTCGAGCAACAGCAATCGGCCCTCGGGGATTGGCCAATCAATGATCTGTGAGGCGTGGGCGGCGATGTAGAGCGACTTCCGTCCCGAGTGCGGCAGAGTCCGAATCAGGGGGTGCACCTCCCCCTTCAAAATTTCTCTCTCTTTTTGTGAGAACTCAAAGCCCAGGATCTGGCGTGAATAGGCGATCGAGTGATGCACCCGCAGTCCTTCCAACCGGGCTTTCAGCTCCGGCGTCAAGGTATCGTAGGCCGCCCGCATATCGGCGTATTCGGTATCGGCGCCAATCGGCGGAATAACCCGGGCGAACAGCAGGGAGTAGCGTCCGGGCGGATTTTGGAAGGAGGCGTCGGTGTGCCACAGTCGATTGCCCAGTCCATACATCCGCCGCCGATCGTCGGCCGGCTGAATCTGTCCGTCGGCGGTCAGATTGGAAACATCGGCGAGGGCTTCGTTGCCAAACCGGTTCTTCTGAAAGGCGCTGATTCCGGTTTTGAGGTGCAGCTCACCGTCAAGTCGGCGGGCAAACGCCAGGTGTTCATCATCGGTGAAGCGTTGGCCGCGGAACACGAGCAACGCATATTCGTCCATACCAGCCCGGATCTCGGCCAAAATTTGCGGATCATGAATCCGACGTAGGTCAATCCGCTCCACTTCGGCACCAAAACAGGGGTGCAGTTTACGAAAGGTCACAGCCATACCGGCCCCTCCTTACTCATCGAGCCTGGTCAGTCAAAATAGAAACCTACGGTTTTCCAGGTAAAGAGTCAACAAAAACCGGTGCCCATAGCCCCACCCGGTCTGAAGCGGTATGATCCATCGCCAAAAGATCGCACAGGAGGTCGGTATGGATATCGGAAAAGTTGGTATCTGGTTTTTTCTGGACAGCATGAGCGCACCGGACAGCGCGGCCTTTGCTCAATCGGTCGAAAAAGCAGGTTATAAGACGCTGTGGATTCCGGAAGCAGTTGGGCGTGAGCCGTTTGCCCACGCGGCGTATTTGCTGAACAACACGGAAACGCTCAACCTGGCCACCGGCATTGCCAACATCTGGGCGCGGGACGCCTACACAATGGCCACGGCGACCAATACGGTCGCCGAATTGTCGGGCGGCCGCTTTGTGCTGGGCATTGGCGTCAGTCATAAGCCGCTCGTCTCCAACCTGCGCGGGCACAGCTATGACAAGCCGTACAGCTACATGAAGGAGTATCTCCCCAAGCTCAAGGATGTTTTTTATCAAGCTCCTAAACCCGCGGCGCCGGCCCCGATCGTGATCGCCGCCCTGCACCCCAGGATGCTGGCCCTCTCCGCAGAGCAGACCCAAGGCACGCATACGTATTTTGTGCCGCCCGAGCATACGGCTAGGGTCCGAGCCCAGATTGGTCCCGAGCCGTGGATCTGTGCCGCCCAAGCCGTCATTCTGGAGACGGACGCGACAAAGGCCCGCACCGCCGCACGTCAATACATGAAGACCTATGTCCCCCGCCTGCCCAATTATACCAGGAACCTGAAAAATCTGGGCTGGCCGGACGAGGCGTTCGAAAATGGCTGCAGCGACGCCCTAGTCGATGCCATTGTCGCCTGGGGGAGCGAGGAAAAAAATCCAGGACCGCATTGACGCCCATCTCAAAGCGGGTGCGACCCATGTCTGTATTCTGCCGATTCGGGCTGATGATGAAAGCTTGCCGGATCCGCGCATTGTTGAGGCGTTTGCCCAGCCCTGACAGCTGATCTTCAGATCACACAACTTCTTTACCATCTGGAGGGCATAGGGCTTTCCCGGTAGCGGGGACAAACCGGGCGCCTCACCCCGGCGGAGCCCTGTGGACAGCAGCACTTCCCTGGTGTCGGGGGCAAACTGCATGGGAGATGACCAGCTCCAGGATGGATCACTGTCCTGGTGTGGGTCTCTAGAGGCTCCCCGCAATACTGTTCTCTCTTGTTTTCAGCGGTTGCCCGAGCCCAGTACCACGGCTTGGGGGCGGCTCCCTGTCCTAGGCGTGCTCTCGAACTTCAGCCCCGGAGGTGGTAGGATTCAGCCGCAGACAAAAGGAGGCAAGGATGCAATACGACCTGCTGATTCGCAATGGTACAGTCATCGACGGCTCGGGGCTGCCCCGTTTTCGAGCCGATGTGGCTATCGCCCACGGAAAAATTGCACTGAGGGGGTCTCATCTGATGAGAAGAGTTCACGCGTTAGAGCACCTGTGCGGGGCTGGTCGTGGTCCGGGTAGCGGGGGGCCTCGTTCCCTCTTTTCCCGGCCTGTCGTGCTGGCTCTGCTGCTCTGGCTTGGGCCGTCTGCCGGTCAAGCCGACGAATGTCGGCAATTGTGTGACCGAGACTTCTGGAACTCAGCCACGCCGGAGGACGTCAAGACGTTACTGGCCACAGGGCTGAACGTCGACGCCCGTACTGAGGCCGGTGGGACCCCCCCTGCATTTTGCGGCGGCGTTCAGTACGACCCCCGAAGTGGTCACGGCGTTAGTAGCCGCGGGGGCGGCCGTCAACACCCGCGGTAAGAACGGCCAGACCCCCCTGCATTTTGCGGCGGCGCAGAGCACGACCCCCGAAGTGGTCCGGGCATTAGTAGCCGCGGGGGCGGCCGTCGACGCCCGTACTGAGGCCGGTGGGACCCCCCCTGCATTTTGCGGCGGCGTTCAGTACGACCCCCGAAGTGGTCACGGCGTTAGTAGCCGCGGGGGCGGCCGTCAACGCCCGCACTGAGAACGGCCAGACCCCCCTGCATCAGGCGGCGTTCAGTACGACCCCCGAAGTGGTCACGGCGTTAGTAGCCGCGGGGGCGGCCGTCAACGCCCGCACTGCGGACGGCTGGACCCCCCTGCATCAGGCGGCGGCGTTCAGTACGACCCCCGAAGTGGTCCGGGCATTAGTAGCCGCGGGGGCGGCCGTCAACGCCCGCACTGAGAACGGCGGCTTCACCCCCCTGCATTTTGCGGCGGCGTCCAGTACGACCCCCGAAGTGGTCACGGCGTTAGTAGCCGCGGGAGCGGCCGTCAACGCCCGTACTGCGGCCGGCCACCAGACCCCCCTGCATGTTGCGGCGGCGCGGAGCACGACCCCCGAAGTGGTCACGGCATTGCTCGATGCCGGAGCAGACCCGACAGCCAAGACGTCGGATGGCCAGACTGCTTTTGACCTGCTCCAAAGCAATAGCACCCTGAAAGGCACGCAGGTCTATTGGCGGCTGAACGACCTGCAGTATGAATGACGACGGCGTTCCCGCCGCTGCCTCGGTCAGCCTCGCCCGCCCCCCGCCCCTACAGATTGCCCCCCTCCCGCTCCAACACCTCGCCATACTTCCGCAGCGCCTGCTCGCGAAGGGCCGGCAGGTGGCCGGTCGGGAACCGCCCCGGGGTCCCTGTGTACTCGCGCAGGACTTGGCGCGCCACCGTCACTTTGTGGACCTCGGTCGGGCCGTCGGCGAGACCCATGACGAACGCCTCGGTAATCTGCTTCGAGAACGGCGTTGCAACTGAAGCCGACGGTAGTTCGAAGTACGGATCAGCCTCACCGTTGTCTTGCCAATTCGGAGCGAGCGGCTCAACGCGCTAGTATGGAACACGGGCGCGGTGGCTACTTGAGCGGTAAGTCCGAAGCGCCGCGCGGCTTCTGCGCCATGGACCCGGACGGTTTCACCGTTTTCTTGGCAAGAACCCGAACGACATCAATTACTCCGGGAAAGACCTTCCCGATAAATCGGCTTTTCCTGGGACGGACGAAGACACCGCGAGACAGGCGCTTGATCTCACCTTCACGGACGATACGCGAGAGCGCCCGGCCGACGGCACCAGGCGAACCGTGTGCGGTGGAGCGTGAACTCCTGAACACTCTTCCTCTCGGCAACTTTTTTATGCGGGTTCGTAGGCTGATGTCGTGGATATACGAGGCTCCTTATTTGTCCGAAAAAGCAACAGTTTTACGGACAATTTTCAAGAAGCATTTCCTGAAACTGACGCGTTGACAAGACGCCGACTAGCGGGGACAAACCGGGCGCCTCACCCCGGCGGAGCCCTGTGGACAGCAGCACTTCCCTGGTGTCGGGGGCAAACTGCATGGGAGATGACCAGCTCCAGGATGGATCACTGTCCTGGTGTGGGTCTCTAGAGGCTCCCCGCAATACTGTTCTCTCTTGTTTTCAGCGGTTGCCCGAGCCCAGTACCACGGCTTGGGGGCGGCTCCTTGTCCTAAGCGTGCTCTCGAACTTCAGCCCCGGAGGTGGTAGGATTCAGCCGCAGACAAAAGGAGGCAAGGATGCAATACGACCTGCTGATTCGCAATGGTACGGTCATTGACGGCTCGGGGCTGCCCCGTTTTCGAGCCGATAT
>CBDCCD010000005.1:0-20974 GCA_965214605.1 uncultured Binatia bacterium (SeqCode) | reverse complement strand
TGCCAACGTCAGCAGCAACATCAAAGACTTTTACTAAGGAGAAGACTACGCCCACGCCGTAGGTTGCGAGTTTTTCAGAGCCCACAACAACCGCTATACGGCTCTCTTCAAGCTCGTGGCGGGTGAGTTCGTCGATTCCTAAGACTGCCGCCTAGGGTGAGGTCAAACGGATTGAGAAGCTCAAGAGCTCCTCCTGGCATTCAACCGCAGAGAGTTTTAGGAGCTTCTTTTTGACTGCCATAGCATCCTGTCCTGGGTGCCCTCCATATCCATATGATGAACCTGGCCGCGCGTTCGACATGAAGTAATAAGGCTGCCAAACGATCTGCTTTTTCCTGTCCACTTTTTTGATTTGATCAGACCAAGGACTGCTATCGCAGCGACGACCTCGTCGCCAAAACCGCTTGTTTCGAAATCTCAAAAGACCCCTTCCGGGACCTCGTCAAAAACTCGAACGCTTCCGATCCGTCAAGGACCAGCAACGCCATTTCGGCATGGGTCTTCTCAATGCCGTAGCCGAGCTCCGCCAACTCGCTCGCGAGCTCGCTCCGATACATGGCGTTCAGCAGCATCTTGGAGGCGCGAAGGCTCTCGTTCGCCATCGTCCGCCACTTCGCATCGGCGCCGAGCAGCATGTGGCGATCACTGAATGGGGGTGCAGCGCCGGGTCGAGGTTCCCGGAGGTCTGGGTGCCGGAAGGCGGCGATCACGGTCTTCTGGTCCCCGGCCCGGACCATACAGCCGGTCGTCCCGTCCTGTACCCGGGTCTCGGCGGCTTTCTTCTCGAACCAGCCGGCCGCGCGCCCGACCGCCCAATCACAGGCCTCGACAATGCGTTCGTCGCCGCCAACGAGCGCCGCAAGGGATACGGACTTGGGCGCGGAAAACGTCAGGTCGCGGCCGGGGCGGTGGCGGATCTCACCGTCGCCGATCCGACACCTGAGCCGCCGCCCGGATCCGTCCTTCCCATAGTAGCTGGCACCCTGGGACGGGCTCGCCACCGCGCCGATCAGGCGACCATCAGACCAGACCTAGTCGCAGGCCGGGCGCTCGTCAAGGTCGGGGGCCGCTTCCCGCTCCTCGGCCTCGTCCGTCTCGCAAGCTAGGGTTTCCAGCTTACCAGGATGGGTGGAGCCTTCGGCGGCGGAAGCACTGGCAGGCACACCGTGCTTCTCTGCATCACCGGATTCCGCTGCCGAATCTCCGGACAGTTCCGGCGCCGTGGCGCCCCGGTCTTTCCATCCACCGTTCGGGCCGGAAACCATCCCCACTATACGAGACTCGCTCCCTGCCCCCTAACTGACGGCCTTTGCCGTACGACCTGCTATTGCCTCAGCCCGCGCGTTCGCCATCGTGAATCCTGGGTTAAGATTAGCAAAATCATTGCTATGCCGAGAGACCAAGCGCTGATCGAGACTGAGAAGGTCGAGATCAATTAGCTGGTAAACCACCCCGTCGTGCAGCAGCCGCAGCACCTCCGACAACGCCAATGTTGCTGCGATCGAGCCCACGAACGGCGCGCCGACCGCCTTGCCGGCGAGCAGTGTCATACCGCATTGATCTAACACACCGTCCTCCATGAGCTTGACATACGCGGGCCGGTCCTCGGCCTTTTCTCCTTCGCTTGTCTGCTTCCAGATGTCTGCGGCGGGGCGCTGGCCCGGCAGGACGTGAAGGCGCATGGTGCGGAAATCACGGTGTCCGCGTCCCAAACCGGCTTCTACGATCAGGTCAAAGCCAACTTGATCCAGCGCCCGTCGACCTGCTGCATTATCAAGCCCGCAAAGCGCAACCGCCGGTTCCTCCGCCTGCCGCGTGAAATCCGCGTCGAACACCCGCTCTTGGAGAGAAGTCGCGAACCCGCGCCGCTCGGCCCAAGCCGCCATTGCCCGTGTCTTTCTTTGGCCGATCATGGCGGCGTCGGTGAGGATGGAGGTGCTCTCTGTCGATTCGGTGATAACGTCGATATCCTGGAGGACTAGCGCCACGGCAGCAGGATCCCGATAAGGCAGCAAGCCAAGCCCCCATAGGTATGCCTGACCCAGATGTCCCAGACCGATCAGCCACAGGCGCGAGGGCAGGTAGGCTAGCACCGGCTCATTTTCGTCAGGCTGCAACCAGTCAGCCTCCCGACCAGGGCACCACAACGAGAGCCCTAACGCCTGTCGCCCAGCCACGGGCATCCCGCCGTTTACAAAAAGAAACGCCTCGTTGACGGCTAATCCAGCCGCAAGCATCCCGCTCAACGGCATCGCGCATTCACCGCCGGGCTGCAACTCTGAATGGATCGGTAAGATGCCACCACGCCATCCTGCCGCTGCGGTGCGTACACAAAAGCCTGCTCGCCGCTGCCGTGGACCGCCCCCGATCACGATCGTCGGCATCTCCTCAGCAACATCTCCAAGTATGCCGCCCAGCGCCTGAACCGCGTCCCTCATCGTGCGCCCCAGCGGCATCGCCAGCATTAGCGGTGCGTCGAGCGGTCCGGTGACCGTGACTCCACCAAGAAATACCCGACGGCCGAGGGCGACAGTCGTCAGCAATGCCGCCTGATGCACTGGATCGGAGACATCAGCGGGATCGGTCTCCACTCGCAGCCGATAGCCCCGAAATAGCGCCTTGGCCTCAGCGAGACTAGCGGCGGTCCCGTTGTCGATGGCCTGTTTGACTAGCCGATGAAGTGAATCCGCTGAAATCTGCGCTTTCACGACTCTTCACCTCTCTAGATCAAGCCGATGTGAAAGAATTGGCGGCGCGAAGACGGCCGCACCATCTCCCACTTCTTGCCGCTCAAGTAGCGATAGATGCCGATGTCGCACCGCGGCTGGGCACCAGCCGCGAAACGAGGCAATATCAGCGCGATGTGTCCGGCCTGAGAGATCATGGGGTGATCGCGGTCGGAATCACTTTGGCCCGATCCGCCCGGATGCACATGAACATCGGCCACGACCGTCAGGCCGCGTGATTTGCAAATCACCCAGAGGTCGCTGAAATACCGCCCATCAAACCGAACGATGCCGCTGTCAAGCGCGTGCGGATCGAGATCATCATAAAGCACGAAGTCCACAATCCGGGCGCTGCCGCCTTCGCGATGTCCAAGCAAGAACGCCCCGCTCTCCCGACGGCAACGGTGGCCACGTTCACGCAGCTCTGTCTTGAGACGGCGCCACAGAAGCCAGGAGCATGACAGCTCATGCCGCGGAGCGATGAGGCGCCGCATAATCACGGGATTGAAGAAGTTCATGAACGAGCTCCAGGTACTGGACGATTCCATCGGTGGGACGCCAGATCTTCGATGGCATCTCGTGGCGCCAGTTGTCGTGACCAACGAGACTTTCACGATCACAAGGCAGGTAGAGAGCGCTGCCATTCTTCCAGTCGGTGCGGAAGACCGCGGAGACACGACCGCCTTGACCCCTCGGCCACAGGTCGAACGCGAGAATCTTGTCCGTCTTCATGTTCCATGGGCCACCGGTCGGCGCTGCCTGTGGGTAACCGGTGCAGTTCAAGCGAAGCACATATTCCCGGTCATCCTTGGCGACCACGCCCAAGAACGCGAAGGGCCACGCCACGCGGATCAGCCGCCAGCGGCCCTCCGACTGTCCAAGGCGGAACGCGGCCTTCGCCACGTCCGCCTCGAAGGCTCTCTGATCGGGGGCGATCACGCGACACCCTTGGCCGCGCCATTGACTCGTTCGTCCGGGACTAGATCGAAGGATAGGCTGTCGGCGTTGTCATTGGTCAGCACGCCGATATGCGTCCCAGGCGCCGGCCGTTCATGCGCGCCCTCGATCTGCAACACGTGCTCGCCAGCCTCGTCTTCAGACATGCCGAACTCCTTTTCGGCCGCCCAGAGCTTCACCCGCGCGACAGTGGCACTCGGCGGGAAGCGGCACTCCGCCGTCTTCCCGTTAAACGTGACGGTCACCTTGACGTGGCGGCAGCGGTGGATGTGGACTTTCAGCCCCGTGGCGGTTGCATGGTCCTTGACGAGCACGGTCTCGTCAATCGGCTCGTCCTTGTCCTCAATGAAGAGTAGTGCATCCCTAGGGATCCGGTACTCTTCGACGAGGCGGGCCTTGAGGAGACCGAAGGTCGCGTCCAGCTCGAGTTCGATATGCACGATCTCGCCGATGCCTTCGCCCTGACAAAAAAGATCAATTGGTTTCATGGCCTTGTACTCCGGGGATCGATGTGCGAGGCGGAATTGCCTGACTTTGTCCCTTGCCTGCTTGATCGCCAGTAGAGCAGGAACCCGGAAAGGCTACTCCGGGCGAAATCAGTCGAGCTGAAGGCCCCCGTTCGGCACTGAGGGGCAAATGAAGAAGTGAGGACACCGGGGACAGGTCACGGCGTCCACCTCCGGCGGAAACTCGCCCGAGGCGATAGCGCCCAACATGGTATCGATCTTCTTCTGTCGGTTGCCGAGCTTGGCCCCGCTGATCACGACGGGCTCATGGGTTTCGTCGGTCAGGTGCAACGCCCGCACAGTGGCGCTACCGCCAAACTGGCTCTGGGCCACAAGGCGGTAAAGGGTGTATTCCAACCGATCGTACTCGTCACTCCGCTTGTAGCCCGTGCGAACCCGGCGAATGATGACGGTGCCATCGGGCATTTCCGCCAATTCATTCGGCTCTACGAGTACCCGCCCGTTGGGAAAGTCGATGGCAAGGGGTTGCGTGTCGCGGAACCTTTGCCCAGCCCCCGCCTTGAGCAAAGCCGCAATCAGCCGGGACGCGAGCCTGCGGTAATCGGCTGCGAAGGCATGCTCTGCCGGCCCGTGCGCTTGCCAGATTGCCTCGAAGGCGGTTTCTGCCTCGTCCAAGCTAGGCTCGCCCATACGCCGGGCATCGGCGAGCCAGCGCAGCAAGGCGTAGAGACAATCATGCGTGCGTGAGAACGCAGTGGGCTTGCGAGCACCGCCCAATCCCAGAACATGTGTATAAAGGAAGCGTCGCGGACATTTCTCGTACGAGCCCAGACGGCTGTCTGTAACCGCCCAATCCGTTTGCCGGGTGATTGCGATTGGCTGCAGCCGCGGACCGTTTGCGGGACGCGGAAGCTTTGGAGGGTCGGTCACCTCGTGGAGATGCCCCGCGGAGAGCAACTTCAGAAACGGCGAGGGGGAGCAATTGTTTCCATTTGGCTGCTTTCGCGCATGGTAGAGACGGAGGTGTGTCCGGGCTCGTGATAGCGCCACGAAGAACAGGCATTCCTCCTCGTCCATATGTGCGCGCTTCGCCACTTCCTTTGGCGAGGCATTGCCATATCCATCGATCATGCCCCTGGGTGGCGGACAACGCTCGCCGCGGTTGGAACTCGGGAAACTCGCAACCGTGAGTCCAGGGAGGTGCACAGCCTCGAATTCAAGCCCCTTGCTGCCGTGGACGGTCATCAACCGAACGGCATCAAGACGCAGTGCCGCGGCCGGGACTTGTCTCAGATCGCGCTCCTGGGCCAACAACAACAGCTGTCGCACCCGATCAAGGATGCGTTGGATCGGAAGGCCCATTCCCACCGGGCTCTGCTCGCGCACAAAGTTGAGGAATTGCCAGACTGCAACAGCACGCATGCGCTCCGTTACGGACGTGGCGCGACCAAACTCCTTGGCCAGGTTCGTATGATCGAGCAGAAAGGTGGCGAGAAACTCCCAGGCGTTGGCACTTGAGCACAGGCCATTCATATCAGCAGCAAGGCGCTCAATGCCTTTCCGCCCTGATGTCGACAGACCGGGTGCTTGCACCGCCTCCGCGAGCCCTGCCAACGCGGGTTTGTGAAGGGACCGAAGAAATCGGCTCACGCAGTACACATCCTGTAGCGTCAAACCATATCGCGGCATAGCGCCGACCCTAACCAGCGCGTCGCCAAACGGGTCAACGGCTAAGCTAAGTACGGCCAGCAGGCCACGAACCTCCTCCCGTTCAAACAAGCTGCCAAGGTGAAGGACGGGGATGCCGCGTACCTCAAGCGCCGAGGCAATTTCGTTCAGTTGCCGGTTGGTCCGACACAGGACCGCTTGGTCGCGAAACCTCACCCCCGCGCCCTCAAGTTGACGGATACTGGCCGCCACGCCGCCGGCTTCATCATTCAGCGTCTCGAAACGGCGAAGCTCGGGATGGTTCGACCTTCCGCTCCGATCGGCCTCCAATTCGAGACTCAGCATGCCCTTTGACGAGCCCATATGTGGCGTCACCGCGACAAAGCTATGCACGATCTGCTCGGTTGATCGATAATTGACGCCCAGCTGATCCGTTACAGCGCCAGGATAATCGGAGCTAAACCGAACCATGTTTTCGGAGGAAGCGCCACGAAAGCGATAGATCGACTGCCGCGCATCGCCGACGACCCATAGCCGCTCGCCATCTCCCGCCACCATCTTCAGCAGGAGCGCGCTGGCCCGGTTCACGTCCTGATATTCGTCGACGAGCACGTGCCGGTGGCGAAGTCGCACGCCAATGCGCGCGGTTTCATCGTCTTCCAGCAAACGCGCAGGGCGCATGATCAGGTCGCCAAAGTCCACGCCCCCATGTTTGCGTAGCGCCTCTTCATAGAGATCGTAGACTTTCGCGATTTCGAGGCATTTGGCCGCGGCGATTCGCGCATCTTCATCATGATCAGCCGTATCCGCTTCCATCGCCTTCGCCAACATCCGGTAGCGGTCCGGCCCGACCATTTCATCCTTTGCACGAGAGATCGCACCGACGATATCCCGGAGCACCATCGCCGGATCCCAGAGGTTACAGTAATGGACTAACGGGAGCGTAGGCAAAATGTCTTCGAGGATTTCAATCGCGTCACTACGGTCGAAAAGCGAGGGATTCGGCGCGAGTTCGAGCTTGTCGTGGTAGCGCCGCACAAGATCGAGACCGAAGGCATGAAATGTTCCGATCCAGAGTTTTGGCGCCGCCTCTGGGGCGGTCGCCATCAGTCGCTCCAACAGCTCGCCAGCGGCGCGATTAGAGAAAGTCAGAATGAGGATCGCGGCTGGATCGGTGCCTTCGGCCAGCAGTGAGAATACGCGTTTCACCAGCGTTCGCGTTTTGCCGGTTCCGGGTCCTGCCTGTAACTGAAAGGGTTTGGCGCGGTGCGCCGCAGCCCGCTCTTGGGAGACATCGGGCTTGTGCGAGGACGGTAGCTCTGGCGTTGGTTCATCGTCGACCACGATGGGCGGCAGAAGCAATGCGTCGAACATTTGTTGACGAACCAGCGCCACGGGGAACTTCATTCGGTCTGCGATCGCTGCGGCGGTCAGATTCTGCTCGAGGTGTAGCTCGTGCACAAAGGCGCGTGGGAGCAGAAGCTCGCGCGCGTAAACATTCGCCTGCAGTTCGCGCCGCTCGCGCGCACCGTAATCCTCGACGCGCTGTAGACCAACCGGCGCAACCTCGGTGGTCCGGGAGGGATCGATATCGGATCCAGCGCAAGTCACGGAGCCAGCGTGAAGTTCGGAATGTCCAAGTTCGTGCGCCACTAGTAGCGCTCGGTTTGCTAGGTCGCCGTCCTCTTCGCAGCAGATCGTTCCGCCCTGGTCGTCGTATAGTGCCCGCGCGCCCTTCAGTGCCGGGTCACCTTGCGACAGCCATACGAGATCCAGATCGCGGCGCCCTACAGCAGCTTCCACAAGTGCGAGCGGTTCCAACGGGTCTTTGCCTTCCGAGAGCAACTCCTCATGAAGTGCCGCTGCCTTGGAACGGATCGACTCGAAGGGATCCATGAGTTCAGAGCTCCAACAGAGAATTCTGCTGAACCTCGTTCAAACCCGAGCTTCGTACTGCCTCCTCGAAACTTTGTTGTGCACCAGTTGATGGCTTGCCTTCTGCTTTGAAAAACTGCCTGGCTGGGGCTGTCGGACGCGCAGCGAAGTGTGCCCCCACGACATCAAGCGGCGCCTTCAACTCGTCTGCTATCCGTCTTTGAAAACCGGGCGTCATGGTAGCTGGGTCGATTTGACGGTCACGCAGCTTGCCAGCGAAGACGGCATTCGCGTTCAACCGCGCGGCGAAAGCGCGGAATTCATTACGCGGTAAACCCAAGAAGGGGTTGGCTGCATCGGCGACATCCGTACGTGTACTCCTCGCCTTAGCCGAATCGGTCGTCACAGCATGCAGTCGGTTTTGGAAATGGCTCATCGCCCGGCTGACAGCCGGGCTGATGGCACTCGGACCGATCGCCCCTTCCGCATCTTCCACGACGCGCTCACCTCGCAGGGCGTCTACCGCAATAGCGATCGCGAACTCGGTCAGCTCTTCTCCGAATTCAGGATACCGGCGAACGACGTCGTCCAACAGTTTCGCGTCCGGCACGTCCTGCGCGGTGGACAGGACATACAGGGCTTCCCGCAATGCGCGCGGGCTTGCGCAGAGAGTCTGGTTCATAGGTCCTCCTTAAAATGGGAAAGCGCCGCAGCGGCCCGTGCGAGTCGATTGCGAATTGTTCGTCCGGTGCAGTTGCACCGCGTCGCGGCCGTTTCCTCCTTGGGATCCTCAGACTCTACCTTGTACCCAAGGACATGGACGAGGATGATGGCGGCGCACTCATCGGCTGGCAGAGCTTCGATCGCTTTCACAAACTGTTCCCGGAAAACAGCCCGCTCCTGCGGCGGAATCTTGAATGCGTCTGAAACTCGGGCGGAAGCATCCTCACAAACGTCTGGCTCAATTGCCGCTTTGGATGGCGGCAAATCGACCAGAGCAATGCTGCGCTTCTGCTGCCGAGCATCTCGACGAACCGCATTGATACGCAGGACTTTGAATGCTTTGTTGAACCGACATTCGTAGAAATCAAGCTCGTCGGGGGAGTCGCCCGTTCCATCTGTCACGAAAAGATCCGTCAGGTCTTCCAGAATTTCTTGCCGAAGGCTTGCAGCGTCCGGCAGTCCGCCGTCCGGGACATTAATCAAGAGACTCCTTTCACATCGTCCAAGCAACACTGGCAACACAGCGCTCATCAGCTGTTGGTCGTCAGACCGCCGCCCCCGTCGAACAAGATGGACGAGACACTCGGAACACAGGTAGCCGGGGGCATTGCGATCGGCGATCGACAGACGGCTCTGCAACTCCGATTGTGAGAGGCAGACGGCCTCATCGATCTGAGCCTCGACTGCCGTCGGACGCGTATACAGCGAGCCTTCCACTTTGGTTTTCGTCAACGGTCGAGCCATCTCGCTCCCTCTTCGCAGTGCTGCAGCGGTTCGTGAGCGGATATTCGTCACGCTCACCCTATTAATCGCTCTCGATCATGGAATCCGGAAAGCATTTCCCGAGTTTTGACTTGTCCTGCTGATCCCAGGCGCTCGCGGCTAGCGGGTTCCGACGCGTGATCCTTAGCTTCTGCGAGCCTCATTACAGATCTTGATGGGGGCCCCGGTTTCGCGGGCGGGTGGGCATCCGATCCGGGCGGCCGGTCCGCCGATGTGCGAACTGCCGCACCGGTCGCAGGTGGCGATGCGCCTCAGCCTGGCTTCGCCAGCCGCGCGAACCGCTCCCGCGCCTCAGGCGGTTGAGTGGGCCCCGGTTCGCAGGCGGCGCACGGGATGTGGCGCTCGTCCTCCCGCCGCCGGATCAGCGCCAGACAGAGCAGCGCACCGCTTAGCCCGGACAGTGCGCCCAGCGTCGCCCCGTCCCAGGACGCGGCGAAGATATCCTCCTGCGCCCACCGTGCCTCAAGGATGAGGGTGAAATCATAGCGACTGACGGTCTGGGATGACACCGTCAGCGGTGCGGTATTCGGTTGGTGCTGTCCCGTCGAAGCTGGCGGCGATCAGCAGTTCCGCGGCCGTGAGTCTGGCCGCGGCATACCAATCATGACCCGTGGCGCCGCGCACCAGCGTGACGCCACGGGCTAGTATCGCCATCAAGGCCGCGCCTGCCAGCCCCACGACAATCGCCTGCCGCCAGAGTTCGGGATCTAAGGCGGCCCCCCATCTGGTGCGGCGCGTCCGTGATATGCACGGTTTCCCAACGCGGCTATCTCCCGGTTGCGACCTCGGCGGGAACACCGCCTCGCACCTGCCGGCCCCCCGGCTTGGCCCCGGCCCGTCGTGGTTGTTGCCGAGCAATCCTCGGCAGCGCCCCCAACGCCCTCACATGCATGAATACATCGTTAATACGGAAGCGCTTCAACCAGAAATTCAGATGAATATCAATATCTTGACAATTTACATGCGTAGAAATGCTCAGGGCTACGCAAGAGGGCGAACGAGATCATTCGTCGCCCCGAGATCGGAAGATGGAACAAGACAATGCGAAAACCGACAGCTCCACTGTGCTAGGACGGCGGCACCCAGGACTTGTCCGGCGCACATTGAGGCGTTCGCAATGACCGCCCCCCCATTTGCGATTCCGAAACCTGGCAAGCTCGCCGCGCTTGGTCAGCGCTGGGAACCGGTCTGTGACCGTTCTAACGTCCGCGTCAGTCAGCCGCCATCCATAATATCCTTCCGCGTCCTGTCGACGGGCTGCCAACTCCTGAACCGGCAGCCGACAACGCTGGCGGGCTTTCGACCGTGTCCGCTCCGGGTCCGGCGGCTTTCAGCATCGTGGGGAGCTCGCCGTGCGCGGGAACGGTCTCAACATCTTCGATCTCCGCCACCGGCATCACCAGCAGCGCGACCCGACCGCCGCCGGGGCGGATTTGACCCGCGATGCCTCGGATTCCGCCTCATGCCGATTGATGCTAGTAGGGAGGCCGCTTGCCCCGATTCCACCGTCGCCCCGGCCCGGCCGCGCCACGAATGAGACTGCTTCCAAGGCTTGGCATGGGGACAAGGATAGGCACGGCGCAAGGCCCGGAAAACGGCCTTCGGTACGACGTTTCCCACGTTTGTGGACCTGTCTGCTCGGGCGCGCTCTCGCTTTCGCACGAAGCAAGACAACATGAAGTGCGCGAAGGCGCGGATGCCAGGCTGCCGGGCGAAGCGGCGGCGATCCGCCCCGAGGCTGGTACGCCGGTTGCGGGAGAGATCTTCTTCACGGGAAAGCCCCGGAACGTGGTATCTGTCCACGTCGCCGGAAGTGTCAGCGAGCCGGGCGTTCTTGCTTGCACTGCGAGCATACGGTAGCCTGTCTACTTCCGAACCCTGCGGAGGACCGACAAATGGCAAGCATCACCATCCGCAATCTCGATGACGACGTGAGGATACGCCTGCGCGTCCGGGCCGCCGAGCACGACCGCTCGATGGAAGAGGAAGGGCGTAGCATCCTGCGCGAGGCCGTGAGCGACGGGAGGGCCGGGCCGCGGAATCTGGCGGAAGTCGCCCGTGCGTGTTGCCCGCCCCTTGGCGGAGTCGAGCTGGAACTCCCCCCCGCGCGGCCCGATGCGCGCCCCTCCGAAATTCTCCTGAGACGCGCGGATGTATGTCATTGACACAAACGCAGTATATTCGTTCCTATCGATAATAAACGATGGTATTAAATGGTATTAATATGGAGTTGTGTTTGAGGCTGATTTCTCCGTAAGCATTTCGGAAGCAGATTTGGGTGAACTTCCTGTGCGGATCGTAGCGGCTCTGTCAGTGGAAGCGACCTATCCCTCAGCCCTCTAAGCCTTCCAGCCCCGAAATCGCGGGTCTCGGTGGCTCGATGCCTCCGTCACCTGTGCAATCGTTCGGCTGCAGGTTCCGCTTGATGCGCACCGGCGACCGATCATGACGATCCGAGGCACCGGTTTCCTTGGCGGAACGGCGTCTTCCCGCGCGGTGTGAATCCGGGAGTTGGAAGTGTGTGTTTGCACCGCTACCCCAACCATGAGGACCCTGGCGGCCTGAGTTTCAACCGGAATACACCTTAAACTCAGCCGCCAGGCTGTCCGACGAACCGAGGCCGCCCCAGCCGAAATGGTGGCGAGCGAGGTGACGAGGTAGCGGGCGTCGAAGCTGCACGCGCTCGCCTACAGCCGGGTGCCGATCCAGCGTTCGCGGTTCCAGGAACGGTCAAGTCCGAGCGGTGCTGGATATTTTGGCTTGGTGTGCCGGAGCTGAGGTCTTCGCTTCGAGGATGTTGCGGCCTCGTATTCTCGGTCGAGCTCCTCTCTGACTGCGCGCATCCGACGGCGCTTGAGCTCGCTGACCTTGATGACCTGCTAACGCTCGGCGGCACGGATCCTGGCGCCGAACAGGAGCTGGAGGACGGCCTTCTCGCCGAAGGCGTTGGGGATGATCTTGAGCCGCCGGCGCTCCTCGACAAACAGGCGCTCAAGGAGGTTCGTGGTCTGGATCGCGCGGCGGTAGGTGATGGGCATGCGCAGGTGCGCGATGCAGGCTTCGAAGTCATCCATGAAGCAGGCGATCGCGCGGAGCAGTTCGGCCTCATCGTCCGCGACCAGGCCGGAGGCGAGATCGCGGGCTACGGCGCGCGACGGCGCTTGGTAGACGGCGGTGACTCGGGCTTTAAACTCGGGCCAGAGGTCTTCCGGTACCTTGGCCGCTAGGTGGCGTATCCGATGGGCGAGGCAGCGCTGGCGCACCGATCGCGGGAAGCAGGCCTCAATCGCCTTGACGATGCCCGCCGCACCGTCCGAGACCACCAGCAGGGGATCGCCGCGCCCGCGCATGTCCCGAAAGAAGGCGCTCGCCGTCTTGGCGTCCTCTTTGGAGCCAGCCATCAGGTACAGCAGAACCTTGGCGCCACTCGCGGTGAAGCCCCAGGCCGCCAGAACCGGCTCGCGCTTCTGCCCCGGCCGGATGTGCTCGGCAATACCGTCCACGAGCAGGTAGGCGATGTTCGTACTCCGACAGATCGCGGACGGCGAACTCCGGGGAGTTCGCCTACAGCCGCTCTCTGATACTCCCGTGCGCGACAGCAACAGCCGCCCTCTCTCGTCCCGGAAGGCGTCTTCGAGGTCGCGCACCCTCAGGCCGTGCGCTAGAAGCTCCACCGCCAAGTCCTCAAGGCCAGGGTGCGGCCCTTCAGGTTCTCGCGCATTTCCGAGCGAAACGGCTCCTCACGACCGGCATTCTGCGGCGCCGCATCGTCCACCAACCCTTCCGCCGTCTTCAGACGGCCCATGCGCACGCCGTTGCGCCAGCCTTGGCCCGGGGGACGCGCCGTGCTCGTAGGAGTCGCGGCCGAGGGCGTCGCGGCTCTCCGCCTCCAACGCCTCCTCCACGATCAGCCGCGTCGCCACATTCACCAGCGCAGCGCGGCCATCGGCAGACGACAGGCGGCCTTCGATCAGGTCGGAAAGGGATTCGCGTATGCACATCGACGCCGATACTCCCTTCGCCATGGGGTGCCTCCTTGCTGGCGCCTGCGACAATCGGCGCCGGCTCGTAAACCCTCAGCGAGGGTGCACATACAATCTTCGCTTCATATTTCCTCCTACGTTGCGGACGTATCGGCGCCGGCTCGTAAACCCTCAGCGAGGGTGCACCCTAACCGAAATTCCTCGCAACTCTAGGACTTCACCGAATGGGTAGGTGGTTCGGCGGTGCGGGTCTCCGACAGCATCGCTGCCGAAATTTTGAAGGGCTGGCCGAAAACGGTTTCCTGTGTGTAGTTCGGACCGCAAGCTGATTGAGGGTTGTGAATGGTGGGATTGCGAACTTACCGAGCTGGGTAGAGATGATCTGACTCGGTGATGAGTGCCGGAGCCGGTGTTCCCTCTTCGTTCTCTTTGATTGATGGTCTTCCGGCCCCCTGCGATTGAGAGCAGACAGGCCGCCCGCACCACAGGCGCTACAAGGCATCCTTGGTTGATATGTGTTGCGTTACACGATACAATCAACTCTAAACCTCAAATGGCTCAGCGAAAACTGAGAGCACGATTTACCAAGCAGGAGGGCTGTAGGCTCTATGGCATCGCGACGCAACAAGACCCCAATCCATCCGGGAACCCACATAAAGCTGTCGATTCTCCCGGCGGAGCTCTCCGTGAAGAGAGCCGCGGAGATGCTCGGCGTGGGTCGACCTGCCTTATCCAATCTTCTGAACGGCAAAGCCGCGCTCTCGCCCGATATGGCCATGCGGTTCGAAAAAGCGTTCCAGGCCGACGCTTCTGCCCTCCTTGAAATGCAGGCGAGGTACGAGGAATTCGAGGCGCGGGCTCGCGCGGACGACATCGCCGTCCGCGCGTACGCACCTGCTTATCTCAAGATCACCGCCCGCCAGATCGCCGCGTGGGCCGATACCATCGACGCGAGAGGGCAGCTTCCGGCGCTGCTGCGCACGCTGGTGCACTCGACTGGCAGCAATCTGACTGCGGTCGATTTTCCGGCCTTTGACAATTCCCAGCGAAAGGGGTGGGATGGCCAGGTTAGGTCCGGATCGGCGACACCGTGGATACCGCGCGGACAGTCCGGCTGGGAGTTCGGGTGCAACAAGACACCCAAAACCAAAGCGGACAGGGACTATCAGGCCCGTACAGCCGGAGTTCCCGCCAAGGAACGAAAATCCACGACGTTCGTGTTCGTGACGCCGCGTAATTGGACTGGCAAGCACGACTGGGCCAAGGCCAAGAAGACGGGCGGTGAATGGCAGGATGTGCGCGCCTTCGACGCCAGTGACCTGGAACAATGGTTGGAACAGTCGATTCCGGCGCAGACCCGAATGGGAGAGTTCCAGAGAGGCGCAGGTCAGGAGGTTGTGACCCTTTGCCAGATTTGGCTTGAATGGGCGGCCGTCACTGAGCCCGCGCTGTCGAGAGAGTTGTTCGCCCCCGCCGCCGAACGGCACCGGGCACAGCTTGAGAAATGGCTGAAAGCACCTCCAATCAGCCCCTTCGTCGTTGCTGCCGACTCGAGTTTGGAGGCGCTGGCTTTCCTAAGCTGCGCGCTGGACCGGCTGGGGGATTCATGCCCCGGCGTCTATGAGCGCGCCGTGGTCATCCGCTCGCTTGAGGCTTTCGAGACCATCGCTGGGCTGTCTTCGAACTTCGTTGCGATTGTCGCCTCGTCAGCGGTTGAAAGGGTGTTGGCCGGACTTCACAAGAAGACCCACACGATCATCGTACGCGGCCGCAATACAGTGACGGGCAAAGCGGACATTGCGCTCGACCTGCTGGGCTACGAGCCGTTCCGTAAAGCCCTACGCGACACCGATCCCGCTCTTAATGAATCCCGGATAGACCAACTCGCAAGGGAATCGGCGCGCTCGCCAACCATCCTCCGGCGCCGACTCGCGCAGGTTGAGGCTGTGAAGGTGCCGCCCTGGGCCACTGACAACACTGTCGCTCGGGCGTTGATCCCGTTCATATTCGTTGGCGCGTGGGATTCCAAGGCCGAGGCGGACAAGGAGATACTGCGCTCCCTGACCGACAGACCCTACGAAGACGCCGAACAAACGATCGCACGACTCCAGACAATTGACGAACCGCCAATCTGGTCCATCGGCCATCTCCGGGGTGTCGTCTCCAAGGTCGATGCGCTCTACGCCGCGCACCGGACCCTTACAGCGGAGGACTTGAAGAAATTCCTGTCCGCCGCTGAAATTGTCCTGTCAGAGCGTGATCCGGCACTGGAACTACCGGAGGATGAGCGGTGGGCGGCCAATCTCTACGGAAAGAGCCGGAACCATTCGTCTGCTCTCCGTCGGGGCCTCTGCGATACGCTTGTGCTTCTGGCCGTACACGGCAATGCCCTCGTTGGCGAGCGCCTAGGGATTAACCTTGAGGCCGACGTTAGTGCTGTCGTCCGCCACTTGCTGACGCCCTCGGCCGAATCGACGTGGCTGTCTCAGAAGAGCGATCTACCGCAATACGCCGAGGCCGTGCCGGATACATTCCTCAGCATCATCGAAGATGATCTCAAAAGCGAGAACTCGCAGATTGCTGTGTTGTTCGCGCCTGCGGATACCGGAATGTTCGGAGATTGTCCGCGCTCCGGCATGCTGCGGGCGCTCGAATCGCTCGCCTGGAAACCGGAGCGGCTGGTCCGCGTCACCTTCATTCTCGCCAAACTGTGCGCGTGGCAAATCGATGACAACTGGGCCGATAAGCCTATGGGCACGCTTAAAACAATTTTCTGGTTCCCGATGCCTCAGACCGCGGCTTCCCTTGATCAGCGCAATCGGGCGCTTGAGACGCTCACGAGGAAATTCCCCGATGTCGGCTGGCAGATTTGCGTCGATCAATTCAATCCGGGTTCGACCATCAAGCGTTTCAGCAGTAAGCCGAGGTGGCGCACCGATGCCTATGATGCGGTTGAGGGCGGCACGGCTGGCGAGGAGCGGCAGGGTCAACGTAAGGCGGTAGAGCTTGCGCTTGACTGGCCCGCGCACGACGAGCACACGCTGGGCGATCTGGTCGACCGCCTTGAGGTGCTGAGTGCTGAGCTTCGCAACCGGGTGTGGGATCTCATTGGCACCTGGATTGACACCGGACCGAGCGATATGCGGAAGGCGGCGTTGCGTGAGCGGATACGGCGCTGCACCCTAACCCGGCGCCGGCGGCGCCGCGATATTGGCGACGCCGGGAGGAAGCGTGCCCGACAGGCATATGCGCTGCTCGAACCCCGGAATCCTGCAGTGCGCCACCAATGGCTTTTCTTGCGCGAGTGGGTTGAGGAATCTGCTGACGAACTTGAGGACGAACAGCTCGGTCACCAAGGGAGAGAAGAGCGAATTGCGCGTCAGCGACGTGAGGCGTTGCGGGAGGTATGGGCGGAGTCCGATCTGGTCGGGATTAAGCAGCTGTGCCAATGTGGCGACGCCTCGCGCCTCGTTGGGTGGCACATGGCTGAAATCTGCACCGGAGTTCAGAAGGCAATAGATTTTCTCAGGGGCATGATGGCGGAGCGGTCAGAGGAGCTGTGGGACAAGTGTTGGCACTGCATCACCGGATTTTTGGCCAAGCTGGAGTTACAAAACCGTGACGGCGTTCTCGGGGAGTTGCTCGCCGGTCTTGGCTCCGATGAGGATTCGTGCATCAGGCTGCTCTGCCGCGCGCCTTTTGACAACGGCACATGGCAACAGGTTGACAGGCTGTCCAAGCGACTTAAGGAGCGATATTGGCGAGAAGTCGCTCCTTACCCGAGCCGACGCGACGCGTCTGCAATCTCAACTTTCGTGGACGAGCTCCTCAATGTAGGTCGGCCGTGCGCGGCGTTTCACGCGGCGCACCTGGATTGGAAGCAACTCGATTCGTTACGGATGATTCGCTTGCTGACGGAGCTGGCGACCAATGGTGCGGAGCCCGCCGGTTCCTATCAATTTGATGCGCATTACGTCTCCGAAGCGCTAGAAACGCTTGAACAACGGGAAGATACTTCTCGAGAAGATCTTGCCCGACTAGAGTTCCTGTTTGTCGAGACGCTCGAGGATTCCAATCACGGAATTCGCAATTTGGAAGCGCAGCTTGCGGAGACGCCCGCATTGTTTATGGAGGCGCTACGCGCCTTCAAGCGCGACGATGGCGGAAAAGACCCAGCCGAATGGCAGCTGTCAAATTCGGATAGTCGCGCTGCTCTGGCGCGGGCCGCTTATGCACTCCTCACAAATGCCAGCCGAATTCCGGGAACCCAAGCCGATGGCAGCATTGATCTTGATAAGCTGAATGCGTGGCTGGAGCAGGTAAGGATGCTCGCGCGGGAGTATGGGCGTGTCGAGATTGGCGACGAGATGATCGGCCAGCTGCTTTCCCACTGTCCGCCTGACGCTGACGGAGTCTGGCCGTGCGAGCCTGTGCGGGAAGCCATCGATGATTTAGGATCACAAGGAATCGCGATCGGGATGCTCGTTGGTATCCACAACGCCCGCGGGGCGACTTGGCGAGACGAGGGCGGGGCGCAGGAACGAGAGCTTGCAGAACAGTATCGAAGGTGGTCCCGGGAGGTGGCCTTCGAGTACCCCTTCACCGCGAACATGCTTGACCAAATCGCGACCAGCTACGACTCCGATGCGAAGTGGTGGGACAATCGGGATAGTGTTCGCCGGCGTCTGGAATACTGACTCCGAATGGCGCAGAGCGCGGTTGCGGCTGGACACTTGACGGCCTCGACGACTGGCAGCTGATCCGCGAGCGCGCGGGGCTCAAGGAGCTTCGCATTCACGAAAGATGCCCCTGTTCTTGCCCCCCGCATGGTGCTGCCGGAGCCGGGCACGAGGGTCCCATCGGAATGCGGATGATTGCCAACCCGAACAATTCGGCCATTGAGCGCGTGCCGCTCGGCCTCGCCGTGTTCGTAGAAGAAGTAGAGGCCATCGGTGACTTGGATCTCGGTTGGCTGCTCGAATAGCGGGAGCGCATACAACAACCGATGTACGGTCGAACAGATCTCGTCGGAATTCATGGAGATTGTAACCTTCATTGGGCGACGCTGGCCATCATGGTTCATTGCTGGATCGGGTGGAATGCGTCCTTCTCCACCTCTACCCTCGGCCCGGAGTGCCCAGGTGCAGCTGACCCAAACATGATATATTCTTTGCTAACAGCCTGGCATATTGTTATTTATGGAATCCCGTCTTTGCTTTCTTATTTCGTAAGCGTTCCGGAAGCGGATTCGGGTGAATTCCCGCGCATGCCGTCGATAGGGGCAGTCTTATCCTACAAGGGCCGTGGAAAGGCCACGCCGAAGTTTCGGTCGGCCGTAAGGTCTGGACCGAGGGGGATGCCGCCGCCGTTCTACGACCTGTTCCCACAACCCAGTCTGCTACTCTCGAGCCCCACTGATTACTGAATCCTTGAAGAAACGAGAATAGGCACACAGGACACACTAGCGCCGACCGAATACAGGAAGACTGGATTAGTTTGAACCCGGAAAAGACGGGACTGTTGTAGCAGTTCGATCGTTCGTGCTTCTTCATTCAAGGCGACGGTGAACGCTCGCGTCATGTTGCCGTCATCGTTTACCTCCACGGTTCTCGGATCATCATCTCCGTCTGAGCAAGGATACTTCGAGAAGTCGTTGGGTCAGTGTGTCAGAGTACGCTGTTTTACCGGCTTGGATTTCCGTTGAAGGCTCACTGACTTGAGCGCTCGTGCGACAGGCACCAACGCCGAACACACGGTTATCTCAGCCAGGACCCTTTGACCGATCCTTGGGTACATCACGTGCGACGCGGCAGTAGCAGATGAGCCGGCAGTCCATGGGGCGACCGCTGCCGCAATGAAGCCGCCCTTGACCAGGTTACGACGACTAGAGGTGAATGGCTTAAGCCCTCGTTCATCCATCGTTCTAACTCCGGTCACAACTGACGTTGACCGATCATTAGACCCCGACCGTAGCAATGCAAGGGGTTCGAGGTGATGCTGGGTGCCGCCTCGGATGACGAAGCAGATCGCGGGGCGTAAGAGCAAGGTGCTGGACTGCCAGTGGAACCGCCATGCGGAACCCCGATTCGGTTAGGATCACAACCCGTTGTTTGATTCTTCACGGCCCGACCGTCGGATTGTGAATAGATCTGTCGGCAGCGTCCTCTCCTCACGCGTGGGTGCCCGCTGTAGTGCAACGTCGCCCGCGGGTTTCCTGAATGGGCCTGAATGAGCAGGAATCAGCCAGAATGAGCCAACGCCATGTTCTACAGGGGTTTCCAGCGTGCTCCCCGGCCAACCCCAGTAGAATGGCGAGGTCTTCCCGCAATCGCCGCTCGTTCGCCTGCGGCCCCAGAACAGCTGAAGAAGTGTCAAGATTGTCATCTGTTGTTTCGTCAGTTTGCTGTCGTCTAGTTGAGGCGGCACGTAGTCGCCGCGTTCCTCGATCTCGGGACGGGGCAGCCCCGCCGAGGTCGCCAGGTCCGCCATTCTGATCGTCCCCGGGCCCCCCCATTCCTCGATGATGCCGCGCCGATAGAACGTGCGGGCGATGAGCGGGTTCCAGGGTCGGGACTCGTACGGCCCGAAGAGATCGTCCAGAGTCAGCCCGAAGTGCAGCGGGCCGGTCGAGGTCACCTCCAGTCGGTCGTCGTAGATCGCAAGCCCAACGGAGCCGTCGCCCATAGCATAGTCTCGGCGGCAGAACGCGTTCGCCGGCGCCTCCCGCGTAGCCAGAGGGGCGGGTAGAGCGGCTCGTCGATGCGCGCCATGCGGCTCGACTCGAAGCGGCTGGCGATGGGGAGCGTATCGCGCAAAAAGCGCACAGCGCTCGCAAGGAGGGTAAAGGCGTGTCGGTTGTCGAGGAACTCCGAGCGGTCGAGGCCCCGGAAACGCGCGACGCGGAGCAGGCACTACGGCATTTCGCTTTCGAGGCGCTCCGCGTTCCCGAACAGCACTGCGGCGGCCCGAAACAGGACACCGTCGCGGAGCAGCCCCAACCCGCGAAGCAAGTCCCCTGGATCCTGGCCCCCGGGTTGGTTGAGCCGGCCGATCCGGACGGCTTCCGCAACCGTGTTTCGAATCTCCGCGAGGTCCAGGTCGTCCACTGTCCACCCGTCGGCAGGATGGTTCTCCCAAGGTCGCTCGTTATACATGCGCTCGAAGAGCATGGGCTTGTATTCTTCAGCGGACATCGCCTGCGTCGTGTTGTCGACACGCCGGTAGGAGGCGCCCCGGTACTGATACGGGGGTGACGCGCCAGGACTCACTCGAACCGCAATCACTTCCAAATCCCCCGAAATATGAATCCGTTCGATCTCCGGAAACGCGGGTGGATCGATCCGCCGGATTTCAACGCTCACCTGCTCAACCGTCCGCTCGCTGACCCGCTTGACCCACGACACTGCCGTCCGGCGTCACCCCGGACAGAACATGTCCACCACGCTGGTTGAGCAAGGCGCACACAGTCGCGGCGGCCTCACGCCGCGTTCCGGTCGTGGCCCTGAACTCCAGGGCTTCGGACTCGCCGATCGAGGCCAAGGCCGTGACTTGGTCGAAGGTCATTGGCGCACCCTCATCGCAAGCATTGTCTCGCAATGCCCGGTCACGAGCGGAGTCTCCCGCTACAAGAGCGCGTTGACCGCACGGAAGACCTCTTCAAAGCGAACAAGCTCCTCATCCCTCAAGTGCTTTGCGAGTGACTCGATGTTCGAGCTGAAGTAGCGAGCCGGACGGTAGTGATTGAAGCGTGCTTCCTGCGGAAGCGGATTTTCCGTCAGGTATTCTTCGATAC
>CBDCCD010000004.1:0-9480 GCA_965214605.1 uncultured Binatia bacterium (SeqCode) | reverse complement strand
CATCTGGGCCTTTGTTCCGACCATTCGTCGTGTGCGGCGTCTGACCGCCTCGAACTCATCCGAGGGGCTGTTCGGCTCAATCATCGCTCGTGATGATCCCTATGGCTGGGCCGGAAAAATCCAGTATATGAACTGGAATCTGATCGGTATTCAGGACATGCTCGTCCCGATTGCGCCAACCGGCATAGAAAAAGCTATGCTGCCGGGTGAGGCTGCGCCGAAAAAATTGCCCTCCGACGATGCGAATATCACCAACAAGGGACAGATCCCGTCGGGTCAGGTCGCTCGCATCTCCTGGTCGCCGGAAGAGCGGATTATGCACGGCTACGAAACGCCGGGCTGGACCGGTAAGGCTTGGGCGCCGACCAACCTCAAGCTGGCCAAACGGACCTGCTGGGTTGTCGAAGCAACGCCCAAGGATCCCTACTACGCCTATGGCCGCCGGATTCTCTATATCGACAAGCACGCCTACTGGGCCTACTGGACGACGCTGTACGACCGGGCTGGTGAATACTGGAAGACCATCATCTGGATGGACAAGATGGGCTACACGCCGGGTCGGGACATGACGGTCCGCCATCCGTTCTGGGGTGTTGGCGAGGACGTCCGGCAGAATCGGGGCAGCTTCTTTGACGTGCAGTCCAAGGGCTACTACACCGAGTATGAGCTGGGCTTTCCGGATTCCACTTATACAACGAGTAACTTAGCCGCCCTGGGGAAATAAGGGCGTTATCCCGACGTCCCGCCGGGAAGAGGGGGGTGGGTTTTCCCACCCCCCTCTTTTCTTGTGCAGGACGTCGAACGTGCCAACGGACAGGGGCGCTGAGAGAGGCGTATCTTAGTCGTCGAAGATGAAGCCAAGGTCGCCAGTTTTATTCGGCGCGGTCTTGAAGCTGAGCACTACCAGGTTGACGTCGCCGACCGATGGTCAGAGCGGTCTGGAGCGCGTTTTTGAGGAAGACTATGACCTGCTGATTCTTGATGTCATGCTGCCCGAACGGGACGGCTTCTCAGTGCTACAAGAACTGCGCCGCCACCGGCTTTCCCTTCCGGTCTTGATGCTCACCGCCCGCGATACGGTAGCTGACCGGGTGGCGGGACTCGATGGCGGGGCGGATGACTATCTGACCAAACCGTTCGCCTTTGAGGAATTCGTCGTCCGGGTCAGAGCCCTGCTGCGCCGCGGCGGGCCGGTCCAGCCGCCGATTCTGCACCTGGCCGACCTGAAGCTCGACCCGGTCAGCCGAGAAGTGACGCGGGCCGGACGACCCATCACGCTGACCGCCAAAGAGTTCGCCCTGCTGGAATTTTTCCTGCGCCAGCCCGGCCGGGTCTTGAGCCGCGTCCTTATTGCCCAGCACGTCTGGGGAGTGGATTTTGATACCTTCACCAATGTGATTGATGTGTACGTGAACTATCTGCGCAAGAAAATTGATGCTGATTTCAGTCCCAAACTCCTCCACACCGTCCGCGGTGTCGGCTATGTGCTCAAGGACGGCTGATACGCGGCCCTCCCCCCTCGCCCTCTCCTTCGATGGCGAGAGGACGAAGGGAAGGGAAAAACCCGAACACGACCAGTGACCCTCCGATCCCGCACCCTCAGAGCCTGCCTGACCGTGTGGTATACCGCCCTGCTGTCGGGCATGCTGGCCATGCTCGGACTGGCCACCCTAGTGCTGTTAGAGTGCGGCTTGCGCCAGAATATCGACGCCTCGCTGGATTCCGTGGCCCGTTCCATTGTCGAAACCACGCAGACCACTCCTCGCCGCCGCTTGGGACCGGGCCTTGACGAAATCCTTGAGTCCTTCTTCTTCCCGGGTTTGTCTCGCCGCTCGTTTCGGATGCTTGACCTCCTTGGTCGGCCCGACCCTCGTGTCGCGCCGCGTGGACGGCTCCAGTTTCCGATCAGCCCCCAGGCCCTGGAAAACGCCAAACATGGCCGCTCCACCTATACCACCATCAGCCTGCCCGACGTCTCGCTCTCCCCGGTCCGGCTGCTGACCGTGCCCATGTTTGAGCGCGGTCGGCTGCGCAACTTCATTCAGGTCGCCATGTCGCTGGAAAGCGCAGAAGCGGCCCGCTCACGTTTCCTGCTCGTCCTGCTCGTCCTGACTCCGCTGGCGCTCGGTGGAGCCGGTCTAGGCGGCTGGTTTCTGGCTGGCCGTGCCCTGGCCCCGGTCGATGCAATGGTTGAGGCCGCCCGCCGGATTGAAGCCGAAGACCTCTCACGCCGGCTTGAGGCCAACGACAACAACGATGAACTCGGCCGGCTGGCAACCGTGCTCAACGATATGCTGGCCCGCCTAGAGCGCTCCTTCAGCGCGGTCCGCCACTTTAGCGCTGAACGCCGCCCACGAGCTGCGTACCCCGCTGACCATTCTGAAGGGTGAGATGGAAGTTGCGCTGCGCACCTCGCAGACCGGCGACGAGTATCGGCAGGTCTTGGGCAGCTGCCTCGAAGAGGTAGACCGGCTGATCACCCTGGTCAATGACCTGCTCTTCCTCGCCCGCTCGGACAGCGGCCATCTCGAACTCACCCGCACGACGGTCAATCTGGCCGAGGTGCTCGAAGACGCCCGCCCGGCCCTGCTCGCCCTGGCCGAGCGTCAGACCGTGGACTGCCACATCTCCGACCCGCCGGCAGTGTGGGTCAGCGGCAACGCCGCCCTGCTGTTTCGCCTGGTGTTCAATCTTGGCGAGAACGCCATCAAATACACCCTAGCCGGTGGCCGGGTCGAACTGCGCTTGAGTCAGTCGGCGGACGAGGCCAGGCTTGAGGTTCAGGACACCGGGCCGGGCATTGCCCCTGAAGACCAGGCCCAGATTTTTGAACGCTTCTACCGGGCCGACCCGGCCCGGACACGGGGTGGGACCGGCCTCGGTCTGGCCCTGGCCCGCTCCATCGCCGGCCTGCACAACGGGCGGATCTCGCTCACCAGCCAACCGGGACAACAGGGCAGCTGTTTTCAGGTCACCTTGCCGGCAAACCCTCGGCCGGCCACCGAACGGGAGAGCCGCTAAATCCAGGCGTGTCCATTGATTTTCTGTGGTCTTCTCTCCACAATGGCACGATGCTGAGGGAACCCCGTGCTTGAAACCGTTCTGCTGCTGGCCGGCTGCGCGCTGTTTGGGGCCGCGGCCGTGTGTGACCTATACAGCCGCTCCATTCCCGACCGGGTGCCGCTCGGGTTGCTGGCGATGTTTGGCGTGTATGCCGCAATCGCCAGCCAGGTGGCCCCGCTGTGGACTCATCTGATCACCGCCGCGGTTCTGCTGTTGGTCGGCTTTGGCCTGTTCGTCGCCGGCGCGCTTGGCGGAGGCGACGGCAAGCTTCTGGCCGTTGCCGGCCTGTGGATCGGCCCGTTCGATATCAGTCTGTTTCTGGCCGGCATGGGACTGCTCAGTCTCGGCCTTGGCCTGTTCAGCCTACTGCCGTTTGCCGTCACTCGCCGGTTGCGGTCCAATCTCCCACTGGCGTTGGCCATTGCCCCACCGGCCGTTGTCGTGTTGACGTCGCGCGCCTTTTTCGCCTGAGACGCCTATGCGACGCTATCGTTCCGTGCTCCTGATCGTGCTCCTGGGGATCGTTCCGATCACCGCTCTGGCAGTCAGTGTGTGGCTGTATTTGGGCCAGCCGGACGAGACGGAGGGGGAACCGCCGCCCCCGCCGCCCCCGCCGCCCCCGCCGCCGCTGGTCGATGTGTGGGCCGCAGCCGGTGACCTAGATGTCGGCGTCCTGCTTGCCGCCGACGATATTACCACTGTCCCGCTTGAGGCCGAGGCCGTCTTTTCAAACTACCTATGGCAGGACCAGATTGATATGTCGGAGGTGGCCGGCTCGGTGGTCCGCACCCCGCTGTTGGCCGGTATGCCGCTCACCTGGGCACAACTGGTGCGGTCCGGCCAGGACGGTTTTCTGGCTGCGGCCCTTGCCCCCAACCACCGGGCCGTCACCATTACGGTCAATCAGGAGACGAGCCACGCCGGCCTCATCTCGCCGGGCGACCGGGTCGATGTCATCTTCACCACGCAGACCGACGCCAACGGCCAGCTCAGTACTGTCAGCCGGACGGTCCTGGAGAATATCCGGGTGGTGGCTGTCAACCGGCGGGTTGAGCACCTCGCCGGCGAAGCCCAATCCCAGGAGGGCGAGGGCGGCCAGCAAAATACCGCACAGACGGTGACGCTCGAAGTGCTGCCCCTAGAGGCCGACCAGCTCGTGCTGGCCACGAGCCTGGGCAGTCTGTCGCTGGCTCTGCGTCCTCTCAGCCGGGCTGGCGGTTTTGGCCGGCGGCCAGCGGTCGGCGTCACAATGCTCCTGCAACCGGAAGCGCCGGATCCGGTCTGGGTCCAGATATACCGTGGCACCAGTCGGGAAGAAGTGCTGATGACCGAAAGGCTCTCTGACTAGCCGCCGCTGATGCTGCGTAGCGCATCAAGCGTCATCAAGAAGCTCGGGCCGGCGACCAGTAGAACCGTGCCCGGCGTCACCATCAGCAGCATGGGCATACTCATCAGCACCGGTAAACGCTCAATCTGGCTGGCGATACGGGCTGCCCGCTGGGCTCGTTCACTGCGGGCAATGTTCTGCATCGACTGGGTGAGCGGCGTACCGTAGCGCTCGCCCTGGACAATAGTGGTGGCCAGGTCGCGTAAACCCTCTACCTCGGTCCGGGTGTATAGGTTTTGCAGGACGGTCCTGCGCTCAGCCCCAATGCGGAGTTCGGTCTCAACCTGGCCGAACTCCCTGGCCAGATCAGGGGCCAGCGGTACGAGTTCCTGGGCGACTCTGGTCAGGGAGCGCTCAAAGGTGAGACCGGATTCAAGACACAGGGACAGCAGGTCGAGGGCATCGGGGAGGGCGGTGACCATTCTGGTGTGCCGGCGAGTTACCAGGTAGCGCAAACCCGTCTCGGGTATTATTCCGCCAACCACCGCTCCGACCAGCCCGGCTACCACAATCAGCCCCGTATAGCTTCCCAGAAGATCGGTCTGGGCCGCCTGGAAGCCGGCCAGCAGCCCGCCGGCCAGGGTACCAACGAGCTTGGCGGACATGAACACCGCCAGAGCGTCGGTTTGGTGGAAGCCGGCCTTGCGGAGGAGATGATTGAGCTTGGCGCGCTCGTCGGTCCCGACCGGGACCAGCAGAGAGGCAAACTTGAGTACGCCGACCGAGACTCTCAGATGCAGAGGGCGGCCCGAGGCTTGACGGCGGGTGCGGGGCTCGGGTTCTCCATAGACCGCCGCTGCCCAGGCCCGTACCTGGCTCAGTCGTCGGTCAAGTACCTGGACGCGGCGGGTTTCCTGCAACACCAGACGGACCAGCACGGCGACAATGGGCAGGGCCATAACAAGGGTCAGCAGTATGAGCATGCCTCTTCTCCGTCTCAGCGGATGACACGGGCGGCCAGATTGCGGGCAATCAGCAGCCCGACAACTATGAAGCCAATACCGTAACGCAGCAGGCCTGCGCCCGATTCAGTATAGAACAGGGTCTCAACTGCCTTCGGGTTGGTGAATTTCTGTATCGACAGCACCACTATCGGAAGGATGGCGATGATTATCAGGGTCAGCCGGGTCTGGGCCGTTGCGCTCTGGGCCTTGAGAGCGCTTTCACGGCGGGCACGCAGGGTGGCCGACAGATTGGTGAGTGCGCCCGAGATAGCTCCGCCGGTTGTCCGTTGCAGGCAGACGGCGGCGGAAAACAGGGTGAACTCAGAGATGCGGACACGGGCCGCGGTGCCGCGGATAACTGTCTCTGGGTCAAGTCCGGCATCCGTGCCTTCCTTGACCGCTCCCAACACATTGCTGACCGGCGGCCGGGTCTCCCCCGCCACAGCGGAGATGGCTTCCGTCGAAGGCAGACCAGCCCGCATGAGGCGCACCACATGGTCTACAGCCTCGGGAAAGATCCGCAAAAACTCGGCCCGTTGACGGGAGTCTTTAATAGCCAGCACAGAATAGCTGGCTCCCAGCCAGCCGACCAGCGCCAGCAGCAGGCTGAGGACCAGCCCGAACCGGGTAAAGAACAGCCCGATAAAGGTCATGACCGCGGCCAGCCCGGCCAGCCCGAGTGCTTTTGGCACGGCTTTGTCGGCCTCCAGCATGGAGAACTTGTGCTCAATCCGGTCGAGCAGCCAGGAATTGGCCCGCCGCTGGCGGAAGACGCTGATCTCGACCGTGGCCTCGCCATCGGCTGGGGTCTCGCCACTCAGCAGGGCGGCCACCCGTCGCAACCGACGGTCAAGTGCCTTGCGCTCTTTGCGGGTATCAAGCCACAGCATGATGACGAGGGATTCGACGAGCAGAGCGGCTAGAGCGCTGACTATACTCATCAGCACACTGCCGGCCAACGCCAGGGCGACCACTGCCGGGATCAGAACGCCCACGACACAAGCGATAATCAAGATCGGGGTCATGCCGCAGCCTCCACCTCGTTGCCGCTCTCTTGGAGCACTTCCATGAGTTCGACCCGTAGGCCCGCGGCCTCAATCGCCTCAATCCAGGAAGGTTGGCGACCCGTGCCCTCAAACACATGGGCCTCGCCCGGTAGCCGCCTCCACATCTCCTCAGTCGTTACCACCTCACCCTCTAGCCCGGCCACATCGGTAATACTGGTCACGCAGCGGTGGCCGGAGCGCAGCCGGGCCATCTGGACGATGACATCAAGGGCCGACACAATCTGCCGACGGATAGCCATTAGCGGCATGTCGGTTGCGGTCATCATCAGCATGTTCTCAAGCCGCATCAGCGCGTCGCGGGGATTGTTGGCGTGGACCGTACACATTGAACCGGGGTGGCCGGTGTTCATTGCCTGCAACATTTCGTTGGCTTCTTCGCCCCGGACCTCGCCGACAATGATCCGGTCGGGCCGCATCCGCAAAGCGTTGATCAGCAGCTCTCGGATCGTCACCCGGCCGGTGCCCTCGGTGCTCACGGTGCGCGTTTCCAGCCGGACGACGTGCGGCTGCTGGAGCTGGAGTTCGGCCGAGTCTTCGATTGTGACCAACCGCTCCGTATTGTTGATCTCGCGCGACAGGGCGTTCATGAAGGTCGTCTTGCCGGCCCCGGTGCCCCCGGCGATCAGAATGTTCAGGCGGGCTTTGACGCAGATCCGGAGCAGCTTTGCCATAACTGGGGTAAAGCTCTGACGGTCGGCCATGTCTTCCAGGCCGATGCCCTTGACCACAAAGCGGCGGATTGAGATGGCTGCCCCGTCGATCGCCAGCGGGGGGATGATGATATTGACTCGGCTGCCGTCGGGCAGACGGGCGTCCACCATCGGGCTGGCCTCGTCCACTCGTCGGCCAACCCAGCCGGCGATGCGCTGGGCAATGTTCAACAGGTGTTGCTCGTCGCGAAACCTGATGTCGACCTGCTCCAGCTTGCCCCGACGTTCGATATAGACCGATTTGGTGCCGTTAACCAGGATGTCGGAGATATGTGGGTCACTGAACAGCGGCTCCAACGGACCGAGCCCCTTGATGTCGTCCACTAACCGGTTGACGACCTTCTGGCGGTCAAGCGGAGTCAGGTCGGAGGCAACAGAATCCTCAGTATCGAGAAAGGCCCGGAGCTGAACAGCCAGGTCATCCCGGTCCAGCTCAGCCGCCTTGGCCATGTCAAGGTTCTCGACAATGACCGGGTGCAGCTTGGTCGCCATGTCGGCGATCAAGGTCGAGGCGGTTCGGGTGCGGACTGGGGCGATGGATTCGACCGGCTCGGCAACCGTCGGCGCTTCGCGGCGGTCCTGGGGTGCTTCGCGGTGTTTCGGGGCCGGCTTTTTGGCTGCCTTGGGGCGGCGTCCAAAAGGACTGCGTGCCATGGGCTATCCTTTCCTGGTGAGTTGGGATCGCGCTCCCCTCTTATCACTCTCGTCCGCTCTCTTCTACCAGCGAGACTGTCTGGTGTATAAGGGTGTCGGTCAGCTGGCTCAGTGCGGTTCGGTATTTTTTGCTCAGGTTGCGCTCCGGCCAGCCGTGGTTGGTGGCTGTCGGCAGGGCCGGCTCAAATGGTATGGTCACGTCGGGGGTACGGCCGGCTAGGGCATAGCTGATCTCATCCGAGGCCAGCGCGCCTTTCTTTACCCGGGTGTGGCTCTCGACCAAGATGACCGGCCGGTCTTTGCCCAGCAGGGCGAGACGATGGACCGCTCGGTTGAGGCTGACCAGGGTCGGTTCATAGACCAGCACCCGATCGTCGGCGTGCTCAAAGATGGAGAACAGCGTATCAGTATCGGTCGCGCCGTCTACGATAACGAGGTGCGAGCGGTTGGCAAGCTGCTCGATCAGCCATTGGACCGCGTCGGCGGCCGGTTGCGGGGGCAGGCTGTCGCCGGCGCGGTAGCCGTAGACCGAGATGCGGGGCGAGACCGTGGTCCGTACGCCGTCGATCAGGTCTGGGTTGGGCTCGGCAGTGGCGGCGATCTCAAGGAGTTCTTCCAGACCCTGGGCCGGCTCGACATCAAGCATCAGCGGCAGCGCCCCGGAGGTCCGCTCTAGGTCGAGCGCCGACACATAGCTGCCCCGGCTGGCTGCGGTCCGGGTTGTCACCGCGGCCAGGGTTGTGGCTCCGCTCCCGCCGCAACTAGCAAAGGCGATGACCCGCCCGGCGTACAGCCGGGCCGGACCGTCGTCGTTTTTGAGGGCGGTTGTCACCGCGTCGTGAATATCGTTGACGGTCACCGGCTTAGGCAGGTAGTCGCTGACCCCGGTAAGGGGGGCGAGCAGTTCACGGGTGAAGCGGGCGGTGTCGTTGGAACTGATGGCTACTACCAGGGTCCCCAGCTCGCACACGCCCGCCAACTCGTGGATACGGCCGGTGGGGAACTCGCTGCCATCGAGATCGACGAATATCAACCGGGGCGAAGCGGCGGTAGCCAGGGTCTTGATAGCCGCTGTAATATCGCTGCGCTGCACCTGCGCACCGCGGCCGGCCAGGGCCTCGTTTAGGACTTTTTCGGTTGCCGCGTCTACGGCAAAGGCGCGGATCTCGTTATTGTCTGTGGCTTCCATATCAGGCTTGGAGGATTACCGGATTGACTAGGCCGGTGCACTCAATGAGGGTGCGCAGAGCGGTCATGTCCTGCTGTTGTCTTTTCATCGCTTTCACCGTGACCTCATGCTGCTCTCGGGGCGTTGGTGCTTCGGCAAAGGCGATTATGATTTCTTTGCCGCCTGCACGATGGTCGGCGGGGGAGCGTATCGGAGGCTCCGGGCCGGACGATGCTGAGCAGGGGGCGGCGACTTCTCAATGGCTTCGATGACTCCCTAGTACTCCTCAAGGCCTGGCGCTCACTTTTCTAAGGGGGCTGTTCGGCCATGTTTTTTTGTCATGGACTTCTACTCGTCAATGACCATGGTTCTGACCTCGGGCAGTTCTTTGGCCTCGTCATTTGACCAGCGGCTGTAGGCCCCGGAGACCGAGCCGTGGGCATCTCTCAGCTGACCGCTAGCTGCGGCCTTCACATTCCTGTTCTGT
>CBDCCD010000003.1:0-14617 GCA_965214605.1 uncultured Binatia bacterium (SeqCode) | reverse complement strand
GCCCTGTAGTACGTACTGTGGAGTATCCGCATAGACGACGGATTATGACACCGCTCTTGCGTTTACTAGGAAGCTGACTGCCGACCTGAATTTCTACACCAATGGCGCTAGTACGCTGACTCCTGGCGCCCTCAAGTGACACAGCGGTTTCGGCTGGTAGCTCCTCGGCTCGGAAATAACCCTAGCTTGATATTTCATCGGTGCCTACGACGGCCGGAGCCGTCCCTCTCTCCCCTCTGTCCATCAACAACGGCTTTATCCCCCTCGGGTTTTCGGCTCCGTAGCAGCGGACATGCCCCCCAAGGTAGGAGTGCCCAAAGTCAGCGCGACCGCGGCAGCGTAAGAGCGGAGGCGTTGACAGGGTAAAACGAAAATAGCGGCACTCCTGTCCCTGCCGCAACGGGTCCCTTTGGAAGCAACAGCAATGCCGGTGGGCGAGAACGGGAGCAGCACGATCGCCGCCCTGCTCGCCGTCGACCCCAATGAGCAGGACGCCGTCACCGCCCTCCCGCGCCCTGCTCACGGCCAGCGCCGCCCGGAACGTACCGGGCGACCCCAGCGACACGTCCAGGGACATCGCTCTAGCACGAGGCCATGCTGCCGCTGCGGCGGAGAGTATGGAAGAGCGTCTGCGAAGTCTCTTGTTGAAGGCTTTCGCAGCGTGGTGAGGCTCTCTGACATTGCAGCGGGTTTGCGCCACACAAACGTTGGAAACTGCTCAAGCTGACCCCAGTTTGGGGTCGGAAGGGCCCGGCTTTGACGGGTGGGGATGAGGGACTGAGACCAGCGTTTCGGTATTGGCAACATATCGAAATGGTGTTAAAGCTGGCGCAACACAAGGGAGAGTGGTTTTTGAGCAAAAACAAGGACAAGAAGAACAGGGGGCGGCTTTCGGTAATCTTGGACAAGGCCGACTTGCCGCGTCTCCAGACCTGTCCGCGGCATGGGTGATCCGGCGGACGGTGTCTGTGTTCGTCGTTCACGACCACCTATGGAATTGAGCTGACTCTCTCGCTCCGGCCGTTCGGCTCCGATGCAATACAGGAGCGGAATGAAGAAGCCGGAGCGCGGGCGCGGTTGATGGACGCAGTCGAAATTCAGGGGAGTAGGGCGAACCGTGGCACATACAAACGGCCTCATCTCATTTCTGCGCCACTACGGCCCTATTCCGACTAGCGACAACATGTATGACGAACTCATACAGACAGAGATTGAGCGACATCAGATCAATCCGGCAATCCATATCCCGCCCGTGCTGCTGAAAGACGTCCGCGCCAATTTCGAATCCGCAGCACCCAAAAACGTCATCCTTACCGGCACGGCTGGCGACGGCAAAACGTACTACTGTCGCCGCATCTGGGAATATTGCGGGGGCGATCCGGAAGCCTGGAAGGCAGGCGAAAAGATTGTCTCGCTCACCCTTGCCAAGTCCGGCAAAAGGCTGACCATCGTCAAAGACTTGAGTGAATTGACGCAGGCGGAGAAAAGCGATCTTCTCTCAGATCTCGCCAAAGCTGTGGAGGGCAAGAGTTCGGCCGACGTGTTCCTCGTTGCCGCGAACGACGGTCAGCTCCTTGCCACATGGCGGGACTGGTCGGATTCGCAGGACGAGAATGCGCACCGCGTGTTTAAGAGTGTCGAAGACTTACTTGTGGGAGGTCGCACGACGGATGATGCCCTTGATTTATATCTGTACAACCTGAGCCGTCTTGATGCTTCGACCCACTTTGAGGAATTGATCGAACAAATCGTGGAACATCCCCAATGGTCTCAGTGCCAGGGCTGTGAACTGCTCAAGGCGAATGGCGCGCCCACCTGTCCCATCCGGATCAATCGCGAGCGCTTGCGCCTTCACACCGACGGATCGGTGTTTCGGCAGCGTCTCAGCGCCTTGATGAAACTGGCCCGGGCCAACAGGATGCATCTGCCAATCCGCGACCTCTTCCTGCTCTGCGTCAACATCCTGCTCGGCGACCGCCACGGACGCCAAATTCTTCTGACCTGCCGGACTGCAAAGAATCGCGTAGATAACAAGGAGTACCGTCTGACCAATCCTTACGCAAACGTATTCGGGATGAACCTGCCCGAGCGACAACGCCAGCAATATCAGGTATTCACGACGCTGGAGACGTTTGGAATCGGCCGCGAGACGGATAACCAATTCGACAACCTCCTGATCTACGGGGCCCACGACCATTCCGATCTCTACCAGCGGCATGTGACCATGGATACCTATTACGGCGCAACGGCCTACGAACCGTATCTGCGCGATTATCTTGAAGGCGAACGGGAGAAAATCGCTGAGTTCATGCGCGCCCTTTCCCGGCAGCGCCAGCGGCTGTTCTTTTCGCTGTCTTCAGACCACACGCTTGATCCGTGGCGACTCACCGTCTACAAGGCATCCGGGCGGTTTCTGGAATTTCTCTCCGGTTTGGACAGAGAAGCCGACGTCTCGCGCACGGCCGAGTTGCTCGTGCGCGGTCTCAACCGAACATTTTGCGGGATGATGATCGATGACGGCACGACACTCTATTTGGCCTCCTCAGGCGGTGACGGGCAGGGGCGGATTGCTACGCTCCTCAACTACGAGCTCCCAACCACACGCAATCGCCGCAATCCTTACCTCCGTTTTTCGCTGACGCCGGATCGGGCCGCGCCGTGCTTGGAAATCGTTGATCCGCACGGCGGCCCAAACGACGATATCGTAGACCGTCTCACGCTCCAACTGACACATTTTGAGTACCTGGTGCGCGTGGCCAGCGGCAGCTTGCCGGGGAGTTTCTCTCGCCAATGCAACGAGGATTTTTTGGATTTCAAGCTGAGGCTGATCAAGAGACTCGATAAGTTGATCGGTGAAGAACCGTCTTCGTCGGACGAGATCAATCTGCAGGCTTTGAGCGTCGATGAGAATGGAAGGCCGCATTCCGACCCTATCCGGATAAGGCTGAGCCCATGAATCAACGTCTCAAAGCGCCGGCCAAATACGATGTAAACATCTGGGTGGACGAGGCGATCTGGGGACATCGTCTCTACAACGACCAGACTCCCTGGCTGGTCTTTCTGGAGTTTCTGGCCATCTTCCGATCGCGAAACCAAGAAGGCACGGCACTCAATGAAAACGGCCGGAATGGTGCGCACGAGTCCTTTACATACAACATTCCCCGATTAATCCCGCTGCGTCAGCTCATTTTTAACAATCCGCACCTTCGGCATATCGAGGCGACGCACGATGCCGACTCCGAACGCTGGCACCAGTGGTTGAACAAGTTCGGGACGGACGGCGATTTTAGCTCTCTGAAGGATCGTCTGGGCTCCTTTTCCCACCTCGCGCGGGTGATTGAGTTCTTTCAGACCACGGCCGTGGAGCCCCACCGCCGGCGTCGCTGGAGTTCAAAGTTTCTTTTTCCTTACGGCCCGGACTGTCTCTATGCCGATCTCCCGGCGAATATCAACGGGAGTCCTGACCGGCGGTTCTTTGCGCGCGGCGGCGAGTTGCTGTACCTCATGCTGAGCCGCAGTGGTGCGAGGGCGGAGGTCGCCCAGACGATCTCCGACAGACTGCTGCGCACGAATGAACAATGGAACCGTGTCGTTTCCGCTCTGCTGCCGAAAGGTCTTGGCGCAGACTCAAATCTTGTGTCTAGCACGATCGGCTATCTCCCTTTTGCCAAGCGAGCTGAGTACGAGTCACTGGCGGATACATGGCGTCGCCTGCTGCGGCTTGACGTGCCCGCAGAGACGCTGCTCGATCCACTCGTGCGGCTCTCGGCTTTGCACATGCTGCTCTACATGCTACGCCGCGCTCTCGAAGAAATCGGCGAACCAAACGAGCCGAAATTCGTTCTTGAAGTTTCCTCCCCCAGAAAAACCACGCTCTTTGATCTGTCAGCCGAAAACCTCGGAGCGAACAGAATGGTATCCACTCGTGCGGTACGTGCCTACGTTGAGTCGGCAAGAGACACCAAAGAGTGGCGAGAAGCCCTCGCCGCGCGCGCGCCCGGCGACCCCGTACGGAAATACTTGACCAAGCAGTTCCAATGGACCCCGGATGACAGCCCCCCGTCCGGCGATCCGGAGAGGATCTTTCAGACCCTCCGCTCCTACGCGGAGAAGCGCCATCAGCAACACGTGGCGAAAGTCCACCTCGAATGGGCGCGGCAGCTTGGGCTCGCCGTATCGCGCCGGGGCACGGGAACGTGGTATGCGCCGGATGACTCGCTGCTGAAAGCGCTTGTCATGTGCGTGGTCGACGAAGGTCGGGAGGAGTATCATCGGTTTCTCGCCAAACTCTATGACCATTTCCGGCTCGTGATTGGCGCGAGTGAGGCAGAACGCGCCTTTGGCAGCTTGCCGACCGATCAAAACGCCTTTATGCAGAACTCGCAACGCCTCGAGCAGCGTCTGCGGACGCTCGGTCTGCTGCACCGCCTCTCCGATGATTGCGCCTATGTTGAAAATCCGTTTAGGAGCCGGGTATGAAGAGGAGTGAGCTGATTGCCTCGGTGGCGCTCGATTTTATCACGGCGCAAATGCAACAAGAACCGCAAGGATCGTTACGGTTCTGCATGCTCGGCCTTGAGGCGTCCCTCGTCCGTTCGATAGCAACGGCCGTTCTCAATGATCAGGAGAGCCGTGAGCTTGTCTCGGTCAAGATCACAACGGTGTTTGATCCCGACGGCACCCTGCCTGAAGACGCTCGGAGCGACCAATCCGTCACGCACTGGCGCCACTGCCGGCTTGCGGACGGCAAACGCGCCGTTCTGTTCGCCGCGTCTCAGGAGGAATTGCAACGGAACGACAAGAGTGTCGAGAAGGTTATCAAGATTGAAACCGATACGTTGCGCACCCGTTACAACGCATGGCTTGATCACGCCGGCCTGACCGCAGAGCGTCTCGACGTGGCGGGACGCAAGCAGCTGCAAACCGCCCTGCAGGCGATAGACGCCACGCATGTCGCCCGTACGATTGAGACCTTCGCCGATTTTATCCTCGCGGTCGCCGAGAGCATTCTCCTCAAAGGGTTCCCGCTCCAGAAAGCTGTCGACAACGCATTGCCCAGCCTGCGTCTACCCCGGTATTCGGGATATTTCGAGCGCATTCCAGCGAAGAAGCGAACACAAAAGGGGGAATGGAACAAGATATTCCGGCGACTGCACACCCGAATCCGGCCCTTTCTCATTCGTGAGACCGAACGCAACGAACCGCTCTCCGAAGACCAGCTTCGTGCCAATCTGGACAAGATTGCAGATCAGCTGACGGAGACCGAGCGCCGGACAATCAAAGCGTTTCTGGAGGCGGACGTCAAACCGGATGATTGGTGCGACGCACAAAAGGCGTTGGTCGACCTGGACTGGCGTCGAATCTCAGGCCTGTTTGAAGGTGTGACGAAAACAAGGCCTTCTCCGCTTGGCGGGGAGACCGAAAAGTTCTTCGACGACGAGTTCGGCGACCAGCTTGATGAGCAGGAGCGTGAACTCCTGGCCGGAGTGTTTCCCAAGGAACCCTCCGACGATCTCCAGGAATTTTACGAAGAGCACAGGGAGGAGCTTGCGAAGGACAAAAAACTGTCTGGCAGGTGGGAGCGCTATATCTATCGCAACCCACAGACCTATCCGGACTTTCTCCTTGGCCTTGTCGCGACGGTCGACAGCCTACGACGGCGAACGCGGGACGATGGGCCGATCGAAAACAAGCTGGTGGTACGCATTCCGAACGCCCGCAAAAAGAGCTTTTGGCGCGGCAAGAACCCGCGTATTGCTCGCTACTTTGCGTTCCGCTATCGGGGGCTTGGAGCGCTTCTCGGACCGGACGTTGAACTCGATTTCGGGAAGCTTGCGGATTTCTACTTTCCCGAGCCCGACGACGGTCTCGCAAAAGTCACGTCCAGATCCAAAGAGGCGCGCTCAATCAAATTCGAGGTGCTCCTTGACCCGGACGGAGCCAAAGCCACGCTCATCTTCTACTGGGAGATGCCGGTCGACGCGCTCGCAACCGCCCTGCCCGACGATCTCTTGAGCGTGGCAAACCTTGACCAAGCGCAGGCATTATTGCCCACCGCAGACATTGCGCGGCAGTCCGTCAGCGCTAAAGGCAGTATTCAGCGGATCGTGCTAAACGACGTCAACACGATCCGTGACGTCACGAACACCAACAACGGTAAGCTGGTTGCGCCCAATGAGGACAGCGGGGACCGGAGCGGAGCATTCCGCTCGGCGCTCAAGGAGTTGCTAAGTGTCCTCGAGCCCCCAGACCATCAGCGTATCGGGAGCGCCTTTGAGGATTTTGTTGGTGCGTACACCAAAGCCCTCCGCGACTGGGTTTCCGGGGACGGTGCAGGCCTTGCGTCTGAGGCCCTGACGGCGCAGGCTGAAAAATACGGAGCGGTGTTGGAATGTCTCCTGCGGGGAGCCAACAAGGATCTCGCGCGTGAACGGCTCTGGCCCGAACTCATGCGCCTTGGCATCGCAAATGTGGGCGCTGGCGTCCCGGCGGCCATCATCACCCCCTGGCATCCCCTTCGCTTAGCCGGAATCAAGGTCAAGACGGACCAGGTGGTCCGGCTAGTCCAGGACGTACTCCGTGGGAATGAGGACGATATCTTTCGCAGCGATCTGCTGTTCGCACAGATTGAGCGCGATCTCGTATCGCCCTACTACCCGGAAGTGTGTATTGGATTCGATAAGGACAAGCCTATGCTGTTGGCCGCAGCGGACTCCAGCTACGATTACACGCTGGCGGAGCCGCCGTTGCGGCAAGCGCGTCCGGATGGGGATGACGCACTCGATGTTGAGCCCGGCGTGGCCGCAAAAAGATTTAGTGAGGTCGGCGAACAGTATCTCAAACTTTTGCCACATGAGCGCAGCAACTTTTCCGTTGTGCTGTACAACGCCGAATCTAAGGCCCTGCCGAGCGCCCTCGCATCCGAGCTCTCGAGTAAGGTTGAGCAGGAAAACGAACTCCAGTGCGATTTGCTGCTGACGCATTCAGACCCGAAACGACTTCGGCGTATCTACGAACAACAGAACGTCACTGTGAGTAACGAGTCCGGGTCGTTGATGGCCAGCGAATCGGCACCAAACTTCCTGTCACGTCTTCGCGTCGGGTTTTGCGAGGCAGCGGATCTCTCCGCCGATGAGAACGGCCGGGCTGCCGACCTGGTCGCTCTGCAGGATGTTGTCGCGCGCAACGCCAAGCTGGTTTGGAAGCCGGCACCGGGACACCGCCATCCCGACCTCGCGGATCACGTTCCCGCACGATGGTCGCGGCGACGACCGATAGGGCCGGCGGACACGGCGACCTCCGTCTACCTGGCCTGCCCGGCCCAGCCGCGGGTCGGCCAGCTCTATCTCAACGCCGTGCACGGGTTCCTTGATGGAGATAATGCGAGCGCCGGAGACGTGATACCAGCCCGCGAGGTGAAGTTTCGCGGCACCGACAGCGCGGACGTATTCAGCCGGACGCACCGGATGGGGGAGTGGGTTGTCAATTTCGACGAACTCGTTGACCGGCGGCTGCTCGCAAACAACGGCGTGCGGGTGGTCCGTCATATGCCTGACCGGCGGATTGAGCGCAACATTGTCGTCTCAACGACATCAAAGCCACGCTTGCTGCGGGTTCTCCTGCGTGAACGGCTGGAACGACTCGACCCGGCGATCGTGAAGGGCGATGACGTGATCGACGGATTGATCGACCAAGCCAATACCTTATCCGGGCAGGTGGTCATGCGCGCGGCGCGCTACGGACGCTACGCGAATGAACTTCTTGGCATCGTGCTTTCGATGGAAAAAATCCGCCAAGAGCTCGGGGGAGTGGATTTTCCTCTTGGATGGTACTTTCTGGACGACTTCGCCTCGTGGTTTGGACAACGCGAAGAACAGATCGCTGACATCATGGCGCTCGCGCCGCGGGTCGAGGACGGAGAGCCCGTCCTCAGGATTGCCATCTCGGAAGCAAAATTCGTTGCCTCAAAGGGGTACCGGGCGCAGGCCAAGAAGTCTGCAAAACAGCTTCACGAAACCGTGGAGCGGATCAGGCGTGCCCTCGACCCGCTCCACAAACGAATCGACCGAGAGATCTGGCTTCATCGCCTCGGCGATTTCATGCTTGAAGGAGTGGAGCCTTTCGACTCGTCAAAGCTGAATGGCTGGGATCTGTACGGATGGTCCGATGAGGTACGGCAGAACAAGGTGCGTATTGAACTAAGCGGGTTCTCTCACGTGTTTGTACACGATGATGATGAAGCCGTGGATGCGGATGACTCGAGGCCACTCAAGGGGATGCCACATTGTTCTCAGCAGGTCTTTGACAAACAGGGTGTGACCGATGCGTGCCGTTCGTTCGCGGCCCGGCGCGCACGGCGTGGACAATCCTCAGACGACGCGGCGGGATGGGGCGATCCCCTCGTATCCTCAAGGAGCGGCGGCTCAGCAACGCCGACCACAAGGACGCGGCTGGTGGAAGGTGGCGCTCCGTCGGAACCCGCACCCGTCGTGTCCACCCATAATCCGAATCCAGCAGAGTCGGTCGCCGCCGACCGCCGTGAGATTGGAGAACAGCCTACCTCCTCGACGCTCCTATCGGCCTCGACGAACGCGCCCGCCGCAACGGAGCTCGCGAACAGTCATCAGAACGTGGCCGCGGACTATAGCGAGAAGTGGCCGTCGGGCGAACTCGCAGCCTGGGTCAATGCCGGGCGGATTTCCGAAGAAGAGGATGAGGAAGCCAAGGCGTGGCTTGATACAACCGTCAAAGCGCTGCAGCGTGCATTGCGCGGATACGAGATGACGGCCGAGTTGGTCGGTGTCCGATTGACGCCGAACGCGGCGCTCGTGCGCTTTCGTGGGTCAGACGCTCTCACCGTGCCGAAAGTTGAGAAGCGGCGCCAGGAATTGTTGACTTCCCACGCCGTTGAGGTCATCAACGTCCTGGCCGCGCCAATGGAGGTAGTCATCATGGTCGCGCGGCCTAGTCGGACGATATTGCGCCTGCGCGATCTCTGGCGACAACGCGCTCTGCCGGTAAGCGCACCGCGGACGAATACGAGCCTGCTGCTGGGCGCTCGCGAGTCCAACGGCGAGCTGCTGTACCTCAACGTCGGGGGCAGTTTTGGCGGACAACAGCCGCACGGGCCGCATACACTCATCGCTGGCGAGACAGGGAGCGGCAAAGGCGTTCTTGTTCAGTGCCTGCTGCTTGATATCTGTGCGACCAACGCACCGTCCTCCGCACGCATTGAGATGATTGATCCAAAAGCTGGCATTGATTTTCCGTGGTTACGGCGGATGCCGCATCTCAATGGGGACCTCATAACGGACCGTAAGGCGGCGATCGGTGTACTGGAAGCCCTTGTCGAGGAAATGGAACGTCGGAACAGGTTGCTCGCGGAAGTCGGGGTCACCAATCTGTCCCGCTACAATCAAAGAGTCGCACCGGCGGACCGTTTAGCGCGGATCTGGCTGTTCCACGACGAACTGGCGGACTGGATGATGAACGACGATTATCGCGACGCCGTCGAATTGAATGTAAACCGCCTGGGTGTCAAAGCGCGTGCATCCGGCATCAATCTCGTCGTTGTCACACAGCGGCCCGACAGGGATGCTCTGCCCATGCAACTCCGGGCAAATTTGGGCAATAGACTCCTCCTTAAAGTGGCCGACAAGAGGAACTCCATCCTGGTCCTTGATGAGCCGGGCGCCGAGCGGCTTCTTGGGCGCGGACACCTTGCGGCAAAGTTATCCGGCGAAGGCAAGGTCATTCTGGCCCAGGTCCCGTTTGCCAACGAAGAGGAGATCATGGAACTTGCAAAGCTTATTGAGAAGGCATGGACGGGTCAGGAGATACCCGCAGGCCAAGGCAGCTAGGAGCTGTCGGCAGGCAAAAAAGGGTTTTGGCTGTCTGAAAATCTCGTCGATATGGCGAGGCTCATCGGCAAGCCGTAGCGGATTCAACACCGCCTTAGTGGCTTGCTAGCGGCAGATGTGGTCCGTGATAATCAATGACGATCCTTTTCTTCTCGCTAACCCAACGGAAATGAACGCGAAGGGTTTTCGTTTTGTCATCCTCGACCCCAATCTTGAGGGGCGACTCCATGAATATTGCCTTGCCTTCGTAGTCAAAAGTCCTGACTTGTCGTAGAGCCTTATCTCTAGCCACAGTTTCCGCTTCCTTCGCCGCGCACTCATTTTTACCGAGGCACTTCTTGGTCCTGCTATTTCCATCTTTCATAAGAACGAGCTGGTACTCCGTCACCAGACGAATCCGCCTGTCCAATAGGCGACGGCTGTTTTTGAAAGGAGTTCATGTTTGTAGCGCTCTTCCGCGCTCTCTCAAGGGCCAAGCATTTGTTGCCATGTATACTCTGAACGACATTGAGGCACTCCAACGGGGTAGGCGGAGCGCTTCGGCATGCGAGATCTCTGAGTTTGTCTATGTCGGCAGCAATGGCGCGTCCCGCGCCCGTACTAACAAGGCGGTCTTTTAGGGCCTGGATCTGATATTCCTTTTTCTTCAGTTCGGCGCTTGCATCTTCGCCCAAGGCTCTTGCTTCTGGGCTCAATCGTATGACTGCCGAAGAGGGCGCCGACGCGCTTACTACCGAGGTGGCTGGTGTGTAGGTGCACGCCAGCGCTTACGCAGGGGGGGGCTGCTCGCCGTTCATGTGGCTATTAGGTTTGTGATTGCCGGACCGGAGACTGCGAGGACTGCGGCCCGCAGGGCTGCTCGCCGTTCATGTGGCTATTAGGTTTGTGATGGTCTACCGTGAGTCTCGAACGCAACCCGAGCGCCAGCCTGGGCGATGTCGCAACAGGCTTCAACGTCCGTCGTCCGTTCGAGTTGGCATCTGTGTTCAGTGGCGAGGGTTTTCACAGCTTCAGGCCTCCATCTTCTGAATCAAGGTTTCGACCAGGCGCTTGGCCTGAAGCGAGGCCTCGGTCACCTTGACGGGGTCGATTTGGGCAAGGATATCGAAGGAATGTCTACCCTTGCCATATTCGCCCTTTTTTTGCAGCGCCGAGTCGCGGCCTTGAGTCCGTTGAGCACCTCGGTTTTGGTGACGTTTTCGACGTCGCTACGAGCCGGCAACGCACCACGATAGAATCCGTCGCCGAAAAACAACCCTAAAGTGTCTTTGTCGGCCAGAAACCACGCCTCCATGCACCGTACCATAAGGTGCGCGCTGTCGTCCGTAGTTGCCGCTGGACGCTCCCAGCGGTCCCGGTCTTTGAGGTGTGCTCAAGATCCGTTTCCCACCGCTACCGGCGCCTCGCTGTCTACCAGCAGGAGGATAAAGTCGTCTGCACCGGCCTTGTTGAGTGCGGTACAGAAATCGCCAAATGCCTGATGCCGCCCTCCGCTAGCAACAATCTTCGGCATTTGACCGTCGAGTCCAGCCTTGCGGAAGAACTCGCTGAAACCTGCGCGGCAACGTGTCCTCACGGCACTGACGTCTCCGCCACCCTCCACGTAAACTGTGACGTTCACCAGCGGTTACCCCCCAGTTCGCCCTTGCGCCACAACTCTCCGAGGCTGTAACGCTGCAACCAGTCGGAAAGATCCGCCTTATCGAGACGCCGCATATTGGTCTGGCCACGGTGCTTCTCGCACACCACCACACTTTCCGGTGTGTCGGTCAGCGCATCGACCAACACCTCGGACTGGGTCGTCACCACGAGTTGGCATCGCTCCGACGCCTCGCGTAGAAGGTCGCTGAGTGTCGGCAAGATGTCAGGATGTAGGCCGAGCTCAGGTTCTTCGATGCAGACCAGTGGTGGCGGCTTCGGGTGACAAAGGATCGCCAACAGGCAGAGATAACGCAGCGTCCCGTCCGACAGTCGTCTTGCCGCCACGGTGATATTATCTTCCTGGAGGAAAACCTGGACGGTTCCAGCTTCGATAATGATGTCGAAGTCGGACACCCCTTCATACAGCTTCCGTAGGGCCTCGAGAATTTGGGCCTTTGCCTTCGGGTCGCGTTTCAGACTGCTCAGGACCAGTCCCAGGTTCTTGCCATCCTCGACGAGGAAATCATTTGGCAGATCCGCCCTTTGAGGTAGGCGCGGCAAGGTGTATCGCCCGAAGCTCCACTCGCGGTACAACCGCATTTGACCGAAGACTTCGCCAATGTAAGTCAGCTCGGGATAGTGGTCGGGATCCCTGCGCTGTGAGAGGATGGACTGCTCCGGGTTGATCTCTTCACGTAGAAGCTTGCGCTGCCCGATCTCTTTGACGTTGAGATAGGGAACCCCATGCTGATACGCAAAATAGAAGTAGGGTTGATTGTGACCTGCATCCGGCCGTTCGTTTTCTATCCGTTCGTCGGTTACGTCAAATCGCTGGCCCTTCTCCGCGAAACCTAGACGGTATCGCAAGGCCTGCGGACCTTTCGGGTTTTCCACGATCACGTCAATGCGCGCGGAAGACGCTTTGGGGTCACCGCGCCAAATCCACTCGTGAATCCCTCCCCCCTCGCGGATCGGCGCTGTGAGATCCCTTGGCGCCGCCTGGAGCAAATCGATTGCTTCAATGAGGTTGGACTTACCCGAGCCGTTTGGGCCGATCAGGATATTTAGAGGTCCCATGTCCAGCGTGTTGGTGTCAGAGCCGAAAGAGAGAAAATTCTGCAGTTTGATACTTCGAATGAGCATGTTCCTGCCTCTTCTACTCACCCCCATGGGACCTTGTTTGAGCTGCTCAAGCTTGGTCTTTGCCACCTAGGCATCGACCTCGTCCGGGCGAGGGGCACGTAATCCTGCTGTCGGAAATGGAGGACCAGTGAACCTTGTAGGATCCTGCCGGTTCGGCCCTGACTGTGGCGAAGGCACGCACCCAATCTCACCGGCCCGATTCCCGTACCCGTTGATCTGCAAACAGTCAAACGTGCCAGATGACGAGATCATCGGGCTGAAGACCATCTACCTCTCGCAGACTCGGTCGCGGGTTGCTCCCCCAAGCTTCGGCTGCCGGCCGCGTGGGATGAGCGCGTGTCGCTGGATGCGCTCACGCAGCGGGGCTTTGGCAGTATCGTTGGCTTGGAGGGGCCGTTCATCTATCACAGGGTCCAGACCTTGAGTCGCTTCTTCAGGCATACTTTGGAGTGCCCTGATAAGGTCAGCGAGGGTTTTCGCGTCGTGGGACGGCCAAGGAATCAAGAGGTCCAGGGCTTTTTGATTGAAATCATAGAACTGCTCTCGCATGACGACCTGGCCAGTCTCAGACGCGTCGCTGCGCCGGCGAGGTCTCTAGCTGTCAGAGTCGGTCCGACGAAACTCCAGCTTGATCTGCGCGCCCCAAAGACTTCGGCCTAGGTATCGTTCTAAAACTGCTCATAATTACTGTCCTTGTTTTCCGGAAAATGGTTTGTCAACAGTGTCATCAAACATCGTGGTGCAATCTTGTAGGAGATGAATAAGACGCTTTTCTTGCTCTTCTTCCGGGAGTTGTAAAAGCGATGTGGCCACTTCATCTACAGTTTCCAAAATGGAATCAATACCGTGGAAAAACATTGAATTTCTATGAAGTTTTCGTTATTACTGCGTTCTGTTGCTTTATTAATAACACTGTTAAGATAAGGAATGAAATCATCGTGGAGTACTTTCTTTCGTAATTGTGAATATTCAGAAAAATTAGACCCGATTAATAGACTAAGGTGAAACAGTAGCCAGAATAAATGAAACAATAGTCATAATAGATGAAAATCTTTCTCCCAGAATAAACCTCCGGGCATCTCAAACCATTGCTCTACCGAGGCCGCTGTCTGCGGCATCTATAACTTGAAGATTGCCTGAAGGCTACCATCCGGTTTGTTGGCCAGTTGTCGTTGATTTTCTGCTGGGAGCGGCGATACGCGCGGAAGATTCATCGGTTTCCAGGCAAGGTACTCTAGCGCCTATAGAAGTCCTGTCCTTGATGGTTACGACACCATCGGGACCCTTTTACCGTGCGTTGTCATAAGCTGGGAACGGCGACCTAGAGGAGGTCGTTGCCGGTCGAGTGCACCCAGCTTCCGCAGAAGCACGGAGAGGTGGGTACGGGCGTCGGTTTGATTCGCTGCCCAGTCCCGGCTCCAGGCAGCTTGCCTAGACGGTCAAGAAAATCGGGACGAAGGGCCGAACCTCAATGTCTTGTTCTTCATCGTGCTGTTCGTCTCGCTCGTACGCAGCTTGCATATCAAGGAGCCCCTTTCGATCATCGCTACAAGGCTTCTCCGGCTTGAGCGCCATTCCTGAGGATGGCGCTCCACTAGATTGTTGATGTGACTCATCCCCATCTCAGCATATCCACGAACCCTTCCAGACCTAAACCGACGGGTACCCACACGAGTGTGAGTAGTCAGCGAGGGCACCAATTTCGCTCAGCGTTCAGCCAATCTGCCAGAATGTCATGCCGGGCCTACCGTATCAGACGACGCTGGCCGCTTTGATGAGCAGGTAGCTCGCGGAAGATCAGCACCACCGCACCGATGATCATCATTCGCCGGGCTCAGCATCCGGCTCGACACGGCCACGGTTACTCCTTGCTCCGCAGATAAAACCCGAGCACGAGAGCAGCACGGGTTGACCCGCAGCACCGCCCACACGAGATCGCACAACGCGACCTAGCCTTCTTGCCACCACACCCG
>CBDCCD010000002.1:0-5542 GCA_965214605.1 uncultured Binatia bacterium (SeqCode) | reverse complement strand
CGGGCCCACTTCAGACCTCATTGATAGTCGCAGCATCCTTTGCGACGGGTGGTGGGAGAGCTACAGGGGAATATTTGGCGGTAGGGGCGTACCGTAAAAAATTTTTCCGTTGCTCAGAAAAGGCCTAGTGGCCTACTCCGTCAAGTTTGCCACCCTTTGGGTAAGAGCTTCATTCGCTCTGGAATAGGCAGGCTCAATCCAATCGGAATTCCAGAACCAGAGGAACGCGCCACGATCGACCTCGTGCTGCGTGACTTTCGTTCCGCCATCGACAGGCTCCAGCAGCCAGCGGTGGTCGAATGTGATGATGCCGTGCATGCCGCCGGTTTGGCGCAGTTCCCGGTTGGGCGTGAGTGTTCTCACGGTGGTCGTCATCTCAAGGATCTTACCCGTGGGCTCTTTTACCTTGCTTGGCAATTTGGCACCAACTTCGTATTGGCCATCGACCTGGACGACAGTCGGATTCCAGTCCGGGTAGCTTTCGGTATCCATCAAGACAGCCCAGACATCCTCCGGCGGGGCCGGAATGATGATCTCAACATGGAAGGTCTTGGTCGTCAGCAGCGAAGCGACTGCAAGCACAACAACGATCGGCAAGCCGAACTTCAAGATTGTCCAAAACATGGATCAGTCCCCGGTATATGTTTGGTGCTGCCGGATTGGCTCGTCATTTGGTCACACCAGCTGCAGCCAAGCAGAGATGCTTGAGTGTTTCGAGCTGTCGGAGCAGGTGTTCCCGATCGCTCGCATACCGCTTAGCCGCTGAAGCCGAACGTTGAACGAAATCTGCCAAGTCGGTCGCCGAAAGACCGGACCGTGTGAGTACTGTCTCATGGGAAGACAGAATTTTTTCGATGACTGCACTGAAACTTTTTGAAGCACGCTCCAGCTCTTTGCGGCTGCTTGCGTCAAAGCCCTCGACAATGTCTTCTGCATTGGGAGTAGCTCGAACCATGTCGAAACCTACCACAACCATCTTGTCGAAAACAAGGTCGAGCTGCGCGCTCAAACCATTCGTGGCCTCAAGCCCGGTTTCGACCTCGGCGATTGCATTTTCGGTATAGAGCTGGATGTGGGCCCGCAGGATCTCATCCTTGTTGCTGAAGGCGTTGTAGAGGGTTTGCCTTGAAATGCCAGCCTCGTTGGCCAGGTCGCCCATGCTCGTGCGTTTGACACCGTAGCGCGAAAACAAGCGCATCGCAGCGTCGAGAATATTTTTTTCTTTCTCGTGCATTTTTACATATTGACAAAAATAGTTCATAGGTCAAGATATTGACAATCATACTGATATTGTACACTTGTCGGACCTCGAATGACTACTGACCACAGGAGAAACGAAGATGAATGAAGAGCAGGCAAGACAAATCGTAAATGCCGCTGTCCAAGGATTGGCACTACAGAATCTTCCCAGAACACCCATTCTGTATCGGCCGAGTGATTATGACATGTCTTACGAAGATGTGTTTTTTCACGCCATAGACGGGACGGTTCTGGAAGGCTGGTTCATACCGTCCGAATCCGACAACTTGATTATCTGCAATCATTTTGGCACCGCTAATCGCTCAGGTTTTTCTGGTGGAGAATCCGAGTTTTGGAAGCAACGAGGTGTCGCAATAAACTTTCTGCCAAAATATAAGGCGCTCCATGATGCGGGATACAATATGCTCGCTTACGACCTGCGTGGCCATGGCCTCAGTGCGCCCAGGACCCTACCCCAGTGTGGGTCTTGGCAAGCTTGAATATCGCGATGTGATCGGCTCACTGCGATACGCACAAGCACGCAACGGCCCATATGCAAGTTTCTCTGCTGAGCATGTGCTCCGGCGCCGTCTCCACAATCATCGCCATGGAGAAACATCCCGAAGAATTTGAACATGTAAAATCCATGATTGCACTTCAACCGCTTTCAGCGAAGCCGGGCGTGGACGCAGGAATGCAAAATGGATTGGAATTATTCGACGAAGCATTTCGACAGCTAACGGGATGTAGAGTGAGCGACTTCGCTATGCCGGCATCTGCAAAATCGATACGCGTTCCAACGTTTCTCGTTCAGGTACGTGATGACGTGATGACAAAACCATAGGACATGCAGTCGGTTTACGACACCATGCCGATTGAAGACAAAAAACTGTTTTGGATTGAAGGGACAACCGTACGTGAGGAGGCATACAGATATTTCCCTGAGCATCCCGAGCAAATGCTCCAGTGGTACGCCGCGCCCATGAAGACGTCGCTGACGCTGCAAGGAGGTCCCTATGCAAGACTTCACGGACAAAGTAGTGGGGAGAACAGCGGCGCGAGAATGCTCCCCTGAAGCGCCTGGTTGCTCGGAAAAAAAGCGGCCGGATGCCGTCGGAATCAAGCCCCCAAAATTGCCGAGTGAGATCCGCTTGAATGTTGGGGAGCGGACAATGATCAAAAACGCTTTTCCGGCTTCTCCTCGCGGAAGTGCCTGATGTTCCGGCATGGGTTCGAGCCGGCCGGCCTCATGCTCTCTATCTCCGCCAGGGTGAACATGCGCGACGGCGTTCGCTCCTTTTCCTAGCACCCTGCCGGGACCGCCGCGCCGAGAGACGGATCAGCTGGAAAAATGACTCATGGGAAAAGCAGGGATGGCCAGCAACAGGGACAAGCCGGACCGCCGGGAAGCACGCCATTGACTCCGCTTCAGCTGAATCCTGAACTCAAGACCCTGTGTGAGGAGGTATGAGCGCTACGGAAGACGACTCACTCACGTTCGTGACCCCTCATCATCGCGCTTCGATAGGTTTCTTCCCGCCCTTTCGGACAAATTCCCATTCAGCAGGGCCCCTCGGTTGGCCCGAACGAAATCTGCGTAAACTCCCAGGACCGACTTCGCTTCTCTACTGAGCCTTTGGATTTTCTTCGGATCCACATGATGGGCGCACGCATCTAGCTCCTTGGCTACGTCAACCAAGACCCGAGCATTGTGTTCCTTGGTGAAATACTCAGCGATAATATCGGCGCGGAGATCCTGGAATCTCTTGTCCATGGCCGCTTCGGCTTGCTTTGAGATGACGCGGCCGTTTTCCAGGCTCCTTGCTATGATGTCGAGCACCGCTTTGAGACTATTCTGGACTCGTGCATCGCCCGCATCGCCATAGGTCACTCCGTCCTGAATAGTGCGGTGAGGTGATTGCGGATCGTCATACACGACGCGTTCAAGTGCACTGTCGAGAGCAATGCAGGCAAGGGCGGCTGTGAAGTACGCGCCGCGGAGCGCCTGTTCCTTGCTAAGGTCTTGCTTCGGCCCGTTCTGCAAAAAAATTAAATCCTGTCATTGCCTTATTAAAGGCGGGGTAGCCCTGTAAGCTAATGAGGGCTGACTTAGCGTTAGTGATGCGCCTCAGCCAGTCACCATCCTCCTTAATGGCGCTTGTACTTTTTAATGATTGTTAGTCAACTCCTCAAGCGTCATACGGTCTCTCGTGTCGAGATTTTTCTTGATCCGGGTCAGAAAAGCTTTGGTCAGGACTGCGACGTTCTGTTGGCGTGCGAAGCTGGCGATCTTCGGCCCGTCATTAGTTGTAGCTACAACAGCTCTATTGCATCCCAAGGCAAGCTGTATTCCACGCATCCACAGGATTCGTTCAAACGCTCTGGGAGATCGCCTATTCTTGACATCTATAACGATGCGGGTCTGGACACTTGAGGATTGTCGGCCGTAGAGCCATACGTCGATATCGGTAACTTGCTCATCCTCGTGTTTGTACGCGGCGCTTCTCAGTGCGAAAAAGCCTTGGTGAGCAAAGTATGCCCGCACGAGTTCCTCCAAATCTGAGCCTTTTCGTGTCATATCACCCTCCGCTCCGTAGTCGGTCTAGCATCTCACCGACAAAATGCTTATCCGAAGGACTATCCTTTTTCCGGCCTTCGACTCTGACCTCATGCGGTCCCTTGAAAGCAGTTGCCACTGATTCAGCGAGCAGCAAGGCCTCCTGCGCCGCCACGTACGATTGTGAGAGCCAATTCGCCGACATCTTTTTTTACAGATGGAATGTATAGCGATCATGATCTGTCCGAGTCACTTGTACGACCTGTCGCCTCGCAAGCTCTCAGTAGTCCTCACCGATGGCGGCCACACCCGGGCCACCAACCTCATGTCCAGCAATTAAGGCTCTCAGGAGAGCATCTGGAAGAGTAATTTTCCTCGGTGTCTATCGCTGCGAGTGCGCCCATACGTTAAGGACGCAAGCAATGCCTTTGCATCGTCTATGGGATCTTCCTCAAAAGGCCGGTGGTATTTCTGGAAATCGCCGGGCGACATAACATAGCCGACTGCCTCCTTGGAGTTACTCACCTCCATTCGGTCGAACAAGCCCACGCTGACCAAGCGGCGGTATAGGTCTCTGCCGAGCAGTTTCTCGACCTCTTCTTCATGCAACACTCCGTTTTGTGTCAGCTTTTAAGGTATGGGAATCGCTTTCGCGGTGGTCAACGCCAAAGGTGGGGTCGGCAAAACGACAAGTGCGGTCAATATCGCGGCCATGGCTGCGGCTATCCCCAAGCCGGACGGCTCAAGACGACGCGTCGTCTTAGTCTGCGATATGGATCAACAGATGAATGCCACGCAGCAATTAGTGGGGGGAAGAGAAATCGAGGCCACGGATACCCTCGCCTCCCATGTCACGCGTAATGCGGATCTGGAGAAGATTATCCTCCACGATGGTGCTTTTATTGAGACGGCCCGAGAGTATTTTAACCGGTGACCGCACGGGGGTTTCGTTCCAGGCGGGGTGGTCGGGACTCATACCGCCGCTGCCCGGCCCCGGCGCTTTAGACCGGATTGTGCACGGCCAGCTTATCCCGAGCAACCCATCAAGCGCAGTCCGTCGCTCTCAGAAGGCATCACAAAATCTCTTCAAATTCTTGACTTTTGTCTTTCTATTTACTACAGTCTGGAGCCTTACCGTTTGCTCCAGTATACCAACAAAGACTGAAGCTCACCACAATACAGACCAAGCGCTGTCGGCTCTATATTCGCTCCAGCCCTCGAAACCCTCTTTGAGGTGACCCAGCGTTCGCTCGAAAATAACGCTGGGTATCAGCAGGAAGCTAGCAGGAGGCGGGTCAATTCTCTCAAGCCCCTGAGCTGACCGTCCGTTCTTACGTAGATGAAATTTTAGAGAGAGAAGGAGGTGCAGAGCCGCGACCATCAGCATGACTATCTACTCAGAAGGAAGCCCAAGGTCCCAGATTTGACGCCTTGTCGCTAGAGGGAGATACAATACTTATGGTGAAGTCTTTTAAGAATAGCGCGCTCAAAAAACTTTACAAAACGGGTGAGACACGGAGGCTCCCCTCGTAGCACCTCCCCAAGTTGAGAGATATCCTGACCGCGCTTGATCACAGCCGGAGCCAGGCGGATATGGACCTCCCGGGATTTCGGCCTCATCGACTGAAAGGCAATCGGTGCGGTTATTATGCGGTGGAGGTATCGAGCAATTGGCGGGTGACGTTCCGGTTTGCGGAGGAGCACGCGGTCGATGTCGACTACATCGACTATCACTAAGAACATAGA
>CBDCCD010000001.1:0-1208 GCA_965214605.1 uncultured Binatia bacterium (SeqCode) | reverse complement strand
GTCGAAACGAACCCAAAGCTCCGTAGGAGATTGAAACCGATCAGCTCAGCGAGGCCTACCGCGCGTACTACGGGTCGAAACGAACCCAAAGCTCCGTAGGAGATTGAAACTAGATAGCGTGGTAGGTGAGCCCGATCGGAAGCTGCAAGGGTCGAAACGAACCCAAAGCTCCGTAGGAGATTGAAACATAGCGTTGCCGGCTTGCCTGGCTGACGAACTTCAGGGTCGAAACGAACCCAAAGCTCCGTAGGAGATTGAAACTCGAGTGCGGTCAGCGCGTTGTCGAGCCGCTCCGCGGGTCGAAACGAACCCAAAGCTCCGTAGGAGATTGAAACATCGATATCGAACGGTGGGGGCCGCGGGACTACCGCGGGTCGAAACGAACCCAAAGCTCCGTAGGAGATTGAAACTATTACAACCCCAAGACGCAAGTCTGGGAGACGAGGTCGAAACGAACCCAAAGCTCCGTAGGAGATTGAAACGAGCAATATCGCGCACTTAGCCCTGCTAGCAGGAATGGGTCGAAACGAACCCAAAGCTCCGTAGGAGATTGAAACGGCCATCAGCCGCTCGGCCTCCCGGACCCGGCGGTTCGGTCGAAACGAACCCAAAGCTCCGTAGGAGATTGAAACCATTTATAAAGGCCCGCGCAAGAGCTGGCGGGAGGGGTCGAAACGAACCCAAAGCTCCGTAGGAGATTGAAACCATTTATAAAGGCCCGCGCAAGAGCTGGCGGGAGGGGTCGAAACGAACCCAAAGCTCCGTAGGAGATTGAAACCAACGGCCTTCACGGCTTCGAGCTTCGCATCCAGGGGGTCGAAACGAACCCAAAGCTCCGTAGGAGATTGAAACTCGTCAAATTTCCCGCGGCCCCAGCCCGGCATCTCCCGGTCGAAACGAACCCAAAGCTCCGTAGGAGATTGAAACAGCAGAGGGGAGTGAGCAGGAGACGACCAGGGAGGGGGTCGAAACGAACCCAAAGCTCCGTAGGAGATTGAAACAGGGATGGAGCAGGGATGGAGCAGGGATGGATGGAGGTCGAAACGAACCCAAAGCTCCGTAGGAGATTGAAACCCCCTCACACCAGCGGTCCAGGTCCCTCACAGACGTCGAAACGAACCCAAAGCTCCGTAGGAGATTGAAACAGGGGGACCGGGCTGTGAGGGGGACCGGGCTGTGAGTCGAAACGAACCCAAAGCTCCGTAGGA
>OZ243961.1:3337500-4312128 GCA_965214605.1 uncultured Binatia bacterium (SeqCode) | reverse complement strand
GTCCAACTCCACGGGACCGGCGCGGCCGATCATCTTGACGACTGTGAGGGCGATCTGCTGGCCGCTATACGAGAGACGACGGGCGAGAAGGTCGCGATCATAGCCTCCTTGGACGGCCATGCCAATGTCACCCCGCTGATGGTCGAACAGACCGATATGTTGATCGGCGTCAAGACCAACCCGCACTACGACTTTGTTCCGGTCGGCCGAAAGGCGGCTCAGGTGATGGCCGGGATGTTTGAGGCGAGCCTGTCTCCGGTCTCCGTCCGTGCCCAACCGGCCATGGCCCCCGCCCTGCAGAAACTCTATATTGCGCCCGGCTGGCCGATGGAACATCTGATGCGCCAAGCTCAGAATCTGGCCACTAGCGACCCGCGTGTTCTGGATGTGTCACTGCTCGAGGGATTTTTCTGCTCAGAGATTCCACATACGGGCATGAGTGTTGTGGTCACGACAGACCGGGAGCCAAACCTGGCTCAGGATATCGCCGAACAGGTCAAAGAGGCGTGTTGGGCCAAGCGGCAGTCGTTTCATACCGACATGGTGTCGGTTGAAGAGGCCGTCCGCGAGGCGATTGCAACCGAGAGCGGTCCCGTCATCCTGGGCGACCTGGCCGACAGCGGTGGGGCTGGTACGCCGGGTGACGGCACGGCGATTTTGGCAGAGTTCCTCAAACAGGGTGCCACGGGCGCAGTGATCGGCAATATTGCCGATGCCGAGGCCGTCCAAATGGCCATACAGGCCGGTATTGGCAAGAGCGTCACTCTCAGCGTTGGCGGTAAGGCAGATAGGTTTCACGGGGACCCGGTCGAGATTCATGGCCGGGTACGCTCCATCCATGAGGGCGTCTTCACCACCGGCACCGCCTTTATCTCGATGACCTTTGACCGTGGACCAACCGTGGTCGTCGACTGCGGCGGGACCGAGGTTATTCTGACCTCGCGTCCGGTGCTGGTATTCGAACCCAACCACTTTCGCAGCCTGGGTATTGAGCCAACCGAGCGCAGGATTTTGGCCTGCAAAGCCGAAATGCAGCACCGCGCCGGCTTTGCCGGTATTGCCGCCAAGATTATCGACGTGGATACGCCCGGTCTGGCCACCCAAATCCTGTCACGTCTGCCGTATAAAAAGATCCGGCGGCCAGTGTTCCCCCTAGACGATATTTAGACCGCTTTAGAACCCCTTGACCCCCTTGTCCAGCTGTACGCCAAACGTGTTGAGGGCCATTGACACCAGATTGTACTGACCAACGGTAAACACCACATCCATCAATTGTTGGGTGGTATAGCGCTGGCTTAGGGCCGCCCAGGTGGCGTCGCTGATCAACGCCTCGGCGTGCAGCTCATCGGCAGCGCGCAGCAGGCTGGCATCAAACGGATCCCAGGCCGGATCGTCGGGGCCGTGTTTGATCCGAGCGATCTCTTCATCGTTGAGGCCCGCCTGGCGGCCAAACAGCACATGCTGACCCCACTCATACTCGGCCTGACACAGCCAGCCGATCCGCAAAATCAACAGTTCCCGTTCGCGGGGAGCGAGGGTCTGGGTATCGCCCATGACGTGAAAAGCCCACACGTTAAACTTCTTGGCCGCCTCCCAGTGTCGAGCCAAGGTGCCGATGACATTGTAGACAACACCTTCTCTGTGGCGGGGCTCCAACGTCTCGCGTTGTTCGTCGGTCCACTCCGCTTCAGTTAAGGGCTCAATACGAGGTTGTGACAGTTTCATACGCCGTCCTCCTTCATTCAGCATTTTTATAGAAGAGGTAATATGCTACGATCAAGCCGTCGACGCCTTTTTTGCTAAAGAGGCCTAGCCGGAGAGGAGTAGACCATTATGCAACAGCACGACTACCCGCAGTCCCTTGATGACATCAAGCTGTCCGACTGGGATTTTTGGCTCAAGCCACTTGAAGAGCGGGACGCGGCGTTCGCCTTCCTGCGTCAACATCATCCCGTCGCTTTTTTTGAAGAGGGTGAGACCAGTCTGATACCGGGGCCCGGATATTGGGCGGTGACGCGTCACGCCGATGTCTTGCGGGCGAGCTTGAACCCACAAATTTTTTCCTCGGCCCAAGGCATTGTCATCGCCGACATCCCTCCGGATACCCGCGACGTGTTCGGTTCCATGATCGTCATGGACGACCCGCGTCACAAACGTCTGCGCGGTCTGGTCTCCCAGGCTTTCACCCCACGTCATCTCCGCAAGGTAAGCCAAGAGGTGGAATCGACCGCCCGGCGGGTAGTCAATGCCGTGATTGAGAAGGGCAGCTGTGATTTTGTGACCGACATCGCCGCCCCGTTCCCCATTCAAATCATCTGCAGCATGCTGGGCATTCCGCCAAGTGAACACGACTTTGTTTTTGAGCGCACGAATATCCTGCTCAGCGGAGCAGACCCCGAGTACGGTCCGCAAGATCTGTTCGAACGCTTTGCGGCCAATATTCAGGCCGCTCGCGATCTGTTCCAGCTGATGGATGAAATGCGCAAAGAGCGCCTACGCCGGCCCAGCGACGACCTAACCTCGGTCCTCGTCCACGCCGAACTAGACGGTGACCGGCTCACGGTCGAGGAGCTTGGCTCGTTTTTTGTCTTGCTGACCGCCGCCGGCAACGAAACCACCCGGAACGCTATTGCCCACGGTATCAGGCTGTTGGACGAACACCCGGACCAACGCCGGCTGTGGCAGTCGGATTTTGAGGCGTATTACAAGACCGCCATTGAAGAAATCGTACGCTACGCCAGCCCGGTGATTTATATGCGTCGGACCACCGTGTGTGAGACCGAGCTAGGTGGCCGGCAGCTCCGTGAGGGTGAGAAAGTTGTCCTGTACTACACCTCGGCCAACCGGGACGAGACGGTCTTTGACAATCCCGACACTTTCGATATCAGCCGCAAAAAAAATGAACACGTCGGCTTTGGTGCGGGTCGACACTTTTGCCTCGGGGCCAATCTGGCCCGTCGAGAAATGGAGGTCATGTTCCGCGAATTGTTTCAGCGGATGCCGGATCTTCGCGTGACCGGCGAGCCGGAACGACTAAAGAATAATTTTGTCCACGGCATCAAACGCCTGCCGTGCGCGTTTACGCCCGGGCCGGTGATCAATTAGCCACACGACCCGACCAATCGCCGGGCGGTCAAAGATGCCCTCGCCCAGCTAGCAAAAGAGGGTGGTTGGCAGGCGGCCGGCTCGCAGCCAGCCGGCTAAGCAAAAATCTCGTCAAAGAAATCCCGCATCGCCCGCCACGAGCGCCTATCCGTCTGTTCGTTGTAGGCAATGCCGTCCATACCCGCATTGGCCGCGTTTGGGTTGGTAAAGCTATGGACGGTCCGGCCGTAGCTGATCACCTGCCAATCCGCCCCAGCCTCGGTCATTTCCTGCTGAAAGGCGTTGACGTGTTCGGGCGGCACGAACGGATCATCAGCGCCGTGACAGACCAGGATCTTGGCTTTGACCTGCCCGGCCTGGGCAGGTGCGTTTGTTTCGAGCGCGCCGTGAAAAGACACAATACCGCGCAGCGGAGCGCCGTCACGGGCCAACTCGATTGAGAAGGACCCACCCATACAAAAGCCAATCATGGCCAAGCGATCACTATCGACCTGGGGGAGCGCAGCCAGCGTATCAAGGGCCACCCGACCCCGCTGACGGAACTTTTCTGCAGTTTCACGTATGGCGCCCGCGTGCTTGACGGCTTCCTGCAAATCGTCGACCTCAAGGCCGTCGCCATACGGATCACCGGCCAAGGCGACATAGCCCAAGGACGCCAGCCGAAGGGCGCGCTCCTTGGCGTGCTCTCCCAAACCAAACGCTTCGGGCATAACCAAAATACCGGGCCGCTTGTGGTCGCTCTGATCGTCCAGAGCCAAATATCCCTTTAGGGTGACGTCGCCGTCTTTGTATTCAACCGTTTCGGTTCTCATGACGTTCCTCCTTCATTCTGCAGTCTTCCCGTGTCGGATGTTCCCAGGAAAAATAGTGGAATCGATTCCCTTTATTCAAGCCCCAGGCGACGAATTTTTCCTTGAGACGCTCCCGATCCTCGCCAAAGCTCTTGTCCCGCAAAGACAGGGCTTGCCACCCCCCGCTGCTGAACTCTTCAAGAGAGTCCCGGGGGATTTGGCCGTGAAGGCCAAAGTTGCAGTGCGGTTCCGACCCCAATAGGCACCTGCATCCCCGTGATCTCCAGCGTGTGGTAAAGCGAGCGCGTGCTCAACGGGATCCCAAGCGCCCACACCAAGCCACAGTCGGGGTCCTCACATATTTCGGCCAGAGTCGGCTCTTCGGCTGGATCTCGCGGTCGGAACAGATAAGCGAGCCCTCAGCCTTTGGCTCTTCCTTACCCCCGGCTCAGGGCTTCATACGCTGCCTCACCTGGGTACGGGTCGGAGCTGCGTTCGGTCACCAACTTGCCTGATCCGTCTAGGCCGTGGCCGAGATACCGCTGGTTCGAGGTCGTCCGCCCAGCCCCGGGACACTTTCGCAATCTCAAAGGTTCTTAAAGCTAGGAAGATCTGCCGAGAAAAAATTCTATAAGTAGGAATCGGCAAACCCCGCAGAGCATCATATCCCGAGAAAAAGACGCCTGTTCGGTATAGCGGCAACCGGCAAGCTTCTTGCCGGTTTTCCTTAATAGCAGTTTACTTAGGACTATGCGATCATTAATCCCGTGGAAACCGCTGCGTGAAATGGGTGCCATGCAACGACGCGTGGAGGACATGTTCGAACATTGCTTTGGTCCCTGGGAGCGCGAGCGGCCGGTGTGGAATGCAGAGATCTGGACGCCGGAGGTTGAGAGCCGTATGAGCAACGGCACTATCGTTATCAAGGCAGCCCTGCCGGGGATTGACCCTCGGGAGGTGTCGATTTCGGTGACTGAAAATCAGCTCAACATTAAGGGAGAACGCAAGCAGGAGGGAAAGAAAGAAGAGGATGACTACATCCATCAGGAAGTCGGCTACGGAAAGTTCTCCCGGATTATGACGCTGCCCGACGGGGTTGAGGCCGAACAGGTCAAAGCTCGTTACAGGGACGGGGTATTGCACATCACGATGCCGACCCCCAAAGAGATGACGAGTAAAAAGGTGGAGATCGAAGCCCATTCATAAACAATTCGGAGTCTGAAGATCGCTTAGCGGTCAGAAGCAGGCTGGATAATTGGAAGGGTCAATGCAAATTTTGTCCCTTGGCCAGGTATACTCTGATAGGTCAAGGAGCCACCGTGGGCGGCAAGGATTTGACGGGTAATCGTCAAGCCGAGCCCCGTCCCCTGCGCCTTGGTCGTTACAAACGACTCAAAGATGTTAATCCCTTCCGGGATGCCAACACCAGTGTCGCTGACGTCCAGGCGCAGTTGGGAGCCCATGCGGGTTATGCTCACGGACAGGATACCTCCTTTGGGCATGGCTTCCAGCGCATTTTTACATACATTCAGCAGAGCTTGTTTCAGTTTTTCGCTATCCGCAGAGATGAGGGGCAAGTCCGGCGGCAGGTGTTGTCTGATCTGCACCCCGGCTGCTGCGAAGCCCGGGGCTTCGATCGTCAGAACATCTGCGATCAGCTGAGCGAGTTGTAAAGGGTGGCACTCCAGCACTTGCCGACGGGCGAGCATCCGGAATTCATCCAGTAGCAGGGACAGACGGCGCACCTCACCCATCAAGGTACGCAGCGGCGCGAGGACATTCTCCTCTACCGGCTCTGACCGCTTGACCAGCCGCCGTTCCAGAATTTGGGCGGTCAAGGACATGCTGTTCAGGGGATTCCCGACCTCGTGGGCAAACGCCGCGGCGGTCGTCCCAATAGCGGCCAAATGCTCCCGCTCAAGTAGGCCTTCCTGGAGCTGTACTTTCTCAGAAATATCACGGATAAAAGCGCTGTAGCGGACCTCAGTCTCACTCCGGGCCGCCGTAACAGACAGCTCAATAGGAAAGAGTTCTCCGGTCTTGCGTTTCGCCTCCACGTTGCGGATACGACCAATCGCCCGCGCCTCACCTGTCCGTTCGTAGCGCTCGATATAGCCATCATGCTTCCCCGCATACGGCTCTGCCATTAAGATGTTCACCTTCTGCCCGATGATCTCAGCCTGGCTATAGCCAAACATGCGCTCGGCTGAGGGGTTGAACAGGACGATACGCCCCTGGCGGTCAATAGAGATCACCGCATCTTGGGTCGTTTGGATTAAACTCTGTAACCAGGCTTCCGCCCGTTTACGTGCGACCGCCTCAGCCAGCATGTTGGCCACCGCTTGGAGAAAATAAATATCGTCACGGCTAAAGTGTCGCCGTGTTGAAGTGTACGCCCCCAAAACCCCAAACGGCTGCGGCCGGCCTGGAATGATGACGCTGATGCCACTAATGATACCGTGCTCGTGCAGCAAATCTGGTCCGTTAAAGCGGGTCTCGGTCCTCAGATCCTCAACAATAAGCGGCTCGCTGAAACGAAGCGTATAGCCGGCTTGGGAGTCAGGCCCCGTACCGACGATCGTCCGACCGACGAGCCCTTCTTTCCAGCCCACGCCCGAGCACAGACGCAGTCCCGTGCCGTCCGGCAGTCGTTCGAGGACCTTGCAGTACGGCACGTCCAGAGTCGTTGCCACGTGACGGCAAACCTCGTCCATCAGGACCGCCAGATCTGCTCCAGCAAGCGCACGTTGCCCAAGTTCGGCCACGACTGCCTGCTGGCGTGCCCGCGTTTGGAGCTCTGTCTCGGCCCGCCGTAAGTCTTGTGTTACGGCCGAAATCTGTCGCTCTAACTGCTGATTCAGCTGCTCGAACAAGATCTCGACGTACTCCTCAGCGAGTGAGGCCGTTTCTCCCACAGCCAAAGCCTCCTTGACCGCTCGAGTATACTGCTCAATCAATTGCTCGACGATTTTCTCCAGCCGGACCGGCTCTCCCATCAGATTCCCCGACCGCCAACCCTTTCCAATGCATCACCTCCTGTCAAGCTTGTGTTGGCCCGCTTCTTCTTCTCCGTGCGGCGGAGTTCTCTTTTGATCTTGGCCGGCCTCTTGCCGTTTTTCGTCTGCCCCGGAGAGGACGGGAAAGTTTTGAGTACTCATGATGGATCGGGTTGGTCTAGGAACTTTGTCACAAGCACTGGACACGGAGCATGGCGTATCACCCGTTCAGCAACACTCCCGATAAACACGTGGGAGAGTCCGGTTCGACCGTGTGAACCCATCACGATCAGGTCTGCTTTTTGTGCTTCCGCCTCGTCACAAACCGCTTGAAACGGAACACCCCGCCGGACGTGGCAGTCGAGTATTATCGGCGAGCCCTCTGTTTTCTCGGCACACACCGCTTCAAGGCTCTTTTGGGCGGCGGCAAGCTGATTCTGTTCAACACGGGCGTAGACATCGGTGTGGATATCGACGACCCGCGGCAAGATATGGACGATCTGCACCAATACAACCCTTGCCTGCCATTTCTCGGCCAGTTCGATTGCCCAGTCTAAGGCGTATTTAGAATGCAGAGAAAAATCGTAGGGAACCAGTATCTTTCTTATCCGCATAGCTCTTCCTTTTCTCATCCACGGGAGTTGCTTTAGTAAGCAAAAGGTGGGCCATCAAGGGACGGCGGGCGGCAGGGAAACGCGAAAAGAGTCCGGCCGTAATGACGCTCTCTCCGACATCCTCCCATTTTCTTCGTCGGCTCTATACGCAATCTGCCGCAATGCCGTCCATATCGAAATCGGATGTATGGCCATGCCCTCACCGGGGAGGGCGCCGGCTTTTTCCTAACCCTCACGACTGCAGCAGCAATTCTCCTTTTGACTATTTGCTGTTTTATTTCGGGTTGCTTGCGGCTCCGTGGCTGTGGACCGGAGCGGGGATGGCAGGCGGAGGCCAGCGCAGGACTCGGAGAGGGGCTTGGGGCGGGACGGCTTGGCGGGGAGCAGGAAGGCGCCGCTGGCGAGCCGTGCTGGGCAGACGGGCTGGCCGGCGGCGCGGGCGGCACCGAGGGAGACCGGCCGCCATGGGGCGGAGCCGGGACCGTGGCGCTTAACCGCTTCGCGCTCGCAGACCTGCTTAGCGGCGCCGGCACGGGGCGGGCTGAACTCCGCAGGCAACGGCAGCATGCGAGGGGGGCCTGACGCCACGAGGAGGGCCGCGAGCCTCGGGGACACGAGTTCGGGGCCGCTGGCGGGGCGGGCAGGGGATAGTACGCGGGTGAAAGAACTCCGGGCCGGCCATGGCAAGCAGCAGGCGGGCGTCAAGCTGGCGCAGGGGCGCACCAAGAGCCTCGACGAGGGTGGGAAACGGCCCGGCGAAGGGGGCCGGAGGTGGGGGGCGGAGGAGAGACGGGGCGGGCCGTGGGCGTGGAAGCGCGGCTGTGCTCCCACGCCCGCTGGGGGGCGGGGAACGAAGGAGACGGCGGGAAGAACACCGACAGCGCCGCTAAGGCGATGGCCGGCATGGCGGACTGGCAGGTGAGGCCGCGGCCCGGGGCCGGCCACCCGGCAGCCCTCCCGCCGCCGGTCGAGAAGGCGCTCAAGAGCCTTCACGGCGCTTCCTGCCACAGCCCCCCGCCGCGGCCTTTGATCCGAAACCACGGGTATCCCAGGGCCCGCAACGAGAGACCCCGCTCGTCCTCTGATGGCAAGCCCCCTTCAACTCCCCAGCCTAAACCCAATAGGCCTCTGGAGGCAGGGCAGGCCAAAATGAGAATTGCTGCGGCAGCAACAAGGAGCTTGACCAATAGTCCGTCTTTTGTCTAGGCTCTTTCCTATTTTTGAGAAAAACGGCCGCATTTTTTCATAGCTAAGAAAAATAACGAGATTTTTCAGGCCCTGCAGGATTCAGCGGCTCCGGCACGGCTCATGCTAGATCAACTGAGACAGCCCCCCGATGAGGAGAAGCGTATGTTGATCCGTCATTGCATGAGTCAGCGCCCGATCACAATCACCCCCCACGACACCTTGGCGACCGCTCAAGCCAAAATGCAGGCCGGCCGCTTTCGGCGTCTGCCCGTCGAAGAGGCCGGCCAGCTGGTGGGGATTGTAACGGACCGGGATATCCGGCGCCATGTGGGGATTGAGACCCAGACCCGGGTCAATATGGCCATGACCGCTCCTGCTCTTACCGTTTCCCCCGAGACCCCGGTCGAGGAAGCCGCCCACGTGATGCTCTCCAAGCAGATAGGCGGCCTGCCCGTGGTGGAAGCGGGACAGCTGGTAGGCATCATCACAACAAGCGATGTCCTGCAGGCGTTCCGGGAGGTTTTGGGGGCGGCCACCGACAAGAGTGTGAGAATTGACCTAGGGGAAGAGGGGAGTTCCCTCAACCTGACCGCGGCCACCGCCGTCGTTGGCGACCTGGGCGGGACAGTGCGGGGAGTGGGTATCTATCGGGAATCCAGAGGCGAGCGAGACGTCTTCTACCTGCGCTGTTGCGGAGTTGAGGAGAACGCCGTCTGTACGGCCTTACGCGCGAAGGGCTACACCGTCCTTGGCGTGCATCGCTAATCCGCTAATGAGGAGCGCAGCGATGTCTTCTCCCGCGCAACAGTCTGATTCGCACGCCAGCCTCGTACAGGCGCTGGCCCAGCCTGCGTGCTACACCCCTCGCCCGCCTCACATTGAGCAAATTCAGACCCACATTTCCACGGTTTTTATGGCGGACGACCTCGTCTATAAGCTCAAGAAACCGGTTCGTTTCTCGTTCCTGGACTACTCGACACTGGCGCTGCGACGGCACTACTGCCAAGAAGAGGTCCGTCTCAACCGTCGCCTAGCTCCGAGCGTCTATCTCGGAGCCGTACCCGTGTGGCGGCAGGAGGGCCGATACTGGGTTGAGGCTCTCCCGCCTGGGCTCCCCCCGGCGGATACTATGGTGGTCGACTACTTGGTCAAGATGCGCCGGTTGCCCGCTGAGCGCAGGCTCGGGGCTTTAGTGGCGGCCGACAACGTGACGCCGGCGAGCATACGCGCCGTGGCTGAGCGGCTGTCTTCTTTTCACGCGGCGGCTGCTCCCGATTTGGCCGCTCAGTATGGGACACCCGAGGTCATTGAGCAGGCGCTGACGGAGAATTTCGACGACACCCGCCCATTTATCGGTCAAACGCTCAGTGACAAACAGTTGAGGGTTATTCAAACGTTTAGCCGGGACTTCCTCGCGACTCATCGGACGCTCTTCGACGAACGCGCCCGCACTGGCCGAGTGCGGGACGGCCATGGCGACTTACGCTGTGACCACGTGTATCTGCTTGATGAGGGGATCGTCATAGTCGACTGTATTGAATTTAGTCCGCGTCTGCGCACCTGTGACGTGGCCTCGGATCTCGCCTTTCTGGTGATGGACTTAGAGCTGCACGGTGCCCCAGCCCTCGCCTCAGAGCTGGTCCAGAGCTATTGCGCCCAGACCCATGACGAGGCCCTGCTCGATTTATTGCCCTTCTATCAGTGCTATCGCGCCTATATCCGTGGTAAGGTGGCGAGTCTCAAAAGCCAGGCGCCGGAAGCGTCAGCGTCCGAACAACGCCAAGCCCGTCTTCACGCCCAGCATGCCTTCCGCCTAGCCGCCCGCTATGCCCGTGGAAAACAGGCTCCTGCCCTCCTGGTTGTGTGTGGCCGGATTGGCACGGGCAAATCGACCGTCGCGCGGCTCCTGAGCGACCACACCGGCTTTGTGGTGTTCAGTTCCGATCTGATCCGCAAACGCTTGGTCGGCATCACCCCCACCCACCGGAGGACTGCCCCCTACGGGAGCGGGATATACACTGAGGAGGTGAGCCGGCGGACCTATGCCCGGCTGCGGACCCACGCCAAAGAGCAGCTGCAGGCCGGGCGCGGAGTGATTATCGACGCGACGTGCCAAAATCGGGCCGACCGCCAGGCCTTCCTCGAACTCGGCAGTCGGCTGCAGGTGCCCGTGGTCTTCCTGGAATGTCAAGCCGGCCCGGCTGAAGTAAAACGCCGGCTGCAGGAACGCGAACAACAGTCGGACGTGGTGTCGGACGCCACCTGGGCCATAGCTCAACGGGCCTGGGATGTTTTTCCACCTTTTGACGATCTCCCCGATTCCTCCCACTTTGTTATTGATACACAGGAGAGAGTACAGGACAGACTCATGGAGATTGTGACTCTGCTTGCCTGAGAGACTGTTCAGTGAGGGAGTAAGGTATGAGAGGAACTATCTTGGTTGCGGAGGATGAAGCTGTCGCGCGCCACAGCATGGTCGAAGTCCTCCAAGAGGAGGGCTATCAGGTCTACGAAGCCGCCAATGGGCAAGCCGCCCTGCAAGTTGTCGACGAGCGGGATATCGACCTGATCCTGTGCGATCTCAAGATGCCGGGTGCCGATGGCCTGGCCGTCCTCAAGCAGGTCCGCGAACGTTCGTCCCAGACCCTGGTGCTGCTGATGACGGCATATGGCTCGGTCGAAACCGCGGTCGAAGCCCTGCGCTGGGGCGCTCAGGACTATCTCCTCAAACCCCTGCTGTTTGAGGATCTGCTGCATAAAATCGCCCGTCTCCTCGCCCATAAGCAACAAGCCTGGGAGCTACAGTTGTTGCGGCGAGAGGCAAATCAAGAGGCGCAGTTCGATCGCTTGGTCGGGTGCAGCCCGGCTAGGCAGGAAGTCGTTAGGCTGATCAAAAAAGTGGCTCCGACGAACGCCACGGTGCTTATCACCGGCGAGAGTGGGACCGGCAAAGAAGTCGTGGCGCGTTTGCTCCATGCCCAGAGCGACCGCAAAGAACATGTGTTTTTGCCCATCAATTGCAGCGCCATTCCGGACACCTTGCTGGAAAGCCAGCTCTTCGGCCATACCAAAGGCGCCTTTACGGGCGCGGCCGGAGCCCGGGAAGGGCTGTTTCAGCGAGCTCGGGGAGGCACGATTTTCTTGGACGAAATTGGTGAGCTCCCGCTCTCTCTGCAAACCAAGCTGCTGCGTGTGGTCGAAGAGAAAGAGGTCTTACCGCTTGGCGCAACCACACCTAGCAAGGTCGATGTCCGTCTTTTGGCTGCGACTAATCGAGAGCTCAAGCAAGAAGTTGAGCGCGGACAGTTTCGTGAAGACCTGTACTACCGTCTGCATGTCATCAGTCTCTCCCTCTCCCCGCTACGCAACCGCCGTGAAGACATTCCCCCCCTAGTCGACTATTTTGTTCAGCGGCATAACCGGGAGATGAAGAAAACCTACAAAGGGGTGGGAAATTCAGCCATGAGGCTGCTGATGTCATTACCCTGGAAAGGAAATGTACGGGAATTGGATAATGTCTTGGAACGGGCGATGATTCTTGGAGACGGAGAGTGGATCACACCGGCCGACCTTCCACCTGCCGATGAGGGGGCTGAAGGAATACCGCTGGTGCAGACAGGCGATAATCTCAAAGAAGCCATGCGGATCTATGAACGGAATCATATTGAAAATGTTCTCAGAAAGATGGGCGGGAATAAGAGAGGCGCGGCAGAACTTCTGGGGGTGAGCCTGTCCTCATTGTATCGCAAGCTGGGCGGCCTCGCCCTCCCAGCCACGGACTAAGCCCTGGACGTCCTTTGGAAGAGAGGCCCCCTCCTCCCCTTCCCCCGCCCGGTTTTCAATCCTGCATCTATTCGGAACTTCCCGCTTGGTATAAGTCTTGCGCAGGAGTAAGACTGTTGAGGCAGAGGACAAGAGGCATGTTGCACTCTCTTGCGGGAGGCTAGAGACCGACTATGCGGTTTGGTATTCCCATTGAAACAGACCTCAGTGAAGGAGTCGGAGAACGACGTGTAGCGCTCTCCCCGGCCGGGATACAGGAATTATGCAGAGCTGGAGCAGAAGTGCTCGTGCAACAGAAGGTAGGCTGCCGAGCCGGCTTTCCCTCTGAGGAAGGCGCACAAATTGTCTACGATATCCGAGAAGTGTATGGGCGGTCCGATGTGTGGCCGCGCGTAGAACGGCCCCATGACGCTGACTTTCTGTGGCTGGCGGAAGATGCGACCGTTATCTCCTTTATCCATCTTCACGGCACTGCACGGTGGCTCCCACGCGCCCTATGTCGACGTCATCCTGCAGTTCTGGGACTTGACGCCATCTGTGAAGATAACGGAGTTTTTCCGCTCCAAAGAGCGACGAGTCAGCTTGCCGGGCGGCCGGCTCCGCAGCTTGCCGGGCGGTTACTCGAAAGCGAGCACGTTTGTTATCTGGTTTGCCGGGAACTCCCCCGGCCAATGTGGTTCTTCTCGGTGCCGGCGACTGCTTTTCTTGGGACCGAAGCCGGCGTATACGTCCTTGATGCCAACCCGTACCCAGCTCGAGACTATTGAACATCGCTTTGGAGGAAGAGTGCTCATGGCGCCGGCCGGTTGTTTCAATATTGAAAAGTTTGTCACCTTTGCCCAAGTCTTCATTGGAGCAGTCCGACGACCGGATGGCTCCGTTCCGCGGCTGGTGAACAAAGCGCTCCTCAAGCAGATGAAGCCTGGCGCGGTTATTCTTGACTTTGCGGTTAACGAAGGGGGATGCGTTGAAGCACCACGACGCGCGTGCTCCAAAGACGGCCTGTTTACACAGGCAGGAGTCCTCCACTACGCGCTCCCAAACGTCCCCTCACGAGTCCCTCGGACGGCGACCCATGCCCATACCCAAGCTCTCCCGCCCTACCTCCACCTCATCGAGCGGTGTGGGATACCAGGAGCACTACGGACGAGCACCGCGCTCCGGCGGGGGACATATCTCTTTGCTGGGCATTACACCCACCCGCACGTCAGCGGTGAGCCGAGCAAACCCGAAGCAAGCATAGACGAACTTTTACAGGCCTCAGCCTGATTCATGACGCGCGAGAGACCACCTAGCATGAATCTCAGGCTCTGGCTGGAATCAATAATGTACCAAAAGAGAAGGAGGAGCCGGAATGTTCATGACAGAAGTGCTAAAACGATGCGGTCAGCTCGAACAAAGAGTGGCCGCTATCTATACCGAGTTTGCCCACAATGAGCCCGAGGATCGAGAGCTGAAAAGCTACTGGCTCGGAATGGCGGCAGAGGAGAAGCACCATGCCAAAGTTCTTGAAGCCGAAAAGGCGGCTCTAGAGGTCGATTCTGATCCTGGATATTTTATGCCGGAGTTTGAAGCCAAGCTGACCGAGATGGACCAAGAACTCCGCCGAGCCGAAGAGCAGGCCCAACAGGGTGCAAAACAGGATCAGGCTTTTGCCATCGCGCTGAGTTTGGAGCAGTCCGAGCTGAATACCATTTACCGTGACCTGGTGCTCATGGGGCGGGCGGCTGTCAAACTCATGGCCCGCCATATGGACCGCTCACTCTCTATTCCGAAACATCAACAAGAACTCCTTGAAGGGGCGAAACGTTTTTTGTCCGATGGACCGGTCCGAGACAAGATAGAATCCTGGGGCAAACAACTCGTGGCCAAGGTGGAAGCGCAGTGAGGCCCGTCTCTGGTTCGGGAGATGCCTGCCTAGCGGCAATGGGGGAGTACCGGCTCCGGCTTTTTCCCGAGTAACCCCCAGGGAGCCCGTGCTTCGAGCCCGTGCTCCCTGCCCTCACAGCGACTCAGCCCTCCTGAAAATGAGGCACGACTTTGGTGGCAAAGCGCTCCATTGAGCCCATGAGTGCTTTCTGATCCAAGCCCCCCAGGTCCATATACAGCAGGAGATTGTTCAGCCCCAGCTCCTCTTGCAGCATGCCGATCCGGTCAACGCACTGAGACGGCTCCCCACACATCACCAGGTCAGGATACATCTGATCAAAGGTGACGTGGCGTAGGTTTTCGCCCAGTTTCTTCCACGCGTCGTACTGTCTGCCTGGAATCTTTTCCGGCGGCCCGATCAGCGGCCCAACAAAATGCAAGTAGCGCATATAGTGTCGCTCCCACTTGTGGCGGGCCTTTTCAGACGTGTCGTCAACAAAGCAGTGATAGGCTCCGGCAACCTCGAGATTTTGACCATCATGCCCAGCCTGGTGCAGCGTCTCACGGTAGAGCTGCACGTTTTCTTTAAACGCGCTGATCGGCATGGTAAATAAGGCCAGGAGCAGCGAGTGGCCCTTCTGCCCGGCAGCGACGAAAGATGCCTGACTTGCCGCCGCGGCCATATAGATGGGTGGCATCGGCTTTTGCAGCGGACGCGGCAGCAGCCTGACCTCACTGGCGGTGTAGAACTGTCCCTGGTAGGAAAACGTCTCTTTGCTCCAGGCCTGCTCAATGACCTCCAAGGCCTCACGAAAGCGCCCCCGGCTCTCGTCCATCGACTGATTAAAACCGTCGTAGATCAACTTGATAAACCCCCGCCCGACGCCGAAATCGAGCCGCCCGCCGCTGAGTAGATCAAGCATGGCGTAGTCCTCGGCCAGACGGATCGGGTCGTGGTGGGGTAACAGGGTCACCGCGGTTCCGATTCGCATCTTTTGAGTCCGCTGGGCAATGGCCGTGGCCACTATCTGCGGCGAGGGACACAAATAGTTACAGAAGTGATGCTCGCCGATCCAGATTGCGTCAAAGCCCAGCTCTTCGGCCAAATCAACCTCAGTAAAAAAGTCTTTGTAGTACTGCTCTTCAGATTTGTCCTCTGGATAATAATCCAGCAAACTCAGCATACCGAACTTCATGGGCTCCTCCATTTTTTTGTCGTCCGTCTTAGCATTAGACCACCGGGAAGAGAAACCGGGCGGTGCCCGGTCCGAGAGAGCCTTGTGGGCGAGACACGTGGATGAGAGAGTCCGTTCTTTTTTTCCGAGAAGCTGTTATCCTGTTGGCTCAGGAGGAAAAAGATCATGCGTGACTCGTCGCGGCCCAAACAGGGCACAATCAGCGTTGAGGGCGCCCGTCTCCGCTATGTTGTACAGGGCAGTGGGACGCCCTGTTTGGTGATCGGCTCGGCCGCCTATTATCCACGGACCTTCTCCCGGCAGCTCCGCGAACATTGCGAACTTCACTTTGTTGAGGCGCGCCATTTTGCCCACGTTGATCCGTCCCAGGTCTCCGATCGCGTCACCCTCTCCACCTATGCTGATGATATTGAGGGGGCTCGCCAAGTGCTCGGTTTAGACAACGTCCCTGTCATCGGTCACTCTATTCACGGCCTCCTTGTTGTGGAATACGCCCGGCGTTATCCGCAGCATATCGCGGGTCTCGGCGTACTGGCGGCGCCCCCTGTTGGGATGAACGAACTTGGACCGGCGGCAGAGCAATTCTGGCAAACAGACGCCTCTCCAGAACGCAAGGCGGCTCTGGCGCGGAATTGGGAAGCGACTCCGCCCGAAGTGGTGAATGCCCTTCCCCCCAGCGATGCCTTTATCCGAACCTATGTGCTCAACGGCCCCAAATACTGGTATGACCCCGAGTACGACTGTTCCGCGCTGTGGATTGGGGAGACGCCGGATATGTCACTCACCTCCCATCTGTTCGGATCTCTGTTTGCCGACTACGACCTGGCTCAAGGGCCCGAGCTCACAATGCCCATTTTTCTCGGCCTGGGACGCTACGACTATGTCGTGCCCTATACCCTCTGGGAGAAGCGGCAAAAGGTCCTCCCAAATCTGACCTATCATCTCTTTGCACACAGCGGTCACACTCCACAACTTGAAGAGGCGACACGGTTTGACCAACAGCTTACCGCCTGGCTGGAGAGTCTCGACAAGACGGCTGACGGTTCCACCCGGCACGGCGGACCGGCCTGCGGCTAGTTCGGAGCGGCGCCGGCGCAATCCAACAGCTCCACAAGGAGCCCCTATGTCAAGCCCAACAAAATCGGCCGCCATCCGCGCCAACCTAGACCACCCGATTATTGACTCAGACGGCCATACGGCAGAGTTTGAGCCGGCGGTATTTGACTATCTTCGCGATATTGGCGGCAGCCGGACTATTGAGCGCTTTAAGAAAGCGCCCGATGTGCCCTTTCATTTCGGCTGGTATACGCTGTCCCGCGAGGAGCGCCGCCATCTCCGCGCTCCCCGGCCGCACTGGTGGGTTCATCCGACCAAAAACACTCTCGACCGGGCAACCAGTTCGCTGCCCAAGCTGCTCTACCGCCGCTTAGACGAAACAGGTCTGGACTTCAGCGTGATTTATCCCAGCATCGGCATGGCCGTCCTACACACCAGCGATGATGAGCTGCGTCGAGTCGCCTGCCGAGCGTTTAACACCTACCATACCGACATCTTTGCCGAGTATGCGGATCGCCTTACGCCGGTCGCCATGATCCCCATGCATACCCCGCAGGAGGCAATCGAAGAGCTCGACTATGCGGTCGCCGCCTTGGGCATGAAAGTCCCCCTCTTGGCGGCCCATGTGCGGCGCCCGATCCCAGCCGCCCGGCATGTGCCGGAACTCGGGCGCTATGCCGTCTGGCTCGACACGTTCGGCATTGACAGCGAGTATGATTACGATCCGGTGTGGGCCAAGTGTCTTAAACTCAAGGTGGCGCCGACGTTCCACTCCATTGGCGCGGGCTGGGGTAGCCGGACATCGATCTCAAACTTCATGTACAACCATTTGGGCCATTTTGCCGCGTCGGCCGACGCGGTGTGTAAATCGCTGTTTTTTGGCGGCGTGACCCGCCGCTTCCCCCAGCTTCGGTGGGCGTTTCTCGAAGGCGGGGTGGGCTGGGCGTGCGGCCTGTACGGAGAGCTCATCGGTCACTGGGAAAAGCACAATGTCAAGTTCATTGAAAACTTTGATCCGGCCAATCTAGATGAACAGCGCATGTACCAGCTGTTTACCGAATACGGCAGTCCGGCCCTGGCCGACAAACTCCGGCACCCCGATCAGCGCTCCCACCTCCTGTGGGGTACGCCGGAAGACCCGGCGGACCGAGACGAGTGGGCAGCCTGCCGCATTGAGCGGGTCGAAGACATCGTCGACCTGTTTGTGTCGCCCTTTTATTTTGGGTGCGAGGGAGACGACCGGGGAACCGCCTGGGCGTTTGACACCCAACGCAACGCCTTTGGTGTCAAGCTCAATACCGTCTACGGTTCTGACCTTGGTCACTGGGATTTGCCGGACATGCGCAACGCGGCCGCTGAAGCCTGGCAGCTGGTGGAAGACGGCATCGTGAGCGAAGAAAATTTTCGGGATTTTGTGTTTGTGAATCCGGTCAAACTCAAGACCGCCCTCAACCCCGACTTTTTCGTCGGCACGGTAGTTGAGTCACAGGTGGAGAAACTGCTGGCTGAGTTGAGCCCTTGATCTGAGAGCGCGTTGGCTTGACAAGAGTGAAAAGCATATCCTATTGAACGGGTCACCTAAACGCTACCACAGGAGGGATTTCCATGGGCTTACCGAACGGAGTACACCATCTGGCCATTTGTACCAAGGACATGAAGGCCCAGATCGAATTTTTTACCCAAGTGCTCGGCATGGAGCTAGTCGCTCTGTATTGGATGCACGGCGTCAAAAATACCTACCACGGCTTTGTGAGAATGAACGACAGCTCTTCCATCGCCTTTGTGCAGGGCCCGGAGAGTGGCGAGATTCAGCCCTTGGAGGGCGTCTCCCACCCCAGTTGGACGGCTGGTCTGGTCGCCCCAGGGACTATGCAGCACCTAGCTCTCAACGTTGACACCGAAGAAGAACTGCTCACCATGCGCGACCGGCTGCGCGCCCGCGGCCATTGGGTGATGGGACCGCTTGATCATGGTTTTTGCAAGTCGATCTACTTCGCCGGCCCCGAGGGCCTGATGCTGGAGTTCTCGACCTCAGAGGGCGAGGCTATTGATCAAGAAGCCTGGATTGATCCTGAAGTCGTCAGCTTAAACGGCATCAGCCCGCAAGAGCTGGAACGTTACAAACATCCCCAGCCCTTCGAGTCACGCGGCGGCACGGTCCAAAATCCAGAGGTTGATCCCGACAACCCGCCCATGCGTTTTCCGCCGGGCCAGGAAGTGATTTACCGGATGTCTGACGAGGACGTCACCGCAAAGCTCAGCGAGACGACGCCGCCGGTTCAGCCAAAGGCGGACTAACACGCGACCGCACAGCGCAGTTCCCGAGTCCCTGCGCTTTCCCCCTCAGCCTCTTATCCCGGTGTATCTTTTGGCTTGCCGCCGTCCTTGTGGGAGCTGCGGCAAGTCTCAAAGGAGAGAGACGTGAGTCAGATCGTGCGCCCCTTTACCGGCCAAGAGTTCCTCGACAGCCTGCACGATGACCGTGAGATCTGGATCTATGGCGAACGCGTCAAAGACGTCACCCAACATCCAGCCTTTCGGAACTCCGCCCGGATGTTGGCCCGGATGTACAACGCGCTGCACGATCCCCCAAAAAAGGCCGCGTTGACCACTGAGACCGATACGGGCAACGGTGGCTTCACCCACAAATTCTACAAAATTCCCCACGATGTGACCGACTTGGTCGGCAGCCGCGACGCCATTGCCGAGTGGGCACGTATCTCCTACGGTTGGATGGGACGCTCGCCTGACTACAAGGCTAGCCTGACTGCCACGCTGGGCGCAAACGCCGAGTTTTACGAGCCCTATCAGGACAACGCCCGCCGCTGGTATCGCCGGAGTCAAGAGCGCTGTCTGTTCCTGAATCACGCTCTGGTCAATCCTCCGACTGACAAAGGACGCTCGCCCGATGAAGTCACCGATGTGTACGTCCATGTTGAGAAAGAAACCGACGCCGGCGTCATTGTCAGTGGAGCCAAGGTTGTTGCCACGGGTTCAGCTCTGACCCACTACAATTTTATTGGTTTCTACGGCCCGACTCCGCTGGGTCGGCCTGAGATGGCGCTGTTTGCCATGATTCCGATGGACCGACCGGGGGTCAAGCTCATCTGTCGGCCGTCGTATGAACTTGCCGCAGCAACGATGGGCAGTCCGTTTGATTATCCCCTGTCTTCGCGTCTGGATGAAAACGACGCCATTCTGATTTTGGATAAGGTGCTCATTCCGTGGGAGGACCTGTTTGTCTATCGCGATGTTGACAAAGCCAACACCTTCTTCCCCGGCTCGGGGTTTATTCCGCGCTTCACTCTGCACGGCTGTACCCGCTTTGCGGTCAAACTCGATTTTCTCAGCGGCCTCCTCCTCAAAGCCCTTGAGGCTGTAGGTGGACAAGAGGTACGCAGCGCTCAAGTCCACGTTGGCGAGGTCTTGGCCTGGCGGCATACCTTTTGGGGACTCACCGATGCGATGATTAAAACCCCCGAGCCGTGGGTTGGCGGCGCCGTCCAGCCCAACACTGAGTACGGCCTCGCTTACCGCACTCTGGCCGCCACAGCCTACCCGCGCATCAAGGAGATCATTGAGCAGACGATTTCGAGCGGGCTGATTTACCTCAACTCCCACGCAGTGGATTTTAAAATTCCAGAGCTGCGCCCCTACCTCGACAAGTATTTACGCGGGTCAAATAATTACGACGCGTCGGAGCGGGTCAAACTGCTCAAACTCTTATGGGACGCGGTTGGTTCGGAGTTTGGCGGACGCCACGAACTGTATGAGCGGAATTACGCCGGCAATTATGAGAACATTCGGCTTGAGAATCTACCCGCCGCGCTGGCCGGCGGGCGCGTCGAAGAGCTCAAGGCCTTTGTTGAAGACTGCATGGCGGACTACGACCTTGACGGCTGGACGGCACCGGATCTGATTAATGCAACAGATGTCAATCACATTATGGGACGGGTTGGGGGAAAGAGAGACTAGGACAGCCCTCCGGGAAAAGCACGCCAGGCGCGAGAAGCTCCCCCCCATATGCAGGAGGAAACAGCATGAAACTCATCACTTTTACCCAGTCCGGCTCGACCCGCATCGGCGTCCTTGACCAGGGGGGTGTTGTGGACTTATCCCACGTGGCACCAGACCTCCCGACCGATATGCGTGCCTTTCTAGAGGCTGGGCAGACGGCGCTGGAGACGGCCGAGCGGGCCGTGGCGCGCACCACCGACAGACTCGCACTGAGCGAGGTCAAACTTGTCGCGCCGATTCTACGGCCGCCGAAGATTCTGGCCGTCGGCCTCAACTACCGGGATCATATCGCCGAAACCGGCCGCGACACGCCTCAGTTTCCGATGATTTTCAACAAACAGTCAACCGCCGTGACCGGTCCGACCGACGTGATCCACCTGCCCCGCGTTTCAGACAAATTGGACTACGAAGGGGAACTCGCCGTGGTCATCGGTCGGCGCTGCCGCCACGTGCCGAAGCAGCGGGCGGCTGAGGTGATCGTCGGCTACACCATCGCCAACGATGTGAGTGTCCGGGACTGGCAGCGACGTGTGCCAACCTTCACCATGGGCAAGTCGTTTGATACGCACTGTCCGCTCGGACCATGTATTGTGACCGCAGACGAAATCGGTGATCCTCACCAGCTAGAGCTGCAGACCTGGGTGAACGGCGAGTCACGACAAGACTCGAACACCCGCGAGCTCCTGTTCAATTGCTTTGATTTGGTCGAGCATCTTTCCACTGCGTTTACGCTTGAGCCGGGCGATGTTATTGCGACCGGCACGCCGGGTGGTGTTGGTGCGGCCATGAAGCCACCCCGATTTTTACAAGCCGGGGACGTGGTCAAAATCTCAATTGCCAAGATTGGCACGCTTGAGAACCGGGTCATTGTCGAGCCGGAAGGCACGCCGAGGATATAGCGCCAATAAGGAGGACGACGTGATTCAGGTAACGGAACTGGGATACATGGGAATTGGGGTAACAGACAGCACGGCCTGGAAGGACTTTGCAGCCACGGTGGTCGGGTTCGAAGTGACCGACGACGGCGAGGCCGACCGCTCCTACCTACGCATGGATTATTGGCACCACCGTCTGGTGCTGCACCACGACGGCAGTGACGACCTGAGCTATTTGGGATTTCGGGTGGCCGGGGCTGAAGAGTTTGATCAGATGCAGCACCAGCTGACCAACGCCGAGATCCCCTATCGGCTCGGCTCACGGGAAGAGGCCGCCGAGCGGCGCGTGCTGGCCGTGCTCAAGCTTAAGGATCCGGGTGGCAATCCCATTGAGATCTTTCACGGCCCGGAAGTGCAGTACAGCAACCCCTTCCATCCCGGACGGGGCATGCACGGCCGTTTTAAGACCGGCAGCGGCGGCCTCGGCCACTGCATTATTCACCAGCCGGACAGCGCGGCCGCCTATAATTTTTTCAAGGCACTCGGTATGCGGGGCGGCGTTGAATATAAAATTCAGATGGGCGACCGGATTGCAACGCCAATATTCATGCACTGCAACGAGCGCGATCACACTGTGGCCTTTGGCGTCGGAAACGGCGAACGCCGCCTCAACCACATTATGATTGAGGTCGACAACCCCGACGACGTAGGGCTGACCTACGACCTGGTCCGCAAGCAAAAGATCCCGGTCTGTATTCTGCCGGGCAAGCACTCGAACGACCACATGTATTCCTTCTACTTCAGCAGTCCGTCGGGCTGGATGTTCGAGTACGGCTATGGTGGGAGACCGGCAACTTATCAGTCGGAATACTACGTCGCAGACATGTACGGCCACCAGCCCGAAGCCGGTGGATTCGACGCCGGTCCACAAGACTAGCGCCTCAGTCCTCAGGGCCCCGGCACGGTCAGGCGTGCGCCTCGTCTAAGAGCGGCTTGAAAAAGTCGGGCTGGGCAATCCAGTCGTCTTCGCCCGTCATCTCCCCAAAAAAGCTGGTATCAATGACAACCTCGTCGATGCCGGCGTCTTTACACGCTTTGAGATGCGGCATCATGTCATCCGGGGTGCCGGTCCAGTTGGGCTGCATGACTTGTTCGCCGATCTTGTCGATACCCGGCAGGGCGGGGGCGGCAAACACCCGATGGACAAGCTTTAAGGGACCGCGTTGGAACTGCTCTTTGGCGATCCGGTTGAGCTGCCGCATACGGGACACCGCCATCTCTACGGTATGGCCGGCGGGGTGCCAGGCGTCACACAGCTCGGCAACCCGGCTGAGGCCCGGCTCGCTGAGGAATCCGCCCAGAATCGGGACCGCCGGATTGCCGTGTTCGTCCCGTTGGACGGGTTTTGGCGAGCTTGAACCGTGGGGAATCGAATAAAATTCTCCCTCATAGCCGGTCGGATCCGACCTCCAGGCGGCGCGTAAGGCGCGGATGAAGTCGTTGCAGCGCCCGCCCAGCTGCTCAAACGGAGTATCCTGGTGGGCATACTCTTCGCGCGACCAGCCAAGGCCGAGGCCCAGTTCGAAGCGTCCCTCGGACAGCAGATCAATCGTTGCCGCCTGCTTGGCCAGCGTAGCCGGTCGGTGGTAGCCAAAGACGAGGACCGAGGTGCCGAGACGGATGTGGCGGGTAACGCCTGCCGCATAGGCGAGGGACTCCAGCGGCGCCAGGATACTCTCGTATGCCTGGGGCCACCGCCGGATGGGCTGTGGCCCGTGGAGGAACTGATCGATCGGATGACTCTGAACGGGCCGTTCGGGATATAGAAAGTGATCCTGGACCCATAAGGAGTCATAGCCTAACCCGTCGGCCCGGACTGCAAATTCATGTAACGACCGTCGGTTGGCAAAGCTCGTGAGCTGGGGCATATTGAAGCCGATCTTCATATCCGTCTCCTTATGCGGCTAGCCCGTTTCAACTAGTTCCAGGATCGTTCCGTCCGGATCCTTGAAACAGACGAAACGTGCTGGTGGAGCGTCGGGCGGACTGAGCAAAACGGGTTCAGACAGAAACTCCACCCCGCGCGCTTTGAGCGCTCCGACATCGGCGTCCATATCAGAGGTGAGCAGCGCGATCCGGGCGATCCCGAGGTGGTACAAGTGCGGATACGGCGCATCACTGTCACGCGGCTCTTTCCATTCCAATAGATCAATCAGTGGAGTGGTGGGCGAGCCCTCCAACTGGAGCAGCGCTCCCCGGACGTGATAGGGCGGCATGCCGACCGCAGCCGCCACTTCGGGGGTGTTGCGCTGCGGCACTTCCCACATGACCTTGAAGCCCAGAAACTCGTAAAACTCACGCGAGCGTTCATAATCGCTGCAGTTGACGTTGACGTGCATCATACCGGTGACGTGCATACACTTCCTCCTCAAAAGACGGGCCTGACCGCGTGGCGATACCGCCTCGGCCGGCGTGGTCAAACGCGCGGTTGGGCTCAGTCTGCGCTGCCGGTAAAGATCAACCGGCCTGATTTCTCCTGAGCTTCAAAACGCTCCTTCAGAGGGGACGACAGAGTGATTTTGCGCTCCTGGGGAAACTTGTCCGGATACAGGGCCGGACGTAAGAAAAACTCCTCTGGGACCGGGATGGTTGCTTGACTCTTGAGGGGAGCCACAAACCAGACTCGACGCATAAAGTCCGGGCTAAAGAAGACCTCCAGATCTTTTGCGGACCAGTCACGGACCTGATGGGCGTCGTGCATGTCATAGCTCAAGAGATCTTCCTGGAGATCCCAAAATACAAAGATCTGGCCGCTGTAGCCCTGTTGACCGAGCTGTGGATTCATCAGCTTGGCCACTCGCTGTTCAACACTGACCAGGGTACCGCCGGCGTCATACTGCTCAATCCGGAGCGGAAAAAAGGTATGGCGGTCCAGCCAGTAGATGAGGCGCGGGATATAGTAGTCGGGAATCCAGTCCTGGCGTGGCGTGGCTTCGACCACATAAGTTTCAACGCCTCCCTGCGGCGTATAGTGGGGATAGTCTTCCCCCATTGGTTTCAGCTCCTGAGAGGAGGTCTTATAAAACGAGCCGTCCTCAGCCACCAGAGTCAGCGAGTCCCTGGTGTGTGGAAAGCGGACGGTTTCGTATAGCACGTCCGTTCCCAGCAGACGCCAATGAAACTCCCAGGCGTCACGGTTCAGAAAATCATCAAAGGCAAACGCATATCCGGGGAATTTGTCCTCACGGCGCGGCTGCGGTTGACGACGGACGCGCCTGAGTTCCGGCCCATAGGCAAACAGGTCGGCTTTGGTGGTGAAATTCTGGTCGGTCCGGTACAGATTGTAGATTGACTGATGGCCGTACGCTTCAGCCGGATCGGTTGTCTGAAACAGCCAGCGGGTATACCACTCGCCCGGCCTGGTCTTGATCTGTCCCATCAGCCCGGCCGGCGAACGATAGTGGACTAAACCAACGGCCCGCGCGCTGGTCAAATATCCGCTGGTTGTAACCGACCCGTAGGCCTCAACCAGGGCACAGTTCCACCTCGGCATATGGGAGAAGTCGGTTGACAAAAAGCCCATCTCTTCGGCCGTATAGGGTGGAGCAAAGGGGTATGGCTCAGCCGGCAAATACGGAATCGTCTCATCCCGAGGCGTCTCCGTTCGCAGGTCGACTTGGAGCAGCTCTTGTTCCGACAGCTCTTGAACGGTCTTCCAGGTTCGGGCCGGTTCCGCTTTGGCCGGGGGTGGACCGCTCCAGGCCCCAACCAAGAAAATGAGGAAGACAAGCATCGGCGGAGATTTCGTACCAAATTGCATAGACAACATGAGCATCCTCCTCTGTGCGTGTAAGAAAATCACATCCAACACCAACGGTGCAAGAAACATTTGTGGAACCCTCCTCCTCATACCCCCCCCCAGCCACGGGTATATCCGATCCTCAGGACGCACCCACCACAATCCAAGGCTGCGCCATAGACACGTTCGGCGAGTTGTCGGGCCATCAGCAACATCTCACAACGGCAACCGCTCTGACGCGGGTCAGTTTAGCAACCTTCCCTCCCAAAGGCGACCATGAACGCCTCAGCCGCAGACCTGCCTCCAGACCCAAACCAGGTCAGCCGGCACGGCCCAGGGGGAAGACTAGGTTGACTGACCCGAACTCCGCAACCCGTGTTGCGCCTATCGCAGCGATGAGGCGGGGCTCCCGGGTGTGGACAATGCACGATCAACCGCATTTAATCCCGCGTCGGCCGAAGCCGGCCAAAAACGGTTTTTCTGACGCAGGAAGCGTCTGCAAAGTGTCGAGCGCCAGAGCGGCTCAGGCTTTTTGCGGCGCAACACCATGAACGATCCCTTCCACTGGTTCGAGGGCTCGTTTGACACCCAAGCCGACGCCGGGATCGGCACCGAGGGAGGCCACTGGCAAGGTCTCGCCCATGAGGGCGGTTGTGAGGATATGCAGGCCGGAACGTCGGCCTGATCAGCAAGAAGCTCAACAAAGGCCGCGTCTGCCGGCCGGTCATGTTGGCGGTTGGTCCGGCTGTGGCCATCTGTTTGATCTCTCGGGTGTACGCTTTTTTCGGTGCTGGGACTGACAGCAGTCTGCACGCGTTGGGCAGCCCGCTTCTGCCGCTCAAGGGCGGCTTTGAGCCGTGCGGAGCGCCCCCAGGACGGTCCCACTGACGTCACACATCGCCTCCGTTTCCCGCTGCACCCTGTTGTGCGCCATACATCCCTCGGCCCCACCGCCCTCGTGATGCACGTCCCCCGGCTGGCTGGACGTATAGCAGCCAACCGGGCGTACCTCTTGACGCTGCCTGTTGCCGGACTCATGGATAATATGCCTGCCGTCAATGACAAAACTATTGGTCAGGGCTGAATGGCGATGCAGAAAGATCATGTCGTTGGGTTGGCATTTCACAATAAAATCAGCGATATTCCTTTCCTCATCGACCGACAGGACGGTCACCGTGAAGGGTGCCAAATCCCCCAAGACACGCCACTCGATATTTCGACCATCAAAACGGTAGCGCGTCGTCTGCGTTTGGACAGCTTAATCAATCACAGTACACCTGCTGCTCTATCAGATCCGCAAGCAGTATTCATGCCGGTCGGCCCCTTTTGCCACCCTTCCTCAGGTGATAAGGGGGGAGGTAGCCAATACCACCACGGGCACGGGAGATATTCATGAGCGAATCGACTGATATCCTTGATAAACCCTTGATCGACCCCTTGAGCTGGCTTACGCCTCCAACCAAGCCTCAAGAGTATTACGAAGCCATTAAGCGGAAATTTGCCGAGGAGCGCGATCTCCGACTCGCCTACCGGCCCGAAGGCACGGCCCAGTACACCTCCGCCCTCACCGGCCCCCTCGCCCACTACGAGACCGATCCCTACGGGGGCCCCCTCCGCCCCCGGGCACCGCTCACCGATACGGTCGACTGCCTCTTCATCGGCGGCGGCTTCTCCGCCCTGCTCACCGCGGCCCGCCTGCGCGAGTACGGCGTCGAGAGTATCCGCATTGTCGAGCGGGGGGCGGATGTGGGCGGCACCTGGTACTGGAACCGCTATCCGGGCGTGGCCTGTGACGTACCCGCCTATGACTATCTCCCCCTGCTTGACGAGATGGATTACGTGCCTAAGAACCGCTTTGCCAAAGGCGAGGAGATTTTGGCCCACTGTCAGGCCATTGCGCGGCAGTACGGGTTGTACGAGCTGGCGGTCTTCCAAACGACGGTCACGTCGACCGTCTGGCAGGCGGCCGCCGGGAGGTGGCGGATCGGGACGGACCGGGGGGACGTGCTGCAGGCGCGGTTTGTGATCTGTGCCAACGGGACGCTGGCCAAGCCCAAGCTGGCGAAGATCGCGGGGATGGAGACCTTCGCGGGGCACGCCTTCCACACCTCACGCTGGGACTATGGGTATACCAAGGCGGACCTGTCGGGACTGGCGGACAAGGTGGTCGGCATCATCGGGACCGGGGCGAGTGCGGTCCAGGCCATTCCGGCTCTCGGGGCGGCAGCCAAGGAGCTGTATGTGTTCCAACGGACCCCATCCTCAATTGACATCCAAGACGACCATCCCACCGATCCCGAGTGGGCGCGTAATCTCAAGCCGGGCTGGCAGGCCAAGCGGCGTGCGCACATGCGCAAGGTGATGGACCCGCAGCTGACCCCGGAGCAGCAGGCACAGCGTGCCGGGCTGTCTCGGGCGGAGAAGATCCGCCGCCAGGAAAACGCCAACATCGACTACATGATGCGCATCCACGCCCGCATTGACGCCATTGTCCAGGATCCGGCCACGGCGGCGGCGCTCAAGCCGTGGTACATGTTTATGTGTAAGCGGCCCTGTTTCCATAACGACTATTTGCCGACCTTCAACCGGCCGACCGTCCATCTCGTCGACACCCACGGCCAAGGCATTACCGAGATCACGGCCCAGGGCCCGGTGTTTGCGGGCCAGCCGTACCCGCTTGATCTGCTGATCTACGCCACGGGGTTTGAGGTCCAGAAGACCGGCCTCTACAACGAGATCCGGGGGGTCAACGGCCTGGACCTGACCGCGAAGTACCGCACCGGTATTCGCACGCTGTTTGGCATCCACTCCCAGGGCTACCCCAACCTGTTCATCATGGGCGGCTATCAGTCTTCCTTCCAGTTCAACCTGACGGATATTCTCAACACAGAGGGCGCCCACATCGCGGCCTGCATCGACTATGTGCGCCGCCGGGACTATCAGTCGCTTGATGTGACCCCTGAGGCCGAAGCGTGGTGGGTGGAAGAAGTGAAAAAGTCTCGGGGCAAAACCACCCGGAATCAGGACTGTACTCCGGGCTATTACAACTTCGAGGGCGAATTTCAGCGCCGCCAGGATGGAAACTACAATGGGGGGTTCCATCGCTACGTCGGCCATATGGAGGAGGCCCGGGCCAAGATGGACGAATACTTCGTCTTCACCAAGAAGTAGGCAGGCCGACGACGTGTCAACCCAGGCCTCATCGCTCCCTTGACCATAGGGCCCGGTGCGTAAGTCAAGCCCCCGCAAAAGCGGCAAGATCCGTAGCCCGGGTGTGTGACGCCCAGCGGCGTACAGCGCTGTCCGCCCAGGGGAACGCCGGGCGGTGGCGAACGATGCAGTACCTCTCAGACGGGACGGCTGGTTCTGATTCTTGAGAGTCTGCTCGACGTCGACAAGCGGATCGGAGTCGGTGCCGAAATGGACCGGATTTGCCACACCACTTCCCTGGTGCCGACTTTGAGGACTTTCATACCGAACGGATCTACAATGGGGGAGCCAAAATCTGCTCGGCGGACGCCCTGTGGAGCCCCACCCGCCGTTTTCGCCATCAGTTGCACTCTCCCTGGAAAACCGGATTCAACGCAGCTCAGCGACGAAGAACAGCCCTTTTCCGGGCGAATCCTCAGCACGATCTACACGACGGTATCCATCCGATGTCCCGTCCGTGGCCAACTGCTGGCGCGGCCTTATGTCCTCTGGGCGATTCACGCCTCCACTGCGATCAACGGCGGCGCCGCACTGATTCCTGGCAGGCATACCGCAGTTGAGGAACACACCGTAAAGGAGTAGCCTATCAGTAGTGTGATGCCGACTGGCTCCCGCGCACTTTGCCAACGTCATCCGCTCAACCTTGGAGTAGCCTATCAGCAGTGTGATGCCGACTGGCTCGGTGCCGCTGTTTGACGGGGGCGTGCGGCACGGGAGGGGTGCCAATACGACCGACCAATAGCGGCGGGCTTTGTCAGTGTCCTCCTGTCGTATCTGGTGGCGTCAGCAGGAGAACGCATATTTCCCGGCCTCGTTAGAGACCATGCGGCCACTGAGCCGACCGATGCAATGCCTGGCACCGCTTTATGTTGGGCGGGGTTGAGCGGCGTAATTCTATTCGATTGGTTCGATGAGCCACCATAACTGAGCCGCCGTCAGGAGCACGGGTCTATAGATCATAGGGAGGGCGTATGACACAACTTGATGGACGGATCGCAATTGTCACCGGTGGCGTACAGGGTATTGGCCAGGGTGTTGCGCTCAGCCTGGCTCGGGCGGGAGCCTCCATTGTTGTGGCTGAAGCGGTCCGGGAGCGTATTCCCCCGACCGTGGCCAACCTTGAATCGTTGGGCGTACAGGCACTCGGCGTCCAAACCGATGTCACCCAGGCCAACGCGGTAGACCGACTAGTCAGACAAACGCTTGATCGTTTTGGACGCGTTGACATTTTAGTCAACAATGCCGGTATCGTTGTGCTTAAGCGTATGCGCGACCAGACCGAGGCCGACTGGGATCGCGTCTTAGAGGTGAACCTCAAAGGCGTGTTTCTGTGCTGTCACCGGGTTGCCCAAGCAATGGAAAAGCAAGGCAGCGGCGTGATTGTGAATATCGCCTCCATCGCCGCCCTGCACTATACCGTACCCCATGTGCCCTATGCCGCCTCAAAGGCAGGGGTCGTCGCCCTGACCAGAGACCTCGCTTATGAACTTGCCCCGCTGGGCATCCGGGTCAACGCCGTTGCCCCCGGCCCAATTGAAACACCGATGATGGCCAGCTCGTTGAGCGAAGCACAAAAAACCGCCGTGGCCAAGACAATCCCGATGGGCCGCCTTGGCCAGCCCCAAGATATTGGCGATGCTGTAGCGTTTCTTGCCTCTGATGCGGCCGGCTTTATCACCGGAGTTACCCTACCGGTCGCGGGCGGAAGCGACCTGAAAGTGGGGCCCTGACGGATAGGGGGCACCATCATGGCTGAGAAAAGCCGGAGGTGAGTATGCGTTTTTCGATTCTGACTTTGGGCGATAATTATGCCAATCTACGCTCGCACGAGCAGTTCTATCACGAGGTGTTGGACGAGGCGGAGTATGCCGAGGCACTCGGCTATGAGGGGTTTTGGGTTGGCGAGCACCATTTTCAGGCCAGTCAGCGGGTGTTTCCATCTCCTCAGATGCTGCTGGCCGCTCTCTCTCAGCGCACCACACGTCTGCGCCTGGGAGTCGGGGTGAGTATCCTACCGGTCAACGATCCTGTGCGTCTGGCCGAAGATATGGCCGCCCTAGACCTGCTCAGCCACGGACGGGTGTGTTTTGGGGCAGGCCGAGGCTACCAGCCGCACGAATTTACCGGCTTTCGCATTCCCATGGAAACCGCCAAAGCCCGCTTCTGGGAATGCCTCGACGTGATTCACGGACTGTGGACCCAGCAACAGTTCTCGTACGCCGGTCAGTATTACCAGTGTCAAGACATCGCCCTCCTGCCCCGTCCCGTACAGCAACCGTGTCCCCCGATTTGGGTGGCTGCAGCCTCGCCCGGCTCCGCCGAAGAGATTGCGAAAAAAGGCTATGCCTTCTGCGCCGCGCCGTTTGCTTCGAGCCCGTCTCCCGAAAAAATAGCAGCGCAGCTAGATCGCTATCGGCATACCTTTCGGGCATCTGGTCACGGCCAGCCAAGCGACGACTTACCGCACGTGTTTTGGACTCACCTGGCTGACACCACCGAGCAGGCCCTGCGGGAGGCTGAGGCCGGAATGAAGCGCAAACTCGGCAGCTCAACCAAAGTCTGGGCCAAACCCGGCACCGGCGGTGGGTATGAGGCGTTTGCTAAGGTCGGTCAATTTCTGGCCACAGCCACCATCGAACAACTTGATGCCCTGTCTATTTTTGGCGATCCTGCCCGGTGTCTCGAAAAAATCAAAACATACCACGCGGCCGGCATCCGCCACCTCCTGGTCATGTTTGACTGGGGAGGCATGCCAAAAGACAAGATCTTTCACTCAATGGAGTTATTCTCTCAGCATGTCATGCCCTACTTTCGGGAAGAGGCCGCCAGCGTCTCGGTGGACGAGCCGCCCACGGCGGCTCGCGCTAAGTAGCCGGACATTGGGGTACTCGTTCACAGAATGGTATCGCGCCCCCTCGGTCACCACCGTCCGCCTGTGGTGCTCCGGCAGTTTTTCGGCGCTCTGTTCCAGCACCCCGGAAAAGAAGCCGCCCGGGTGGAGGTAGTCGGCCTGTATCACGGCTGCCAGAGTCCACCACACGAATCGCCTCAACCGGAGAAACCCAATCCGGACCTTGGAGAAGCCCTCTGACACGCCCCCTCTCCGGATCATCAAGAGCGCGGCCAACACCATTTCCCACGGGGGGCGACACGAGGTACTGAGCGCCAAAACTCCCAAAGCACTCGACGCCAACAACTGCCGGCATGCCGTCTGTCTCCTCTTGGGGGAGATTGTCGCGCGGCATCATCAATTGGGCGTCTCTCGCAGCCCCCCCATTCCAGCTCCTCTTTGCACCAGGTCCCCCCACAGTGCTATACTGGTGTCAGAAGGTTCGGGAGACGGTCCGAACGTGAAGGAGGGAGTTCATGCCGATCCAACAGTTTGCCGCAATGACCAAAGACTTTCCCACTTTTGATTGTGATGCCCACGTCACTGAGCCGCCGTGGATCTGGGAGCGGGCCAAGGAGTGGTTGAGCAAGGACGAGTTGGCCGCTCTCAAGACGACGATGTGGTACGACGCCGAGACCAAACAGCTGATTGTGAACGGTACGGCTGGTACCGGGCTGGGCTCCCAAAAAATCCACGGCACGCCTGGTATGGTGAATGTCTTGTCCCTGGCCGGCCCCGGTTTGAAGCACGATATCCAACGCGCTCTCAACGTCCGAAACCTCCATCCCGCCACCGCCCTCACAGCCGAGCAGGCCGATTACATCGACCATAAGGGCTCCTACCAACCCAAGGACCGGCTGCACGATATGGATATTCAGGGGATCGACCAGGTCATGGTTATCCCGACCGATATCGATACCTACCCCTGGCTGCAGAACGCTCTAGGGGCCAAAGCCATGTGCAAAGCCTACAACGAATGGGCCTACGACTACTGTCAGGAAGCACCTCAGCGCCTCTTCTTTGCCGCCCTGCTCCCTATGCAAGATCCGAAGTTTGCCGCCCAAGAAGTCTACCGGGTTGCAGACAAAGGCTGTCGGGTGGGCTTAGTGCGGCCCATTGATGCGATGGGCAACTATCCGCTCCAGCCCAAGTATGAAGCGGTGTGGCGGGCCATGGAAGAGACCGGGATGGTGTACGGCATGCACCCCTTTCCAGCCTTTGGCTCACTCAAACCGCCAGGTTATGCCGAGCAGTACTCGGGTGCGGAGCTAATCTCCCGGACTGTTGTCTCTGCGGGATTACCCCACTCTTTTCTGACCAATGTCCAAAACTTCCAGGCCGAAGCTGCCCTGTGGGTGACTATGGTGCTGATGTCGGGCTTCTTTGACCGACATCCCAATATTCGAGCAGCGGTATTTGAAGCTTCCTCAACCTGGCTCAGCTTTCTGTTGGACGAGTGCGACAAGTTCTACAAGCTGTATCGCAACGAGCGAGAGTTGCCGCCGCTCAAGCGCCTGCCCAGCCAGACCTTTTTTGAGCACTGTGTGACCGGCTTTGAGGGGGATGAGGCTCCGCCCTCCCGGCTCCCCGAATTCTACCAGGATATTTTAGCGTGGTCCTCCGACGTGTATCATCACGACGGGGATGATGCCTGGCGGGCGATTGAGACGATGCAGAAATGCGAGCTGCCGGTCTCGTATCAGGCACGGTTTCTGGGGGCCAATGCGCGTAAGCTGTACAACATTGAGGCTCCCCCGACCTTCATCCGGGAGCGGGTGACCGAGATTGAGCGTCCCGACTGGTGGCCGACCGAGGCCGAGGTCAAACACGCCTTGGAGCCCGAGGCTGCGCTATGGCGGCCAAACAGAGAGAACGGGAAGAGATCCAACGGCGCAAACGGCAACAGACGGGCTAATGGCAAGGCGCAAACCGTCCTGCCCCAAGGAGTCCGGGCATGACGGACCACAAAAGCTTTGCCGTCTTTGATACCAATTCACACGTCGTCGAGCCGCGCGCCGTGTGGGAAACCTATCTGGAGCCCGAATACCGCACGCTGGGGAAATCCGCGCTGTGGCGTGAGGAGGGCCGTTACGGCTCCTACCTCAAAGTCAACGGCAAGATATACCGCGACCCGATGAACCCCAACATTCCCCGCCACGCCATCTGGCGGCCGGGCATGAGTTGGGAGCGTATCGGCGAGCTCGACCCCACCATCCGTCACGCCATGACCGAGGGCGCGTCCGACCCCCAGGCACGCCTGCGGGATATGGACGCCATGGGTGTAGATCAGGCCTTGCTCTATCCGACCTGGTTTGCCGAGGGCTTTCCCCTGGTCGAAGACCCCGACGTGGCCTATGCCCTGGCCCGGGCGTACAACAACTGGATTGCCGACTTTTGCCAAGCTGCCCCCGACCGGCTGTATGCGGCGGCCATGATTCCTCTACAAAACATGGATTTTGCAGTGGAAGAGCTCCACCGCATCGCCACGCTTGCGTGCTTCCGGAGTGTCTTCCTACGGCCCATGTTTATCGAGGATCGCTACTATACTCACCCTTACTACGATCCGTTTTGGGCCGAGCTGGAACAGCTCGGGCTGACCCTTGCGGTCCACCCCACGGCCGGTCTGTGGAATCCTGAATGGACGTCTCACGGCCCATTTGCGGAAAAGGTCAACGGCCGCCTCAATCAGATATCTTTTGTCCGCGAATCCGGGGGTGGCCCGTTTGCGGGTGGCGGAAACGGGACAAACTTTGCCTTTGCTGCCCAGCAACCACTCGGCCACCCAATCGCCCAGATTCTGTCACCATGGCTTGACAACCATATGTTCGTGGCTGCCACCTTGATCGGTTTTACCGTGATGCAACGCTATCCGGCCCTCAAGATCGTGGTGGCCGGGGGGAAAGCCTCGTGGATGGAGGAAGTGTTGGAGAAGATGGAAGCGTCGCCCCGCACCATTCCCCTGCTCCACTACTACCCGGTCCGCACCGACGTGGAAGCGCTGTGGGAAGCAGGACGGGTGGTGCTCGGCTTTGACGCCGAGGAGCGGCTGATCCAGCGCCTGCCCCGGCTCTTCGCCCACAAGATTGTCTGGGGCTCACGCTATCCCCAGCAAGACACGACCAGTGCCTGGGAGGCGATTGCCCAGCTCAGACAGGCGTCGGTCGCTGAGTCCACGATTGCCCAGATGCTGGGGGGCAACGCGGCCGACCTGCTCGGCCTCCACCCTTCTCCCACCTGTTGAGATGACCTCGCCCTACAGATGGACAAAACCCTCCTCAGGCGACTGTCCACGGGGCCTTAAACCTGCGAGCCGGCTTCGCACTCTGGAAAAAGCTCTACTGTACGGCATCTGGACAGGGATTACCCTCATCCTCCTGATGCCCTTCGTCGTCACGCCCCAGACTATTTTCCCTTTTATCGTGGGGAAGGCGTTGTATTCACGGGCCATTATTGAAGTCATCTTCGGTTTCTGGGCGTTACTCGCTTTCTTAAAACCTGCATACCGTCCACCGCGCTCATGGGTTCTAATAGGGTTTGCTATTGTCCTCGGCGCATCAACGCTTGCGGCCTGCTCCGGTGTCAGCATTCAGCGGAGTTTCTGGTCAACCTATGAACGGATGCAGGGCGTAGTGGATCTAGCCCATTGGTTCGGATTCGCTGTCGTTCTGGTATCCGTAGTCCAAACCACCCGCAATTGGCGCGTTCTTCTCAATCTCAATCTGGGTCTCAGCCTGGTGATGGCCCTCCTAGCCATCGGTCAAGTCTACTATTTTCCGGAGGCATTTTTTCTCAGCTGGGACGTTCCAACAGCAAGAGTAGGCGCAACGCTCGGCAATCCGCTCTATCTCGGCGCATATTTGACGGTTAACATCATCATCGCTCTGGGGTTCCTCGCACAGTCGTTTATCCTCGTCACCGTACCAAGCACCTCCCCGCCGTCCAGAGGAAAACGACGTCACCAAAAACGGCGGTCCGCGCAGACGGTGAAGATCCATAGCCGTATGCTTTGGGCCCAGAGACTCTTCTGGGGAAGCGTGGTGTTGATCGAACTGTGGGCCTTCAGCTTGGCTGGCAGCCGAGGGGGATTCATCGGACTCATCACCGCGGCCGGCTGTTTGGGGGTGCTAGGCCTGTTTCTTGGACGCACTCGAACGGTCCGCTTCGCCTCCGTTGGATTGACGGGTCTCGCCGGGCTAGCACTCGTGCTGATGCTGGCAGTCTTGTCTTTCAGGCCAACTATCTCAATGCTAATGGCCAAAACGGAGCTCTCCCATCCGTTGTTACGTTACCTCACGTCTCACGGGACCATTCAAACACGCTTCGCGGCCTGGGAAGCAGGTTTCAAAGGATTCGTTGCCAAGCCGCTCCTCGGCTGGGGGCCAGAGAACTACGTCGTGATCTTCGGTCGGTATGTCTCTGGAGTCGGTAGCCGTTCACAGATTCACGACAATGCACATAGCACGCTCGTTGAAGAGCTTAGTACGAAGGGCCTACTCGGTCTGTTGAGCTACCTCTCCGTTTGGGGAGTAACCTTCTTGGTTGTGCTACAGGCCTCCAAAGGGCTCAGCCCCAAGGAGCGGGTTCTCACGCTGTTTGTTGGCGCTACCTTACTGGGACATTTTGTCCAGAGCCAATTCGCAATCGCCCCCTCCACCAGTTTTCTCCAGTATATCTTACTGCTCGCTTTTGTCGCCAATCTCGAAAGAGCAAGGGGGGGAACAACGCCAACCCATGGGTGCTGGGCTCGACTTCAACAACGAGTTTCACCCCTACTCAAGCAGCTCAACCCTACAGACTTCCTTCGGCACAATGGGGCTCGCACTCTCATAGCCGTGGGAGTGGTGGCTCTTGTTGGGACAGGTCTGCTCACGAACCAGGCAATATATTCAGCGGCTAGCATTATTACCATCAGAACAGGCACCCCCGGTCAATTCAGAAGAAATTTCCAGCAGGCCATTACTAACTTTAAGCCGCTCGCCAACCATCGCAGGCTCCTCTTTTTCAACGAGACAGCAGCACTCTGGGAAGATCTTCACAGCAGGTCCATAATTGAGGCAGAACGAACGCTCGCGCTAGTGAATACCGAGGCGGGCGCTGCCCTCGAAAGTGAACCCGAGAATTGGCGAATCCACATAGCACTAGCAAAGCTGTACCGGACGATAAGTACCTCCAATCCAGAATACGAGGATATGGCAAAACACTATCTCGAAAAATCGTTGGAGTTGGCCCCCTATAGAAAAGAGTCGTTGGCTCTGGAGGCCTCGTAGGGACACCGCTGCCGGACCACAGTCTGCTGGCCCGGCAGCTTCCTGAACAGAAGAAAAGAGGGGCTCTTTGTACCTTAGGCAGCAAGCGCCTGCTCGCGCTTAACCTCGTCCTCGGCCGTTGGCTCCTCAACCTTGTACAGTTTCTGACCGTTCTCCCACAGGATCTTGCGCCGCACCACCTCTTCACAGTCAGACAGGCCGCCCTTGATCCGGCTGTGGACTTCGTCGCCGTATAGCGAGGTGGGATGCGGAAAGTCAGTCTCAAACAAAATATTATCAGCCCCAACCTTGTCGATCAGCCGCCGTGGGGCAAGCTGCTCAAACCAGTAGCACGCGTAGACGTTGCGGGCGAAATACTCTGACGGGAGCAGGTCGAACTCGGGGTGCTCCTCAGACACATCGTTACCGTGGAACTGGTAATCAAGGGCTTCAAGCGCAAACGGAATCCAGCCAATCCCGCTCTCAACCGAAATGAACTTAATGTCCGGGTAACGGGCCAACACCCCAGACATGATCAAGTCATTCAGCTGCATCGCGTTTTTCAAGAAGATATCGACCGACAGTTCGGTAAAAGCCGCCATTTTGCCATAGGAACTAATCCTACTCTCCAGCAACCCCAGCTCCATGTTGCCCGATCCAATATGGAAGCTAATTGGCAGGTCTAGTTCAACCGCGACTTCCCACAACGGATTCCAGTGGGGATCGCCGAGCAGCGGCTGGTCAAAGGACTGTGGCTCGCCCGTGAACAGAATCCCCTTGTGGCCCATCGCTGCGCACCGGCGGACTTCCTTAACTGCGGCGTCAACATCCCAGAAGGATATTGAGGTAATGGGCAGTAGGCGGCGGGAGTCGGCCGACGCCCATTCGGTCTGCCAGTCGTTGTAGATCTGGACGCAGGTGAGCATCAGTTCGGGATCATTCAGCTTTAAGAACTCTTGGGCGCCAAAGCCACCAACGTTGGGATACATGACCATAGCCCAGATACCCATCTTGTCCATATATTTCAGCCGCTCATTGGCATCGTACGCCCCAGGGTGCATCTCCTCATAATTCTTGGGCGGATTCTTGAAATTCCCCACCCCGGCGGTGGCTGTTAAGCCAGGACTGGCCAACATCGGCGTACCGCCCACAATCCACGACAGGGCTCCGTCTTTGTTCGTCTCAATACGCGGGACGAGGTCACGGACTGAAGCCGGGGCCCGGCTCGTCCAGAGGTCGGGCGTTTCTGTGACGTGGGTATCCACGTCAATAATCGTGTAACCGCTCATAGTTGTCCTCCTTAGGTCAGATGCATACAGTCCTATCTCCCACATGTGTTTTGCACATGTGGGGAAAATTGCAAGGGAAAGAGGCGCCTCGCCTATTGAGCCACAAAGCCGCCATCCACCACCATCGGGTGGCCGGTGACAAAAGAGGCGGCCTCGGAACATAACCACACCACAGCCTCGCCAATCTCGGCCGGCTGGGCCAGACGCCCGACCGGCTCAGCAGCCGCCACGGCCTCGGCGGCCGGCGGGTTGTTGGTAAAGACCCGTCTGAGCATCGGCGTATCCACGCCCCCTGGACACACGGCGTTAACCCGGATACCGGCCTTCGCGTACTCTAGGGCGGCGGTTTTGGTCAGTCCGACCACCCCGTGTTTGGCCGCCACATAGGCCGACATGTCCGGCACGGCAACAAGGCCGGCGGCAGAAGCGGTATTCACAATCGCCCCACCGCCGCGGCTGAGCATGTGCTGGATTTCGGCCTTCATGCTCAGCCACACGCCTTTAAGGTTAATGGCGATCACCCGATCCCAGGTCGCCCCAGCGTACTCCTGGGTGGACCGGACTTCACCCTCGATGCCGGCGTTATTGAACGCGCAGTCCAGCCGGCCGTAGGTCTTGATCACGGTCTTAACCATCGCCTCAACATCCGCCGCCTTGGATACATCGGTGCGGATAAAGACCGCTTCGCCACCAGCGTCTTGTATCAACCGCACGGTTTCCTCAGCGTCTTCAACATTCACATCGGCCACCGCCACCTGTGCCCCTTCCCGGACAAAAATCTGGGCGCAGGCCCGGCCAATCCCGGTGCTGCCTCCGGTGATCAGCGCGACTTTTCCCTCTACTAATCCTGCCATAGGGTTACTCCTTTCTCGTTTTGATCAGCCTAACAGACCTGAGGTAGACCAGAAAGACCGATCGGGCGCTACGCATCGAACGTAAACCGGAGCAGCAGGGGCTATAGACCCGCGACAATGCGAGACGCCCTCTGATTGACCGGCTGTCAACAGACGGGCAGATAGTGGGGGGATACTGACGAAAGACCACATCGGCTCAGCATGGCTTTTGAAGAGACGTTGCGCTGTGGCCCCCAGCCGTCGTGCACGTACTGCGGCCAGTATGAGGACTTATAGGGACTGGGGGCAGGCCGAGAGAGCGCGTGCGGCGCTAAAGATAGTGAGCTGTTGCGGTTGGCAACCCAGGATTATTAGCCGAGCCCTGACCGCCCCGGCCTGCCCATCCCTCAAAGCTGGTCTGACACGCCTGATTCCGGTGGTGAGAGGCATGCCCTTCCGGCCATCACGGACAAACGCTTCCTGGGGTAAGAACCTTTTTCAAAAGCCCAGAGAGAATGCCCCACAAGGACGTACGACAGATGACCCGGCTCATGCGGGCTGGCGGGCGATGTCGTTTGAGGGGGAGTGAGGCCGAGCTGTGCAGCACCTCGGTTTCCGCTTGCCAAAAGGAGACTCCTGTGCGAGACTCTCCCAGAACGAAAAACCGGAACGCCTGGTAGAGAAGGCTTCCCCATTGAGTAAGGAGTTTTGGCCATGAATGAAGCTATAGAGCAATCCCAAACGAACAAAATCCCAACTCCCGAGGAACTGGGCTTTGACCCCGCTAAACTACGACAGAAGTATGCCGAAGAACGTACCAAGCGTCTGCGCCCGGACGGGAACGACCAATACCAGCAAGTCTCCGGCAAATACGAGCACTACAACACCGATCCATATGTTGAGCCGGGTTTTACCCGCCCTGCGCTTCAAGAAGAGCTTGACGCGGTCATCATCGGCGGAGGCTTCGGTGGCCTCCTTGCCGCAGCTCGGCTACAGAAAGCCGGGATTACAAACATTCGGATTATCGAAAAAGCCGGGGACTTTGGCGGCACCTGGTACTGGAACCGCTATCCCGGCGCTCAGTGCGACATCGAATCCTACGTGTATTTGCCGCTTCTCGAAGAGACCGGGTATATTCCAAAGGAAAAGTACTCCTTTGCCCCGGAAATCTTTGAGCACGCCCAGCGGATCGGCAGGCACTTCAACCTCTACGAGCGAGCCTGCTTTCAAACCCAGGTCAAGGAGGCGCGCTGGGACGACGAGGAGCAGTGCTGGACAATTACCACCGACCGTGACGATGTCTTCAAGGCGCGCTTTGTCATCATGTCAAGCGGTCCTCTCAATCGGCCCAAGCTTCCCGCCATCCCTGGGATTGAGAAGTTCAAGGGGCACACCTTCCACACCAGCCGATGGGACTACGACTATACCGGCGGCGATACCACTGGTGGCCTACATAAACTCAGGGACAAGCGCGTGGGCATCATTGGGACCGGGGCAACGGCGATCCAGTCCGTGTCATATCTCGGCGAGTACGCCAAACAGCTCTATGTGTTTCAGCGCACGCCATCCTCGGTCGACGAACGCGGCAACAAGCCGACCGACCCGGAATGGGTGAAAACGCTTCAGGCTGGCTGGCAGGACCATCGGAACACCAACTTCTGCTCTCTCCTATCCGGGCTTCCCGTTGAGGAAGATCTGGTCGGCGACAAATGGACGAGCCTTTTTAAGAAGCTCTCCGCACTCCTCGCCAGCCAGGATAGCTCAGAGCTGTCGGACGAGGACATGGCGCTCATGTCAGAAATCGCCGACTATCAGAAGATGAACGAGATCCGCACTCGGGTGTCGTCAACCGTCACCGACCCGGAGACGGCCGAGGCGCTCAAACCCTGGTACGGCCAGTGGTGCAAACGCCCGACCTTCAACGATGAATACCTGCCGACCTTTAACCGCTCCAACGTCAAGCTGGTTGACACCCGAGGCAAGGGCGTCGAGCGCGTAACCGAGAACGCGGTGATTGTGAACGGCGTTGAGTACGAGGTGGACTGCATTATCTACGCGACGGGATTTGAGGTCGGGACGGCTTATACGCGGCGTGCCGAGTTCGAGGTGTACGGGCGTGACGGGCTCTCGCTGACCGACTACTGGGCGGACGGCATGAAGACCTTCCATGGCTTCCTGAGCCACGGTTTCCCCAACTGCTTCCATATGGGTCTTACCCAGACCGGCCTGGCGCCAAACTTCACCTATATGCTGAACGGGCAGGCCATCCACATCGCTCATATCATCAGTCAGATGGGTGCCCATGAGAGGAAGTCGGTGGAGCCCAGCCGCGAGGCTGAGGCCGCATGGGTAGAACTGCTGACCAGACCGACCCCTATGACCGCCTATCAAGACACCTGCACTCCGGGATATTACAACGGCGAGGGAAAAAATGAGGGGGTGGGCTTTATCGCGATCCAGTACCCCGATGGCGCAGTGCCCTTTTACAACATGCTTGCGACCTGGCGCGAACGGGACGATTTCGAAGGACTTATCCTTAAGTAAGGAGTTCGGGACCTGTAGGGGCACGGTATACCGTGCCCCTAATGCAGCACGTCTGACCGAATCTGCTCGGACACCTCTTAGAGCGGGTGAACACCGACTATCTCACGGAAGCAGGTCCCGTTCATGAGCTTGGCAGTAATCTCCTCGTTCTGCTCCACATAGCTGATAAGGAGATGAGCGAGCGCCTTCTTGAAGATGAAAGCTATATTGAGAACGCGCGTGGACTACTCGACAGCCATACCAACTACCACTCGCAAGATCTCAAGGACTTGAATCGGCCCTTGCGCCCTGCCTTGCCACCGCACGGTGGCTCTACGTACCCCTCTCACGATGTTCCTCATCTGCCCGTTAGTGATCGGATAACGGTGAATTGGATGACCGTCTCGAATACACCATGGTTGCCATCCCGGCCTCATATGCCAGCATCCCAAACGTCTAGGTAGCACTACGCGCTGTGCAGCTGTTTGATTCCTGCATGCTGTCGTTCTCCTCAGCACGGCCGAGTCGTGTCTTACCAGCCTTCGTGTCTTTGCGTTTCTTGTTGTTCGTCAGTTTTTGGAAGACTGACGCCTGTTTCAACCTTTCGAAGCGCTCCTCATCCGCGGCGAGCTTTAGCAACCGCTCTGTAGAGATACGTCAATAATCAAAGTCGGCATGCTCACAAATAGTCGAACACGCTCCCCTCCAATGGGAGCGCCGTACAGCCGTCGCACTGTTCGTCAGAGACCTTCGCGCCTTGCCTGGAGAGTCACCTTACAGGCTTCCCTTGATGAGGAAGACCGCGCCTTCGACGGGACGGGCCGGTTTCAAGCGGCAGTCTATGTCCTGCACGCCTTCCAGAAGAAGGCCAAGCGGGGCATCGCCATGCCGAAGCAAGAGCTCGACCTGGCCTGGAGCCACTTGCAGGCCGTCGAGCTGCACTATTAGGACACCTATGGCTAGGACCATGACCACATCCGACCCAGCCGTCGAACGCAGCAGCAACGTCTTCGCGGACCCTTGGCCTTCCCGACGCTGAAGTGCACCTGCTGAAGGCAGAGCTCGTCGGCCGCATCGACGCCATCGTCCGTCAGCGTGGCATCGCCCGGACCGAGGCCGCGCGCTTGCTCGGACTGTCTCAGCCCGATGTCTCTCGGCTCTTGCGGAGCGACTTTCGCGAGTACCCGCTTGAGCATCTGCTGCGCCTCCTGACAGTGCTCGGCCGTGACATCGACTCGTCATCCTAGCCGCGTTCGGACACCGGCGGCCGGCTGCGTATCGCCGCGACCGACCCCTCTTGAACAATCCGTGTACCCACGGTCCTGCTGAGCTCGGCCCGCTGTCCTCCTGACTCAGCCCCGCCACGCGGCCCACACCGGAAGGCTGAATACGATCGCGTAAACCGCGATCGCTCTCGGGCTCAGTAGCCCAGCCACCAGGGAGGCTGCTGCGCCGAGCGCCCCCCATGCCGTTCTGCGATAGCTAAAATGCCAGAGCGTCCGGCACCCGAGCGCGAGCGGTACCAGAGTCCGGAACCACCAACTCCCCGCCTTTCCCTGGAGCATGCCCTACAGCTGTCTGCGAAATCCCAGCGTCCCTCTCAATGGCTGCGACTTATCCGGTACCGGGCAAAGACCCCGTTTACCTTTACGTTCGTACTCGTCAAAGATATTGGCGAGACGCTCCTGCGCCTTGCACACCACCGCGTAGTCCCCATCGGTCGGCAACCTGTAATGCTCTACCGATCTTACCCAGGGCGGAGAGTTACGACTGCCGTCATACGAGCCCCACCAGTCCCAGTGGCTCTCGTCATCGAAGACAACGTCCACGCTACCTTTTTACTCTGCGAGCTGTGTCCGCACCCGCGTGGGTGTTGCACTGTGCCGCAACAAATGCAGGTCATCTTCGCGCGCGTTACCGTGCCTCCGTGCACTTCCTTATCCACTTTTGGTTCGAGCACTTCGAACTCGACACGCGGGGCCGAGCCGGATTGAGTTGCTAGAGCTGCCCCTTCAGGCTTCGAATTCAACACGCGGGGCCGAACCACTAGGCCGCTCAACCTGGTGCCGGAGAGCCTACTTGCGTTTGGGCTTCCTGCACAGCTGGAATGAGCGCCTGAGTGGAATCTCCACCCCACAAGCTCAGCGCATCGCGCCGTCCGCGCCCAGAGGTAGGCAGTCGGGGTCGCGCCGTCGGGGTCAGCCGGATACAGATCGGCCAGCTCCCGCTCAGCTTGTCGCTTGATCCCGCCGCCGACTTTGCACAACTTTCCCGCTCAGTGTGGCTCCCTGGCGTAGGGTGTCCTCCAGCACCACTTTCAGGATAAGGCACGCCACGGGATTCAGGTCGCTAGCGAACGCCTCGCAGCCGAGCTGGAGTGCCTCCAGCGGCAGCGATCCCCCTCCGGCACGGGTCCACGACCAGGGGAGATGCCTCGCCGTGCGCCGCTTTCACCAACGCCCGGCTCACATCAAGATAAGTTCGGTCAGTACGATCCCGGTTGGCGAAGTCGGTGATGAATTTCAGGATAGTCCGCCGGGCAGTACGGGTCGCATAGGTCCAGCAGTAGCAACGCCATCAACACCGCCCGAGGCGATGCCGGAGGTCGCCGTGCCCACCATAGGTACAACGTTGAGGGATGACTATGCCGAATCGACTTCTCCCGGACCGCGTGCTTGGAGACCTCGGCAATGGGGAAATCCACCGCGGCGAGTCATTTGTGCTCCTTGGGAATCGTGGCCATTCTTCCATAATTGAGTGTCCCACGGCCACACGCAAGCAGCCGTCCGTTTGGAAAGGAACACCTTGTTCCAACCGTGAATGTATATGCCGGCCACCCCCATGCCGTCTTTCCATGCCTTGTTGATCTCTATCCATTTGCGACTGGCTGTGTTCGATCCGACCAATACGACCGTGCGAACGGGACTTCATCTGGTCGGCAATCCACCGCTTGATCACGGCATCGTCGCCTTTCTTCACCTGTTCCCAGTCATTGCCGTTGCCAGTTGTGCGAGCGGGTCCTCTCACGGGAGACCCAGGGGGAACTCCTGGCCACGAAGCAGATGGTGCAGGAGAAGATCGCCGACTCGTGGATCGAGATCGAACAGTTTCGCCTGTTCGTCCTCCGCACCGCCTGGAAAATTGACAAATACAACGACTATCGCAAGGTCCGCACCGACATTGCCGCCATCAAGGCGGTCATGCCCCAAGTCTTCCACGATGTCGCCGCCCGCGCCCTCCACCTGCACGGCGCCTTGGGCGTGTCCAATGAAATGCCGTTCTCGCAGCAGATTACCGAGGCGTTCGTCATGGGTCTCGCCGACGGCCCGACCGAGGTCCACAAAGTGACGGTGGCGCGCCAAGTCCTCCGCGAGTACACAGGGACCCCGGGGCGGTTCCCGACCGGCCACCTGCCGGCCCTTCGCGAGCAGGCGCTGCGGAAGTATGGCGCGGTGTTGGAGCGGGAGGGGGACAATCTGTAGCGGCGGGCGAGGCTCACTCAGGCAGCGGCGGGAACGCCGTCATTCGTATTGCAGGTCGTTCAGCCGCCAATAGACCTGCGTGCCTTTCAGGGTGCTATTGCTTTGGAGCAGGTCAAAAGCAGTCCGGCCATCCGACGTCTTAGCTGTCGGGTCTGCCCCGGCATCGAGCACTATCGCGAGCACTCCAGGAGTCGTGCTCCCCGCCGCCGCACCATGCAGGGGGGTCCAGCCGTTCTCAGTACGAGCGTTGACGGCCGCCCCCGCTGCTACCAACGCCCGAACCACTTCGGGGGTCGTACTGAACGCCGCCGCCCGATGCAGGGGGGTACCGGTCTCATCACGGGCGTTGACGTTCAGCCCTGTGGCCAGTAACGTCTTGACGTCCTCCGGCGTAGCTGATCTCCAGAAGTCTCGGTCGCACAATGGCCCGCATTCGTCGGCTTGACCGGCAGACGGCCCAAGCCAGAGCAGCAGAGCCAGCACGAAAGGCCGGGAAAAGAGGGAGCGAGGCCCCCCGCTACCCGGACCACGCCCAGCCCCGTACAGGTGCTCCAATTTGCACCGCACATGCTTGGCGAACGCCAGCCACCGGCGGAGCAGGGCTGGATGGTGGGCCAGGGTCGTGAAGATATTATACACCGTCCCGGCATCGACCAGGGGCCGCAAGATGGCCTGCACCTGTTCGTCCCAATCCTCTTTTGCCAGGGGCGGTATACGGGGGGTGCTCAGGCGAGTGCGCATACGGGCCTCCTTCTCTGTCTTGCCGGCCTCAGAGGCGCGGCGTGCTGGCGGGCTCCGGAATCACCGGGTTCGCAAGCTGGCCAATGTTCTCAATCCGCATCCGGACCCTATCCCCCGGCTTGAGCAGCTGGGGCGGCCGCATGGCAAACCCCACCCCACTCGGCGTGCCGGTCAAAATCACGTCCCCCGGCTCGAGCGTAAACGCCGTGGACAGATGCTCCACCAGATCAAAACAGTCGAACAGCAGCTCCCGGGTGTTCGAGTCCTGACGCAACTCCCCATTGACCCAGGTCTGCAGCGCCAGGCCGCGCGGGTCGCCGAGTTCCTCCCCGGTCACCAGACACGGACCGAGCGGACAGTGGGTGTCCCACGACTTGCCCATCGTAAAGGTCGGCACCCGCAGCTGCCAATCCCGGACGCTGACATCATTGGCAATGGTATAGCCGGCAATCACCGCCGCCGCCCGCCTTTTGGGCACATGGCGGCAGAAGCGTCCAATGACGACCGCCAGCTCGCACTCATAGTCCACCTGGGCCGAGGCCCGGGGCACATGGATTGGGTCGGACCGGTCACGGCGGTCGATTGTTTGTTAAAGATCAGCGGCACCGCGGGCGGTTTCCTGCCGGCCTCGGCAATGTGATCTTTATAGTTCAGGCCCACCGCGAGTATCTTGGGCGGGCGCAGAATCGGCGCCTCGATGGTGACCTCGCCCCGCGCCAGGCGGCCGACGCCGTTGTTTATGGCTTGGCGGGCGGCGGCCAGGGCGCCACCACCGGCCCGCAGGAAGGCGTGCATTTCGCGCGGCAGGGCGGGCACGGCGGCGGCCAAGTCTACCACCTCCGCGTTGTCCAAGACCCCGATGCGGGTTGCTCCAGCGTGGGTGAACGTGACAAGTTTCATCCGCTCTCCTTCTCAATGCGTGTCGCTCTTCCTGAGCGTGCCCCAAGGTCTTATCAGATTGCGGGGGCTGGGGGTATCAGCGGGCAGGAGCAGCCCCTTGGGGCAACACGCATGCCAGTGCCGGACTTCAAATCAGGCCCCTCCGGGCTCGAAGGATGGGACGTCGGCGAGACGATGCGTCCGTACGGCGAGGAGGAGAATCGGCAGAGGCACCGCGCTGAGATGCCGTTGGTATGCCAGCAGGCCTTGGTCGCCTGTCGGGAAAGCGTCAAACGCCGTCTCGGCTTAGGCCAAAACTCACCGTTACTTTCTCCATTCCGACCCTTCTCTTGAACGGTCTAACCCCTCATGGCCAGGGGAGCCTCCGTAACAGCCCACCTCGCCAAGAACGATGTGCCTGAACGTCGGTCACCAGAGCTTCCCCGGCCCACTCCCCGCCGGCTCGTGGCTCACCGCGGGGCAATCGTCCAGAAAAGCCCATCGCCCGGCCTCCAGATGAGCGAACAAGGCCCCGACCGCCGCCCGCGTTCCTACACAGACCGGCGGGGCGCCCCGAATATCCCTGGAGCGGTCAACGACGTCCGGGTCTGTTCAAGGAACGTTGGGGCCTCCCCCCTCCTTGAGCCGCGGGTAGACTTCCCGGGCAAACAACTCCATCCCCTTGACCGTTTCCTGGTAGTCTCAGTACCTGGCTTGGCCCATCAGCAGCAGCATATGGCCAAACCCGCCGACGGAGGCGGAGAAGTGCCTGATCTGCTGATACACACTGTCCGGATTACCGGCAAACACCAGCCCGGTGGCCATGAAGCGCTCCAAGCTGGGATGCTGGAACAGTTTGAAGAGGCCGCTCGTACCGCGCAGCACCCCGACGCTCGCTGCCGGGCTCTGATAACCGGGGGGATTCGTGAACTGGGGCGGCACCTTGTTGGACTCGACATACCATCGGCGACGGTGAGCTGGTGGTCGGCCAACTCCCGGGCGGTCTGGTACTCGGCCCGGGCCGCATAAAACTGCCGGACGGCACACAGGAGGGGGGCCAGCGTCCGGTCCGCCGGCAGGTGCGGGGCCAGTTCGTGGGCCCGCCCATACGCCTGCGCGACCTCGGGGGCCCGCAAACTCCGCTCCGCCGCCCACACCCGCCCTAGCCAGGCCTGGAGCGTAAACTCGAGGGGGGTGCGCGCCGCCGCATCGGCCACCTGCGGCAGCGCGGCCAAGCCGTGCTGCAGGTGCGCGGCCGCCTCGCGATAGGCCGCCTGGCCGTAGGCCCGTTGGCCGGCTTGGAGCCAATAGGCGACGGCTGGTTCGCTGGTCCCGGCCTTGGCATAGTGCGCCGCCACACACTCCGGGTGGGTCTGGACGAGCTCGGCGCGGTGCCGGGTTAAGAAGGCGCCGTCGAGGCCCCAGAAGACGAGCACCGGGATGAAACCACTCCATCAGAAGGGAGGGACTAGGACCACAACCCATCCCTTCACGCGAAACGAATCGGTGGCGAGACGGTTGATCACGCCCTGCATGAATTCAAGATGTTTGAGTTTTGCCTCCATCAATACGGCCTTCGATTGGAACTTCATCCGGCAAGGCAGCGTTGGGCTGTGGGGTCGCTCCTGAAGCTGAGCCCACCCTGCACCGGTCAGGACTTGCCCTTCGCGGACGGGTATTTCAGCGGTCAACCAAGGACTCCCTGTTTTTTGACCATTCTCTTGCGTCTTGCTTCTCGCCTCGCAGCCGGATGAACCACCTGCTGCGTCGCATCGCTGCCAACCTCGAAGGCCGGGGGCTGAGTGCGTTCGCCGGGGCGCGGGTGAAGCAGGCGGCGACCGAGCGCGTGTTCGGTCTCGAGATCATGCCCGCGCCCTTCGTCGTCGCCCATCTGCAAGGCGGGCTCACTATGCAGGCACTCGACGCGCCGCTGGCGGATGACGGGAACGAACGGGCCAGCGTCTTCCTCACCAACGCCCTGGCGGGCTCGAAGCCGTATACGACCAAGCCCCGTTGCCCTTCCCCGGTTGGGGGAGGAACGCGACTAGGCGGAACAGGGGAAGTAGGAGACGCTGATCCTCGTTATCCTCGGCAATCCGCCCTATAGCGCCTTGTAATAGTCGCGGATCTTCCTGGCCATCAGCAGTCTGCGCTCCTTCAGGAACCTGTCGTAGTCACGGACCTCAGCGGCATCCATGCCCTGGGGGATGCAGTGAGCCACGAGATTCGCATGCAGGTCTTCAGCGTCGGTGATGCCGCCGTAACGCGCTTCTCCATTCTTGCATTGGTGCCATAGCTCCCCGAAATACGCCGCAGGCGGATCGTCGCCGATGGCGATATTGATCTCGCCCTGCATCATGACGTAGTTCGCGATCTGGTTGTAGCGGCTGCGCACTAGACCGTGCTTCTTCAGGTAGTTCCGCGGAAACACATGGTGAACATGCGAAGCGCCTTCGAGCAGGGTCTGCACCGTGTGGTCACTCGACAGAAATCCCTTGTCGTTTGCCTTGACCTGGCTCGCCAGAAAGACATTGAAGTAGGGGCTGTGGGCCGCCGCCGCCGAGGTGTCCATCTGCTGGGGAAGGCCCGCCTCCCAGAACGCGTCCGACAACTTTGCCTGCTCCACCGCGGTCAGGTGGGTTTGCGCGTTGTGTTCGGCGATGTGACGGATATCCACGTCAAATGCCGTCTCAGCCGAGCCCGTGTACCGGCCGGTCAGGACGGACATGACGAACCAGCGCCGTACCAGGGTCTCAATGTGCGCCGGAGCCGTGTCCTGCGCGCGTAATGTCAGATAGAGGATATAGGCGAAATTGACGGTATTCTGCGATCGGATCATGGACGTGTTCACGAACCCCGCCGAGCGCAGGATCATGACGAAACGCTTGAAGTCGGTCTCGTTCATGAAGCGCAGGATCGCCTCCTTGAGCCTGTGGAACGACTTCTCAGCAATGGCCTCCTCGAACTCACGGGTTTCGAAGTTACGGCCGGAAAGCAGGGCGACCAGGTCGTCGAGGCGTCCGCGCCTGAACTCCGAAGTAAAGGCTACGCGAAGCATGTCGGTATAGGAGGGATCATACAGGTCCTCCTTCTCGTACTTGAGCCATTCCATAGCCCGAAAATACCTGGGTGCCGGCGAACTCGCTGTCATTCGCCAGATCAGCGTAGGTTTCCGGCGCGACGGCGAGATGGCAGAAGTAGTCGACGCACTTGCGGAGCTGGTGGCCGTTATACCTTTCGTTGGCCGCCATCTTCGACATGGCGAAGTCGGCCGCGTTCAGCGAAACCCCCTGTGAGTTGATGCGAACGAAGATCTCCGAGACGGTCTCGACATCCAGGTCGGCATTGAGCTCGATGAGTCCGAGTAAGTTATTCCGGATGCCCCGAAGCCGTTCGATACGTTCGTATATCTCGTCCCTGTTCGCTTCCCCGTTGTCCTCGCAATAGGTATCGACGACCCGAAGCAGTTTCGTGTCGGGCGCAAACAGGGTGGCGATATCGGCAAGCCATGTCCGGTCGCGACGGATTACCGAGTTCGTGACCTCGAACCGTTCCTCGCCAGGATGGAACGCGATCGCAATGCGTACCTTCCTGTAGCTCTTGTCGACGAGCGATCGTCCGAGCATGGCCGCCAGCAGTGCCTTCACACGCTGTTGGCCGTCGATCAGAATACGCTTGCCCGCCGATTGGGTCCCGTCCTTCAGCCGGACCGACGGATTGCGCCACGCGATGAGATAGCCGACCGGATAGCCGAAATAGAGCGAGTCGATAAAATCACGCACCTGCGTCGCGTTCCAGACAAACGGGCGCTGGATCTCTGGAATCGCGATCTCGTCGGACTCGATCCAGGTAAGCAGGGTCTGGATGGGATGCTGATTGACCGAATAGCGCTGGATGGTCATGGAGTCTCCCAATAGTCGATGGTTTGGGAGAAGCGAACCCAGCCGAACGAGTCCTCCCTCCCCACTCCGGCGCCCGGCTTCCCCAGGCAGCCGCACTATCCTAATCGTACCGTCGCGGAACATCAACCCATCTGCGCCGAACTCCCCACCGCGTTTCACACTGTCGTCGGAACATGCACCACGTCCGACACATACGTCCTGGCAAGCGTTCTCCGTCCCGACCGGCCGCATTCGCTCACGACACGGCTTGGGCGCTTCCACACGGCTCAGCACCCCCAACCGGAGGCTGAGTCCGACGGGTTCAGAGCGAGGCCGTCGCCAAACCTGCAACCCGCGCGGCCGCAAAACGGAGGATCGCCAATGAGCACCAACATTACCGGGGAGCACTACCGTGCCTTCCAGGCGCTGACGAGTGGGGACTACCGCAACTTCGCACTCTTCAGTTGGTTCATCGACGGGTCGTTCGGCGCCGTGGTCGTCGTCAACGAGTGTGCGCCAGGCCGAGAGGGTAGCAAGGCCCTCATAAACCTGTACGGCCACCGGGCAAGCCCTCGGCGGGACACAACAGGTCGTAGACGATCTGCAGCTTCCCCTTCTTGCCGTTGCGCGAGTGGCCAGGTCGGGCAAGTGAACAACACCCCACTGCGGGTGAGGCCCTCATCAGGCACATGCTCAACGCCGGGCAAGTCGACGCTGTGCGCACGAGCTTCGGTTTCGACGGTCCCTTCACCATAGTGGACGAGGAGGCGTTGGAGGCCATCATGGACCGCGGCACCGCGGTCCCGGCTCGCCAGGGGAGGACACGGGCGCCGGGCCGGATGGACGGCTGTCTTCGGTCCGGCGACGTGGGGTCGGCGCTCCTCGCCGGGGCGACTGGCGTCGTCTCGATGGCGTTTCTGGCCTGCGGTATTGCGCTGGTACGCGACACCACGGGCCATGACTGATACACCGCTAGCAAGCTCACCCTCACGGAAATCCTGATCAAGGCCGGCTTCGACGATCGCGAGCCGGCAGAGTACCGGACCGAGGACGGCGCGATCCTGACAGTCATGCGTGAGGATCTCAAGTTCAACGGCGAGGCGTTGCCCGCGCGAGACCATCTGCTCCGCATGGTGGCGACCGCCGCCGAAATCGGCGCTTGGTGCGGTTTCGGCGGCACTCTTCTGTGTCTGGTGCTGACCCGGCGGCCGGAGCACGACTCCATGCGGTCCAGCGTCAATCCGCACCGTCGTATTCGAGGCACCGAAGACCAGCCGCCAACTCGGGTCGTTACCCGTGCATTCGCACCAATAGTTCTATAGTGGCGGCCGCGGTGCCGGAAACAGGTCCGCGCCTCCCTCCCTTTGCTTTGCGTCACGCTCGACCGTATTGACCGCGAGGTCAGACATCCACCGCTCTTCCTCCGGGAGTTTCTCGGCGAACATACTCGCGTGCAGGAAATCGAATGCCTCGGCGAGCACCATACTCAGGAAGTTCAGCCTCTCCTCCTCGTAGTGCAACCGATTCACCAGAACCGCGAGTTCCGCCGCCTCCATGGACACGAATCGGATGGGGCCCACAAGCGCAATTCGTCCGAATGCTCCTCCACGAACGTTTGAAACTTCTGGTGGAGGCGCCGGTCGCGGCCGATTTCCCGGAGATTCAGCAGCAGCACATAAGTCATAACCACCTCGGCCTCCTCGTTATACTTCCGAGCGTGTTTGAGCGCTGCGTCGAGTTGGTCCACGGACTTGCCATCGCTCATTGCCTTGTTGGCGCTCACTGCACAGACGACCTGAAAGGTATTCACATTCGCGGGCGTAACCAGGATGTCGGACTGGCGGCCCGCCGCGGCCTTGCTTAGGATCCCCTCTCGTTCAGGGCACAATTCAACGCGACTTCTTTTGGGGTGGTTGAGGTAACAGAGAACAGAAGCAACAACGAGTTCCATGGTCAGTCCCCTGCTGGTCCGGTGCAGCTGTCCGATCGTCCGGGTCTTCTTCTCGTCGGTTGGGGTGTCGCCCTGGACACCCGAGGCCGTGTCCGGCTGATACCTGCGGGATCGCACTCAAGGACGGCCACGAAATCCACGAACAGGTCCTCACGCTCTGGAGGGGGGACGTGTTCCATCGTGACGAGATGCGGCTTGGTCCCTTCAACCAAGCGCGAAAAATGCTCCAGCAGGTTCCAGCGTTCGTCGGAGGGGCAGGACCATGTTTGGCTGTAAGTGGAAAACGGCTGGCATGGCGCACATCCTGACGGCAGCTTGAAAGGATCTTCGTCGAAGACCTCGGCAAAATCGGCCGCGGTGATCTCCTCAATCGACATCAAGAGAAAAGAAGCTTTGTTGTTTTCGGTGTCGGGGTACTCGCTAGCCGGGTCGATATCGATGGCTGAGCCGGACATCGACGCCGACGGCCTCCAGTCCGCGCGTGAGCCCGCCCGCGCCGCAATCGACACCGCGGATTAAAGAGGATGTCGCGACTTGCCTCAGTTTTTCCCTCCTCTTCTGTTGGTTACGTTTCGACACTGAGGCCCCCAGTTTGTGTAGACGATCCTTCAGCGAACGCACCCGTAGGAGTCGGGGTTTCGGTTCGCGCAGTTCCATTCACCGGTTGACGCTGAAGGTTTGCGAAGGTCGGCACCGCCCTAGAACTTGAGCATGGGGAAGTTCTCTTAGAAATCTCTCGCTGAACTTGCGCCGCAGGTGAAACGTCGGGTTTGTAGGACGGACCACAAGAAACCGTTCCGCGAAACCGCGTAGCTTGAGATCGCGGGCCGGCAAGCCGGCCATGATCGTCGTTCCAGCGCCGACGCCGTATTCGTGCACGGTTTCGATGCGCATCGGTTCACTGATTGGGGCGCCGGCCCAAGTCTGTCCGTCGCTATTGGTTGCTTCCGCGCGGAATTTGGCGAAGCTTCGGGAAAGCCGCTGTACTCGGCTAAGAGTTCTTCGCGGAACGCGAATACGTCCATCAGCTGATCCTCGACCCTGCGGCGTTGGCGCACGTCTCGATTGCGGCGCACCGCTCCATCAGCGCATCGAACGGTTCGGTGTCATCAAGCAGCATACCGTCGGCCAGCATTCGTGCGTAGTCATCGGCAAGCACGGCACGCGCGGTGCCCGCGGGCACGAGTTGCAGGTCGCCGGAAACCGCTGTTTCGTAGTCGATCCGCGTACCAGTCGCGTCGTTCTCGGAGAAGAACATCGCCTTGTGACGGGCAACCGAGAGCGCGAGCGAGCGGTCGGCCAATGCGTTCGCGGCAACGCCGGCCTCGTCGAGGCGCGCAAGGTCGTGCCAGTGCCGGGACAGCCGCTCGCCCCGGCGCCGCTCCTGGCGGCAGAAGACGTGGATCGCGGTCGCTTTCTCCCAGAAGGTCCGCTCGGCCAGCATGACGATGGACCTCGCCTCGGGGAACGCCAGGTCCGGCAAACGTGCGGCTGCGTCGCAAACGACCGGGCGGGTCTCGTGCGGTTCGCCCGTGGAGCGCGCGCCGAACTCGACCATGACCTCCGGGCGTACCAATCCGCTCTCCCCGAACAGCGGCTCGTAAGCGATATAGAGGCGGTCCCCCTCGACACGAACCGCTGCACCGAAACCGGCACGCGCGAGCCCGTCCTCGACGAGCGGACACGCTTGCTCTCGAACCCATTCGGCAAGGCGGGCACGGATCGCCCGCGACCAGCGCTTTTCCTGGCTTCGGGTTGGCGGAAGCGCCTCGTCGCCGGCGCCGGACACCAGGTCCGGCGCGAAGGCGCGGATGTCGTAGGTGATATCGACATCTTCGGAGAAACGCCGAATCACGCGCCATACCTTCGACAGCGACGTGCCGCCCTTGAAGGTCAGGTGCCGGGCGAAGGGGCTGTCGAACAGGGCGTCAAGCGTCGCGACCACCCAAATGTCCTTCTCCAGAAGGTGCGCCTTGTGGTTGTCGGTGCGCTCCGCCACCTCCAGGGCGTCGCGCCGATCATCGACCGAAAGGTCCTGATACCGCGTCTCAGCCATGCGACAGGCGGGCGCTCACAGCTTGCGCCATCCAGTGCGGCATCGTGGCTCGTGCGGCCGAGAGCTCGTCGCGCTCCTCGTCTCGAAGCGTCGGCAGAACCGCGCCGAGCCCGTCCTCGACCTCTTCCGGACCGAGCCAGGCCAGGGCACGGATGACGTCACCGGCCCTGCGGTGCGGAGCCACGAGTTGCCAACGCGGCGCGGGGCGCAATTCCACGACGGACGATCCGAACTGAAGACGGCGGTGAGGACCGGAGGTGAGGTAGACCGCGCGGACCGGATTCTGGGTGGTCAGCCCGAGACGGTTGGCCGCCGTCCCGCCGCACGGCAAAATAGTTTCGCCCCACAACACCGACAGGGCGGCGAGTACCTTGCCGAGGCGGGGCGCCCGCAAGCCGAACCGGGTCTCGACGGGACGCATGTACACGCCCCGGCAGATCCGCATCAGCTCTCCCGAGCGAGCCAAGCGCGACAATGCTTGGTCGATCGCCGCGCGGTGACCGAGGTGAAGCAGGGCACCCGGACACAGCGGCGTGGCCTCCGGAAGAGCCTGGGCGTGCTCCATGATGCGCTTGGGAAGGCCCGGCATCGGTTTGGTGTCTCCTGTTCGTTTGTCAGGAATATAATGTCAATGCCGTCATATTACAATGCCGGGAAACAGGTTTCCGGGTCGCTGCGGCGGAATTTGGGGCCGCTGTTCGGGCATTGCCGTTGTCGTACGGATCTTTCATTCGGGCGAGCTGGAGGCTTATTCGCAGATGGAATCCTGCGCTTTGTGGGCAGCCTTGTGGATATTCTCGAACTCATCCTGCTGCCCTTCGCGGACCATTTCGTCGCGCTTGAGCGTCAAGAGCACATAGACGCCCCGAAAGATGTGCTTGATTTGCCCGGCATGTTCCGCTCCGAGCGGACCGGGATCGGCGATGAACGGGCGCCGGTTATGTGCTTCGGACGGCGTGGTCGGACTGGGTTCACTGTCGCTTACGCGGCCATTCGCGGCGATCCAGGGTCTCCATGGTGAGCTCAACGACGAGCTGGTTTGCCGAATTTCCGCGATCTTCGGCGGCCTTCTCGATACGTTCCCACTGTTCGGGAGTGACCCGGATATTCTTCGTGAGCGTCTGCGCCATGTGTTTTGTCGAATCCTTGACCAGTTTCGATATTGGAGCGGTACGGGCGTCGCGCCAGGTCTTGGGGCGGTACTCCGTCCGGGTTGACTCCAACCGCAGGTGCTGCACTGCCCCTGGGACGGATTCGGCCGAGCAACCAAACTGAGTGCCGTCAGCCGTGAGCGCACCGCCGCGCACACTCATTTTGAGTGCTTTGTCGGCAATTGGCACACGATCTACACCCAGAGGTAGATCCGGGAACCCGCAGGTTGTAGACGTGGCTCGCCGAGACCTCGGCCAGACGTTCGAAACGCCCAGCGCCGAACACGTGGAACTCGCGGTGCAGCACGACCCGCGTCGCGAGCCTGGACATCCGCCCGAGGTCCATGTCTACCCGGAGTAGGCGCACGTCGACCGACGTGTAGACTCGCGCGAAGGGCCAGCCGCGGGTGTTTTAGACTCCCGTTCGAGTTCGATCTATCGCAAGCGTCATTGCGTAGGATGCCACAAGCGCGATCGGCACCCGAAGCCGCTTTTCCTTCAACCAGTCCCTGAGGACACTCCACTCGAAGATGACGGCCCAGCGCCCGTTCCAGGAGCATCGCAAGTAGACCAACAGGGCGAGGGCGCCGAGCACGGCTTCATATTAATCGGGCTGCAACCACGGCACTGTCATCAAGGAGTCCTCCCTATCCCCAACGTTCATGCCGGCCACCGGCCATGCCACCCGTTCGCGACCAATCCGGTCGGTGACCGCCCGGTTGGCTACTCGGCCTTTCTCAACTTCCCTCGCCCGAAAGGACCTCCCAGACCCGTTTGTATCCCGTTCCTGAAAGCGCCGCCCCCTCGGGCCTCACCCCGTCCCAATCATCGGCGCCAAGTCCCTGCAGGAAGCGCCGCGCCTGTCCTACCGAATACCTGCGTTCGTCCTCTCCGGTGACCCGCCGGTACAGGCTGCCCAGCGCCTCGGCCGCGCTTCGCGGTGCCGAGTTCATCCGCATAAGCACCGCATCTTCGCTACTCACTCCGTGATAGATCATGGCCGGCAGTGCATTAATCCGCCGTCTACCGGCTTCTGGAAGCGTGTCGAAGTCAATCCCCGACACTCGGCTGAGAGCCGAAACACCCCATGTTCCGCTATTGACGATGGTGCGATAGATCGCCCTGCATGCATCCGTCAGTGCACCCGTGCCCGCTTCATCATCCTTCTCGCGGGTGAAGTATTCCCTCGCGATCGCTTCCAGTCCCTTTCCGTTCACCCAATCGTTAGTGATCTCGGAGATCCGGCTCCGGTCGAACCCCTTACCCCCCAGCTCCATCAGATCCTGGCTGAGCTGCGGCACCCGCAGCATGACGCCGAACAGGTCCGCCATTCTGCCGCCGCTGCCGAACAGGCTCTCCGGCGCCCAGTCCGACACGGTTAGCTTGCTCTCCAGGCGCCTAATATCACCCATCGCCGCCTGGACGCCTTCGGGCGAAAAACCGGTAGAATCCGCAAGCTCCGCGATCCCCTCGGGCATATCGGCGAGTTTGCGGACATACCTCCGCGTCGCATCTAGGAGCGCATCCGCCTTTTGCCGTTGCTCTGGATCGTTCCGCATCGAGGTGTATCCGTAGGTTTGTCTGAGAAGCTGCTCCGAATCCGCGAGGACCGCATCGAGGTTCTTCTTCTCGGCCCAAAGGTGCGCGATGTAGCAGCGAAAGTCCTCCCACTGGTCTTTCCGAAGCACCTTCGACAGCTGCGCCAACGACCCTTGGGTCGCAAGCTCGTCAAGTAGCACCACGAGACGGGAGACGAGCGCACCGGTGTTCCGTCTCACGAACTTGATCAGTGCATCGCGATCAGTCCCTTCCGACAGACCGACGACACCGACGCTGTCGTGGCCGATGCGGCCCGCGCGCCCGGCGAGGTTCCAGAATTCCCGCGGGGCCATCGCCACCGACCTCGTCCCCTGTGGCACATAGCGCGAGGACAGGAAAACCGACGACACCGGGAAGTTGAGGCCTTGCGCGATCGTCGACGTCGCACACAGCATCCGAATGCTGCCTGCCTCCGCAAGCCACTCCATCAGTGCGCGGACCTCGTCGGACAGCCCCGCATGGTGCACGCCGACGCCCTTCTCAAGCATACCGACCAGCCTGAAGTCGGCGCTGATCTCGGTGCGCAGGAAGTCCTGAACCAACCTGATGTCCGACGGCACTTCGTCCATCTCTGGAAGGCTCCGCGCCGCTTCCCCGGCCATCTTCCAGACCGTGGGAATGCTGTTGGCCACCGCAACGCTCGTGCCCCGTGCCGACATGACCGCCCCGATTGCCGCCGTCTGCAACCCGAGTCCCTTCTGCACACCTTTCGTGAGCACTTGGCTTTTCGGTACGTCAATCGGCCTTAGGCCCCCCACGCGGTGGGTCCCGTGAAGCGGCATGGCCTTCTCAGTCGCGGTCAATGTCTCGAAGTCGAGGTGCCAGCCTCCGTGTGCACCGTCATCGGCTACCGCCCGATAGAGGCCAATAATCCGCTCGTTGGGCTTCCACGGCACCGTGCCCAGGCTAATCGCGTTTCCCGCGTCGATGTCCTGCGCCAGCCAGCGCGCTACCGATTCCGATTCCTCCACGTAGGGCATCAACAGGAGAAAGTTTGCCTGCGGGCAATCACGCTTGATCGTCGCCAACAACAACTCAATCCGCAGGCCTCGCCCCTCAGATTCCAAGTTCTGCGCTTCGTCCATCACCACCAGCGCGAGAGGACGATCCACCTTCCTGTTTCGTACCACCAGCGACAGCTTCTCGGGCGTTGCGACCAGGATGTCGAACGGCTCATCCCTTTCGGTGAGCAGTTCTTCCTCGAACGCGTCCACTTCGACGGCAGCGGTCAATTGCTCAACGCGTAGTCCGACAGGCTCGAAGTCCTTGCGCAGGCGGCGCGTGATCTGCGCCGACAACGCACGGGTCGGAGTGACATAGACGACCCACCCCCGGTCGGACTGGAACTGGTTCAGCGCTTGGAGTGTCCGGAATTGCGCGAGCAGGGTTTTCCCCCCAGAGGTAGGCATGTCGACCACGATTGCAGTCTTCGCTTGGTCGAGCAGCCCCTGTTCGAGCAGCGCAGTGCGCTGCGGCGGCAATAGCTCGAACATCGCTTGGTGTTCTCGGTGCGTCAGAGAGCGCACGAAGTCCGAGGTCCGCGAGTTAACTGCCCGCGTCGCCCACCAGAGCGAATTCGTCACCATGATGCGCGCCACTGCATGCAGCCACCGAAGCATCACTTCGTGCTGCGCGTCCCCCGACGCTGTCGCCGCCCGGACTCCCGCTTCGAAATGCTTGTCCAGAGCGCCGAACGGATCGCCCGGTTCGCCCTGGAGTATGTATCCGGCGAGCGTCTCTGTCGCCTTCGCCCAGTTGTAAAGCGCCGCCAGCCGAAAGGCGATCGCCCGGTCTACCGCCTCAGAACCATTTTTTAGGCAGCGTTCCTCGTGAACGACTTGGTCATTGCGCAAACCGGCGATGATCTCGCGAATACGATCCAAATCGTCCCACCCGTCTTTGCGGAAGAGCCGGACCCAGCAATCGAACAGCCTGTACAGGAGCCTACGGTCCCAGTCTGCATCCGCGACACTCGGCGCTCTGATTGCCTCTTCCTGCTCCCGATACCATCTCCGCAAATCCGACCAGCGATCCCCGCAATAGGCGATCGCGGACAGTTGCAGGACGAAGAATAGACGTGCAAGCGTCTCCGCCGGCACCGGAAGAAGGCGGCGGAGGTCGAAGGCACGGAACGATGCCGCCACCGCCTGATCGCGAAGGCGCTGGTTGTCTCCGGCCGGTCGGCTCAGTTCCTCTAGACCCTCGATCGCTGCAAGCTCGAATGCCAGTCCCACACGCTCAAGAAACGGCTCATCCTCTGCGCTCTCCACAAAGGAAAAGCTGATCTGCTTGCCCGCCGCCCGTTGTGCCAACCGCTGGTGAGCGAGATCCCGCGCGCGCTCCAGCGCGTCCGCCCCGATGGCGGCGACCGCCCAATGTTCGTTCAGCGCCTGCAATGCTCTTGCGGACAGGCTCATCCACCTTCTCCTGCCCGAATCGATATTGTCGTCTCCCCAATACCATCCAGGCTCCTGTGTGGCAGGGAGAGCGCAAGTAGCTCGATACGGGTCTCTTCGGGACACCCAGCGGCAAGGTTGCTGACCCGCACCCTGAGGTCATCCTGATGGAGAGGCACGTCCCGGACAAGGAACCCGTATATTCGTTTTGCGGTGTCGATAGCGGTCTAGCAGCAGTGGCAACCCGGCGATTACGGCCTGGCGGACCACTTCCGGCACGGCGACCCCGCCCGTCTCACTCGCGCGCTCGACGCGCTCACCCACGGCAGCGGGAAGCGAGAGCGTGACTTGCCAGGGATACAGGGGGGTCGTGCGGGCGCGCCGCCGCTTGCGGGGCCGCGCCTGGTCCCCGCCGCCCGGCCGCGGCCGTGAGCCGTCCTGTGGCTGATCGGCCATCTGGGTCTCCTTCCTCCGGCCTTCTTTTGTGCCGGATCTCCAGGTATCTTCGTCCTTCTCCTCTCCCTTTCCCCCTATTTATGATATAAAATCCAATCATTTCTCTTACAAGAGACCCTTCGAGAAAGTTGGAGCAATTGCTCAAGCCTGACAGAATTCCTTGCGAGAAAAATATTGATCTGGTATACGCCAGTTCTGAAGGAGAATGAGAGATGAGCCCGGAACTGATGGGGATTTTCGCCGTAGGCGTCGCCCTCGCTGGGGTGATTCTCGCTGGGCAGCGCGGCGTCGCGACCCGCCTGCGGGCTGTCGAGACGCGCTTAGCCGCTCTTGAGCGGGGGCAAGCCGAGCTGCGTGAACGCATGGCCCACCTCGAAGGGCTGCTGGAGGGCTTGCGCGAGTCGATCGCCGGGCGCCAGCCGGCGGCCTGACCGCGCGGCGTATCACGCTCCTCCAACGGTTTGCCACACCTTTTGCCGCGGCCGGGCCGCCAGCCGGCTACGCACGGCGCCCCGCTGGCAGCGCGCATCAGGAGGAGGACGACGATGGAGCCGGAACTTGTCCAATTAGCGCGGGAGGCGGTCGCCGCCTTGCAGGCCGCCAATCGCACGAGCTGGGTCAACCAGGCCGGCGTGGTGATAGCGGGGGTGCAGCTCCTCGTCAGCGCCGGCGGCTTGGCCTGTCTTGTGTGGGGCCTGCGCCAGATGCAGCAGGCCGGGCGGCGGCGCGATCGTGAAATTGACAAGCTGGGCCACGCGCTCGAACAACAGGGCGCCGCGTTGGGGCAGGCCGTGCGCCAGATCGGCCAGGCGCTCGAACGCCAAGGCCGGGCCTTAGAGGAGCTGTTGCGGCGCACCGCGTAGCCAGTCAGCGGCCGCGGCTGTTGAATGTCGGATTTGTTCCGCAGATACCTGCTTCCCGCACACTCGAACCGCGCTCGCCACGGAGCCGACCCGGCACGATGACCGAGATACCTCAGGAGATCGTCGCGGACGGCTTCGTCGTCCCGCAGATCTTCCAGCTGCCGCTTCAGCCCCGTGCGACCGTACATCGCTCCCGGGGGATGGCTGCGATCACTAGATGTCTTCACTTCGCCGAATGCAAGGCAATCGCCTTCATCAGCGATCCCGAATCCGACCAAATCGGCACCCAGCAGGCTGGACCCGCTCTTTCTCTCGTCGCGTCCGTCCGGCCATGGGAAGCTGCATGACCGATGCTCTGTCAGATAGGTTTCCGCAATCGCTTCTCCCACCCTCCATTCCTCAATCTCCTCGGGATCCTCCAGCACGCGACGTAGTCCGTCACGAGCAAAGTCCGTCTCCGCCGACGCGACGAGGATTTCTTCGATGTTCGCCTTACCCTCGTCATCGAAGAGCACGGCTGCAACCCGCCCCTTGAGTGCAGAGGTCAACTCGTCGTTCGACCATCGTATGCCAGCACCCGAACACAGGTCGTCATCGATTTCGTAGACGATCTCTCCTCCGTCAACCGTCACCAGCGTCTCCCTGTTTGTCCGGCGGCCTCAGTCCGGCCGCGGCCATCGGCTCGACCGGTCTTGCCCAGTGGCTGGGCGGCGGCCTGCGGGCGCTGGGCGTCTATCCCGCCGTCGTTTTGGTGTTGGGTCTTGTGGCGCTCGTCATTTATTTGACCGAGCTCACCGGCAATACGGCCGCGACGGCGGCGTTCCTTCCCGTCGTCGCGGCCCTGGCCGGCGAATTAGGGGTGACTCCTTTGCAACTCGCGGCGCCGGCGGCCTCTTGCGCCTTCATACCGCCCGTCGCGACGCCGGTGTTGCGGAACCCGCCCGTGTTCCGCGTCACGACAGCAACTGTACAGGGGAAGCCACATCTCTCTTCGTTGCGGAACCCGCCCGTGTTCCGCGTCACGACAGCGAGCCCACGAGTGGCCGCCGCTGCCGCGAGGAAGGCATGCCGAAGCTGCCCCTCTCCCATTTCGTGGAGGAGGCCGGGCTGAGCGACGGGTCGCTCAGCTCAGGGGGAGGAGGCTACGAACAGCGGTCTATTGAATCACAAACCCCTCGTAGCCGTTGGCCACCACCTCCGCGCACTTCTTCCGATAAGCCGGGGCGCTGTTGGCATACAGCAGGAGGGCGCGTTTCTTCCCCGGAATATTCGAGCCCATAAACCAGGAGTCTCCGTCGCTCAAGAGTGTCTGGGCGGCCAACTCGTTGGCGTGTTCCACCCAGGCTTCTTCGGCCTGCGGAGTGGGCGCAATACATGAGAGGTTCTTCTCGCGTAGATAGCCGATGCAGTCGGCTATCCACTCCACGATCATCTCGGCACAGACGGTATAGTTGCAGAAGGCCGAGTTTGTGGCAAGAAAGAAATTCGGAAAGCCGGCGGTCTGAAGACCAAGGTAGCTGCGTGGACCGTTGGCCCATTTATCCTTGAAGGTCTGCCCGTCTTCGCCACGAATATCGATCCGGGTCAAGGGCCCGGATACCGCGTCAAAGCCCGTCGCATAGATGATGACGTCAAATTCGTACTCGGCATCCTGAGTCTTAACACCCTTGGGAATGATGCGTTCGATCGGGGCCTTGCGCACGTCGACCAGCAACACATTATCCCGGTTGTAGGCCTCGTAATAGTTGGTCTCCAGAGGGATACGCTTGGCCCCGAACGGATGATCCTTGGGCACGAGCATTTCCGCCACCACCGGATCGTGAACCCGACCACGGATCTTGTTACGGACAAATTCGGCGAAGTCCTCGTTGGCCTCCCGGTTGGTCATAATGTCGTGGAAGTTGCCTAGCCATTTCTTGAAGCCCGGCAGCGCCCACAACTCCTCGTACAGGGCCAGTCGCTTTTCTTTGGGGACCTCTAGGGTGGACCGTGGATCGAAATCATGCATAAAGCCGGCCGGAGTCTCACGGCACCGCTTGTGGATTTCCGGGTAGCTGGTCTTCCATTCGCGCTGGATCTCTCCTCCGACTTCCGAATTCCTGAGCGGCGCGCAGTAGTTTGGCGTGCGCTGAAACACGGTCAGATGACCCGCTTCCTGGGCTACAATCGGGATGAGCTGCACGGCCGTAGCTCCCGTACCAATGCACCCTACCCGCTTGCCGCTAAAGTCCACCTTCTCCTTCGGCCAACGCGAGGTATGAAACGACTCGCCCTCAAAACTGTCGATTCCTTCAAAGGGAGGCATATACGTCGCCGACAGGATACCGACCGCTGCAATGAGAAATTGTGCCCGCGCTCGCCGACCATTCTCAATCTGGACCTCCCAGCAATGTTCGTTCTCGTCGTAGACTGCCCTGCCGACCCGAGAATTGAGCTGAATGTGAGAGCGCAGGTTGAATTTATCGGCCACGTAGTTGAGGTAGCGCTCGTTCTCCGGCTGGCCCGAAAAATGCTCTTTCCAATCCCACTCTTGGAGCAGTTCTTCGGAGAAGGAGTAGCCGTAGGTTTCACTCTCGGAATCGAAGCGGCAGCCGGGGTAGCGGTTCCAATACCAGGTGCCGCCCACCCCCCCGCCATCCTCATAGAGCCGCACCGACAGTCCCATCTTCAGCAGACGGTACAGTTGATATAATCCCATCACGCCGGCCCCGATGACGATCGCATCAAATTGCTCGACTGACTCCGTACCAGCGGTCTGAGTCTGTTGTTCAGCGTTTGTCATAGCTTTCCTCCTAACACGCTCTGTTTTGTTGGGTTTTCGGAGAATTTTGTCGGCTAGTCAAGTCACGTCTGCGAACCAAGGCCGACACCGAATTATGCGGGCAGCTCAACCCCGGAACCACCCATGTCGGCCGGGACATCCTGCTGTTTGACAATGCCGTCGTGGATACGCAGTACGGTTTCGCCGTAAAAGACGTGAACCGCCGGCTCGAACCGTAGGTCTGGGATGATTGCTGCGTAGACATCTGTCAGACCCATGCCGAGGTGTTCGGTAAACACGTGCCCACCACAGACTTTGCACCACTTGCGGTGACTGTTGTCGGTCTTGGCATAGCTGCCCAGGTTATCATCCCCTTGGGTGATAACAACCGCCTTAGGGTCCCATAGGGTGAAAGCGTTGACCAGGCCCGCCGACCAGTGGCGACACGACTCACAGTGGCAATAGCCCATAGCAACCGGTGCGCCGCTAACGGTTAATTTCACCGCACCACAAAAACAGCTCCCGTTGTACGTATTCTCGCTCATAGTCATTGCCCTCCTAATCTCTACTTATGATCAAAGATGTGGAGAGAGCGCAAGTCGGCAGAAATTCAGAAGTCCCTGAGACGCGCTGTTGTTTCCGGGTCGAGAAAGCCCGCAACCGTGGCCTCGGTTTCAAGCCGCAGGGCAGTGCTGATATCCCGTGCGGCCCCTTGGTTAAGAACGCGCTTCATGGATCGCACCGCAAGCGGCGGTAGCTCGCTCAGTTTCTCGGCCACGCTTCGTGCCTCTCCCATCAGGCTCTTATCGGGCACCACACGCCACGCTACCCCGAGCTCAAGGAGTGTTGGAGCGTCGTACTGCTCACCGAAAAACAGCATTTCACGAGCCTTGTTAAGCCCGACCAAGGCTGGCAACAGGGAAGTCACCCCACCAGTGACAAAGGCGTTCAGCGAGACCTCGGGGAAAAATCCCTTGGCACTCGCCGCCCAAATGGGAAAATCGCAATCAATAGCTAACTCAAACCCGCCTCCGACCGCCCAGCCGTTAATCGCGCCCACCACCGGTGCCTCACCAAAGACAATCTCTTGGGTAGCCCGCTGGATAGCATTGACAAACTCCCGCGCCTGGGCCGGATTTTCCGGATGGAAATGATCCTTGCGATCATCGCCGGCGCAAAAGGCGCGGCCAGCACCGGTAAAGAGAATCACCCGAGTGTTGGAGTCGGCGTTTGCGTCGGCAAAGGCGCGGGCGAGATCCTCCATCAGGCTGCGATTCATCGCGTTGAGGCGCTCAGGCCGGTTGAGGGCTATGGTGCGCACCCCTTTCTCATCAAGCGTGCTCAGAACAGTTGCATACTGAAAAGTGCTCATAACAATGTCCTCCTGCTCTCAGGTCTCAAGCCTGCACATCCTCAACAATGCGTTTCAAGCCGGCATCGTTCTGGCCGGGACGGTAAGGGAAATACAAACTGACCCGATCCAGCAGCCCGTCGTAACGCGTCCGCAGCTGACTCCCAATCTCGTCTATCGGACCGCTGATACAGAACTCGTCCACCATATCGTCAGTCACCTCCCGGGCCATACCGTCCCAGTCTCCAGCCGCGGCTTTGGCGTTCAGTCTGCCGCTCAGCTCAGCCCAGCCGTGGGTCTCCAACACCGGCGCGTAGGTGCGGGTCGAGGCGTAGAAGCCGATCTGGCGCCGAATCTCCTCACGTTGCTCAGCGATAGCCTGGGTGCTGTCGCCGGTCGCGACCAAGGCTTGGGTTGACAGCGTTAAATCTGCGCGGGAGCGGCCGGCACGCCGCGCCCCGGCCTCAAGGGCTGGGAGGAGCGACTCGCGTAGGAAGCGGGGCGAGTTGAGCGGGTGGACATGAAAGCCGTCACACACCTCACCGGCCATCTCGGCAATCCGGCGATTGACCCCGGCAATATAGACGGGAACCTGCGGATGCCCGATTTTTGACGGACTAAAAAACGGCGTCATCATACTCAGACGGTAAAACTCGCCCTCAAACCGCAGCCGGGTGCCGTTCTGCCAGCAGTCCCAGACTGCCCGTATGGCCAGAATCATCTCCCGCAATTTCTTGACCGGGGAGACAAAAGGGACGCCAAAGCGGCGTTCGTTATGGCCTTTGACCTGGGTACCCAGACCAAGAATGAAGCGGCCGTTGGAGTTGGCCTGCAGATCCCAACACGTGTGGGCCAGCACGGTCGGGTTGCGCGGAAAGGCCACGGCAATAGCCGTGCCCAGCGTCACCCCCTGGGTGACAGTGCTGGCAATCGCCAGCGGCATAAACGGTTCGTGGGCGGTCTCAATTGACCACAGACCATCATAGCCGATCTCCTCGGCCCAGCGGGCAAAGTCACGAATGCTGAGAAAGTCGCTGGCCGCAATGACAGTATCAAACTTCATGTGTCCCCTCCCTTCGGTTCGGCGGATTCTCCTCCGCGCCCGCTTATGCCTTGGAGAACCGCGTCCCCCATGAATCGGCAAACGTCAACTCCTCAACCGAGCGGCGTGAGATCGGACCGTGGCCACGCAGAACGGGATAGCCGACCGGCACCACAGCGGCCGTTCCCCACGGGTCGGGGATGGCCAGCAGTTCGCGCACCTCAGGCTCCTCCATACACAGCAGGGTCGTCAGCACACAGCCCAGCCCCTCGGCCCGGCAGGCCAGAAGCAGGTTCTCCACCGCGGGGTAGATCGAACCGCCGCCGACCACGGACAAACGGTCCAGCTTGGCGTCGGTAACGGCCAGTCCTTCGGGATTAAAACAAAAGACCAGCAGCACCGGCGATTCGCCGAAGTGCTCCGCCAGATAGGTACTCGCGCGCATGACCCGTTCCGCCTTGGCCCGTTCCGCCTCGGGTCGGTCGGCGAACTGCTTCAGGTAGGATTGGGTATAGGGGATGGTGATTTTTTTGTACAACTCGCCCAGACGCTGTTTGCGGGCTGCGTCCTTGACCACAATAATCCGCCAGGCCTGGCGGTTACCGCCGGTCGGCGCCCAGGTGGCCGCTTCCAATACCCGGTAGAGCACATCGTCAGGAATGGGATCCGGGCGCAGCCGCCGCACCGCCCGTAAGGTTCGCATTGCATCATAGAGATCAATCGTCGCCATAGTATCCTCCTGCCTATGCCATAACTGCGTCCTGACAAGCCGTCAATCAGGTGCCGAGGACGGGGAGACTATCCAGTCCTCGGGTCGCATCCCTTGTCAGGTTCCCTCGCTCTTGGTGGCGTTTGACAAAGTCGGAGCGACAAAGGACAATCGCGGCGTATCGCGAGGGAACATCAGCTGTGAGGAGGAACACCACATGAGTGAGTTCGAGAGCATTGAGTATGAAGTGGAGCGAGGCCGGGCGCGTATCACCCTCAACCGCCCGGAAAAGCTCAACGCCCTGTCCTTGAAGCTGCAGGCGGAGCTGAACGAAGCCCTGTGGGAAGCCGATAACAATAAGAACGTGCACTGCGTCATCCTGCGTGGTGCCGGGCGTGCGTTCTCAGCCGGCTATGATCTGTCCGGGGCCGACGGCAAGCTGGCCGTGTCTCGGGTAGAATCCGACCAAAACCGCTATCGTGGCTCCCGGAGCATTGATGACGACGCCTGGCAGCTCGAACGCGCCCAACGCTACCGCATGGCCCTGTTTGACATGCACAAGCCGACCATCGCTCAGGTGCACGGCTACTGCCTAGCCGGTGGCACCGATATCGCGCTGCTGTGCGACATGATTATCGCTGCCGAGGATGCGACTTTTGCTTTTCCACCCGCCCGCGACCTTGGCGCTCTACCGACGAACTTCTGGCTGTATCACGTCGGTCCGCAGTGGGCCAAACGGCTGATGCTGACCGGCGACTCAATCACCGGTGCCGAGGCTCAGGCAATCGGCCTAGTTTTAAAGGCCGTGCCAGCCGACCAGGTGGCCGCCGAGGTGGAGCAGCTGGCCGACCGCCTATGCCTCATCGATCCGGATCTGCTCAGCGCCAACAAACGCATCATCAACCTCGGTCTCGAACTGATGGGCGCCCGTACCCTCCAACGCCTAGCCGCCGAGAACGACGTCCGGGGTCACAACACTCAGGCGGCGCGAGACTATATGCAATCGGTCAAAGACAAGGGCCTCCGTGAAACGCTCCGCGCCCGAGATGCCAAGTTTGGGGACGGCCGGGCGCGGGTCCACGGTCCCGAAATTCGAGACGAGAAAGGCCGTCTGGTCGACTCCTGAACCGCCCGGGCGGGCCTAGGGACGAGAGAGGTATCGCCCCTAGGCCTGGCTGGCCAGTTCGGTAATCTTTGCCCTTTCGGCATCGTAAAAGGTCTTGAGCTGCTGACCCTCGGGAATATACACGCAGTCCATGCAGCGCATGAATCCAAAGATCCAGGTTGCGCAACAATTCCCTTGCTGTTTGGATTGCGCCTGTGGATCGAATCCACGGCCGTTAGCGACCAACAGCTTGCGGACTAATTCCTGCAAAAACATGCGGCCAAACAGTGCGGCGTTGGCCTGAATCGATTCGTAGTCAGGGGGGAGCTTAAACCCATAGATCTTGGCGGCGGCAGCGAGAAAGGCAGCCTGAGATGGATAGCGCTCAGCCGCTAGATACTCCGCCCCGGTAATCGGTTTCATCTGCCGTCCTCCTTAGATTGCCCGCCGCCCCCGGTCGCTATCATCGGTCTGAATCTTGCGCACCATATCGGCGAACAGGTTGCGTTCGACGTCGGTCTTAGGCGCAATAGAAAATTCAATGTCGGTAACCAGCTGGCCAAAGCGGTCGATGAGCTTGTCGGCAATCTCATCATAGGTCCCGATTGTCACGAACTGCTCCAGGATCTCGTCCGTGATATGGGCCGGAAGCTCCTCCCAGCGCTGCTGGCGCGACAAGATCTTGCAGGTACGGGTCAGATCAGCCAGACCGAGGTGCTCGAAGGCGACGATATAGCTCGGCGTCGAGGCGTAAAAGGCGATCCTGGCCCGCGCATCACGAATCTTTGGCACAAGTTCGTCACGTGTCGCAGCGGTGGCAACTAAAGGCTTCATAGCTACCCGGAAGTCACTGAGCGAGCGGCCCGTGCGGGCCGCACCGACCCGCACCTCGGGCAACATCCGCTGCTGGATATATGACGGGGTACATACCGGGTGGGGTCTGATCCCATCGGCGACCTCGCCGGCAACGCGACACATGAGCTTGTTCACCGCAGCCAGATGGATCGGGATATTCGGGTGCTCAATCGGACCGGGATTGAACAGCGGAACCATCAGGTTGATGGTGTAGTGCTGTCCCTGAATGTTGAGCGGTGCGTTGGTCTGCCAGTGCGCCCAGAGGGCCCGGACGGCGACGATATACTCGCGCATCCACGGCGCCGGCGCCGACCACCGCATACCGTATCGGCGTTGAATATGACCTCTGACCTGTGTCCCCAGACCCAGCGTAAAACGCCCCGCGGACAGTTTTTGGATGGTCCAGGCGCTCAGCGCAGTGACCGTCGGACTGCGTGGAAAGGCCAGAGCGACCGCGGTTCCAAGCCGTAATCGAGTCGTTGCCTGAGCCGCCAAGGCCATGATGACAAAAGGATCGTCTTTGGTCTCCTCAACCACCAGTCCGGTGTATCCGAGACGCTCCAACAGTCGGGCGTCGGCCGCCACGCTGCCAAGATTGAGCGGGGTTTCGGGCTCCCGCAAACCCGGATCAACCTTGCCGAGCGGCAAAAGGGTTTCGAGTCGCATCATACCCTCCCTATCGGCATTCCGGGCTCTCCGCAAGCTCACATCCGTGAACGTGGTTATCCGAGGCCACTCTTCTCTTTTCCAGGCAGTCCTGGAGTGGTATAGCACTCACCAACAGGACGTCTTTCCGCACGGAAGGATCACGAAAACAGGAGGGCTGTATGGCTGAGGCAAACCTAATCGTTCGGGAAATCGAGGCTGCCTATCACCACTATATTGCGGTCTTCAACCGTGAAGACGCGGCCGCGTTTGTCGGCTGCTACGCCCACCCACATGTCATGCTCAGCGGCGAGCAGGGTCTCACCAACGTCCAGACCGAGGCCGACCATCATACGGTGTATCAAAACATTATGGCGGGTTTGCATGCCAGCGGGTGGGGACGCAGCGAGATTGATGGGCTCCAAGTCTTTCCCTATTCCGGGTCGCTGGCCCAAATAGTGGCCGATGTGACCCGCTACAAACGAGACGGTTCAGTTTTGGAGAAACTGCGAGCCACGTATCTATACCGTCGGGATGCGGAGAGGTGGAAGATTGTGGCGCTGGCTCTCGTCGAAGCGCCGTTCTCGGGACCGGGAGGAAGACCGCGATGACCCAATCGACGCACGTGCTTGAGGGCTACAAGGTTCTGGATTTCTCACAGATTGTGGCAGGGCCGACCTGCACTTTGATGATGGCCGAAATGGGGGCTGAGGTGATCAAGGTCGAGCTGGCTCCGACCGGCGACGGTGCGCGCCTCGGCCCGGTCGTCCTTGACGGCCGCAGCGGGTATTTTGTCCAGCATAACCGCGGCAAAAAGGACCTGTGCCTTGACGCCAAAACGCCCGAGGGACTCAAGATCCTCAAAGGGTTGGTCAAGAAAGTCGATGTTCTGGTGGAAAACTACGCCCCAGGAGTAATCGGGCGCCTCGGCCTCGACTATGCGGTGGTGAGCCAGCTCAATCCGGGGCTGGTCATGTGCTCCATCTCTGCCTTTGGCCAAACCGGACCGCTGGCCCATGAACCGGGCTTTGACTGGGTGGGAGCGGCCTACTCAGGCATCACCTCAATGGGAGGCGAGAAAGATGGGTCGCCCATCTTCGCCATGGTCGCCATGGGCGACGTTTCAACCGGCGCGCATGCCATGGGCGCGATCTGCGCCGCCCTGTTATACCGGGAACGGACCGGCCGCGGGCAGCACCTAGACCTCTCTCTCCTGGATACGTATGCCCATTATCATGAGGCCAGCTTCCAGATGTATAGTCTGAGTAAGGGCGCGATCAATCCGACCCGTTCCGGAGCGCATTCGTGGTACGCTAGTCCGGCCGGTGTCTTTAAGGGACGCGAGCGTTACATGATCCTCATCGCGCCCTTAGAGCAGCACTGGTCGAAGTTGTGCCAGGCAATGGGGTGTCCAGAAATGGCACGCGACCCACGCTTTACCGATAACGCCGCACGGATGAACAATCTGAAGGCCTTGGTGCAGATCATCGAGGACTGGATTCGCACCCAGCCGAGCGACGACGCGGCGATTGAGAGGCTGAAGGCGCATCACGTGCCGATTGCGCCGATTCTGTCCGTGCCCGAGGCACTCCAGCATCCCCATCTGCGTCAGCGCGGGACCGTGCGGACGGTGCACGATCGGATACTTGGCGACCTCGACGTGCCGGGATTTGCTCTACGATTTTCAGAATTTCCGACGCCCCTCGATTTACAAGCCCCGCTGTTGGGCGAGCATAATGCCGAGATTCTGACTGAGTGGCTCGGCTATCCCCCGGACGAGGTCCAGGAGCTGGAACGCAGGGGGATTCTGCACAGCGGCCCGGTCTGATTTTGGGAGAGGCCAGAAGCAGAATTGCAGGCCTCAAGCTATGCGTTGCCCCCCAGCATCTGGGCAAGCGTGGGCTCGGCGACCGACGCCTGTCTGAGCTGGGCAATCGCCTCCCAGGCACTGGTCGTGTCTTGCTGGGGATAGCGTGAGCCCCAGAGTGGGCGAAGAGCCGGGGCAGGTGCTGGATCAGCCGCTGCTCGGCGTCAAAGCCGAGCACCACCCGTCCTGCTTCCCACACGTCGGTGCGGACCGGGTAGTAGTGGAGCAGGGGAATGGTGCGGGGCGACGCTTCCATCTTCTCCAACACTTCCTCCATCCACGAGGCTTTCCCCCCGGCCACCACGATCTTGAGGGCCGGGTAAAGGGGGAAAGTTTCTGATCATTGCAGAAAATCGTTGGGATTGGCATAAACTCTCTTCTTGGCGGAGGACAGCCCCCCAGGCTGCCCAGCGCGCGCCCGTCCCAGACACCGGGCTGGGGGACCGCTTGCCTGACAGCGGCTTTCAGTGTAGCCAATGAACAGGCCAAAGACACGGATCAGAGCAAAATCACACGGAGGAATATATGTCAGAGCTCAACGAGTACAATAAAAAGGTGATTGAGGAATTTCGGGCCAACGAGGGCAAGGTCGGAGGACAGATGGAGAATATGCCGGTGGTGCTGCTAACCATGACCGGAGCCAAGAGTGGCCGAACGATCACGAAGCCACTGGTGTATACGACCGACGGGGATCGCATTGTTGTCATTGCCTCTTTCGCTGGAGCGCCCCACCACCCGGGCTGGTATCACAACCTAGTCGCGAATCCCGAGATCACACTCGAAATCGGAACCGAACGCTTTCGGGCCAAAGCAGAGGTGACGGGCGGCGAGGAGCGCCAGCGGCTGTTCGACCGGCAGGCTGAGCAGATGCCAATTTTTAACGACTACCAGAAAAAAACCACCCGGCAGATCCCAGTCGTGGTGTTCAATCGGATTGACTGATCGCTATCTCCGATCGATAAACACCCGTTCTTTGGCGACCCACATGGCCGAGCGCGGAAAATCAATGAAGTGGGATTCATCCTCAACCGCCACCTGCATTGCCTGCCGGCCCTCCGGTGTGGTCCCGACCGAGGCTAGGTCAACCCGGTCGAACCAGGCTTCGGCATGACCGGTGTAGGGCGCAACCGTCGTCCCTCGGCTGGCTCGGAGCTGGGCTTCGATCTCATCCTCGAAGCGGTGGACTTGCAGGTAGCGTTTCATTCGCATGGCGGACGCCACCCCCCGAATCAGCGGGCCGTGGTTGGTGCGCCAGTACAGCTGGGCCTCGTCAAGATTGAGCGTGTCGGGGTGTCGCAGACAGAAGAACAGCTTCAGCAAACCGCTATTTTCCCGCGCCACCAACTCCTCTGGAATCGGGTTGACCTGAGGATATTCATAGGCCAGCCACAGCGGTGACTGGGCCAGATCAATAAATCGCGCCTCGTCCTCGACCAATTCCTGAACCGCCGCGCGACCCGCCTCGGTCCCAAAAGTGTTGACCAAGGCCGCGCGATTGGTCCACCACACCTCTGCCACGCCGTCATAGATCGGCTCCATGCCGCCCCGCGCGGAAGCCAGCTGGTCGTTGATCGGATCATCGAGAGTATGGACCTGTACATAGCGGTGAACCGCTAGGGCGGTGGCGTGCTTAGCCACCAAGGGACCGTGTACCTCACGCCAGTACTTGTGGAATTCGGCGCGTGACATGCCGGGTTTACGACGGAGGACAAATGTTAAGCGAATCATGCTACGCCTCCTTGAGTCTTGGGTCTGATCCCGAGTTGCCTTGGCGGAAACGGCATTGCAAAGCCGTTGGTAAACTGGCGCTGCGGCCACAGAAACTGCAGGCTGATACGCTCAATGAGCCACGCGCCCTCGACTTTCTGATAGGCGTCGTCATACAGCCCGAACCACTCGACCGGGTTGGTGGCCGGGTCGGTATGGGTAAGTACGTCGATAAGGTAGGACCGACCCACCGCAGTTGTCGGACCGGTCAGCTCAATCCAGTGGTTGCCCGTGTTGTGCAGAGAGCCGAACGTATCTTTTATCTGAGCGCTGAACACCTGTTGGTAGTTGTGTCTAATCGTTTCCCGGCCACGCCATTCGCCGTATGGCCCAAACTCACACAGAGCATCCTCGGTAAACAGCGCCGCCAACGCGCCGATATCCCCGCCGTCCAAAAGGTGGGTGTAGAGGGTTCTAACCTTGCGTATGGCTTCGATTTCCAGCAGTTCGCGCAGCTTCTGAATCTCTTCGGAGGTAAAGGGTCGTTCCTCAGGCATATCCTCTCCCTTGTCTTGGTGTAGACATCAGCGGGTATAGTGCAGTTTCAGCCCCGGTCGAGGCCAGTCCATGGCAACCAGAGCCCCCAAGCCGGTCAGGGTGATGTAGGCCGTTTTGAGATCCGGTCCGCCAAAGCAGATATTCGTTGTCAGCGGATCAGGGGTGGGGATATGGGCGACCGACTCGCCGCCGGGCGAGATCACGGTGATACCGCCGTTCATCAGGGTTGCGATACACACGTTGCCCGCGCTATCAACCGCCATGGAATCAAGCAGTTGGTAGCCGGGTAGTCCGGCTAACAGCTTTCCCCCACCAGGCCCGGTCAGCATCTGCCCGTCTCCACTGCCCGCATCGGCAAATGCTCCGGGTCCGGCCAGCTCCCACTCCCACACCCGGCCCTCGAAGGTTTGTGGCACGTACAGCTTGGTATCACCAGGAGCCAGCCCAACGCCGTTTGGGCCGTCAATCGGATATACCATCTCTTGAATCAGCGATCCGTCCGGCTTGGCGTAATACACGCCCCCACGATCTTTGTGTCGTTCCTGCACCTTGCCAAAGTCGGTGAACCAAAACCCACCCGCGGCATCAAAGACAAGATCGTTCGGACCGCGCAGCTGATGTCCGTCACACTCGGTATACAGCGTTTCAACCGCCCCGGTGGCGAGGTTGACCCGTTGAATACAGCCGCCCGTATAGTCGTCTGGCAGACCTTCTGCGGGGATGAGTTTGCCGTCAATCTCAATCATCTTGAGTCCGCCGTTGTTGCACACGTACATGAGGCCGTCCGGACCAACGGCGGCTCCGTTTGCCGAACCACCCAGCTCGGCCACCACCTCTTTCGTTCCATCCGGCTGCACTCGCACCAGCCTCCCGACCTGCAGCTCGGTGACAATCACGCTGCCGTCATCCATGGCCACCGGGCCCTCCGGATACCGCAGGCCTGAGGTGATTTCTCGTATTTCCGCCATAAGGGTCCCCTCCTTATTCTGCCTCCAACGCGTCGGACAGACGCACAAAGGCGTTAAAAAAATCCTCCTTAAACTCTTGGACCAGCGCGCCAGCCGACATCTGACGGTTCATCAGCCCCACCCCCTGGCCGACCCAATATGTAGCCAATGCTTTTGCGCCCTCATGGCCGCTCTGGGACAGCTTATCAACCTCGCGCAACGCGGGCTCGGCGACCAGTGACTGCAGGGGCATGGGGAGCGGCGTGGGGCTGCCCTTGGCCTCCCAGGCATCGGTCCAAGGCGACTTGAGCTGGCGAGAATACTTGCCGGTTCGGGCTTTAGAGCGTACAGTATCGCGCGAGGAGGCGCGCAGCATTTTTTCCTTGACCACCGGGTTGGTTTCCGCCTCGCTTGTTGTCAGCCACACTGAACCGGTCCACGCGCCGGCCGCTCCCATAGCCATGCAGGCGGCCATTTGACGGCCGGTCACAATCCCTCCGGCAGCCAAAACCGGGACATTGCCATAGGCCTCAACTGCCTGGCAGATTTCAGGGATTAACACTAAGGTCGAAACGTCGCCGCAGTGGCCGCCCGCTTCACCGCCGGCGACTACCAGCAGATCAACGCCGGCCTGGACTTGGCGTAGGGCGTGGTGCTGAGCCCCGACTAGGGCGGCTACCGGAACGTGGTGGTGTTTGCCCATGTCGAGCATGATCTGGGGCGGGACACCTAGCGCGTTGGCGACAAGTTTGATGGGATGCGAGAAGGCGACCTCCAGGACTTCAGCCGCGCCGCTGGCCTGCATATTCTGGCTGGCCCGAAAAGAATCATCGCCGAATCTATACACGCCCTCCGAAGGGATATCATACTGGGCGAGAATTTCGGCCGCAAACCGAAAATACGCCTCGGGAATAACGGCCTGCACCTTGTCCCTATCCAGTCCGCCGATACTCTCCTGAGCAATCTTGTTCGGCACAATGAGGTCGATACCGTACGGCTTGCCATCAATGTGCTCGTCAATCCAGCGCAACTCTTCTTCCAGACGATCAGGGGGATGGGCCACAGCGCCGAAGACCCCCATAGCGCCGGCTTTGGAGACCGCCACCACCACGTCTCGACAGTGGGTAAAAGCAATAAGCGGAAACTCGATGCCAAACATCTCACAAATAGGAGTTTTCATCGCTGTCCTCGTTTCGTGCCATCGGGTGTCAGAGCGGCCCCCGTAGTCCGGTCTCCGTTCACTGCAAATTTCTGGGTGCCTCAATCATGACGGCCGACCGAGGTCTCCTCAGGCTCTTCATCCCAGCCCATCCGCAGTTTATGTTGCGATCGTATCGTGACGTTTGCGTAAAAATCACAGGGTTTATCCAGACCGAGTGGAAAGCTTGAGGCGGGAAAACCTTTTGTGTCACCTGAACAGCCCTCCTGTAGGGAACTACCTATAGCCTGGCGACAGGTGTTTGCCAAACGTTCCGCCCCTGCGTTTAGCCAAGAGCAGAAGAGCAGCAGCTTCCCACGCGCCTGCCCGTTTCCGTTCTTGTCCGGCAATTCGTGAGTTTTATCCGTCCGGTGGGTGATCTTCACGCTCGGTCAGGCGAACCGACGCGGTCGAGGGCAGGTGAGGCATGACCTTCATGGGAAGCTCCTTGGTACTAGGCAAATCTGCGCGGCTTGCGGGGCCGACGGCCAAGGGCAAATTCCGGCGGCCGCAGACCAACCTCTTGGACGGCCGCAACCGGTGGCGTGAAGTAACCCAAGGCATAATTCATCATCGTATAGCCGAGCAGCTCTTGGAGGTGCGGTGAGAAATCTTTGGCAAGCTCCGGCGGGCAGGACAGGTACTGGTTTTCTTCCTGCCGCAGCCAGCCCAAAGAATAGGTGATGTTCAGCCCCACTCGGTCGGCCGGACTGGTATTTGCACCGCCGGCATGGATAACCGTTCCAGAATACACCAGAACCGAGCCCGGCGACATTTCGGCATAGGTAATTTCCGTCGGGGTCGCCTCGCGCTCCTGGGGCCACTCGGCGCTGCCCGGCACGAGCTGGGTTGCGCCATTTTGCTCGGTAAACTCGGTCAGCGCCCACAGGGTATTGAGCTGTGGCTCGAGCCCCTGCAGATACTCTCCCCACACCAACCGGTCGCGGTGCAACAGCTGTTTCGGTTGGCCCGGCATGAGACGGATGACCTGGGCTAGATGAAGCTGGTAGCGATTACAGTTGGGCAGCAAAAACTCATCGCACACGCCCAGAATTTTATCCTGCATGACGAGTTCACGACACGCCGCAGAGCGGGCAATCAGAGCCCCGGTCCGCGTGGTCTGATAGCCGGAGAACTCGTCCCGACCGACCGGAGTAGCCTCAACAAAAGGCATCAGTTCATCAAGCGTGGCTTGGGCTTGCTGCCGACCGATCGCGTTTTCAACGATCACTGCGCCGTCACAGGCTAGCGCCGCGGTTACATCCTTTGGAGAAGCGGTTGCGGGTAAGCGAGTCAAGTGTGGCATTGCAATTTCCCCCTTTTATATGGGTCTCTTCCATAGGGCTCTTTATTTCGGACCGTCTACAACTATTTCAAGGTTCCTCGCCGTGCCTAGGCACGGCAACCTCAAAAGGGCGACATTCCCAATTGTGTCGATCAGGGGTGGGAGCATGGCAAGGTACTATGTACTTTCCTGTACAGCTCACAACCGCTGGGCGATACCGGATGGTGTCGGGCGTGGGCCGGGAGTCGCAGCCACGAGTAGCGTCGATATGCGCCGTATTCGTCCTCAAACCCACCTTTAAGAACAAATATCTCAACCCCATTCCGATAGGTCACCGTCCCTGGAGAAGTGCCCGGAGCCCAACGTTGCAACTCCATCGTGTCGGCGAAGCCCTCTTGGGCGTATAGGAATTTAGACTCGATCCCGGCTCGGTCGGTCGGCTGCCAGGCCAGCTCAACGGTGCGAGCCATGACGCAACGACGGCCCGGCCCGGCGTACTGTCGCAGCTTCACAAACAGCACACAGCCCGGTTTGGAGAAGGGCGCGTGTCGGAATCCCTCGGGACTCAGCAGATAGGTCCCGGCCGGCCAGTCTCCACGCTCGTCCGAGAACGTCCCGTCGAGCACCAAAATTTCTTCTCCCCGCGGATGCTGATGAGCGGGAAAAGACGAGTTCGGATCATAGCGGACAACGGACGTCACCTGACCGGCTTCGGTGCTGCCGACCAAGTACAGCCGTTTCCGCCACACCGTCCGACTCGGACTCGCCTGCCAGGTCATGCTCCCGACGTGCATTACCGCCCGTTGGCTCAGGTCGGCGTTAATAGCGCGGCTCTCGGCCATGGGTTCTCCTTGCCCTCACAAAGATTTGAGTTCGTCGCTTTTGTGGTCTACAAGGACATTCAAGATGGACATGTACAGACATATAGCTCACACATAGAGGAGGCAATAGTATGCGACTCGGATTAGTCAGCGGCTACTCAGGCCCAAAGATGAACGAAACCATGGAAACGATCCTCGAAGCCGAACGGCTGGGTTTTGACTCGGTTTGGACTGGCGAGGCGTGGGGTTCTGACGTGGTCTCATTTCTCGCTTTTGTCGGGGCGCGAACGTCCACCATTAAGCTTGGCGCGGGAATTTTTCAGATGCAGGCCCGGACGCCGGCCATGACCGCCATGACCGCTATGACGCTTGATGGGCTGACCAACGGTCGTTTTTTGATCGGACTAGGCCCGTCAAATCCGCAGGTCATCGAAGGCTGGCATGGCGTGCCCTACGGCAAGCCGCTGCAGCGCTACCGCGAGTACATCGACATCATCCGCCAGATTCTTGTCCGCGAGCAGAAGCTGCACTACGACGGCCAAGAATATCAGATTCCGTATGCAGGCCCGGCCGCCAGCGGATTGGGCAAACCGCTCAAGAGTATCCTCCACGGCCGTCCCGACATGAAGGTCTATACTGCCTCGATCGGTCCCAAGGGTATCGCCCTGGCGGCCGAGATTGCCGACGGGTTGCTTCCGGTATGGATGAGTCCGGACTGGTGCGCGGACTATTACACACCCCACCTTGAAGCCGGCTTTGCCAAGGCTGGGAACGGCAAAAAGAGGCAGGATTTCGATCTGGCCCCCTACGTGACCTGCGTGCTGGGCACCAATCTCGACGAGTGTCGCGCCCCGGTCAAGGCTAGTCTGGCGCTCTATATTGGAGGCATGGGTGCACGGAACAAGAATTTCTACAACAGCTATGTCCGCAACTTCGGCTATGAGGGACTGGCCACACGGCTCCAAGACCTGTATCTGTCCGGTCGCAAAGCCGAAGCGCAGGCAGCCGTACCCGACGAGTTGGTCGACGCTGTGGCCCTCGTCGGCCCCAAAGAACGCATTGCCGAGCAGCTGACCCGCTGGAAAGCCTCACCCGTTACCACCATGCTCATCGGCACCAATCAGATCGAAGCGCTGCGGCTATTGGCAGAACTATGTCTGTAGGAGGGCTGCCTTGTGCGGCATTTATGGATTGAGCGTCGTATTCTTCCGCTCGACAATAAACGTGCCACGCCGCTCGACAAAGTCGCTTACCGCTTCGGACAGCGCCTCAGGTCGTTCGCCCGCAATATCGTGCCCCGCGTCATAGGTGAGAGCATAATAACAGTCGGGTAGCCGCTCGACATAGAGCCGTCCTGTTTCCGGCGGGATGGCTGCATCGTTCGTGCCAAACAACACAAATGTCGCCGCCTGCACTTCCCCTAATCTCTCGATTAATGCCGACTTGGCCTCGGGGAACAACACGGTTGGTGAAATTAGGACAAGCCCGCCAATATGGTCCGGGGCGTCAATAGCCTGCCACAGGGCGATAGCGGCACTGTCGCTCCAGCCGATTACCACAGCGTCCTCCAAACCGAGCGCGGCGACCGCTTGGTTTAGCCTGCGGGCGATGTTGACCTGCTCCGGGCTTGGTAACTCGGAGACCTCCAAGACAACGACCCGGAACCGCCGGGCGAGCAGGATGACGAAGGGCGACAGCTGAAGCTCCCCGACCGGAGCTAGTATGACCACAGGACTGCCCTGCCCGGCTTCCAGATAACGCAGCGGCGTCCCGTCTACCTGTATGGAGCGTTTCACACTCGGTTCGCTCATAGCGTCTCCCCGCTTACCGGTAGTGGTCTACGCCCCGACTGCAGCCGCGGGCGGCTGGCTCACCTTGACGCTTAGTGAACGTATGCGGGGGAGGACTTCGGTTGCAAACAGCCGCATCGACCGCTCAGCCTCTTCTAGGGTGATCCCAGCCCCGCCGAAGCCGATATCCAGCACTCCGACTCCGGTGGTTTCATGGAAGTCCGTAATCTGCCTCACAACGGTGTCCGGGCTCCCGCAGAAGCGCAGCTCCCCCAGCCCAAAACCAGGCTGAGTTTGGGTTGGGGGTGGAACGGCCGCCCCGCGTCCCCGAAATAAGTTAGCAGCCCCATCCCCCCTAAAGAACCGGGACTCAAGCTCAGCAGCTTGGCTATCGTCTTCAGCTACTGCGCCAAAAGAGCGGTATAACAGCTGCTCAGAAGTCGGCTCCCAGCCCTGCTTGGCACATTCCTGCTTGTAGTGGTCGGTCATCTGAGCCGTGATATGAGCAGGATAAAATGACACGCCAAGCCCTAGGCGGTGGGCGGCCGCAAACGAAGCCGATTCCAGACTATTGCCCGAATAATACAGGGGCGGATGGGGCTGTTGGACCAACCCCGGCCACACCGATACAGTGCGGAAACGGTAGTACCGCCCCTCCCAACCGAACGGCTGCGGCTCGGTCAACGCACGGGTAATCAGTAGGCTAGCCTCTTGGGTGCGGGCCCGGGTCTCGTCCGGGTTGACCCCGTAGGCCAGAAACTCGTTCGGCGTGCCGCGTAGAAACAACACCACCAACCGTCCCCCGCTGAGCTGGTCGAGCATGGCAATCTCTTCGGCAATTCGGACCGGGTTAGTCATCGACACCAACGGTCCTAGCACAGCGATCTTTGCCCGGCGGACAACCTGGCTCAAAGCTGCGGCAAACACCGCCGCGTTCGGCGTTTGGAGCAACGGCGTGTAATGGTGTTCCGAACAGCTGACCCAATCAAAACCCAATTCGTCGGCGAGTTTAGCCTGAGTCAGGGCCAACCCAAGTGACTGCTGGCCAACCTCAGAGCGAAACAGAGCCGATGGAGTCGGCCAGCCCTGGTGTTTGAACGCCTCCGGCGAAAGATAGCTATTTGTGCAAAAGAATGACGCCTGCATCAGTCTTTCCTCCCCTGCGAATCTACAAGCCCATATAAGCCCTGCCTTGTCAATGTGCCGAGTGTGACATCCCGTTTAGCAAGCCTGCTCCCAAGGAGATGTGCCTTCGTTTCATTCTTAATCCACTATTAGTCTGAAGATCAAACTGAATCCATGAAGCAAAGACTGGCGGCTCGCTAGAAGAAACAAAAAAACGAAGGAAAGCTCCCCCCAGTCAACCATCCTCCGCGGTCTGAATACGTGTGGGGACACAACGTTAAAACGCGAGGGCGGCAGGAAATGGAGGAGTTGTCCACCAAAAATGCCTTGTCAAAGCGCCAGAAGGGGACGTCCCTTCTCGTCCTGGTCCACGAATACGGCTTCGGTCTAGAACAGATTGCCGAAGAAGAGGAAGTCACCAGAAGAGGCTTCTGCAAGCCACGCGCCAACTTCGTCACATGACGTTCAGCACGAAGTCGAGCACCAATCTCCGCTCATCATTGTTGAACAAGGAGACAACTACACCTGCTTCGAACGCGTCCCTCTTCATCACTCACAACAATACAAAAACCAAGCCCGGACGCGTCCGCAAAGACCGGCTCCCTCGAAGAGAGACAAAACATTTACAGAACCCAGGCATGTCGGCCCCGTCGCTACCGGCGAAGCCGACCGCGTATCCAACCGGCTTGTGCCCGGTGACCACATACCAACAGCAATCCAGAAAACCGCTCTCAAATCCTATCAAGAGCTTCAGAGATCAGCCTGGGAAGTCCGGTCGTTATGGAATTTACGAGTAATAGAGGTGCGCGCTCTCCCCCACCGCTTACGTTTTCTGTGACTCACATTGCTGGAATCCCGCTTGCGTTTTGGATTGGCATTGGGAACCGAGGGTGCTACGCTGTAGCGGTAGTGTCTTGAAGTCACGTATTAGGGAAAAAGTTGAACGTCATCTTCAGAGTCTCACGAGGCTCCAACCCATTACGATCCATAAAGGGCTTATGTAGGGAAGAATATACGTGTCCCCCATTCCGATTTCCGAGGGCTTGCCCGTCGGCTCCGGCGCTTAGTGCGAGGCCCCTGAGACCGTTTTGTTAGCCTCCCATTGTCCGCCGGCTCTCGGACGGTCTGCTCCGGCCCGCCTAGCGAGTGGTGGACGTCTCGCTAGGGGACGTCGCATACCACATTCTTCTCAAAGCTCAGGGCTATTATCTTGTGTTTCAGGGCGCCGTCCCATGTGGAGGTTAACCTTAGTGTTCCCGACAAAGTCGTTGTGCTGGCTTCAGAAAAATGAAAAGGGTCCGAAAAAGACGGTTAATCAAGAATCGTTAGGAAAGGACAGGCCATATGACGCGCCACACCGAAGCTTTGCTAGTCATTGACGCGGACGCCCATATCCTTGAGCCGCCCGACCTGTGGCAGCACTATATCGACCCGGCGTTCCGTAATCGCCCGATCTGTATCAAAACCGACGAGCACGGTCTTGAGTATCTGGAGATCGACGGCAAGATGTCTAAACGCAACTCTGGAGGGATGCTGTTTACCCTCGGCGGCTACGGCAAAAGTCCGCAAGAACTCATGCCACAACCGGATCGGACCTATACCGGTGCAGCCCCGCTGGGAGCCATGGACCCCAAGGAACGCCTGGACTACATGGATCAGCAGGGCGTAGACGCCTCGGTGCTCTACCCCTCTCTAGCCTTGTTGTGGGAACCCGAGGTCTTCGACGTCGCCCTGTCTGACGCCTACTGTCGAGCCTACAACCGTTGGATCGTCGATTTTTGTGCCGCCTCCAAAGACCGCCTGATCCCGATCGCCCATATCTCGCTCGGTGATGTCGAGCGGGCCGTGCGCGAACTGGAACGGAGCGTCAAAGACGGCGTGCGGGGCGCCTTTGTGGCTCCGCATACGATCAGCCGTATCCCTCACGGTCATCCCGATCATGATCCGTTTTGGGCCAAGGCGGCTGACTTGGGGGTGCCGATAGGCATTCACCCCACGATTGAGCCCAACCCGCCCATGGCTGCGGCGCATTTCGATAGAATGCGTGGCCAGAGCTGGTATTTTACGGTCATGTCATCGGTTGCCGTTCAGGCCGCTTTTACCACGCTCTTCCAGTACGGCACGTTTGAAAAATTTCCCCGTCTGAAACTGATCGTTCTGGAATCGAGCGGGGGGTGGATCAGCGCCTGGCTCGAACGTATGGACGCCAAGTACGAGTCGATCGGTCGGTTCACCAAAAAGATGACCTGTCCGCCGAGCCACCTGTTCAAAGCTCAGTGCTGGATTTCGTGCGACCCCGACGAAAAAACGGTCCCGGCCATTATCGACTTGGTCGGCGCTGACCGCTTTTTTTGGGCCAGCGACTATCCGCACTCCGAGGCAAAACCTGGTGCGATGGACGACTTGCGGGATATGGTCGGCCTGCTCAGGCCCGAGGCCAGAACCAAACTGCTGGGCAGCAACGTGGCTGAACTGTACAAGATAAAGGGGCGGCGGGCAAGTAACAGGGCCGCCCGGCGGGCTGCCCTGTCCTGAGAGTGAAACTGCTAGGCGGTGTGGGCCTTAAAGAAGGTGCCTACCTCTTCAATCGCCTGCTGCGCTTCGGGCAGAATCGCGGCAAACATGTGCCACACGTGGGGCATTTCGTCCCACACCTTGAGGGTCACATCCACATCGGACTTGCGCGCCCGTTCGGCGAGCCGGGTGGAATCGTCCAGCAGGGTCTCAGCATCACCGACCTGAAGGAGGAGCGGCGGCAGGCCGGCCAGATTGGCGTGCAGTGGTGCGGCCAACGGGTTCTTGGGATCGGCGGCGCCCAGATACAGCTTGGCCATGCCGAGCAGTCCCTCTTTCTGGACGACCGGATCCGCCGCCGCCCGGGTCGTCATCGACTCGCCGGCACCCTCCATGTCGACCCATGGAGAAATCCCAACGCCTGCCGCGGGCAGAGGCTGACCAGCGTCGCGAATGGCTATCAGCGTGGCCAGAGCAAGCCCGCCACCGGCCGAATCTCCGGCAATCGCAATGTTTGAAGGGCTGATGCCTTGGCCGAGCAACCAGCCATAGGCTGCCACGGCATCATCGACCGGGGCCGGAAATGGATGTTCAGGAGCTAAACGATAGTTGAGTGACAGCACCCGCGCCCCAGCCGCCTTTGACAGACGAGAGGTCATATCACGGTGGGTGCCGGCCGAGCCCATGACGTAGCCACCACCGTGGACGTAAAGAATAACTTTGTTCTCGTCTACACCGTCAGCAACGTGCCATTCGGCCGGTACTCCGCCGGCGTCAACCGCAGTACACGACACGCCGCTGAGGACCGGTGTCTCAATCATAATCCCCCGCATTTCATTCAGATCTTTTGCCGTACCCATCTTCTCGCCCATCTCTTTGAACATGCTCAGGACCTGTTGCAATTGTTCGCTGGCCATAGCTGGACCTCCTTTGTGCTATCAAACTGTGCCTTGTCCCTCACCTATTATTCAGACGCGCCCTTGTCAACTCAATACACGAGCCCCCGCCTTCTTTCTTTCGCCGCCCACCCTGCTAAGATGCCCCTTCCCAGCCCAATAATTAAGGAGACAGAGAATGAATTTGGGACAAGACTGCGCACCAAAAGGTTACGCCCGACGGGCGATCGGATTTGCCGTTACCCTGGGGCTGATCGCTTTCGGCCTTGCCCCGCTTCCCGTCCACAGTCAGGAGTCTCCCTCGTTAGACCTGAGCGCGGTCGATCATGTCCTGACGACCACCCGGAGTGTTCGCCGCCGGCTCGACTTCAGCCGGCCGGTTGAGCCCCAGGTGATTGAGGAGGCCATTGAAATTGCCCTGCAAGCCCCGACCGGTGGCAATCAGCAGAGCTGGCGTTTTATGGTGATCACCGATCCGGACAAGAAAAAAGCCGTTGCCGACCTGTATCGCCGCAGTTTTGAGCGCTATGCCGGGGAGCGTCCCAGCCAAGTGCCGTCCACCCCCGGCCAACGTATTGCAGTATCGGCCTGGCACCTGTCGGACCATATGCACGAGGTCCCGGTTTTGCTTATCGCCTGCATTGAAGGCCGTGTCACAGATCCCAGTCCCGCCGCCCAGGCCGGACTGTACGGCTCAATCCTGCCCTCGGCCTGGTCGTTGATGCTGGCCCTACGCGCCCGGGGATTGGGATCGGCTTGGACCACCCTGCACCTTCTGCACGAAAAAGAAGTCGCGCAGCGGCTTGGTATCCCCGATTCGGTGACCCAGGCCGTTCTGCTGCCAATCGCCTACTATACCGGCACGGATTTCAAGCCAGCGCCACGCCGCCCAGGCCGCGAGCTAACGTATTGGAATACCTGGGGCCAGACTCGCTGAGGTCGGATGGTCGTCCTGCGGTCTCTTTTAGGCTAAGGGCTCAGGCGCGTGCGGAATCTCCTTCCACTGATCAGGGTCGTGGCCATAGATAATGGTTGCCCCCTCTTTGTCTCGCAGCGCACGCAGCCGGCCTAAAGACTGATACATCTCTGACTCATCCACCGCAACCGACGGCAGGAGGTCTTGATCCATATTGCCCCGGGTATAGCAGGCATCTCCGGTCAGTACGACTTCCGTGCCCTTACTGACCTTGACCCGCAGCGACTGATGGCCAGGGGTATGGCCGTGGGTAGGAATGATCACCAGGCTGCCATCGCCAAAAATATCGTGTGCACCATCAACGGCCTGGTAGTTGAGTGGATGGTCATAGTCCTTGGGATCTAGCAGCGCTTTGGCCCGCAGCTCGGGGTCCTTGGTGGCGTCGAGCTCTTTCTTTTGGACCAAGAAAGTCGATTTCGGAAAAAACTCGTTGCCACCGGCGTGGTCAAAGTGAAAGTGGGAGTTGATAACGTAACTGATATGGTCTGGAGCGAGCTTGAATTTAGACAGCTGGGCAACAATCTCCTCGCCCGGTTTGCTCCGCGAGACGATCAAATTGGACACCTCTGGTCCGAGCCGACCAACCGGATCGTCCATCACCGTGCAGTGGACGCCGGTGTCGAACAGGACGTTGCCCTGGGGATGGGTAATCAGATAACACGGCACCGGCACCACGAGTGGTGAGCCCGTCTCCTGATCGGGAAAAAACAGCTTGCTATCGAGTTCGAGAAACCCGCATGGCATGGAAAAGACTTGCAGCATGGCTCTGCCCTCCTCGCCCTCTGTCATGACAGGAATTGGGGCAAAGGTCTAGTAAAGACATCGGTGACGACCGATTGCCGTACTAGGGAGAGATCAACAATATCTTTAGTTGGCCCAAACTGTATTGAATTAGCGGTCTGTCTAGCGTAGGGTAAGCTGCCCCTCAGGCGTGGAGGTGATGATGCGCTGTTGGAAGCGACGCTCCCAAGTGGCCGATTTTTCTCGCGTATGGTTGATCATTTTTTGTTTTATCAGCCTCCTACTCACCGCTCGCCCCGTTCAGGCTAGTCAGCTCGGTGTCCCGGCCAACGGACCGACCGACGGAGGCTTAGGCGGTAATGTGGTTGCCTTACCGATGAACGCTAGCACGGCTGTATTCAACAACCCAGCCCAGCTCAGTGTATTACCCCCCTCCCTGTCAACCGGCTTATTGGCCCTACGCTTTCATCCCACCTATAAAAGCCCCTTGGGTTATGAGAGCACCAGCCGGGAACTCCCGCTGGCGCCCAACTTCGGCTATGTGTCGGACAGCTTTGGGCCGTTTCGATTCGGCATCGGTATGTACGGCTCGCTGGGCTTCATGTTTAACCATCGGGCTGATCCGGTCCACGGCGTGCCCAATAATTTCTTCACCGAGCTAGTTTCCATTTCTCTGGCCCCGTCGATTGCCTACTCGGTGGGGCCGAATCTACACCTGGGGGTGTCTCTCAACCCGACCTATGGCCGCCTGAAATTCAAGACCCCTAGCCCGGTCGGCCGCTTGGACATCGACGCCCGCGGGCCAGGAGTTTTTGGGACGCTTGGCCTACTCTACCAACCGACCGAGAAGCTCAATCTGGGCCTCGCCTATAAGACACCGGGCCATATCTGGATGTTTGGCAACGCCCGCGTCGACGGCAGGGGCGATGATAGCAGAGTGGGTTTCAACATCCCCCAGAATGTGAAGCTGGGCTTTGCCTACCATCTGACCGAGCGTCTGACGATTACCGCTCAGGGAAGCTGGACCCAATACTCGGTGTTTGAACACAGCCGCCTGCGTTTCAAGAAGCGCTCGTTTCTAGATAGCCGTGCGGTTGAGGATGCCAAGGACCGTTGGCGAATCGGCGCGGGGGTGCAGCTTGAAATTATGCAGGGAGTCAAATTTCGGGTCGGGTTTTCGTACGAACCCTGGGCGATCAAGGACGCGGCCCTCGTCCCAACCCTGGGCGATACGACCGACTATTTATTTCCCATCGGTCTGGCTATCGAGCGGGGCGGTTGGCAGGTTGATCTTGGTGGCGGTGCATCCCATACCGAGACACGCTACGCGACCCCCGACGAAAATTCTCGCGCTCCCGGTCGGTACTCACTAGACAGCACAGTCTTCGGTGTTCAAGTGACCCGTCTCTTCGGCCCCTCTCCAACTGTTCTAACGACCGGCCGCAGGACGGCTCCGGTGCGCTATGTCAGCATCCCAGACACCTATGCCACGGTTTCTGAGCACAGGGCCGAGAGTGTCCTGAGTACGCTCATTAGCCGCCTGGCGGCAGACCAGTGTCATGATTTAAGCCCGCTCTACCGAGCTGTGCCGGGTTGTACATTCGGCATTCAAGTCGTTGGTTTTGTAGGCAGCCGTCCCCCACAGACAACAGCGAGTGCCGACCTCTCGCGTCAGACCGGACGGACGGCCTCTCGCGCCAGATCAGCCTCGGCCGCTGAGGTCAGCGAGGATGGCCTAGAGACGCTCATCCAACGCCTGGCGGCGAGCCAATGCCGTGACCAAGCCCTCGGCCGTGCGTTCCTTCCTGGCTGTGTGTAGTCTTCGACGCGGCTTGAGGAGGTTTGCAGGGAGACGCCATAGGCCACACAACAAAGACAAGTTAAAAAGGCGGCCATTGTCACCGACTGCGAGATTAGCGCGTCTTTATGTGGAGGCTGGGAGCACGGTGAGGGCTTTCTCGCCCTCCACTACAACGAAGGTAGCGTGAGAACATGGAGCGCACGGGGAAGCTGATCTCACAGAAGGTATTGAGGGGAATATTCACGTGCAAGCAGCATAAACCCAAAAGAGGCATCTTGGCACAAACCATCCCATGACTGTTCTCCGGACCAGGGACAGAACAGACCCATTCGAGAGAGTTAACAGCGACCCTCCAACGTTCATTGAACGTGAAGGCTGTCTAGATGGTTTATCCCAAGAGAACTGAAATCGTCAGCAACGCCAATACTACCTACAGGCCCCGAGAGTACCCAAACCGCGCTCGGCATCAGTGACAACAGCAATCGCGTCCGTCAGCCTATCCATAGCCCCTGCTCATATCTGGGCTCAACTAGGATGCGCGCGGGTGCTCGGCATTGTATTCCCGAATCGCCTTGAGAATCGCCCCGCTGGAGCGTTCCATCAGCTCTTTCTTGTTAGCCTGCACCCGATCGGCCGAGGCTTGTAGCGGTCGCATCAGACCCTGCGCCTGGGGCACCACATAGCGGGCGAGCAATTCATAGCTACGCGCCGACAGCTCAGGCGACACCCAGTCGTGGGCAAAGCACAGCAGCGTGCCAAACCCACCCGACAGCTGTTGCAGGGCGGCAATCTTCTCCAAAGCGTCTTCAGGGGTGCCAAAGATGGCCCCGCCGTGTTCGTCGAGACTCCGCGCCGCCTGATAGCCGTCCTCAAACGGCCGGCGCTTAGGCGTGCCGAGGATACCGACGATGTATTCGTTTTGCCAACGCTGTAAGCCAGCGGCGGCCTCGCGGTAGGCTTGTTCTTTTGAGCTGGACAGATGGAAGGGCATCACAATCCGCCAATCGGCCCGATCAAGCTGTTGTCCGTGCTCGCGTGCCGAGGTCTGGCCAAAGTTCCACTGGGTCGGCAGCGCGGTCAGTCCTTCCTCCAAATATGAGGCCAGCGAGAGCACTCCGACCCCGTATTTCCCGGCTGTTTTCATCCCTGAGGGCGAAATTGACGAGGCCACAGCAACTGGGATTTCATCCTGCAGCGGCCGCAACTGCAGTGCCGCCTCGTGTAGGGCGAACCAGTCGCTTTCAATCGTAATGGGATCGTCTTCACGCAGCAGCCGCAAAACCGCGCCCAAGCCCTCGTCCATACGATCGCGTTGGGTCATTGGATCGATGCCCAGCATAACGGCGTCGGACGGCAGGGCGCCGGGTCCGACCCCCAGAATTGCCCGGCCCCGGCTCAAGTGGTCTAGATGAACCATGCGCTGGGCAATATTGAACGGATGATGGTAGGGAACCGAAATCACCCCGGTTCCGAGGCGGATATGGTGGGTGCGCTCGGCGGCCGCAACCAGAAACATCTCGGGCGAGCCGATTGTTTCCCAACCCGCCGAGTGATGCTCGCCGACCCAGAACTCGTCAAACTGAAGGCGATCCAGGAGGGCGGCCAGTTCAAGGTCGCGCTGGAACTGTAACGTCGGGTGTTCACCGAGCGGATGATGGGGAGCCAAAAAAGCTCCGAAGCGAAGACGTTGGCGCATATCTCTCTCCATTTCTGAACAACGTGATAAGCGGACTGTACCAAAACCGCTCCAGGGCAGCCAGGGGCGGAGCAAAAAATGACCGGCTAGTCTCAGTTCCGCCCCCTGTTTTGTATGAACTGACACAGGCCTACCCCACACCAACACAGCAGGACGAGCAGAGGGGGCTCGTAGTGTTGAGGGGTCACTGGCAGGGCGCGTGGATATCGGCGATATCTCAATTGACTGAGTAGCGATTTAGGTCCAGAGAGGCCGGTTTGAGTGTGGCTGACGATTCGAATCCGGCGCCGGGCGCTCTGTTGATTTTGCTCCACCCTGAATGTCATTCAAATTGGAGGAGAAATTCGGTATGATTTGCGGGACAATGTTGGAGGAGAAATTCTCTCAGTCATTGAGTTTCTTCTCTCTTCCTTTGACCAGATCGTCATCGTCCGTCCCTCGGCTCTCTGGGCAAGCAGCCTGTCGTACCGCGAACCGACGTGGTCCATAGCCGACATGCCGGACCTGTCTGCGCTTGGAGACGGTCCGCTTTCCCTGTACGTCCAGGCCGAAGATCATGCCAACCGGTAGGGTTTCAGCCGCACGACGGCGGTCGAACGGTTCTGTGGGCTCAATCGCACCCCGTCCCGGATTTCGCTCCTGTCCCCCCAACACGACACCCGACAGGGCGGGGCGGAATCGGGCTGCTCTCGGACCTCCCGAGCTACAATAGGCGTGGTCAGAGTTGGCGAGCACAATTTCTACAGCTCCCACCAGTCAAGCGCAGACGCCGACGAATGTGGATGCCTCCCCGCCCTGGCCATAAACCCCCGGCTCAATCCTCCATCATCAGAGGATCACGTCGGCACCCTGACCAAGTCGCCGCTGCTGGCCGCGCAACTCAACAGCAGACTTCGTCAGCGTCCCGTCAGGCTCTCGGAGCGTTTTATCAACGCGGTCCCTCCCATCATCCTGGCCCTGAGCGTCCTGGACATCCCGCTCAAGCATCTTCTTTTGGTTACCAACGATTTATGTCGACGACACCGGGTTCCAATCAAGGGAATTGGCCCCCGCCCGACTAATCAGAGACTGTGGAGCGAGGCGTTTAGCCAGCTGAGCAACTCTAGGGGTTGAGGCCCGCTTTGGCGACCAACACTCGTCTCCCTCATCTTGGGACAAAAGAGTCGACGAGCAGGCCTATCCGGGATTTGCCCTCAGCTTCAACCGCCCATGGCCCGGCTGAGACGGCCAACACTAGCTCCGTCGTGCACGTCGCCCATCTTCGGCATTGACGACACCTGTGTCATTCTAGATTACGGCCTGAGGGTGACGTCGCTGGAGACCTTGCTGAGTCAAAGTGATGTGGCAGAGGACCGGCGGCGCTCAGCGGCACTTCGGTATCCTCGTCCAGCGCCTGCCGGTCACCCTGCTCAATATGGTGGGACCGCAGCCAGGTCGAGAGTCCTGTTCTCTCCCGCGCCTCGACCACACCGGTCACCCGTCCACCCTAGCGGCCTCCATGGACGCCGCTGGCGCTTCCGATTATACTGACGCGCGACAGACCACGAGCCTGGCAGTCATGTCACTAAGGAGGACGCTATGTTGAAGATACTCGCCACGGTAGTCCGCCGCGCCGGCGTCTCACACGACGAACTGGTCAAGGTGTGGGAAACGATCCACGCTCCGCACGTGGTAAAGATCGCCAAGCCGGAACGCTATCGGATCACCTTTTTTGATCAACGCGAGCATGACGACCATGGGCTGGACGGCATGGCCGAACTCTGGTTCCGCGATAAGCAGCACTACGACAGCGGTATAGGACGCAACGCTCCGCCCGAAATTATGGACGACCGTTTTAGCGACTACGCCGGTATCACCAAGGGCAGCTGGCTGACGGTGACCGAACATCTCAACGTCGCCGGCCCAACCAGCCGGGCAACAACCAAGTTCACCTTTTTCGTCAAGCGCCGATCAGGGGTTGATCGCGCTTATTTAGACCAGTACTGGCTTGAGACCCACGTCCCAAACGTCGTAGCCGCAGTTAAGCGCACGCCAAACGCCAGGCGCTACACCGTCAACCTCGTTAATCCGGCCAAAGAACAAGAGTATGACGGCATCGCCCAACTCTGGCTGGATGGCGACAATCTGTACGCTGCCGATCTGGTCGACCTTGAACCGGACAATTTTATCGATCTGGTTCAAACTCCGGTCATAGCCCAGGGGCACGAGATTCGGATCGTGGATTAGAGACTCCGCACGAGAAAGGAACGCCTCATATGGAATACAAAACCGTTGCCCAAGCCAAAGACCTGCCCGGCCTGCGTCTGGCCCTGACCAGCGGCGGTCCAGCACCGTGGAGCCAAGCGGCCAAAAGCATCTTGGAGGTCAAAAAGATTCCCTATGTCGCGGTTGCCCAGCACGGGGGTGAGGCCAACGAAGAGCTGGTGACATGGACCGGACATCGTAACGCACCGGTCGCTGTGTACGAAAACGAGCCGCCCCGGACCGGCTGGTACGAGATCCTGCTCTTGGCCGAGCGGCTCGCCCCCACTCCGTCGCTGGTGCCATCCAGGGTCGAAGACCGTGCTTTGATGATTGGCCTGTCCAATGAGCTGTGCGGAGAGCAGGGTTTCACCTGGCAGGCGCGCCATATCATGTTCGACACCGTCCTGAAGATTCAGGGCGAGGCGTTTAAGAAGTCGCCGATGGTGTCGGCCTATGGTTACTCGGCCGATAACGCGGCCGCGGCTCCGACAAAAATGAGGCCTATTCTTCGGGCCCTCTCGGACCGGCTCCACGCCCAAAAGCGGGATGGCAGTCCGTATTTTATCGGGACCCAGCTGAGCGCGCTGGATCTGTACTGGGCCAATATGTCGCAGATTGTCGATTCCTATCCGCCCGACAAGAACCCTATGCCGAATTTTTTCCGGACCATCTGGGCACCTGTCCGGAGTGCGGTAGAGTCGGCGATTGATCCGGTTCTCATTGAGCACCGAGACTTCATCTTCGAGCAGCATCTCAGCCTGCCCCTCGATTTCTAACCCAGCCTGCTACAGAAAGGACTTCCATGGCCGACCAGTATCGTATCTTTGGTGCCGAACTCTCACCCTACTCGGTCAAGGTTCGTTCCTACTGCCGCTATAAAGACATCCCCCACGAATGGATTATCCGCAGCGCGGCGGTACAGGATGAGTATAAAAAATACGCCAAGATCCCGATCATTCCGCTGGTTGTCACCCCCCAGGACAAGGGTATTCAGGACTCGACCCCGATTATCGAGCAGCTCGAAGCCCTCTACCCCCAGCCTTCCATCCACCCTGCCGATCCGGTCAGCGGTTTTCTCTCGGCCCTGATTGAAGAGTTTGGCGACGAATGGGGCAATAAATGGATGTTTCACTACCGCTGGGCACGTGAGGTCGATCAGCTGAGTTCGGCCGGCCGTATCGCCCGTATGATGATGCCTTGGGCAGACGACAAACAGCACGCCCAGATGGTTGCCCAGGTCCGAGAACGCATGGTCAACCGGGTGTGGTTTGTGGGCTCCAACGAGCAGACAGCGCCCCTGATTGAGGAATCCTTTTGTGAGGCGATCGAGCAGCTCGAAGCCCATCTCAGCACGCGGGCCTACCTCTTTGGAGCGCGACCGTCGTTCGGTGATTTGGGTCTGTGGGGGCAAATCTATAACGCCTGGACCGATCCGACTCCGTGCGCATTTGTGGAGGGTCGCGCCTCACACGTGCTAGCCTGGGTACAGCGTATGTTGTGGCCACGCGCCGAGGGAGACTTTGAGCCGTGGTCGAGTCTGGAGCCGACGCTGCTGCCGTTTCTTGAACAACAGGTCGGCGCTCGCTTTCTGCCCTGGACGCTGGCTAACGCCGAGGCGGTTGCCACCGGTCAGGAGCAGTTCAGCGTCGATCTGAACGGTCGTATCTGGACCCAGAAGCCCCAGAAATATCACGCCAAATCCTTTCAAGCCCTGCGCAAGAAGTACGCCGCGGTGGCCGACAAAAGCAGCCTGAACACAGTCCTGGAGCAGGCCGGTTGTCTGCGCGTCCTGCAGGGTTAACCGGAGAATTACACCATGATAGAGCTGTATACCGCCCCTACCCCGAACGGTCACAAAGCCTCGGTCACACTGGAAGAACTCGACCTGGCCTACACCGTTCACACGGTTAACCTAGGGGACAACGAACAAAAGCAGGAGTGGTTTCTGAAACTGAACCCCAACGGTCGGATTCCGGTCATCGTCGACCACAATCCGTCTGGCGGAGCCGATATCACCGTCTTTGAAACCGGGGCAATTATGGTCTACTTGGCTGAGAAAACCGGCCGCTTACTCCCCACCGAGCCCAAGGCGCGGGCCGAGGTAATCCAGTGGCTGATGTTCCAGATGGGGGGCGTTGGTCCGATGATGGGCCAGGCCAACGTCTTTTTCCGCTATTTTCCAGACAAGCTTCAGCCCGCCATTGATCGCTATCAACACGAGTGTCGGCGCTTATTCGAGGTGCTTGAACGCCGCCTGAGCGAGAGCGAATGGCTGGGGCGAGATTACTCGATTGCCGATATTGCCAACTGGTGCTGGGTGCGGACGTATAAATGGTCGGGCGTGTCCATCGACGGCCTTCCCAACCTCAGACGCTGGATGGACGCCATAAAAGCCCGGCCAGCCTGTCGCAGGGGCGTCGAGGTCCCGGTCAAAATCAAGAGCCTGCTCAAAGATGAGAAGGCGGCCCAGGAATTTACCGAGAAGGCGCGAAAACAACTCCAAACCTGAACGGAGGAGAACATGCCAGACAAACCCATCGAACATACCGAGATCCTCAAGGACGCACCGAGAAACTGGGGCCGTTGGGGGGCGGACGACGAGATCGGCTGTCTCAATTTTCTGACCGACCAGGAGGTCTTACGCGGCATCCGGGCAGTTAAACACGGCAAGACGTTTATGCTTGGCGTCCCGGTCGCCCGACCTCAGGGCGACCCCCTCCACCCGATTCGTGCTCAACCGATCCGGACCCAGACCAATGACGAGGGCTCGTATATCAGCGGCCGGGCCCAGCCCTTCCCCGGCGGGCTCAAGTACTCGGACGACGTCATTGTGATGTTCCCCCAGGGGACGACCCAGTATGACGCGCTCGGACACGCCTGGTATGGGGACAAGATCTATAACGGCTACGATCCCAAAACAACGATCGGGGCGCTCCAAAAGTGCTCAATTGAGCCGATCGCCGACCGGGGTGTCATTGGTCACGGCCTCCTGATTGACGCCGCCCGCTACAAGGGCAAAAAGCACTTAGAGCGGGGCGAAGGGGTGAGCCTTGACGACCTGCTGGGAGCGGCTGACAAACAAGGGGTGAGTATCGAAAAGCACGATATCCTCCTCCTCCACACCGGCTGGCTCAACCGTTTCTACGAGGAGGGCCAGGACGCGTTTTTCCCCGATGGTGAATTCGACGAGCCTGGTCTTGAATACAGCAAAGAGCTGGTCGAATGGTTTCACGACATGGAGATTGCCTCAATCAGCGCCGACACGGTCGGCTGCGAGCAGGCCATTAATCCCGAGACCGGCGGTTTGGGTTTGCTGCACGCTGCCCTGCTGTGCAATCTCGGGGTGATCTTCAACGAAATCGTATGGCTGAAAGACCTGGCCGATCACTGCGAGCAGGACAAACAGTACACCTTTCTGTTTGCCGGCGCCCCGCTCAAGCTGGTCGGCGGCTGCGGCTCACCGGTCAATCCGATTGCAATCAAGTAGACAGCCACAGGAGCCCTCCATGCTGCGAACCATGCTTGTCGGCAGTCTCCCACGCCCGACCTGGCTGTTTCCGCCCCAGCAGGTTTCTTCGCTGAGCTGGGCCTTAGACGGCCCGGCACTCCAAGAGGGCCACGACGATGCCGTACGCTTAGCCGTTGGCGACCAGGAAGAGGCCGGGCTTGATATTCTGACCGACGGTGAGCAGCGGCGACGCCACTACATCTGGGGCTTTAGCGAACAATTGAGTGGGATTGACTTCACCATCATGGTCAAACGGCTCACCCGTGGTGGCCGGTACGGCCTTGAGATTGACGTCGCCCGCGTGACCGGCCCGGTCAGGCGCCAGGCCGCCATATTTGTTGAGGCGCTGAGCTTCTTGAAACGTCACACCACCCGCCCGGTCAAAGTCACCCTCCCGGGGCCAATGACAACGGCCGACACCCTGGCCGATGAACACTATGGCGACCGGCGGCAGCTGGCCCACGACATTGCTCAGGCACTCAACCAAGAGGCTCACGAGCTGGCTGCAAACGGCTGCGATATCGTGCAGTTTGACGAACCGTGTTTTAACATTTTTGTTGACGAGGTAGAGGAGTGGGGCCTCAGGACGCTTGAGACAGCGGCCCAAGGGGTCCGTGCCAAAACCGCTGTCCACATCTGCTACGGCTACGGCGTTCCCCAAGTTTTGGCCTGGAAAAACAGCAACACCGATTGGAGCCACTACAGTCGCACCCTGCCCCTGTTGCGGACTAGCACGCTTGACATGATCTCGGTTGAATGCGCGGCTTCGGGCGTTGATCCCTCGGTCCTCGGCCTGGCCACAGGCAAAGACCTGATGGTCGGAGTGATAGATGTCGGCACCGAACACATCGAAACTCCACATACCGTGGCCGCCCGCATTCGGGCCGCCCTCCCCTATGTCGAACCCGAACGGCTCTACCCGTGTACCGACTGCGGCCTGGTACCCCGCTCGCGTACCGCGGCACGGGGTAAACTGAAGGCCCTAGTCGACGGGACTCGGCTGGTTCGGGCGGAGCTGATTGACCAAGAGATGAAAGACATTCCACGGGTTGGACGCCCTCGGTGATAAACAACGAGGACGATCCCAATTATCAGCCCAAGAAGACATTCTTGCTTGTCTTACCTATGCCGATAGTCTTGAATAGACGTGCGTCCCGTGCACTTGCCACGACAATCCTGCGCTGGTCCCTCGGTGTCCTGGCGTTGCTTACCCTCGCTATCGCCATCACGCTCAGCAGTTGTGCCTCGTTTGGAAACAGAGCCAGCGGTCAGCGGCAGACCCGCATCGAGGCTTCTCCACATAGCGCGGACGGTCACTTTCTCAACGCCCAGCCCTTGGGCGATTTCAACTGGGGAGACCTGTGGTATTTCTTGGGACAGCGCCTCTTTGGGCAGCAAATTCGCCGCCCGCCCGCTCTGCTGCCGTTCGTCCCGGTTCACCCCGCGTCTTTCATTACACCCCCACCCCCAGGTCTGCGCGCCATCTGGTTAGGCCACTCCAGCGTGCTGATTGAAATGGACGGCCTGCGCTTTCTGCTCGACCCGATCTTCTCAGACTATGCATCACCGTTTCAGTGGATCGGCCCAAAACGCTTTGCACCGCCACCGATTGCGCTGTCCGATCTGCCACCGATTGATGCGGTGCTCATCTCCCACGATCATTACGATCACCTTGACATGCACACCGCCCAACACCTGGCGACTATGGGCAGCCACTTTCTCGTACCCCTGGGCATTGGGGCTCATTTAGAAGCCTGGGGCATTCCGGCCAGTCAGATTACAGACCTCGATTGGTGGGAATCACACCAGCTGGGCCAGATTACCTTTGTCTGCACGCCCTCCCAGCACTACTCGGGACGAGGGCTGCTTGATCGGATGGAAACGCTGTGGGCGTCGTGGACAGCCCTCGGTCCGCAACACCGGGTGTTCTACAGCGGCGATACGGGCTTTTCGGACCATTTTCAACATATCGGCCAGCGCTTCGGACCGTTTCACCTCGGAATTTTCAAAATCGGTGCCTATGGGCCAAGCGACTACTGGCACGATGTCCACATCGATCCGGAAGAGGCGATTCAGGCTCACCGCGACGTTCGAGGCCAGATCCTGTTACCCGTACACTGGGCAACGTTCAACTTGGGTCTCCACGACTGGGACGAACCGATCAAGCGGGCGCTGAAGACAGCTCGGGAAAACAAGGTCGAGCTAGTCACCCCGCGTTTAGGTGAGCTGCTAACTGTCGGCCAGGCGTTTCATTCCTCGGCCTGGTGGGATCAGGTCCAGTAGAGGCAGCGTTTAACGTCCGGTCAGGATCGCCCCGACTGATCTTGACCAGCCGGATGCCCAACGAGGCCGGTTAGGCTTGCTCAAGAGGACTGTGGCTCATCAGGAGCTCAGACTGCCCATCGACCCTCAATGCACAACACCTTTACGGCAAGAAACGTTTCCTGCGGAGGAGCAAGCCACGGAGGTCGCTTCTGATGACAGTCGAGGTGGCCGCTTCTCCCTCCCCTCTCTCCAGCCGCCTGGAGGCAGGGGCGGATGGGCTCGATGACCTCTAGGCCTCACAGCGGATACGGCAGCACTCCCATCTGGCGGCTGCAACGCTGCTCCATTCTATGAAGACGCTTTTGTCCGCTTCGCCCTTGGAAGCCGTGTCCCCTAGGGCGAGGCGTAGCAACCGGGGCGTGGGTTCTATCGGGAGAAGGGGGCCGAGATCGACCGCCTCCTCACCGATGCAGCGGAGCAAGACTTCCGGCGGGCCTCCGCGGAGGAGAGGTGGTTTTTCACGATTCGGTGCTTGCCCCGAACAGCCCACGGCTCAGATGCCGAAGAAGCGACCCGCGTTGCCGCCAAGGATCTTGTCCACCGACTCGCTCGGCAACGTAGATAAGGTCTCACGCGCCTTCTTGACAGGCTCAACAAAGCCCTCAGCGTGCGGATAGTCGGAGCCAACAAAAAACTTTTCATCGCCGGCAAACTCGACGATCAGGGGAAACATCTTTTCTTCAGGATCGCCGTTGACCCAGATATTGCGCGCGAAGTATTCCGAGGCCGGACGTTTCATCTGTGAGGTATGGCCCATATATTTGTAGCGATAGTCGAGCCGTTCTAACCACTCACCGATCCAGCCAACCATGGCTTCGATAGTCGCCACCCGCAGACGCGGAAAGCGCTCCAACACCCCATCGTAGACCAGGGTGGTGAGTGCCATACGGGGATCTTGAATCAGGTTCATGGTCACAAACATCATGCCCGGATCGCGGTCGCGGTACCACTGCCGCCCGGTCGAGTGTCGGTGGCCGGTCAGGTGGATACCGACACTGAGGTCTAAGTCCTGCACTGCGGCCCAAATCGGATCGAGGTCGGGATGGCCGAAACTGTGGCCGTTGACCGGTGCGGCGGCAACAAAGATTGTGCGACCGCCGAGTTTCGCCACCCGCGTCAGTTCTCGCACCGCCAAGTCGGCGTCCCGCAGGGAGATATGGGCGGCAGGGAACAGCCGATCAGCGTGACCACTGCACAGCTCAAAGGCCCAGGTGTTATAGGCCCGACACAGCGCATCGGCGAATACCGGGTCGCTCACCGTGCCCTCCCACAACAGACCTAGGGTGGGATAGATAATCTGGGCTTGAATGCCTTCGGTATCCAAGAAGGCCACTCGTTTGTCCATGTTCTGCCAGTCCGGGCTGAGCGCTAAATACTGGTCAAAATTGCTCACATCTTGCCCGGCCTCTTTTTGACCGTAGGCCACCACCGCGGCTAAGAGATCGTTGGCATTGATCAGCTTGAGCGGTCGGCCGTCCACTACAATCGTAGCGTTACCGCTGGCCGCGTCCTTCTCAATCCGCACAGCCCGATCACGAAAGGCCGGGTCAATGTACCGGACGTACAGATCAAGCGGTTCCATAAAGTGGCTGTCGCCGTCAATCACACGCATAGCGCTCCTCCTTCAGACAGTAGAGCGGCTAGGCCCCGGCCCCTCTGCTGGCGTCCTCGCGCATGGCCTGCTGGAGTTTGGCGAGGCCCTCCTGGCTTGTCACATCGCACTCGACCAGCCCCTGGGGCAGATCGAACAGCACGACGTGGGAGGCTTTGTGATTGCTAAAAATCTCAAACGTGGTGCAGCCTTCAGGGCCGGCAATATGCGGCCCATAGACTTTGTTCGGCTCGCTGACCATGATGTCACCGACCTTTAGCACCCGCTCGCCAACGTCGAGCGTCCCTCGGACCACAATCTCAAAACGGTAGCAGTCGTGCCCGTGGCGGGGTAACACACAGCCCGGCCCCATCCGCAGGGCAACCACGGTTGCCGGGTTGTCTTTCAACTCGCCGAGCGGGAAATAGGCCAAACCAGTCACACCGCCCTGTATGGCGTGTCGCATATTTTCCGGACACAGGTCCCATAGCTCAGCGTCATCTAAGGATAGAAAAGGCATAGCAGCATCCTCCTTCTCTCGCGCCCGTAGGCTCTCTCGGGTCTCTCTCTCTTCATATTTGGGAAAGGGTTTTGTGTCAAAGGCCAAAATGCTAGGAAGAGAGTATATGAGGAGGACGCCTATGGCATTTACCGGAGGCTGCGCCTGCGGCAACACGGTTCGCAAGGGCTTTTGCCACGAGTGCGGGACGCCGCTCTTTACGCGGCTGGCCATCTTAGGTGATACAATGGGCATCCGGGTGGGCAGTCTGGATGACCCTAGCTGGTTTCGGCCGAGCGCAAACATCTGGACCTCCAGCGCCCAGCCCTGGGACAGACTCGATCCCGATTTGCCGTCCTATCCAAAGATGCCTCCGCTGCCCGACACCCCATAGCCCTCAACCGCCCTGATGTGGGAGAAGGCGTATGGCCAAGCGTCCCTACAACCCATACTACCGGAACTTTCCGTCAACCGCCCTGCCAGCTCGAACGCCGTTTACCCGTTCGGGCCGTGGTGACGCCGGCTACGTTTTTTTCTACCTGACCCACCGCAAACCCAACTGGAGTCTCCTGCTGGACAAGTCACGGTTGGAGTATATCTACGCCGAAGCCCAGGAACGCATCCCTAAGGATTTTACCCAGTTCCTGTTGCTTGAAAAAGTGTACAGCACGCCAAAGCCGCGCCCAGATCTGCCCTGGCCTGCACCCTCCTCCCAACCCGACGCGCAAGTAGCCCCAAACGACTCGCCCCCCCTCGTCGTGCTGCGCGAGCCCGACCCCGTTTTCACCAAGCAGGGCGACCTGCTCTCTTACTATCTTCACGAAGGCGAAGCTATTGCCGCTGCCAACACCTATGCCCGGCTCAACCAGCGCCGCGCGTTAGTCGCCTTACTGGTGTGGGATGAGCGATGGTACTAGCGCGTTTTGCAACCTTACGAAGGGTGATACGTTCGTGGGGAAGTCAGCGCTGGCCAAGGATCCGCCAGCTTCTAGCTACGACGGTCTGAGCTGGCCCAAGATGTCTTGGGCCGCGGCTTCCCCACTGCGCACACAATCCGCGATGCCGACCCCCCGGTAAGCGTTGCCAGCCAGAGCCAGGCCGGGATGGGCTGCCAGTCGGTGTTCGATGGCGGCCACTCGCTCAAGATGGCCGACCAGATACTGCGGCATGGAATTCGGATAGCGGGCAATCAGGGTAAACAGCGGGGCAGCTTTGATCCCTAGCAGCGCGGCAAACTCTCGGCGGACCATGCGTTCCATCTCGTCATCGTCCAACTCAAGCATCTCAGCCTGCAAAGCCCCACCAACAAAAGCGCGGAGCAACACCCGACCGTCTGGGGCGCGCCCAGAATATTTCACGCTGGAAAACGTGCCCGCAATAATTGAGCGGTTCTCAATACGCGGTACAACAAAACCAAAGCCGTTTAAAGCGTGCGGAATGTCCTGGCGATAATAGGCGAGGCTGACGATGGCAGCTGAACTGTACCCAATGACCGCTAATTGGTCGGCCAGCTCGGCGTCGCAGGCACGCAGCATCCGGGCCGTTTGAAAAGCAGGCGTCGCCAAAATTACCCCGTCGGCCTGGAGACGGGAGCCGTTTTGACACTCGATTTGCCAGGCCGTGTCGCGGGGTTGGACCGACCGGACCGCGGTCTTGTCACGAATCACGCCCAGAGACAAACGTCCCACCAGCGTATCGACTATCTGCTGCATACCGTTGCGCAGGGTCACGAACAGACTCCAGCGCGCTCCGCTGGCATCCTTGGCGTCTTGGGGGCTTTTACGCCCGGCTTGCCACAGAGCATAAATCAGGCTACGCCGTTTCCGTTCCATCTGAAGAAAGCGCGGCATGGTTGCGGCCAGGCTCAGCTCGTCGGGATCGGCCGTGTAGATTCCACCGATCAGGGGTTGGGCGACCCGATCCAGGGCTTCCCGGCCGAGCCGTCGTCGTACAAAAGAGCCTAAGCTCTCATCGTCTCGCTGTTGTCCGCGCGGTAGAACCAAATCAAGGCCCATCCGCAGCTTTCCCTGCCAGGAAAAAATACGGGAACGCACGAGGGACCCCAAACGGGTCGGAGCCAGGAGCATAAACCCTTCGGGTAAAGGCTCCAGCTGACCCCGGCGCACCACAAAGGTGGTCCGGAACTGATCTTGGGTGCTAATCAGTTCATCCTCCAGTCCCAGGCGACGGCAGAGGTCCAGGGCCCACGGTTTTTCGGAGATAAAAGAATCGGGACCGTATTCAAGCACGAACCCGTCACGCTGCTCCGTCCCAATCGTCCCGCCCAAACGGTCACTGGCTTCAAGCACGCTAAAGCGCAGCGGGATTTCGCGCTCCTTGCTCAGTTCCTGCAGACGGTAGGCCGCGGCCAGCCCAGCAATACCCGCACCGATGATCGCTATGTGTACCGGAACAGATGCCATGTTTATGCCCTTTCAATCTCCTGCTGTACGATCACTGCCAGCATCTGAATGAATGTGGGATGGTCGTTGACCGTGCTAGCCCGCCGCATGTTTAGGCCCAGCCGTTCGGCGACCTGCCTCGCCTCAATATCCAGGTCGTACAGGATTTCCACATGATCGCACACAAATCCGATGGGACAGACAACAAGGTCACGCGCTCCTTCCGCTGCAAGCTGTTGCAACACGCTACCGATATCGGGCTCCAACCACGGCGTGCGGGGATCGCCGCTCCGACTCTGGTAGGCAGTGCGCCAGACCGCGTGTTCCATCTTAGCGGCGACTAGGCGGGCGCCCTCTTCAATTTGGGCCACATATCGCGCGACGCCCGGCATCGCGCTCGGTAGGCTGTGAGCGGTAAAAACGAGCGGGGTGGAGGGCCGCTTATCCTGACCGAGCGCAGCGAATTCCCGCTCGGCTAGAGCGCTGACCGTATCGATAAACAGCGCATGATTGTGCCAGCCTGGAATGTAGTCCACACGGGGGGCCTGACTCCCGACCCGTTCCTGTGCTTCTGCAACGTTGTCTTTATAGCGCTGCCAGCCGGCCTCGCTCTGCTGGGCAGACATTATGACGCCCAAGGCGCGTCCTACCCCGTCAGCCGTCATGCGGGCCAAGGTTTCGGACAAATACGGATGCCAGTTGCGCATCCCAACATACACCGGCAGGTCAAGTCCCTTGCGCGCCAGGACGGCATGCAAGGCGCCGGCTTGGCGCAGGGTGATCGCCGTAAGCGGTGAGTGACCATTCAATAAGGCGTAGTGACGGACAACCGCTTCGAGTCGTTGGGGCGAGGTGGGTCGTCCGCGTAAGACGTTGGCCAGAAAGGGGCGCACCTCGTCCATCTTTTCCGGGCCGCCAAAGGCAATGAGCAGGACCGCGTCAAAAGGCATGGGGATACTGGAGGGCGTCAAACGTGAATGGGGACGGGCCTGTTGGCTCAATTTTCATCTGGCTGACATTTCGTGCACGAGCTCGACCAGGGCAATCACCTGCTCGACCGGCGTGCGGGGCAAAATACCGTGGCCGAGGTTAAACACGTGTCCTGGGCGACTCGCCGCCGCGTTCAGCACCCGCGCGACCCGCCCGCGGAGGATATCGAACGGGGCAAACAGGCTGACCGGATCGAGATTGCCCTGCACCGCTCGATCAAAGCCGATCCGGGACCAGGCAACGTCGAGGTCAGTGCGCCAGTCCACCCCGATCACATCGCCGCCAGCCTGGGCCAGCAGCTCAAGCAGGCTGGCCGTGTTGGTGCCAAAGTGGATGACCGGCACCTTCGGAGTGAGGCCGCCTATCAGCGCCTGCATATGGGGCAGGACGAAGTTTCGGTAGTCGTCGGGCGATAAACAGCCGACCCACGAGTCAAATAGCTGAACGGCCTGCGCTCCGGCCGCGATCTGTCCATTCAGATAGTCGGTTGTCACGCGGACAAGATAGGCCATTAGCGTCCGCCAGGCTTCGGGGTCGGCGTACATCAGGCGCTTGGTCTCAAGATAATGGCGCGATCCACCACCTTCGATCAGATACGACGCAACAGTGAAAGGAGCTCCTGCAAATCCGATCAGAGCAATATCCTGGGGCAACGCAGCCCGGGCCTTACGCACCGCCTCACACACAAAGTCCAGGGCCTGTGCAGCGGGCCTGTCTTGCACCCGGTCAATGTCTCGGCCCGAACGGAGCGGCCGGTGAATGATTGGCCCATCGCCCTGGGCAAACTCCAAGCCGACCCCCATCGGCTCCACAATCAGCAGAATATCAGCAAAGATAATGGCCGCATCAACCCCCAGCCGCTCAACCGCGTCAACCGTCACCTGGGCAGCCAGATCCGGCGTTTTACACAGTTCCAGAAACGAAACCTTGGCTCGTAGCGCACGGTACTCGGGCATATAGCGCCCAGCCTGGCGCATCAACCACACCGGCGTGTATGGGGTTGGTTGACGGCGGCAGGTCTGGAGAAAAACAGGCTCTTTCATTACCCAGCATCCTACCATAGGATGCTTATTAAAACAGGAGGCGATCCATGTCCGAGCTTTTTACCCATCACACCAAAATGATCAACGGCTTTCGCATGCACTACGTCACGGCCGGTTCCGGTTATCCGCTGGTCTTTGTCCACGGCTGGCCGCAGAGTTGGTATGAGTGGCGCAAGATTATTCCGCCCCTGGCCGAGCATTTTACAGTGATTGCCCCGGATCTGCGCGGACTGGGTGATTCTGGCCGACCGTTAACCGGGTATGACAAACGCACCCTAGCCTCTGATGTGCACGCTCTGCTCCAGTCTCTGGGTCATGAAAAGATCGGCCTAACCGGCCACGACTGGGGCGGGGCGGTGGCCTACTATCTGGCCTACGATCACCCCGAAATGGTCGAGCGGCTGATGATACTGGATATGATACCGGGCCTGGGCCGTACCGGCGATAAAATGGACCTCCAGGTCGCGCGGCGCTTCTGGCACGTGTTTTTTCATGCCGGTATCCCCGACCTGGCTGAAAAGCTGGTCAGCACCAACGTCCGGGCCTATCTGAGCCATTTTTACACCTCACCAGATTACAACTACAGTCCAACCGTCTTCAGCAAAGAAGACATTGACGAATATGTCCGGGTTTACTCGGCACCCGGAGCCTTACGCGCTGGCTTTCAGTATTACGCCACCGGTTTGAATAAGGACCTGGAGAACCTCAAACGCTGTACCGAGAAACTGAAGATGCCGGTTCTGGCCTGGGGCGGAGAGCGCTTCCTGGCCGACATTGTGTCCGTGTGGCAGGGTGTGGCCGAGAACGTTCGGGGTGGGGCGGTGGCCGAGTGCGGTCACTTTATCGCCGAAGAGAAGCCCGAGTTTGTGATTCAGCAAGCTCTAGAATTTTTTGGGAGTTGAACTCCCCCTTGCCGGCACGTTTGGGACGGAGCGAGCGACGCTCAGATATTCCTGTGAGAAGTCGCGGTCTTCACGACAATAGCCTTGGAGCGGTTCTGCCCAGAGAAACCCCTCCGGTAAGACCCCGGTCGGCTTGGCAAGAGCGCGGACCTGTCGGACGTTCGGCTCCTGCCTGCCCCTCAAGAGCTCCGAGACAATCCCGTGAGAGTCTCTTTCAGGACGGTTGGCCTGCTTGAGTCGCTGCTCCTCCATGACGGAACTCACCCTCTCCCGTCCGCTGTAATCCGGGACTCGTGCCGTATGTCCAAGAGCGGACGGAGGGCCAGCCAATCTCAGCGGCCAGGACATGGCGCATAGAGACTTTAGCCCCGATGGCAATGAGCCAAGACCATCACACGATAGGTGTTTCCTCCAATCATGAATACGGGAGCAAGATATTTTTCCCCTTATCTCTCTTGACCCGCTCCGCTTATCCACCAGCCCTTGACCAATGACGGAAAGATCAGTAAGGAGCGCAAAAGCCCCGTTGAGCTTTCGCTTTCAATTCGCCTATAATTCGCTGGTGGAGGAGGATGTATGAAACAGTCGGCGGTGGCAGAGCGGATTCTCCCTGTAGACCTGGTCCAACAGGCCGAAGGACGCTATCTCAACTACGCGCTGAGCGTGATTACCTCACGGGCGCTGCCTGATGTGCGCGATGGGCTCAAACCGGTCCAGCGGCGGCTGTTGTATGCCATGTTCCAAAACCTGCGTCTGGGCGGGAATGCCAGACCACGCAAATCGGCCGCGGTAGTCGGCGAAGTACTCGGCAAATACCATCCCCACGGCGACCAAGCTGCGTATGACGCCATGGTCCGCCTGGCTCAGCCCTTCTCAATGCGCTATCCGTTGGTTCACGGTGAGGGCAATTTTGGCTCGCTGGACGGCGATAATGCCGCGGCCATGCGTTATACCGAGGCCAAGCTGGTGCCCTTGGCCGAAGAGTTGTTTCGCGATCTACGGGGTCAAACAATTCCCTACCGTCCAAACTACGATGCCACGGTTGATGAACCGGTCGTGCTGCCATCCGCCCTCCCCCAGCTGTTGCTGAACGGGGCCAGCGGTATCGCTGTCGGCATGGCCACCAATATCCCACCGCATAATTTTCATGAGGTCGTGAAAGCCCTGCTGGCCATGCTTAACAACCCGGACATCACTACCGCAGGCTTACTGCGCTCAATCAAAGGCCCTGACTTCCCGACCGGAGGGGAAATTCTGACCTCTAGAAGTGAGCTGCGCCAAATATACGAAACCGGCCAGGGCACGCTCAAGCTGCGGGGGGAGTGGCGGGTGGAAGCGCTGCCGCGCGGCAAACGCCAGGTTGTGATTACCTCCCTGCCCTACACCGTGAATAAAGCTCAGCTGGTCGAAAAAATTGCCGAGCTGGTGGTCACGCGCAAAGTCCCGCAGATCCTTGATGTACGCGATGAGTCGACCGACGATATCCGGATTGTGCTGGAACTCAAGGGAGACAGTTCCGAAGAGTTGGCCCTGGCCTATCTGTGTCGCCATACGTCGCTACAGATCTCGTATCCGATCAACCTGACCTGCCTAGTCCCGACCACCACCAGCCCGTTGGTCGGTCAGCCGCTCAGGGCCACGCTCAGAGACCTGTGTCGGTATTTTCTGGACTTTCGTCTTGAGGTCATCACCAAACGCTTTGCCCACGAGCTGGCTGAGTTGGAGACCCGCCTACACATCTTGGCCGGTCTGAGCCTGATTGCCGGCCGTCTAGATGCGGTGATCCACGCCATTCGCACTGCGGAGTCACGCCAAGACGCCCGCCGCAAACTCATGGCCGGCTTTGGGCTTGACGAATCGCAGACCGAGGCAATTCTCGAAATCCGTCTGTACCAGCTAGCGCGGCTGGAAATCGACAAAATCCAGACCGAGCAGGCTGACAAAGAAGAACGGGCCGGCAAGCTGCGCGGCCTGCTTGCAGAAGAAACCAAACGCTGGACAGTGATTGGGGACGAGTTGCGCGAACTGAGCAAGCGCTACGGCGACAAACGGCGTAGCGCGCTGCGGGCCGGAGAAGAACTCAACTACGATCCCGAAGCCTATATTGTCCACGAAGAAGCCACCGTCGTCCTCAGTCGCGACGGATGGATCAAACGCGTGCGCGAACTCAAGGACCCGACCAGCCCTCGTCTGCGCGAGGGCGATGGTATTCAGACGATTTTGACCGGCACCACACGGGACCGGCTGGCTTTTTTCACCAATAAAGGCGGCCTATATGTACTCAAGCTCCGCGATGTTCCCGCCTCGACCGGCTACGGTGAACCGATCCAGACCGTGTTTCACTTTCAGGACCGGGAGCAAATTGTCACTGTAAGTTTGGTCAGCGATAAGCCCTCACCCGCCCCGGCCAGCAACGGCTCGACGTCTGCAAACGACCAGGCCGATCTGTTCGAAGCGGCGGCCCAAGGCGGCTCCGGGACCGGCCCGTCCTACCTGTTGGCCACGGCCCGAGGTCTGGGCTTTCGCTTTCGTCCCAATCTTGAAGAGACGACGCGGAACGGTCGTAAAATTGCCCGTTTGGCGGACGGCGATGAGGTTGTCTCTGTAGAACCGATCCGCCACGCCCAGGTGGTGTGCGCGACCCACTGCGGACAACTACTGGCCTTCCCGGTCGAAGATGTCTCAGAGCTAGCCGGGGCCGGCCGAGGGGTGATCCTCATGCGGCTGGAGAAGGACGACCGTTTTATCGGCGCGACCACCACACCAGCGGGCGCCAGGGTGACGGTGTTGGGTTCCGACGGCAGACAACGACGTGTCAAAGGCATTCCGCTCGGTCAACGGGCAGGCAAAGGTCAACGGCTGGTCAAACGCATGGCGCTGACCGCCGTTCGTGGGGTGGATGAGGAGGAAAGGTATGGCAGCCCAAAATAGTTACACGGCCAAAGACATTACGGTTCTGGAAGGCCTAGAGCCGGTCCGCAAACGGCCCGGGATGTATATCGGCGGGGTGGACAGCGTCGGGTTGCACCATCTGGTGTGGGAGCTGCTGGATAACGCCGTGGATGAGGCCATGAACGGGTATGCCAGCCGAATCGAAGTCCGGCTGCACAAGGATGGGACAACGGTCAGCGTTAGCGATAACGGCCGGGGCATCCCAGTTGATATCCATCCCAAGTTTGAGAAATCGGCCCTGGAGCTTATCCTGACCACTCTGCACGCCGGGGGCAAGTTCGAGGGCCTGAACTACTCGCACTCGGGCGGTTTACACGGGGTCGGGGCCTCGGTTGTCACCGCCCTGTCCGATCAACTCATCGCTCGTGTTAAGCGCGGGGGGACCGAATGGCAGCAGACCTTTTCCCGTGGACGGGCGACGAGCAAGCTCGAGCAGCTCACGTCCAACGGCGAGCTGCGCGGCAGCGGAACAACGATTAGCTTCCGTCCCGACGCCGACATCTTTCCGTCGATTCAGCTCAATCCCGAACTGATCGCCGAACGGCTCGAAGCCAAGGCCTATCTACACAAGGGCCTCCGCTTGACCTTCCGCAATGAGGTCAGCGGCCAAGCCACACGCTATCAGTACAAGGACGGTCTGAAAGCCTATTTGACCAAACTGCTAGACAACAAAAAAGCCGTTATTCCCGAGGTTTTTCACTTGGAGCGGCCGGACGATCCTGTGTTTGAGTGTGTCCTGACCTGGACCGCCTCACCCGACGAGCGGCTGTACACCTTTGTCAATGGGATTCCCACTCCGTTTGGCGGCACACACGAAAACGGCCTCAAAACCGGGATAGTAAAAGCCGTGCGGAATTATTTGAATGTGAACGACCTGCTGCCCAAAGGGCTCAACCTGACCGCCGAAGACACCCGAGAGGGCATAGTCGCCATTCTGAGCCTGTACTTAAAGCACCCCCAGTTTCAGGGCCAGACCAAAGAAAAGCTTGGCAACCCTGAGGTCAGCGCCAAAATCGACGGCCTGATCCGTATCGCGCTCGAAAATTTTCTCCTCCAGAATCGTAGCCAGGCTCAGGCGATTGCCCAGCGGATAATTCTGGCCGTCCGCGCCCGAACCGCCTCGCGTGCCGCGTTAGAAACCGTTCGCAACAAAAGTTCGGTTTCCCACCGGCTCAATCTGCCAGGCAAATTGGCCGACTGCTCGTCGACCAATCCGGCAGTGAGTGAGTTGTTCATCGTTGAGGGCGACTCGGCCGGCGGCTCCGCCAAACAGGGTCGCGACCGCCGTACCCAGGCCATCCTGCCGCTGCGCGGCAAAGTGCTTAATACCGAGCAGGCAACGCTCAAAAAAGTGCTTACTAACAAAGAATTAGGCGATATTGTGTCGGCCCTCGGCTGTGGGATCGGTAACACCTGTAATGTATCCAAACTGCGCTACCACAAGATCTGCCTGCTGATGGACGCCGATTCAGACGGCAACCATATCTGCACCCTGCTGCTGACCTTCTTTTACCGTCACCTCCCAGAGCTGATTCGACACGGCCATGTATATATTGCCCAGCCGCCGCTGTATAAAATTGAAATCGACAAGGCACTCATGTGGGCGGTCGACGAGGCCCACAAAGATCGGATTTTATCCGAGCAGAACGGGAACGCCAAACAGGCCTACGTCCAACGCTTTAAGGGCCTGGGCGAGATGAACCCCGCGACCCTCAAAGAAACTACGCTTGACCCGCGTTCGCGCACGCTTCTCCAGGTGACGATTGAAGATGCCGAGCGGACGGACGCGGCCCTTCAAACCCTGATGGGCAAAGAGGTCCAGCCCCGCTTTACCTTCATCATGGACCGCGCACCAAAGGTCGATGAGGTTGATGTATAGAGGAGTGAGTTCTGTGGCCAAACGTCATCCCAGCCTGGTTCCGTTGTCACGCGAGCATCATGTCGCCCTGCTGCTGGCCTTTCGCCTAGTCCAGGGTTTCCCACCTACCCGGCAGCCGACCGACAGCCCGCAAGCCCAAGCTCAGGACACCATCCGCTTTTTTCATACCAAGCTGACCACCCACTTTCAGGCCGAAGAGCAGGCCCTGTTTCCCCTCATCCGTGAGACGCTGCCCCAAACCATCCCTCTACTCGACACGCTGCTCGCCGAACACGCGGAAATGCGCAGCCAGGTTCAAGCGCTCGAGCAGGCCACCCCGTCTCATTTCACCGCTCAGCTCAAAGCGTTTGGCCGACTGCTTGAACGCCACGTTCGCAGCGAAGAACGTGAGCTGTTTCCCAAGTGTGAGGCCGGTCTCAATGAAGACGACGCGGAGCAACTGCAAGCTGCCATCGTCCGCTTGATTGGCGAAGGACGCTGAGGCGCAGCCGTCTTTTTTATTAACACGGACCCGTTGCATGATTCGCATGAAATTCGTAAGTTGGCCGCTGTCGACAGCGTCAAAACAGCCTGAGAGGCATGAAGGAGGAAGGCTATGCAACTTTTGCACACCATGATTCGGGTCAATGATATGGATGAGTCGATCAAGTTCTACACCGAATCCTTGGGGATGAAACTGCTGCGTAAAAAGGACTACCCAGGCGGAAAGTTCACCTTGGCCTTTGTCGGCTATGGCGATGAAAAAGATAATTCGGTCATCGAGCTAACCCACAACTGGGACACGTCGAGCTATGATCAGGGCGACGCCTTTGGTCATCTGGCCATCGGCATTGATGGTATTTATGAGAAGTGCGAAGAACTCAAGGAAAAAGGCGTCAAAGTCGTCCGCGAAGCCGGACCGATGATGCACGGCGGCGCAGTTATTGCCTTTGTGGAAGATCCCAACGGCTACAAGATTGAACTCATCGAACTCAGCGGTCCACGCGGCTAAGCTTTATCCCCCTTCAGGAGTGTTTATGCCACTTAATCCAGCCAAAGATTCGGTCGACCTCGGCATTGTTGTCAGCAACATCAACAAGAGTCTGGACTTTTACCAAGGCATGCTCGGCTTAGAAAAGAGCGAAGAACTGGCCACCCCGTTCGGCGCCCTGCACCGGCTCCACTTCGGCAAGAGCGACATCAAACTGATCGACCCCAAGACCGTCCCACCGGCCGGGACCATCGGCTTAGAGAAACAGCTCGGGTTTCGTTACATCACCTTTGTGATCAACGATATCAGCGCCATGTGTGCCGAGCTGAAGGACAAAGGCGTGGAATTTACCCTTCCCGAGACCGAGTTTCGGCCCGGAGTACGCGTCGCCATGGTCAAAGACCCCGACGGCAATATTGTTGAGTTGGTGCAGCGCGGCTAACAGCTCTGGCTTGCCGCCCAGGGCCGGGTTGGCGTCCCGCTGACCTAGCCGCTGTCCGTCGGCTGGAGTCCAGGGGCAGCGTGCCCCTGATGCGCCGTCTAGGCGTGGTGGATCACCACGACAGTTCTTTTCTGCGTATGCTCAGCAGTACGGCTGAGCCAAGGGACACCCCGACTGCGCCCAGGGTGTAAATTACTCCAAAAATGACGTCCCCGCTAGCCACCTCCGGGACACCGTTCCAGTACAGGAACAGGTTTAGGATGACGTAGAGGGCATAGGCGTGCGACATCCCGACGACGAAACGCTTCATATACCAGAGGCCCAAGCCGTACACCACCAGATAGACGCCAAAGACGAGGCTCCATAACACGTTGTCACTACCCGTCAGACGGGTACCGAATAACACGAAGCCGCTCTGCTCGGAGAGTTGAAAAGGCTTGGAAAAATTCGAGATCGCCAGCAGCCAAAAGCAAATCGCTAGCCCGGTAAAAATTCGATCTCGCTGTGACTCAGCCATAGGTGTCCTCCTTGTCCGTCTTGGCTGACTATCGTCCAGATTTGAGTTGGAATTCCACGACGGCTCCGCCCGCTCCGTATAGAGGCCCGTAAGCGTGTACGGTCGCAGCACTGAATTTTCCGCCTAAGGCTCCCAGCACCCAAGCGTAGTGCTTAAAGCCCATGTCGGCCTGACCCTCCGCCACAAAATCGGGAATGGCCGCAGCTAGCCCTTTCATCTCACCACGGGTCATGAGATCTAAGATCTTCTTATTCCAGCGGTCGTACTTGGGAGCGGCGAGTTTGTCTTTACGAATATCGATCGCGTCCCGAAAAAATGTGCCCGACAGATTGCCAATCCCGACCACGGCGACTCGTTTGTATCGACGTCGGGCTTGGATGGCGGCGATGCGACCCAGCTTCTCGGTCAGCCTGAAGTCGTGATACAGGTTGTTCGAGGCGATCAACAATGGGATCGTGCCGTCCGGGTCCAGAAACTTGGCGGCCACAATCGTTCCGGTATCAACCGGAAACCCGTCGTAATTAACTGCTTTAGATTTGACGCCGGCCTTGGTCGCCGCACTGACGCACGCCCTGGCTAACGGGGCGGCGATTTTCAGGTCATACGGCAGGTCGTCATACTCGTGCCAGTTTTCGTCAACGTGCAGCCCCTTCACCCGCGGCCGAGCCTGCCACAGCTGGTCAAGGACCGCAATCCACTGAGTCGAGTAGACGAGCAGCACCTCGGGCTTTGAGGTGGCGAGAGTCTGTCTGGCGGCTCGGTAACCGGCGGCGATTTTTGCCCACGGCGGGTTGTTTGGTTTGACATACGGCAGGGGTGAGCTAGGGACCAAAAAGGCGGAGACAATCGGCATCGGGTTGCTGCTCCCGTTCCGGACTCAGACCGCTGTAGCGCGTTGACCCGCCAGCGTCGGGTCGGCCAGACCAGCCTTGACTAGATTCCACTCCATCACCGCGTTACCGGTGCCAATGACCGTGCCGTAGCCGTGCAGCTCACCCGGAATGTCCGGATAGCCCATGGCGGCAAACATCCAGGTAAAGGCCCCGGATTTGACCTCGGCAAAGGCTTCGTCAATGAATTGGGGCAGGAGTTGGAAGACCTGTTTGGTTTTCCCCTGACGGAGCAGCTCAATTATCCTCATGTCCCACTTATAGCCGCTGTAGCTGTGCGGCCGTTCCTGAGTCATGTCCTCAGGCAGAGCGGGTTCTTGGTGGAAATGCCAGTGACACAGCGTGTTTGAGGCCAGCACAACCGCCCGGCGGCCTGTCTTTTCAACCGCCACGCGAGTGGCTTTGCCAAGGCGCTCCATCTCTTCCAAGCCCTGTTCGGTTGAGAGATAGTAAGGCGAGTTATTGGCCGACAGGCCGACGATCGGGATGTCCCACTGGGGGCGCATCATGTGCAGCGTCGTGATGGTCCCATAGTCTACCCGGAAATTGGGGTTGCGCATCATCTTGGTATACAAGCCCAGCTTGGCGCCTTCCGCGCAGCAGGCCTCGGCCAGCTCTACATCAACCTCAAGCGCAAACCGATAGCGGAAGATATTGGGAAAGATCGGATCAACCGATTTGCCGCTCAGGCGTGGGACGCCTAGAAAGTGATGACCCTGCTGGGTCATCCAGTGTGGTGAGTGGACCAGCAGCACCTCGGGCTTGAGTCGTTCGAGGCTGCGCCGCGCGCGTTCGTACGCCCAACGCAGCTGCTCCCACCCCCCCTCGGCCCGTGGCTCATTCTGAGGCGGATTTTCCGCATAGACGAGATGGGGGGGATGGGGAGCTAAAAATCCGGCCAGAATGTGTCCCGGCCTATCCATCTTTTCAGCGCTGACCTTCTTGTGTTCCACCTGTTCCCCCATCGGAGTAAGTACGATGATAGCATGGACGCGGGCGACTCACCAGGCAGGACCTCCCCTCGGTTCGCTTCACCCGGCATCCGGGCCGACCCGCCTTTTAAAACCCAGGGTCAGATGGCAGCATAGAGCGTCAAGGAGGATGGTGGCGATGAAACTGACCGCTCTCAACTATGTGATCCTGATCGTTGACGATCTTGACCGCACTCTCAGCTTCTACACCCAGGTGTTGGGGCTGCGCTTGGGCCATCGCTCAGGCGAATATGCCCAGCTGGACACGGGCACGACCCGGCTCGGTTTTTATACTCGGACAGCGATGGCCCAGGCGCTGGATTCCAGCCTGACCAAGCCGGCTACGGATGCCGCCGGCTTCGAGCTCGGCTTCAAAGTCGCAAATGTTGACGCTGCCTATGCGGAGCTGGTCGAAAAAGGAGCCATGGCGGTCACGCCGCCGACAACTCGTCAGTGGGGCCAGCGTACGGCCTATGTGCGAGACCCTGACGGATATTTGATAGAGCTGGCTCAGGATCTCAAACAAGGCGGAAAAGACTAGCGCCCTGTCCCGTAGGTCTGCTCGATAAAATCGTAAATTTGGTCCGGTGGAGTACCCACCATAAACAGAGAGTGCGCGTCCAGCGCCTCGTTCACACAGTGCGGTCAACCGACCGCATGGTCGTCACTAAAGCAGCTCAAGAGATTCTGGTGGCCTTGGGACTCATCGCAGCCACAGTGACAGTTGAGCCCGGCTAGGACCTCAGGCATGTCTGCCGCGACCTGGTAGGCTTGACGGACCCTGCCAGTGAAGAGGTCTGGGGGCAACGTCGCCGGTAAGGCTGTGGCCGGGGAGCCTTGTTTGGCCGGCGGGGGGTGTTTGGGGGAAGATTCGGCCCAGCTCAAAGCGCTCGGGCTCAGCGTGAATAGGCACGCCATCATCAAATGTTTCCACATACGGATTCTCCCGAAAATACGGAGCCTCAAACGCGAAACAACAATCAAGGCCGCGTCCATCTCAGCTTAACATAAACAAGACGGCCAAGGAACGACTCGGGAGTGAGGAGTACAGACCGGACAAGAATACAGCCCTGTCTCTCTCACCACGCCCCCTCCATCTTGCTCACAGTACGCCCACATTCATGGGCCGGCGCTGGGTGAAGGTATACAGAGCGGCCGGCCGATGAGAGCCATGGCGGGTTTTGGGTAAGGGTTTGAGTAGTCCCAAGGCCAGAATCTTGCGTCGGAAATTTCGTCGATCCAGCTTATCGTTGAGGATCGTCTCGTAGATAGCCTGAATTTCGCGCAGCGTGAACTCATCGGGCAGCAGGCTGTAGACAATATTCGTATAGCCCAGTTTGGCCTGCAGGCGTTTCAGCGCGTAGGCGGCAATCGCGCTGTGATCGTAGGCTAGGCGCGGGAGATCGTGGACTGGAAACCAATCAATATCGGCGTACTTCTCGCCCCGTTTCAGTCCATGGTCAAAATACGGCACCAGGGCAAAATAGGCCACCGCTACGGTGTGCCAGGTCGGGTCACGGTGGGCATCACCAAAAGTGAAAAGCTGCTCAAGATACAGGTCTCGGACCCCGGTCTTCTCGTACAACTCCCGGTAGGCCGCCTCGTCTAGCGACTCGCCGAGTTCGACTAAGCCGCCCGGAAAGGCCCAGCGACCGACAAACGGGCCAGTTTTAATATTGACCAGCAGGGTCTGCAGCTGACCGTCGGTGATGGTGAACAGGACGGCATCGACCGCCACCCGAGGGTGAGGCGCCGCCGTCCAGGCTGATGTCGTTGACACCGCGCCCGCCCCGATGACGTCGAGGGGAGGAGTTGGCCTAAGCACTCAACTCCAACATCCGGTCGATCGCCTGTTCGGCTGCCACCCGGATATCCTCGTCCAGGGTAATCTCATAGCGCTGCGCCCGCAGGGAGTCACGCACGCCGTCGAGGGTAATCATCTTCATGTAATGGCACAGCTGACAGCTCTTGTAGAACTTCTTTTCGGGAATTTCGAGCAGCAGCCGGTCGGACAGACCACACTCGGTGACGATCAGAAATTCTTCGGCCGGACTATTTTTGGCATAGCGAACCATGGCACTCGTCGACAGAACCGCGTCGGCCAGCTGAATCACGTCTTCCCGGCATTCGGGATGAACCAGGACCTTGACGTGGGGCAGATTGTCACGCACCGACAGAATGTGCTGAGGAGTAATCTGGTGGTGGACATAACAGTTGCCCTCCCAGGACAGGATGGTTTTCGTGGTCTGGGTTTGCACATAGCGGGCGAGATTCTCGTCCGGGACAAACAGGACGTGCTCGGTGTCTAAAGACTCAACGATCTGCACCGCGTTCGCCGAGGTGCAGCACGCGTCGCACTCGGCTTTCACGTCGGCGGTGGTGTTGACATAACAGATAGTCTGGAGATCGGGATAGACCTTGCGCAGCTCGTGCTTGCGCTCGGCTAACGCCTCACCGGTGATACTCTCGGCCAAAGAGCAGCCAGCCTTTAGGTCGGGCAGCAGAATCTTACGCTCTGGGTTCACAATCTTGGCCGTCTCAGCCATAAAGTGCACGCCGCAGAACACGACTTGGTCGGACTCGACTTTTTTGGCCTGACGGGCGAGTTCGAGCGAATCGCCGATAAAGTCCGCCACCTCGAAGATTTCGGGCCGTTGATAGTTATGGGCCAAAATGACCGCGTTGTGTTCCTGCTTGAGTTGTTTGATGTCGTGAATCCAAGCCGCGTACTCGGTACACGCCTCGAGCGTGTATTCGCTGTCAAGCTGCGACAGGTGGTCGTACAGTTCTTGCGGGGTCTTTTCCCCGCCGTAGATCGGGTGCATATTCCCTCCCCAGGGGTTTGCGTAAATCTGACGCATACTATAGACCGCGAAACAGCAGCGTGTCAAGTCCGCCCCAAACTCCTAGAGGAGTTGATCGGTTTTCGTTGAATTGGTCCTGTTCCCTCGCTCTTGAGCCCGATCATTGTTGGCGCCTCATTGTGTCTGTTGATGAGACGAGAGGAAGCAGGAAGTTGATGTTGAGACGGCGAGCGACTTATGACGACCTGAAGAGCGCGTGTGGTCTGATAGCTTGCCCCCTGCGTGCAGCGCCAAACCGGCAGTTCGTTGCGCACGCAAGCGCATGGCCTAGCTTGCTCCCTCCGTGCGGCGCCAAACCCTGGAGGCAAAGGGCTTGCGCCAAGCGGAGTGAGGGACCAACCGAACAGAGAACCAATTCCCTGCCCTCGCCCTTGAGCACGTGTTGGGGGTCTCAGCTCATGTCTGGATTCGTCCTGAAGCCACCTACTGCACGCCACAATCCTGACTTGCTGACCGAGAACATCAGGGAAAATATGGGAGAGCAGGGTGAGGGACAGCTAGTCTGAAATCAGAACCCTTCTCCATCAACAACACGCACCCGGCACTTGACGAGAGATGGGCGGCGAGGTCCTCTGCCCATCTCTCGTCGCCCTCGGTGCTCTGGCTCTGCGGGCTAGGGGACGAAAACAGCCCCACGCAGACGGGCTTGATCTCCCGCTTGAGGACAGCGAGACGTCGCCACGAGACGAGGGTGCAGCTTGGAGCCGGACGAATTCCGCATCATCGGGACGGTTGAGGACTGGGCTATCGAGAAAACTATCTACACGGATGGCCGCCGCGCGGTCATCGTGGCGGAAGATATGATGAGCCACAGCATGATTGCTCTCTTCACAGGCGTGCTTCCGCTGATCGTCCTCCGGATACGAGCGCTCAAGATTGGCGAAAATATGACTCTCGTACCAAGGCGAGGGACATCATGAGAACACGGGCGCGACAAGGATGAGGAGACCCAAACGACCCCGATCGACCGGGTCTCTTACAACGCCGGAAACTCCCTCCCCGATCGATAAGATATTAGCTGTGCATCCGATGCAAGCCTAAACCTGAAGTACGCCGCAATACGGCACCGTGAAGAACGGCAGGCCATACAATTTCGTGCAGCTGGTGTGCCGCGGAAGACCCCTCTCATCCGTACGATCAGAGTGCCCCACACAGACGAACTCAACAAGCAGCCGAAAGACGCCGCAGTGCCCCTGCTTGACTCTCGCATCGCTCTCCTCCGCTCCGACTGTAAGGAAGGACGACGTCCGGCCACAGAATGAAATTTTCTCAAAGAACTTTTACGCCTGGCCTAAGAGCGGCGAGCAAAATGAGGGCTAAAGAGAGGCGATGGGATATCGTGCTCCCTCCCCGGCGTACAGGGACCGGCCGAATGCGACCCGCTCAGCCACAGAGAGATTCTGAGACGCACTCCGCTCAACCGCCTCGACCAAGGGCCGTAGTCCGCGCCGGTTGGCGAGTTGGATAAGGAGGCCGGGTCGGGCGTTCAACTCCAGCACACACGCGCCGAGGTCCACGTCAAGCACCACATCGACGCCGAGATATTTGATACCGATGGCATCCGCACAGCGCGTGGCTGTCCGCACCAGTCCCTCCCATTCCGGCACCCGGATTCCACTCAACCCGAGCCTGGTATCGGGGTGCTCCATCACCCAACGTCGTCTCGCAATAGCCCCGCTAGTCACCCCGCTGACCAGATCAATGCCAACGCCGAGTCCGCCGTTGTCCAGATTGGCCCGGCCCTGAGAGCGGCGGGTTGCCAGGCGCAGCATGGCCATCAAGGGGACACCCTGAAACACAACGACCCGAATGTCGGGCAAGCCCTGAAAGCTGAGCCGGGCCAGCGCTGGGTGCGCCTGTAGACGGCGCTCGACAAACGCCTCGTCGTAACGATGGTTAAGTGAGTAGACGCCGTTTAGGATATCGGACAGATGGTTCTCCAGCATCCGTGCCCTGAGCGTCCCGCCTCCCAGGCTCACAAAAGCCTGATCCTGACGGCCAGCGATGACAACGACCCCGCCTCCACCCGTGCCCTGCGCGGGTTTGATCACAAAATCCTTCCAGGCAGCCGTGTGATCGACAAACTGTTTGATATCGTGCTGAAAACGATACACTGCCAGCGTCTCGGCAACCGGAATGCCGCGTGCCTGCAACAGTTTCTTGGTACGCAGCTTATGGATGGTATCGTGGGCTAGACGGCGCGGATTATAGCGGGCGACCAAGTCGCGGTCTCGCCGGTTCAGGCCGAGAAATTCTCGGGACACGGTGCGCAGTTGTTGCAACATCAGGGTCTGTCCCGGTCTAGATACGGTCTGGGGCCGCGGCCTGGCGCAGTACGCGGACAAAACGCAGATATTCGACTAGGCGCATACCGCGCCAACAGCCGATCAAAACTTCTAGCCCGACGATGGCGACCAGCAGCTCGGGAAAGGCCAGCAACAGCGGCCTCAGATCGGTGTTCTCAATACACCCGTAAGACAGCAGGGCCACCAGCAGGGTATTCACGGTCAACCGCAGCGCTTCCCGAGTTCCGCGCTCTAACTGGGTATTGCTGAAATTCTCTATCATATTGGCAATAATGACCATGGGGAAAATGCCGACGTGAAGCAGCTCCCCAATGCCCAGCTGAGCGCCAACGAGAGTGAGGCCGGTCATGCTCACCGCTACCACTGCAATCAGGATAGCCACCCGCGCAACAAGGTGCAGCCGGAGCCGTTGCAGGACTAGGCGTAGGCCGCCGCCAACACCGATAATAGCGCCGAAGATCAGCAGCCCCCAGCCCAGACCGGTTGTCAAAAAAGCCAGGGCGAGCAGCATAGGAGCAAAAAATCCAAAAGTCTCTAAACCGATGAGATTGCGCAGAATGACGAGGAAAAAAGCGATGACGGGCAGCACCAGGATAGCGTTCAGCGCCAGCAGTGAGGCCTTGGCCCGGATGGCGTGCTGCCACATGCTGACCACACCGGCCCTCCATCCGCTTAATTCGACACCGCCTTGGGACGGGGGGAGTGAGAGCGTCAGGCCGACCAGACTGGTCTCCCATATTTGGCTGGGGTTGGGCTGGTAGGGCAGTAACACCACCGAGGCCGGTTCGAGTACCCGGTCTATCAGCGCCGCAAAGATTCTCCCGACCGGTTGGACCACTCCACTGGCTATCACCAGGCGTGTGTCGTGGAGCCTATCCTCCAATCCATCCTGGTCGAGCAGGGCGTAGAGCCCGGCCGCATCGTAGGTATTGAGCACGACTAGGTTGGCATCCCGAAGGAGTGCGCTATTAACGTCGAGAACGGTTCGCAGGCAGGCCTGACGGAAGGCACGTGAGCCGTCCGGAGTGCTGAAGATCGAGGCGTTGACGCCAGCCGCCCGGGCTCGAGTCAACAGCGACTGTAAGAGGTGCTCTGACAGCGGACTTTCGTGAATCAACACGACCGAAGCCCGGGGCCGGTCAACATAGGCGGTTGCCGTCCAAAATTGTTGGTGATCCTGCAAGCCCTCCGGTCGGGGATCGGCCTCCGTGGCCAGGGCGGCCCTGCGGGTAAGGTGCTCAATGACAAAGCTGTAGTCCACAGATACGTGCCGGGTGTGGGCCAACAGCGGCAGATCGTTGCGGTAGAGCGCCAGATAAGTATTCGGTAACCGGCCAAAATAGCCGCCAGCCGGATCCATTGGGACCCAGGTCCGACCGACAAACGCTTCGGCCCAATACATCGTCGTGCGCGCCTGCTTAACATCGCCGAGCCGAATCCCGCCAACCACCCGGGCCGGAATGCCAACCGCCCGTAGCACGGCCACTAGGGCCCGCGCCTTGCCCGCCCGCCCACCCCGCTCGGCGCTCAGAACGGCCAAAGCGTCGTTAGAGGTCTCAGTGGTGTGCGACGCACCAAAGCCGGCAATGTAGTCGTACAAGGCCTCTAGCGCATGGTCGAGACGCCGCGCGTGTTGAACGACACGCCAGGCCCGCTGCTGAATTTGAGGCATATCGCTCTGAATCATCTCAGACGCAGCCAAATAAGGCAGCGCCTCGGTGGCGGCTGTCTGAAACGGAAAAGGGTGCTGGGGAAGCACGGTTCGAATCTCACTGATCTGCACGGTATAGGCGTAGCGAATTTGCTGCGGCATCGTATCCGTGACCTGCCAATGGCCCCACAGGTTGACCTCGTCGGTCTCTTCCCAGTACCGGACTCCAGGCGTATGGGTGCGCCGTGAGACAATGCTCTGACGGCCGTCAGACAGCGGAAGGAGCATGGAGATATGGGTGTCGGGTGTCACAGCCGTGAGGCTGAGATTGACGCACACATCCCAGTAGGCGAGAGCCGAGGAACGAGGGGGCAGGACGGGCGGTGCGGTCAGAGATCGGAGAGCATCTTGGACAGCATGCTGGCCCAGGACCGGGAGTGTATTTGCTAGGGGACTGTCGGCCGGGGTCGGCCGGGCTGGAAAGATAAGCATCAAGACCAAGAGCAGGGGGAAGAGCCAAACCAAAGTGGGAAAAATACTACGCATCCGCCCGTCACCGACCAGCTAGACTTAGCCGGCAGCCACCCGTGCCGGGCCAGCCTGTTCCCAGCTGCCGACCTGGTGCCGAAACGCCAAGAAGCGTCCAACTAGAGCGTGGTACTGTTCGACACTGCTCAGCTCTTTCATCGCCAAGCGTAGCGGCTTACACGGCCCGAAAGACTGGGCATAATAATCAATCATCTTCCGAAACTGGAGACACGCCAGTTTTTCTCCGCGCAGCTCAACGCTACGCAGAAAATGGCGGGTCATAAAGGCGACGCGTTCCTCTAGGCTAGGGGCGAGCGGTGGAGGGGTATTGAGCAGACCAGCCCGGATCTGGTGAAAGATCCATGGGTTGGCCACCGCCGCTCGGCCGATGACCAGCCCGGCACAGTCCGTTTCGTTGAGCATGCGCCTGGCCGTTGCCGCATCACAGATATCCCCGTTGCCAAACACCGGGATGGAGCGGACCGATTCAACTACGCTGCGAATGCCAGCCACATCAACACGACCGCCAAACGCGCCGGCCCGGGTTCGGCCGTGAATTGTCAGCGCCGCCACGCCCACATCTTCCAGAAGCGGCGCCACAATGGCCGCATCAAGCCGTGTCCCGTCCCAGCCCAGACGTGTTTTGACGGTAACCGGAATCTTGACCGCCCTGGTGACGGTCTCGACAAATCTTGCGGTTCGCCGCGGATCTTTCAGCATCGCCGCCCCAGCCCCGATCTTGACCACCTTCTCGACCGGGCAGCCCATATTGATATCAATCAGAGCGACCCCGCGCTCTTGTAGCTGCAGAGCAGCATCGCGGACCTCTTCAGCAACTGGGCCAAACAGCTGGACGCTCAACGGCGAGTCCTCAGGGCGTGTCTCGGCCAGGGCAAACGCCTTGGGGTGCTTTTCCAGGAACGCCCGGGCGTGTACTAATTCGGTTGTTGCCAGACCAAAGCCGCCCACCTCACGCATACACAGTCGGAAGGCCAGAGTCGTATACCCGGCTAACGGGGCGAGGCACAGGTTGGAGCTCAGCGAAACGGTTCCGATTTGCATCCGAACCACTCTAACGCCGATCAAACTGTCCTTCCAGCTGCTTGACCGACATCCGGACCATTGTCGGCCGACCGTGCGGACAGGTAAAGGGCGATTGACAGGCGAGCAAAGATTTCAGCAAGGCCTTCATCGACTCGGGCGTCAGAGTTTGGCCGGCTTTGATCGACTTGACCTTGCAGGCGATCCGCGCCGCCAGATCTTCTTGTGTGGCCGCGACCGAGTCCTCAGACCGACCTTCGGCACGGGCTTGGGCGAGTTCAACGATCAGCTCTGGGATATCGGCCGGACGAAAATACGCGGGGGCGGCTTGGACCTGGTAGGTCTTACCGCCAAACGGCCGGATATCAAAACCGACGCCCGACAAATACTCTTGCAGTTCGTCCAGAGCAGTCCTAGCCGAGGCTTCGATCTCAAATGTGACTGGTAAGAGCAGTGTCTGTGACTCGCCCCTGCCGTTACGTAAGCTGGCCAGCACCTGCTCATATATCACCCGTTCGTGGGCCGCGTGCTGATCCACCAACCACAGCTCAGCTGCGACCTCGACCAGGATAAAGAGCTCATGACTCTGACCAATCACCCGAAAATTTGGGTCCTGGGGACGCAGCAAGAGCTCGGGCGGGGCGGGTTCGGATACCACGGCTGGGTCAGGCGGCGCGGCGGGAGCCGAGCGGGAAACAGCGGGAGCCTCCCGGACCTGGGGCTGAAATCTTCTGCGGAGTGTGGCGTGGCGGTGCAACCCGGAGGAGGGCACGGCCGGTGTTGACGACGTTGAGAGGGGCGGTGGGGGGTGAGGGGCGGGAGAATCGTTGGGGTCCGGAATATCGTCGCTCGGCGCCCCAGATTCGGCTGTCGGCACTGCCCTAGACCCAGGAGGGGTCGGGAGCTCCAGACGCTTGAACAGGTTGGCTTGGTCAAGCGTGCGACGAACCTGGCGGACTAGTGCGCCTAACACAACCGGTTCATCCTGAAACTTTACCTCACGCTTGGTCGGATGCACGTTGACGTCAACTTCACGGGGCGGAACGGTCACAAACAGCACGGCGACCGGAAAACGTTTGGCCGGTAGCAGTTCGCCGTAGGCGCGACTCAAGGCGGAGGACAGCGCTTGGCTTTTGACCTGGCGGCCGTTGACATAAAAGTACTGACCGGTGCGGGTGTTTTTGGTGTGATCGGGTGCTCCGAGGATACCGGACAGCCGGACACCGGCGTCCTCCATCCCGTCGTGGGTCAGGACTAGGCTGGCCGACCACATATCTCCTAGGATCGCTGCCGCCCGCAGACGGAGTGCCTGTGGCCCGCTGCACGGCAACGCGTCAAAGGCAGGCTTTCCATCCCGGGTGAAAACAAACCGCAGCTCGGGCCGAGACAACGCCAGTCTAATCAGGACGTCCTCAATATAGTTACCCTCGGCGACTGGCGACTTGAGGAAAGCCCGACGCGGGGGTGTGTTAAAAAAGAGGTGGCGAACATTGACGGTCGTGCCCTGGTTGGCGGCAACAGGCGAGGACTCGGCCGGCTCGCTGCCGGCAACGCGGACACAAACCCCTTCCAACGCGTCCGCCACGCGTGACATGATCTCTAGCTGCGATATCGCCGCAATACTGGCCAGGGCTTCACCCCGAAACCCCAGGGTGGACAGCCCAAACAGGTCGGTGCTGCGGCGGATTTTACTCGTCGTGTGGCGCTGGACGGCCAGCAGGGCATCCTCGGCCAGCATGCCCTGGCCGTCGTCGTGCACCGTTATCTCGCGGATACCACCCTTGACAATATTGACGTGGACCGTCTGGGCACCGGCGTCAATCGCGTTTTCGACCAACTCTTTGACGACCGAACCTGGCCGCTCAATGACCTCACCGGCCCGAATCTGCTCAACCGTTTGTGGATCGAGACGCTGAATCCGATTCATGGTTCACGTCCGTCACCAAACAGACCGAGTTGGCTGGAGTTGCGCTCCGCCACGCCGGGCTTGGACGGCCGCGGGCGCTTGCGCGGCCGGACGAGCTGGACACCGCGGGCTTCAAGATCGTCTAATACCTCCCGCGCGCGACTAATCACCGGGCCAGGGAGTCCAGCTAGTTTGGCCATATGAATCCCGTAGGATTGATCGGCCGCGCCAGGAATGACCCGGTACAGGAAGACGACCTCGCCCTTCCACTCCCGGATCGCAAAAGTGTGGTTCTCCAGGCCGGGCAGGATCCGGTGTAAGTCGGTCAGTTCATGAAAATGGGTGGCAAACAGCGTCCGTGGTCGGGGGCCCTTCTCGTCAACCAAAAACTCAATAATCGCTCGCGCGATCGACAATCCGTCCGAGGTCGAGGTTCCGCGACCAATCTCGTCCAACAATAACAGGCTGCGGGGGGTGGTGTAGTTCAAAATCTGAGCGGCCTCAATCATTTCCACGGCAAAGGTACTCTCGCCCAAGGACATATTGTCCGAGGCTCCAATGCGGGTGAAAATCCGATCAACAATCCCGATCCGGGCCGCGCTAGCTGGCACAAAGGAGCCAATCTGGGCGAGTAACACAATAAGCGCCGCCTGACGCAGATAGACCGACTTGCCGCTCATATTTGGAGCGGTCAGGAGTAACAGCTGGTGGGTATCCCGATCGACTAGCAGATCGTTTGCGACAAATTTTTTGCGCTCCAGCAAGGTTTCGACCACCGGATGGCGACCCCCCGTGATCAACAAGATCGGGTCGTCACACATCTCGGGTCGTACATAGTGTTGATGCAGCGCCACCTGGGCGAAGCAAGCCAGCACGTCGAGCTGAGCCACCGCCGCGGCCACGGCCTGAATCCCGCGCAGCTGGTCTAGCACCGCGGCGCACAACTGGTCGAACAGCTCTTGTTCAAGCGTGACTGCCCGCTCCTCAGCGTTCAGGATCTGGTCCTCATGCTCCTTGAGCTCGACGGTAACAAAACGCTCGCTGTTGGCCAGGATCCGCTTGCGCGTATAGTCCGGGGGGACTTTCGACAGCTGGCTCTTCGCCACCTCAAGAAAATAGCCAAAGACCCGATTATAACCGATCTTGAGGTTGGCGATACCAGTCCGCTGGCCCTCACGGGCCTGCAGAGCGGCCAGCCATTGTTTGGCGTCGGCCGACAGCGAGCGCAGACGGTCCAGCTCCGCGTTATACCCTGCGGCGAACACTCCCCCGTCGCGCAGATGAACCGGCGGGCTATCGACCAGGGCACGGTCGAGACGAACTCGCAGGTCGCCCAGATCAACTGCCACTTGGTCGCGCTGGACGCGCAGCAACCCCGATTCGGCCGCACTCAGCGTCTGCACCAGTTCGGGCCGCTGGGCTACCGAGTCACGCAGTCCAGCGGCGTCTTTAGGCGTCGCCACCTGGGCGCTAAACCGCGCCAGCAGCCGCTCTAGGTCACGGATCGGTACCAGCGCCCGGCGGAGGGAATCAAGCACGGCCGGCTGCTGAACCAACTCCTCAACGGCCCCGTGTCGGGCCTGAATCTCCGCCACAGACAGCAACGGACCACGCATCCAGCGGCGCAACAAACGCTTGCCCATCGGAGTCAGAGTTTGGTCCAGGACGTCGAGCAGGGTCTTGCCACGGGCGTCAAGGTTGACCGTGTGGAACAGCTCTAGACTGCGCTCAACAACCGCACCGAGCTGCATGGTACTGGCCTGTTGGAGCCGTTTGGGCAGCCTGACGTGCGGCAGGGCGACCTGCATATGCTCCTGCAGAAAGCGCAGCACCAGGGCGACCGCACCGGTTGTGGCCGGGCTCATCTCCAAGGCCCGCAGCGAGTCCAGCCCGTAAAAGGTCTGGATACAGCTCCGGCTGTCTTCGGCCGAGGCGTGCCAGTCGTCTAACCGGGTGACGACAATCTCGGACCGCTGGCCAGCACCGGTGCTGAACAGGGGCGAGGCGGCCGCACTCTTGGTGGTGACAATCTCGCTGGGCCCAACCCGGTCGAGGGCATCGGTGAGCGTATCAGCGGCCGCCTCCCAAAACTGAAACAACCCGGTTGCCGGCTCAAGCCAGGCCAAGCCCCAGACCTTCCCCGTCCAGGCCAGGCCCAACAAACTTGGGCTACCGGGGTCGTCCTCATTCTCGACAAAGGTCGAAGGGGTCACGACCCGGGTGACACCGCGTTTAATCAATCCTTTGGCCGTTTTGGGGTCTTCCAGCTGATCGCAGATCGCGACCTTCCGCCCGGCTTTAATCAAACGTGCGATATAGCCCTGTACGGCATGATGTGGCACGCCGCACATCGGAATCCGGTCCGGGCCCGCCCCACGCGAGGTGAGCGTCAGGTCAAGCAGCGTCGCCACCTCCTGGGCATCCTCAAAAAAGATCTCGTAGAAATCCCCCAGCCGCAGCAACACGATCGCGTCGGGATACTCCCGCTTGGTATTGCGGTACAGTTGCATGGTCGGGGAGAGGGCCATGGTTCGCTCCTTTCTCCCTATTTATTATCCGCTTTCCCGACCCGTGGCCAGGGGTTGAGTCCCGGCTTGATCTTCGGCTCCAAAGGTGGTGAAGTGGCGGGGTCCGGGCCGAGGGCGGAACAGGCGGGAAAGGAAGCAGCAATGGCAGGCGTGGCAACGCTAAACGACGAAGATCGACAGATTCTGTCCACTATCCACCGTTTTGTTGAGCGCGACGTCAAACCGGTCGCCAGTGAGATGGAACATAACGACGAATATCCGCACGAGTTGGTCGAAAAAATGAAGCAGCTCGGTCTGTTTGGGGCGATTATTCCGACCCAATACGGCGGTCTAGGCTTGTCGTTTTCGACCTATGCGATGATCATTGAGGAGATCTGTCGGGGGTGGATGAGCCTGACCGGTATCCTGAATTCTCACCTGCTGTTCGCCCATATCATTGCCCAGTTTGGGACGGAGGAGCAGAGACAAAACCTGCTGCCGGACATGGCCAGCGGAGAAAAACGCGGCGGCTTGGCCCTGACCGAACCGCACGCCGGCAGCGATGTGCAGCGCATCAAATCCACGGCCAAAAAACGCGGCGATCAGTATCTGATTAACGGCAACAAAATGTTTATCACCAACGGTCGCCACGGCAATATTCTGGCTGTGGCGGCCAAGACTACCCCCAGCGCCCAACCGGCCTATGCCGGTATCAGCCTGTTCGCGGCTGAAAAAGGCGCACCAGGCTTGACGGTCAGCCGAGATATTAAAAAGCTCGGCTATAAGGGGCTTGATACGTGCGAGCTGGCGTTTGAAGATTTTCCAACCCCGGCCTCAAGCCTGATCGGCGGCCGAGAGGGGCAGGGTTTTAAACAGATCATGGGCGGTCTTGAGGTCGGTCGCATCAACGTGGCGGCGCGCGCGGTCGGTGTGGCCCAGGCCGCGTTTGAGGAAGCCATTCGCTACGCCCAACAACGAGAGACTTTTGGTAAGCCGATATGCGAACACCAAGCTATCCAGCTCAAGCTGGCCGAAATGGCGACCAAGATTGAGGCCTCCCGTCTGCTCGTGCGCCAAGCCTCAATTAAGAAAGATAAGGGCGAGCGGTGCGATTTGGAAGCCGGCATGGCCAAACTGTTCGCCTCGGAGTCGTGTGAAGAAGTCGCCCTGGATGCCATGCGGGTCTTGGGCGGCTACGGATACACCCAAGAATTTCCGGTCGAGCGTTTTTACCGTGACGCCCCGCTGATGATCATCGGTGAGGGGACAAGTGAGATTCAAAAGCTGGTCATCGCCCGCAATCTGTTAAAGGAGTATAAAATTTAGCCTCCTGGAACAGAAACTTCCCTATTTCTGTCACTCAGGTGTCATCTTCCCGCTACTTGCCCTATTGGATAGGCGCATATTTTTATGTATGTGTAGAAGAGACAAGCGGAATGTCTAGAGTCGGGCCCTAGTCTGCCACCCTCCTCAACAATCTTCTTTTCTTCACACGTGCATTGCAGACCTCGCACGGAGAGGCCTATGTCGTCTCAACTAGAATCTATTCGAAATATTGGCATCGTTGCGCACGTTGACAGCGGGAAAACCACCGTTAGCGAGCGTATCCTGTACTACACCGGCCTCTCGCATAAGATTGGGGAGGTGCACGACGGAACGACGATTACCGACTGGATGCCTCAGGAACGGGAGCGCGGCATTACCATCACCGCGGCGGCCATCACCTGTGAGTGGCTGGAACATCAAATCAACATTATCGACACCCCGGGCCACGTCGACTTCACGACTGAGGTTGAACGCAGCCTGCGCGTGCTCGACGGGGCGGTGGTGGTCTTCTGTGCGGTCGGCGGGGTGGAGCCACAGTCGGAGACGGTCTGGCGCCAGGCTGATAAGTATGGGGTTCCGCGTATCGTCTTTATCAACAAGCTTGACCGCGTTGGAGCGGATTTTCATGGTGTAGTTGAGCAGATCAAGAGCCGTTTGGGAGGAAAGCCGGTCCTCTTACAACTGCCGTTCGGTAACGAAGCCTCGTTTCGCGGGGTGGTCGATCTACTGCGCCAAAAGGTCGTTGCCTGGGAAGAAGACACGCTGGGGGCGCGTTTTCATGAGGAAGACATCCCGGCCGCAATGGCGGACGAGGTGGCACACTCTCGCGAGCAGTTGATTGAGACGGTGGCCGACGCGGATGATAGTCTGCTCGAACAATACCTGGCCGGTGAAGTGCCGAGCGAAGACACGCTGCTGCGCGCCCTTGCGGCCAAAACCCGGGCGATGGAGATCTTTCCGGTCTTGTGTGGTTCTGCACTGCGGAATAAGGGCGTGCAACCGCTGTTAGATGCCATCGTGTCCTATCTGCCCCCGCCGACCAAGCCGGTTCGAGGTCACACGCTGAAAGGCGAACCGCACCAATGGCAGGTCACTGATGCCATCCGGGCCGGTCTGGCCTTTAAGACCATGCACGATCCATACTCGGGGCAGCTGACGTTCATCCGCCTGTATAGTGGCACGCTGAAAACCGGTGCACAGATCTTTAACCCCCGAACCGGTCAGACCGAACGCGTTGGTCGCCTGGTCCGTATGCACGCCGATAAAAAAGAAGATATTGAACACACCGAAGCCGGCAGTATTTTTGCCGCGGTCGGTCTCAAGAACTTTACCACCGGTGATACGATTGCCGACCGCAACCGCCCCATTCTGCTGGAGTCGATCACCTTCCATGAGCCAGTCATCTCACTGGCGGTCGAACCAAAGACCAAGGCCGACTCGGAAAAGCTCGGCCTCGCCCTGGAGCGCCTGTCGTCCGAGGACCCGACACTGGTTGTGCAAACCAACGCTGAAACCGGCCAAACGTTGCTGTCCGGGATGGGAGAGCTGCATCTCGAAATTATCATCGACCGGCTCATCCGCGAGTTTCAGGTTGCCGTCAACACCAGCGCCCCCCAGGTCGCCTACCGGGAGACCATCACCCGTCCGGCCCAAGCTGAGGGCAAATACGTGCGTCAGTCAGGTGGGCGTGGCCAGTTTGGGCATGTCTATTTTAAGATTGAGCCAAATGACGGTCAGGGACTCGTCTTCGTCAACGCCATTAAAGGCGGCGCCATTCCCAAAGAGTACATTGCGGCGGTGGAAAAAGGCGTGCGTGAGGCAGCAGAGAATGGGGTCAGCTACGGCTGCCAGCTGCTCAATACGACGGTGACCTTATACGACGGTAGTTATCATGAGGTTGATTCCTCAGAGATGTCCTTCCACCTGGCTGGCTCGCTGGGATTGAAAGAAGCGGTCAAAAAAGCCAAGCCGGTCCTTCTCGAACCGATCATGAAGGTCGAAGTAGTCATGCCCGAAGCGTACCTCGGGACAGTCATGGGCGACCTCCAGGCGAGGCGGGGCAAAGTCATCGAACTAGGTGAACGCGGCAGCCAGCGCACAATTACGGCCCACGTGCCCCTGGCAACCATGTTTGGCTATGCCACCAGCGTGCGTTCGATCAGCCAAGGCCGCGCCTCTCACAGCATGGAATTCGATCACTACGACGCCATGCCAGCGCGCATGATCGACGAAGCGCTCGGCCTTAACCGGCAAAGCTACTAAATCCGGCCAAAAATCACGCAAGAAAAGGGATCGTAAAACCCGCTATAAGCCTGCCGGATATGGAGTCTTCTAGGCCCCCTCGAGAGCGTTGCTGACCCTCAGCGTCGCCATAGCTCCGTGAGTGCCTGCCCCTGCTTCAAGAGACTGACCGATTCCGGCCAACACCGGATTCCGCGCCTCCAAGGCTTTCCTTATCCACCGCAAGCCCCAGCCAACCAGGGTCCCTTGCAACAGGCTCACCTCAGCCGACATCCAAACTTGGGTGCCCAACTTGGGTCCGCGAGAGCGCTCAGGGAGGAGTTTCGTACTCTGTCATCTCCAGACTCAAGCTTTCTTCTTTGCTTGTACTGCTATAACGGCACAGCAGGTGCCTTTCTTCAGCACATCATCATTGCTACATCACAGGTCCTACTCCAGAGGTTTGCAGCGAGCCGCGTCCACGAACGAGCGCACCCGACACAAAGCCTGTCGCGCGGATTACGTCAAAGATCATCACCCGGCAATGGGCGCCCGTCGATTTTTAGCACGGCTGACTCCGACTAGAGCCCAGCGAGACGAACGATCGGAAGAGCAGGAACTTTCCATTCAACGACATTCCAGCGCTGCCGGGTGCGTTGGAAGAGCGGCGTCGAGTGACAAAGTTGTTCCAGGTTCGCACATTGCCCATTGTCCCTTGGGGAGTCCACCACAAGAGCTGCTAGATCAATTTTTTCGGACACTATGGGACAACAGCCGCCGAAGGGCTGGCGTCCGTGGCCCCGGCTCCCGCATGTCCTGGCCGCACGGCGATTCGGAACCTGGAACGTACGGGAATCCCCAGAGCAGCGGCCATGAAAATGGCCGGCCACCAGACCGAATCCGTATATCGACGGTACGTGATTGCAGATGAGGAGCTGTTCTTAGACAGCGCAAAAAAGCTGGCCAAGCCACGGCAAGGAGCAAGAACCTGTCAAAGACAGGGCGATGATATGGGCCTCGCGTGGCACAAGGCCGCGAGGAGAGGAGGCGTAACCCATTGGTTTCCTATGCCGGAGGCGGGACTTGAACCCGCACGCGAGATACCCGCCCAGGATTTTAAGTCCTGTGTGTCTGCCAATTCCACCACTCCGGCATGGCTATGTACCGAATCTTATCCGGAATCAAGGAGGACTGACAAGGCCGCAGCGCACCATCTCGGCCTTGCGTTTGACACCTCTAGAGCAGAGCATTAAGCTAGGCTGCGTAGCTCCTAGGCCGAGTCCGATGAGATATGCGATACCCTGAGGTGACATGGATGCAGGTGGCTTTTTCCCCATTTGTGCCTGCCCTTGTTGTGATGTTCTGCCTGCCGCTAGTCTCAAGCTGTTCTTTTTTTCGCCCGCGGTCCGCGCCTCCCAGCCCGTCCGCTTCCTCACCAGCCTCAGAAATTCGCGAATTTATCCCCGGCCTTTCGAAAAACGCCGACGCGGAGCGCAATCCGCAGTACGAAACCGAGGAAGATCTACTCAAAATCACTACCGAGTTTCAACGCGTCGAGGCCAACGACACCTATCGTTTTCCGCTCCCCCAGGACGTGACCGGCGCAAACGCGTATAAAGCCACCCTCAAGCGCCTGAATGACTATCAGGCCAAGCACCCCGGCGCCTATCCGGTCCTGATAGCCTTTACCCGAGGCCGGGCCTATGAAGGCTTACACGCCTACCTGCAAGCGCTTAAAGAGTATCAACGCATCAGCGAAACGCGCCACCGGCTGAAAGACGAGGCCGCTCAATCTGTCAACGCCCTGAGCAAATTCCGGGAGCTAGTCCAGCGTCCTATCTCGGCTACCACTCCAGTCGAGTATTTGCAGGCCCTCGATGACCAAGCCGCAGACTGGACAGCGCTCAGCCAAGAATGGTCCGGAACGCGGTATGAAACCTTGGCGTTGGAAGAGGCCGAGCGGATTGACCTAGCCAAGGTGACCTTTCTGAAATTGAACCGCTACCAGCTCCAAGACGGCCCAGAGAGCGTCATTGTCGCCTACCGCCAGCTGCTCGACAAACACCCCGAGAGCAAAAATCGCTACCGCTATCTGATTGAACTCGGCGACTTCTTCAGTACTCTGGCCGAAGAATATGTATCTCAAAACGATCCCGAGGGCCTATTTTTTTCGACCGCAACGTTTGAAGAACTGGGCCAAGCCGCGCTGAATCAATACGCTCAGGTCGCCCAACAGGACGGGGTGATCGAAAAGCTACAAGCCAAGGGCAAACTCCAGGCCCTCGAAGCGTATATGGCCAAAATCGGACGGCTCGGACGCTGAAGGCATGAGGCGAGGATCTATGCGACCGCCCCTCTACCTGATCGGTTTCCTCACGGGTCTTTCACTGTTGGGCTCGGTGCGGGCCCAGGAATTTTCCGACCCCTTGATGCACCGGCTCACCGAGGTGCACCCCAACTACAACCCGTTTCTTCCGTCCCTGCCGCCCGACCGCTATTTTCCGGATGCGGTTGGCAAACAGGTCGCTAACGCCATTGTTGACGCCTATTTAACCGGCCCGCAATCCGCTGAAGACCACCTCCGCGCTCTGTCTCAGCATGATGCCGACCTCGTCCGAAATGGTCAGCGCCCGACCGGCCTGACCGCCTATGTCAGGGCACTGGCCGCGGCTGAGGAATCTTCCTATCCTCACCGCCCCGCTCCAGAGGTTGCCGTCGCCGAACTCAACGCTCCTACTGATGAGCTCCTGACTCAAGCCGATACGCTGATTGCAGACGAAAAACGTGGACGCTTGGGAAGGATGTTTAACTGGGTGCTGTCAACCTTTGATGTCGGCAGTTTATTCCTTGGCGCTCCCCGCAGTCCCAGCCCCTATTCTGCCCAGGGCGTTATTTCGTCCCTCAGGAGACGCCGGGACGCGCCCAGTCCACGCGAACGGAAAGCCCTGGTTCTGTACCAGCAGTTCTTACGCCGCGCCCCCCACGACCCACGCGCGGCCGAGGTCCAAAAAAAGATCGACGCCTTGGAAACGCGCCGCCAAAAAGCTCTCTTGGACGAAGAACTGGACAAGGCTGCAGCCGCCTTTGAGCAAGGCGACTACTGGGGCGCAAACTTCCACTATCAGCTGGCGCTGATGGTCGATGACGAATCGGACCAGGCCCAGGAGGGGTTGCGTCGGGTCGAAGCTAAGCTCCAGGTCCTGGAACCCCTAGCCAACCAGCACCCCGAAGACCCCTACCAACGGGTTCGAGATGCCAAATGGGACCATCAGGTCGAGACCTTCAAATATGTCATGCCGGGCAGTTCTTTTGTCAAAGACAACTTTGCCGTGGCCGGCATCCAGGTGGCAACCGAGGGGCTGGTTGGGGCGGCAACGTTCGGGGCGCTGTCAATGGTTCAGATTGGCACTAAATTGTGGCGGGTGATGACCGGCAACCCGGTTTCACGCCAGGGTGTCATTCGTGAGGCGCAGACCTACGTGCACCAAACACCGCCCGAACGACGGACTCCCGAGGTCTATGACCTGCTGGCCTCTTCCTATCAGCGTGAAGGCAAGCTGGATCGGGCGATGCATTACTACCAACTCGCCGGGCGGGAAGACAAGATCCCGAAACTTAAAGAACAGGCCGCCGAGACGCTCCTCCAACAGGCGGACGATACCCCCCACCGGTCCGACAAACTAGCAGCCTTACAGACCCTGGCCGAATACTATCCAGACACCGAGGCGGCCAAAAGAGCTGCCCCAAAGCTACGCGAGTTGAGTCGTTGGGAAAATCAAGGCATCCAACTCAGCAAAGCCTTTCTCAAGGAGCACGACGATCTCATCGGTCCCCACGGCTTGGGTCTCAAACCCCAGCTCGTGGACGGCGACTGGGACAATGTTGAACTCAGTGATGAGGGCATAACCATCTTGGCGGATCGGGAGATTTCCCTTCATCTTGAGACTGATAACGGTCCACAGACCAAGGTCTACGGAGTGCCGAGTCTAGCCTGGGACCGATTTTGGCGGCGTTTTCGAGCCAAAGGTTTTGACCAGGCAATGCATCACGGCGACCGTCAGCTGGCCCGTTTAGCCTTGGACGCGGAAGAGACCGATATCGTGCTCAAGAGTAGCCAGGAAAAGCACGCCGACCAAGGCTGGCGTGCCCTGCCCCAACTGACCGGTAGTACCTCGGGCACGGAACTTGATATCCGTGGCGTTCTACCAAAAGAAATTCTCGGCACGAACTTAGCCTTTGGGAAAGACCAACGCAGCGCCTTTATCGGCATGGAGGTCCCAATGCCGTTCGTGCCCGTTGACTTCCTACTGCTTGGCCGTAGCGGCATGCCATCGCTCTATCCAAAGATTCGGCTGCCGGACAGCAGGCTGAGTAACGAAGAGCTGTATCGGTAACTCGCCTTTCAGGCCCGGATTAGGACTCTTTAGGCTTGCGAAAACCATCGTGACAGCCTTTGCAACTGCCAAAGACCGCCCTAAGCTTGGCCTTGGCCTCTTCACCCCTGTCTTGGCTGGCGGCGTGGCCTAGTTCCTCGGCGGCATCTCGCAAACTGTGGGCGGATTGGACAAAGTCGTCCCACTGCTGCCAGATCTCAGGCTTGGCCCGCGAGGAGTCCGAGGTGCTACCAGGAGGAAATAGATTGGGAATCTGGTTGGCATGGAGGGCAATTGCCTCAGCATTGAGCGCTACGTCTGTAATCTGTCCGGCATCCAGCTTTGCTTTGAGTTGTTCGGCGTTGGCCCCGACGTTTTCCATCAAGTACATGCGTACCGCGATGGAATCATCTGGATTTTTGAGACTGTGGGTATGCTCACCGTGGGCGCCAATCTGTTGGGTGGCAAGCACCACGACAAACGTACTCGCCGCTATTATCATCCGCTTCATCTGTGCATCTCCTTTCCCTGCCTCTCGTCTCTCAGTCCGCACACGCAAGGCGTGTGCGGACGGTTAGCTTTCGGTGCCTTCTCCTTGGCCCTCTGCAAGCCTGGACGCCCCCGCCCCGGGCGTCGGGGGCCGGGGCGCCCCCGCCCGGCGGTACTGCCGCTGCGAGCCCCCGACCACCGTCCATAAGGTCAGCCCTATCAACGCCGCCAAACTCACCTCCAACAGCACAAACCCCCCAATCTTCAGATACGCAAACCCCGGATGCACAAACCGCACCAGCCACCCACTCCCCTCGTCCACCAGCGCCGCCCCAAACGGAATCACAATACACCCCGCCTTCAGCCGCGGCCCCAGCGGCACGAACAGCATCAGATGGGTCAGCGTCAGCAGTAACAACCCCATCGCAAACAGGTGAAAGTGCGTCACCTCCAGCATCCCCTGATACGTCCGCGGCAGCAGGAACCGCTCCTCCGCCCCCAGGTAGTACGCCGTCACCGAACTGTAGCTCAGACTCATCTTCTGGAAATACAGCAACGCGTTGGTCAGCCACAGCCCCGCCACATACACCACGAACAGCACGATGATCAGTTGCAGGAGCCGATTGTGGGACCACTCGCCCGTGATCACAAACCGCATGCGCGCTCCCCACCCTCCGGCCGGCCGAGCACCACCTCAAAGAGCGCCAACACTTTGCGCACCCCCCGCGTGACCCCCCGCGCCGTCAGTGTCGCCCCCGCAATCCCGTGAATCGCCCAGGGCCGCTGCAGCTCGGCCGGCAGCCCCCGCCCCCCAAACTGCGCCAGCCACCCCGGGGCCGGCCGGTACTCCAGCGGCTCATAGAAGGCCAGGGTCAGGATCCGCGCCACCTGCCCGGCCGGCGAGACCACAATCAGAAAGGTCGCCGGCAGGGTGCGCACGATCAGGGTCTCGATAAACCCATAGCCCAGCACCCGCTCTCCGGCGCGGCCGACGTAGAAGGTCACCACCTTGGCCGCCAGCGGGGCGTGGGCCAGGGTTTGGACGCGCGCGCGTTGGGCGTCCGTCAGAAAAAAACTCTGCGGCTCGACCACCTCCGCCTCGGGAAACGCCACGGCCAGGGCTTCCCGTTTGGCATACAAGACGGTGGCCGCTGCGGGGGCGGGGGCGGCGAGCACCAGCCCGCCCACGAGCAGCCCGACTACGCTAAGACACAAACCCCACACCAAAATTCACCTCTTAAGCCCGGCGACCCTGTCGCGAATGGACTCCCTTCCCGAGTCTCGAATGAGCAGAGCATATCAGCGCTTTTTCCACCCGACGTATCCGTTCGGCTAGCGCCCAATGTCCTGTTCGATCGCTGGTATACTTTTGAAATAGCGGGCCACAGCCTGGGCATCCGCGTCGGTCATATCTTTGTATCCTCCTTCAGGGACGCCTTCAATCACGAGGGCCATCAAGCCCTGGACATTATCAAAGCCGGGCAAAAATCCACTCCGCAGCAGAGTCACAATTTCGCCCTCGCTCCAGTCTCCAATCCCGGTCTTGACATCCGGGGTGATGTTAGGCGCAATCTCGCCGTCGATCCCGTCCGGATTGCCGGCCATATGGCGAGAGGGGTCAAGCGTGCCGGTCCAGCTGCGCGGGCTATGACACTCCTGACAATGGGCCAAGTGTTGGCTGATATACGCCCCGCGCTCGACCCCACTCTGGGGCGGATTGGCCGGGGCCTGAACCGGCTCGAAAAAGAGCCAGCGCCACACTTTCATGGCCATACCGGCAAACGGGACCCAGAGCTGATGGGGCTGATTCGCCTGAGCAACCGGCGCCAAGCTGCGCAGATAGGCGACTAGGGCGTTCACATCGGCATCACTCATGCCACTCAGAGCTGGGTATGGCATGACCGGACTCATGATTGAGCCGTCGGGACGGACGCCTTGGCGAATAGCGTCAATAATCTGCTGATCGCTCCAGGCGCCGATCCCATGGTCGATATCGGGCGTAATGTTTGTTCCATAGAAGGTGCCGTAGGGTGTAGTGAGCGGCCGGCCACCGGCGTTAACCGTCCCACCCTCGGCCGTATGACAGCCACACCCACCAGCCAGGGCAAAGACGTAGCGACCACGGATACGCAGATCATCAGAGGCTTGGGCGTAGCCGGGCGTGACGAACCAGATACTAATCAGCGGCCAGGTTACCAACCCGGCCAACACAATAAGCCGACATCGCGATCCGCGTCTTGCCCCGTGCATGTCTTTGAGCTTCTCCGCCTGTACTTGTACGGAGAAACCTCATGAGGCGCAAGTCAGGTCAATGCAGACTGGGCTTGGGCTGCTGTCCCCAGCCTGCTAGACTTCCAGGGATATGCGAATGTTTAGACTGGCAGCGAGCGTCGCTGGCTTTCTGGCTATCGGCACAGCCGCCCTAGTGTACCTGTTTAGCGTTTTAGGTGAGGCAAATTTTGGCCTAGGTCAGACCTATCAGTTGTACGCCGATTTCACCAACGCCAGCGGTCTTGAACCCGGCGCGATGGTTGAGGTAGCCGGGGTGACAGTCGGCTGGGTCAACAACGTTCGGCGTGTTGGCAACCGTGCCCGGGTCCGCTTCTCGGTCCGCAAAAATCTCCAGATTCAAGAAGACACGATCGCCTCAATTAAAACCCGTGGTCTACTCGGCGGTCTCTACCTCACCCTGTCCTTGGGTGGCTCAGACCGGATTCTGGGACCCGGCGATAAAATTCGTGAAACCGAAGCTCCGCTGGATATTCCAGGCTTGATGTCCGCCTACATCGCGTCTCGGCGTCAGACATCCGCCAAATAGTCCCCCCATCTATTTTCGGCTCTCCTTGCGCCTTTTACGATGGTAGGCGGCCGGCTTCATGCGAACAGTCCCACACTGTGGGCAGCGCCACTTCTCCTTCTTGTGCGGCCGGTGGGCCTGAACCTTCATCTTAGTACGGCAACGCGAGCAGTGCATGTGCTGAAAGAGTGCGGCTAATTCTGCGGGGAGACAAGACGAGGGTTCTTGAGTAATACGACGAGACCAGCAGCCCCACAAATCACACTCGAGCGCTGATGAGGTCATGAGAAGAAAAATTGCGTCGGTCTTGTCGAGAATCCTTATACCCGGAGGCGGACAACGCTATTTGGTGAGGAGAGCGGGGAGTCTGTTTCGTCCATGGTGCTTTCCGCCTCCTCCTAACTTCTCCAAGGCACGGGAAAGCAGGCTATCTTCCCCACCCCCCTTAGAGAAAACTGCGCCGGCACGTCCTTACTACTGGAGTCAATTCAAATGGAGGAGCATCCATGGCACCCTCCTTAAGAACACTTGCGCATCCTCCCAACACCAGAGTAGCCGACAAGGGAGCTGTGCTCGCCTACCAAAGCCCCCTCAGAGCTTGACATCTCACTCTCTCATGTGTGTACACTATTTACCGGTCTCATTACCAGAGCCGCTCAGAACGACTTCCCCGTCTAGCATCAGCGCGGGAAGGCGGGGATTTTCAGCCGTCGAACAGTCCGTTATACATGTCACACCACCGACCGGAGAACAGCTATGTTAGACCACTACCGCGTCCTTGACCTCACCAACGAGCGTGGCCTGTTGTGCGGTCAGATTTTGGGTGATCTGGGTGCAGACGTCATCAAAGTTGAGCCGCCAAGCGGATCCTCGGCTCGCCAGCTGGCGCCCTTCTTTGGAAACGAGCCAGATATTGAAGGCTCGCTGTTTTGGTGGGCCTATAATCGCAACAAGCGGGGCATTACGCTCGACCTCACCTCCCTCGAAGGCAAACAACTCCTGCGCCGTTTGGTCAAAACCACCCATTTTTTAATCGAGTCGGATACGCCCGGCACCCTGGCCGAGCTGGGTTTGGGCTATGAGGATCTGGCTAGCGAGAATGCCAGCCTGATTTATGTCTCAATTACCCCTTTCGGCCAGAACGGCCCCAAGGCGAGTTATGCCGACAGCGACCTGGTCATTCTGGCGTCCGGTGGCCCCTTGATCTTGACTGGTGATGAGGACCGTCCACCGGTGCGGGTCAGCGTGCCGCAGGGGTATTTGCACGCCAGTGCAGGGGCGGCGGCGGCCGCGCTGATCGCCTCGCATGAACGTCATCGGTCGGGCAAAGGCCAGTATATCGACATCTCGGCCCAGCAGGCAGTAGCCCAGGCCACTCAGTCAACTATTCTGGCCGGCCCACTCAACGATGCCGAAATTCGCCGTATGTCTGGCGGAACAAAAATCGGCGACCTGCCGATTCGTTTGGTGTGGCCGGCAAAAGATGGCCATGTGGCCATCACTTATCTGTTCGGCTCGGCCTTTGGCCATTTCACCAAACGCCTGATGGACTGGATCCACGAGGAGGGACTGTGTGACGAGGCGACCCAGCAAACCGACTGGGTCGCCTACGGCGGCTATTTGTTCAGCGGTCCAGAGGCGATAGAAGACTATAAACGTTTGACCCAAATCGTCGAGGACTTCACCACCACCAAGACCAAGGCGGAACTGTTGCAGGGCGCGCTCGACCGGGGCCTGCTGGTCGCTCCGGTCACCACTCTGGACGAGGTGGTCCACAGCGAACAGCTGGCCTCGCGTGACTATTGGACCTCGGTCGACCACGGCCAGCTTGGCCAAGCGATCCGTTATCCCGGTCCATTTGCCAAGTTCAGCGCCGCTCCGATCACCTATCGGCGCCGCCCACCACGGCTTGGGGAACACAACAGCGAGGTCTATAGTGGGGAGTTGGGCTTGAGTCCAGACCAACTCAGCCAACTCCAAATCAAGGGGGTAATCTAGATGGAAAACGAACAGCCGCTGGCCGATATCAAAGTGCTTGATTTTATGTGGGCGATGGCCGGTCCAGGTTCGACCCGCATTTTAGCCGATTATGGCGCGACCGTCGTCCGGATCGAGTCCACCACCCGGTTTGATGCGGTACGGATGGTTGGTCCCTTCCACAACGGCCAACCCGGTCCAGAGAGCTCAGGGCTGTTCTATAATATGAATACCGGCAAGCTGCCGATAACCCTGAACATGGCAAAACCTCCGGCGAAAGAGGTAATTTTAGATCTGGTGCGCTGGGCCGATGTCGTGACCGAGTCGTTCTCACCCCGGGCTATGAAAGCCTGGGGGCTCAATTATGAAGCCCTGCGCAAGATCAAGCCGGATATCATCATGCTCAGCACCTGTCTGATGGGGCAAACCGGTCCGCTGTCCAAGTTTGCCGGTTTTGGCAATCTGGCGGCCGCCATTTCCGGATTTTTTGATCCAACCGGTTGGCCCGACCGACCACCGGCCGGTCCGTTTGGGGCGTATACGGATTATATTGCCCCATGGTACAATGCGGCGGCTATCCTGACCGCGCTGGAGCACAAGCGCCGAACCGGTCAGGGCCAGTGTATCGACCTGTCACAGGCCGAGGCATCGCTCCATTTCATGGCCCCGGCCCTGCTCGACTATACCACGAACGGGAATGTCCAGAGCCGGGCCGGCAACCAAGACCCTAACTATACCCCTCACGGCGTCTATCCGGCGGCGGGCAATGACGTCTGGATCGCGATTGCGGCCCAGACCAAGGCACAGTGGCAGGCACTGTGTCGGGTTATTGAGCGGTCGGAGTGGGCCGCTGATGAGCGTTTTGCCACCGTTGAGGGACGGCGCGCCCATCAGGACGAAATCGACGCCGCCATCTCGGCCTGGACGAGCCGTCAAGACATGTTTTCCGCCGAGACCAGGCTCCAGCAGGACAAGGTTCCGGCCAGCGCGGTCCGAACCATGCACCAGCTGTACCAAGACCCCCAGCTGCTCCACCGCGAACACTTTGTTGACCTTGAGCACCCCCAACACGGTAAAACAACGGTCGAGGGCTCACGTTTCAAACTCTCCCGCACCCCGGCCCAAGTCGGTGGCTCGGCGGCCACCCTAGGTCGTGATAATCAGTACGTGCTGGAAAAAATTCTCGGCTATAGCGAAGAAAAGATTACACAACTCGTGAGCGCCGAGGTGTTGGAGTAAGGGTTGGCCCGCCCTCACCCATCGTTCAGCCGCAAGCCCGACTCCTGCCAGCGGATGGTGACGACCCGGCCCAACCCTGATTCAGTGATGTATAAGGTTTGCAAGCCGGGTCCGCCAAAGCAACAGTTGGTGAGTCTTGGGTCCTCGACCTGAATCAATTGCAGGGAGCTGCCATCCGGCCTATGGACCGATACCACGCCGCCGTTATGAGCACAGATCAGCATATTGCCGGCCGCGTCAACACACATGCCGTCCGGCGCGGCGGGTTGCGGAACGGTGGTCAGCAGGGCCGTCACCGGCCACGAGCGCGGGGCGCCGGAGCGGGCCCCGGCATCCACCTGGCCTACTACCCCCGGACTTTGAATAGGAATCCCCCACACCCGGCCGGTGACCGATTCCAACACAATCAGGCTCGTCCCGTCCGGTGTCAGGGCAATGCCGTTTGGCAGATAGAACAAATACTGTAGGCGTCTGATCTGGCCGCCGTCCCGCAGCGCGTAGTACACATGGCCAAACTTCAGGCCTTCGCGCGACACCATGCCCGGATCGGTAAAATAGAACCCGCCATGGGCGTCCATGACCAGATCGTTCGGCCCCTGAAACGGCTCTCCCTCACAGTTATCGTACACGACCTCAACCTTCCCCTGAGAGTCGATCCGCTGGATGCAACCGGGGTCTCGACCACCGTTATTGGTCACGTACATATAGCCGTCCGGACCGAGGGCCGCCCCGTTGGGCGAGCCACCGGTATCGGCAAAGGTGTGCTTAGCTCCGTCCGGCGCAATCGCCGTAATACAGCCGGCTTCTATTTCGGTGACATACAACGTTCCGTCCGGAGCCCAGACCGGTCCTTCCGGAAACTTGAGGTCTTCAGTCAGCACTTCAGGGGGCATAGGCTGTCTCCTTGTGTGAGTGTGGGCGTGCCGTCTGCTATAGCACGCCACACTGCCAGCCACAAATGACAAAGGCCCATATTGACACGGCCCGCCAAAGAGCAAAATCTAGTACACGGGACTTTTCAGCCCGGACTGCCAGACGAACACAGAGCCATGATGAATTCGCAAAATATTATCGAAATTACCAATGCGACGGTCTACCGTCAGCGCAACCGAGTTTTCGACGGACTCTCGCTGAGCATTGCCGAAGGCTGTCATACCGCTATCTTAGGTCCCAACGGAGCCGGCAAATCGACCTTGCTCAAACTCTTGTCGCGCGAGCTCTACCCGGTCCAGCGGGCCGGCAGCACGATCCGTATTTATGGCCAGGAACGCTGGGATGTGTGGGCACTGCGCCGCCGTTTTGGTCTGATCTCACACGATCTACAGCGGGAGTATATGGGCAGGGTGCCGGGGCTGAGTGTGATCTTGTCAGGCTATTATTCCAGCAATAACATTTGGGGCCACCAGAATTTTAGCCCGGCTGACGTTGAGCGGGCGTACGAGCTGATGCATCAGCTTGATATCACTGCCCTCAAAGATCGGCTGTTCTCCGCCCTCTCAACCGGCGAACAACGCCGCTTTCTGCTCGGTCGAGCGCTGGTCCACGATCCCGATACACTGGTCCTGGATGAGCCAACTAGCGGGCTGGACTTAAAGACCTGCTTCCAGTATCTGGCCACCCTTCGCCAGCTGATGCAAGCTGGCAAGACGATCGTGCTGGTCACCCATCACATTCACGAAATCCCCCCAGAAATCTCACGCGTGGTGTTGTTAAAACACGGTCGGGTTGTCGCCGACGGTGACAAGGCCACCCTGTTCACCGATGCCAATCTGAGTTGCCTGTTTGATACCTCAGTGCACCTGCTTCAGGCCAACGGTTACTATCAGGCGATTCCAGGTCCAACCTAAACAAACCCGCATCCCGATCATGACCCAGCCGCCCGTCCAACACGTCTCAACCCAGCCCTTTTCCGATCACCGGCCCGGCACCTCGGGCTTACGCAAAAAAACGCAGGTGTTTGCCCAAGATCACTATGTAGAAAACTTCGTCCAGGCGATCTTCAACACCCTACAGGATGAGGTCCCGCTCAACTTCAGCGGCGAAAGCCTGGCTGTTGGTGGCGACGGGCGCTATTACAGTCGCCAGACGATACAGCGGATTATCCGCATGGCGGCCGCCCATGGCTTCAAGCGAGTGCTCGTCGGCCGTGGCGGTCTATTGTCAACACCAGCTATGTCCGCGGTCATTCGTCGCCACCACCTCTTAGGCGGCCTTATTCTGAGCGCCAGCCACAACCCAGGTGGCCCCCAGGCTGACTTCGGTATCAAGTATAATATGCGCAATGGCGGCCCCGCTCCTGAGCGGGTGACACAGCAGATCTATGCCCACAGCCTGCGCCTGTCTTCGTACCGGACCGTCGAGTGGCCGGATATTGATCTTGAGCGGGAAGGCCTCGCCCACATTGGCAGCACCGAGGTCCGAGTTATTGATCCGCTGGCCGACTATACCGCCCTCATGCAGGACGTGTTTGACTTCGACGCCCTACGTGCCCTCTTTCAAACCGGTTTTCGGATGCGGTTTGACGCCATGCACGGGGTGACAGGGCCGTACGCCCAGCATATTTTTGAGGACTGCCTCGGAGCGCCCCAGAGCACTCTGCTGCGCGCCACTCCGCTTGAGGACTTTGGCGGCGTCCACCCCGACCCTAATTTGGTCCACGCGGCCGGGCTAGTGGCCGAACTGTCGGCAAGCGTCGCGCCGGACTTTGGCGCGGCCTGTGACGGAGACGGAGACCGGAACCTCATCTTGGGGCGCGACTGTTTTGTCACGCCCAGCGATTCGGTGGCGATTATTGCTGAGCACGCGGCCGATTGTATTCCCGCCTACCGGGCCGGGCTGGCTGGGGTGGCCCGTTCCATGCCGACTAGCACGGCACTTGACCGCGTCGCCCAAGCACTGGGGATTCGGTGTTATGAAACCCCAACCGGTTGGAAATTCTTTGGCAACTTGATGGACGCCGGGCTGTGTAGCCTGTGCGGCGAAGAGAGCTTTGGCACCGGCTCAGACCACATTCGGGAAAAAGACGGGCTGTGGGCGGTTCTGTGTTGGCTGTCGATCCTGGCCCGGACACACAAATCGGTCGGTCAGCTTGTACACGACCATTGGAACCGCTTTGGCCGCAGCTACTACCAGCGGCACGACTTCGAACAACTCGACGCGGAGGCCGCGCTCGACGCGCTGGCGGCCCTCCGCCAAACCTTGCCCAGCCTGGTCGGCCGCTGGCTGGCGGGCAATAGGGTCAGCCTAGCGGACGACTTCAGCTACACCGACCCAGTCGACCACAGTGTAAGCAGCCACCAAGGCCTCCGCATCGGCTTGGCCGACGGCTCACGTCTCGTGTGTCGTTTGTCGGGGACTGGGACGGACACGGCCACGCTGCGGGTCTACGCCGAGCGTTACACCGCCCAGCCCACAAGCGAGACCGCCGACACCGTACTAGCGCCGCTGGTTCGGAGTGCAGTAGACCTGCTCGGGCTGTTCCAGCGGTGCGGGGTCGACACCGCCAGCGTGATCACCTGAGTCTCACGAGAAAGGTCTGGCCGATGCGTATGAATGTTGTGATCGTTCTGGCTGTGCTAAGCCCGCTGTGGCTGGCCGCCACTCGGGCCGCATCCGACACTGGTCCGATACCTGCCCCGCGCGGTCTGACCGATGTGGTTGGGATTAAGCTCGGCCATTACACACTCAATCAGCGGCCGACCGGCTGCACGGTCGTCCTGGTCGAAGATGGGGCAATAGCCGGAGTTGACGTACGCGGCTCTGCCCCGGGCACCAGAGAGACCGACCTGCTGCGCCCGGTCAACCTAGTCGACCACATTCATGCCGTTGTGCTTGCTGGCGGTAGCGCCTTTGGGCTGGCCGCGGCGGATGGAGTCGTGCAATACCTCGAAGAGCGAGACATTGGTTTTGCTACACCGGTGGCGAAAGTTCCGATTGTCCCAGCCGCCATTTTATACGACTTGGGAGTTGGCGATCCCAGCGTTCGGCCCACCGCCAAGTGTGGCTATCGGGCGGCCAAGGCGGCCACCAGCGGCCCGGTTGTCGAGGGCAATGTCGGAGCCGGGGCGGGCGCAACCGTAGGCAAGCTGGCCGGAGCCCGACGAGCTATGAAATCCGGTCTTGGGACCGCATCTATCACCTTAGCGAGCGGTCTGACTGTTGCCGCTGTGGTAGCGGTCAATGCGCTGGGCGACATTATTGACCCCTCTACCAATCGGGTCGTAGCTGGCCTCCGAACCGAGGACGGTAAGAGTTTGGCCGACAGTCGTCGCCTGCTGCGCTCAGCCAGCCCACCCCAGAGTCAGAGTGCTGAAAACACAACGATCGGCATTGTTGCCACCAACGCGCGGCTGACCAAGGTCCAGGCCACCAAGGTTGCCCAGATGGCCCATGACGGTTTTGCCCGGGCCATCAGCCCAGTGCATACGCCGTATGACGGCGACACAATTTTTGCCCTGGCTACCGGCACCCATCGGCCGACAGGAGCGACGCACGCATCGGCCCTCCGTATTGGAGCGCTGGCCGCTGAGGTCATGGCCAAAGCGATTGTCCGCGCCGGCTGGGCGGCGGTCGGTATCCCCGACTATCCGGCTGCGCGCGATCTAGCACGGCAGGATAGCCCGCAGGGGTGAGGCCGAATAGCCGGCATGGGCGAGGCATGTCTTGGCCCTACTTTCCTTTTTTTTGACTTTCTGACACACGATAGAATACTGAGGAGGACGTCGCGCATGATCGTCATGAATGAAAATTATCTCCAGCTCCAAGCGTCCTATTTGTTTTCGGATATCGCTAAGCGGGTGACCGCTTTTCAGGAGCTCAATCCAGACCGGGATGTTATCCGGCTGGGGATTGGCGACGTGACCCGCGCCCTGCCGGCGGCGTGCATTGCCGCCCTGCACGCCGCGGTTGACGAGATGGCCGAGGATGCGACCTTTCGCGGCTATGGCCCAGAGCTGGGATACGATTTTTTACGCCAAGCGGTTGCCGCGCACGATTTTCAAGCCCGTGGGCTTGATATCTCGGCGGATGAAGTCTTTATCAGCGATGGTGCCAAATGCGATTCCGGCAACTTTCAGGAGCTATTCGCCCCAGATACCCGTATCGCGGTTCCGGACCCAGTCTATCCGGTCTATGTTGATACGAACGTTATGGCCGGCCGCTCAACCGGCTGGCAGGACGGCCGCTACCAAGGCCTCGTATATTTGGAATCGACCCAAGACAACAACTACATTCCCGCGCCACCCCAGGAAAAGGTTGACGCCATTTATCTGTGCTTCCCAAACAATCCGACCGGCAGCATGGTGACCAAGGACCAGCTGCGACCGTGGGTGGACTATGCCGAGGAAAATAAAGCTCTGATTCTGTATGACGCGGCCTATGTCGAATTTATTCGGGACGATACGCTACCACAGAGCATTTATGAACTTGAGGGGGCCAAGAAAGTTGCGGTTGAGTTCCGCAGCTTTTCAAAGACGGCCGGGTTTACCGGAACCCGGTGCGCCTACACCATCGTACCCAAGCAGTGTCAGGTCTACGACTCGCACGGGACAGCCCATGCGCTGCACGCCCTGTGGGATCGACGCCAATCGACCAAGTTCAACGGCGTGTCGTACCCGGTCCAACGCGCGGCCGAGGCGGCGTACTCCGCAGAGGGTACCCGGCAAGTCCGGGAACTGAGCGATTATTACATGACCAACGCAGCCCTCATTCGTCAAACCATGAGTAAACTCGGCTACGCCTGTGTGGGGGGCGAACACGCCCCCTATGTCTGGCTCAAGACCAATACGGATTCCTGGGAATTCTTTGATCTGCTGCTGAATAAAGCCGGGGTGGTCTGTACTCCAGGCGCAGGCTTTGGTAGGTGTGGAGAGGGCTATGCTCGGATCAGTGCTTTTAACAGCTACGAAAACGTTGAAGCAGCGCTTCAACGAATCAGCGCGGCCCTGACCTGAGCGCGCCAACAGCCTCTCTCAGGAGTCTTTCTGCTACACCGGCATTCCATGAAGCGGCGTCTGAGTCTGGTGCTGACCATCATCCTCACCGGCTCCGGCTGGCTGCTACCAGTCCTCTACACCGCCCTAAGCGCTGCTCCGCACGCCTGCTGCCGGTCCACACAGCACTGCCCTCTTTCGCAGGGCCACACGACCTATACCGCCCCTCACACCCGGGATTGCCCCCAAGCGCACCATGCCGGCTTGGGGCCGGCCATCCAAACCTGTCGTCCGGCCCGCGCGGATGAGCCGGCGAGTCTGGAGTCTCCCCGCTTTGTGATCACCCGGGCCGTCCGCCTGAGTATCACCCACCCCCAGCGGTCCCACCGCCAGCCGGTTTGTGAGTACTCGGCGGAGGTCGCCCCTGCACCCCCTAGCCCCCCACCCCGTTCCTCGTTTGTGGTCTGATTGTCTTCTCAGCGTCCACCAGCTGCCGTCCCCGACGGCCCTGCCACCATCTTGAACCAGTTGGATGGGGCAACCGCTCTGTACAGACCGGTCCACAGATACGGAGAACAGGAGGGAGTATGTCTGTTATGCCTGAATCCACCCGCCGCCGGTGGGTGTGGAGTTCCTTGTTTATCAGCTTCGGCGTGATACACGCCGTTATCCAGCCCGCTACCGCTCAGGACGCCGGACCGCCGGCGGAGGCCGGCGAAACCACAATACTTGAGCCGATGACTGTTTCTGCAGCACGCATCCTGCGCTTTGAGGGTGCGGGAGGTGCAGTGATATCAGCCCAGCAGGTGCAAAACCATCAGGCCAAAGATGTGGCCGAGTTCCTCAAAACCGCAGTCCCTGGGGTCAGTGGGAAACGCCTCGGTGGAATGTCTCTTGATCCGATCATCCGTGGGTTGGGCGAGGATCGGCTCAGCGTGATGACCAACGGAACAAAGATATGGGGCGGCGGGCCGTTTCGCATGGACCCACCAACCTCGCTGCTGGAAATCGAAGAGTTGGAAGCCATTGAAGTGATCAAGGGACCGTACTCGGTCACCCGGGGGCCGAGTGGTATAGGCGGCACGATCAATCTAGTGACCAAGCAGCCCGAACTCTCGCACACCTGGTACGCCAACGGCTCGCTCGGTGGCCTGTACGTCAGCAATTACAACGGCTTTACCACGCGGGCCTCGGTCAATGCAGGTGGGCCGAAGCTGGCCTTTCGTTTGTCGGGTAGCTATCGCGATTATCAGGACTATGACTCTGGGGACGGCGAGCGTGTCCAGTCAGGGTTTCAGAGTCAGTCCGTGTTCGGTTCACTCCTATGGCAGCCCCATGCAAACCATCGCTTTCGTCTCTCCATAAGCCGAGAGTCGGACCGGGACGCGCGCTTTGCCACCCTCCCCTTACACCTCGAAGAAGACGACGCCTATCTCGGCTCGGTAACTTATACCATTAGCAATCCCTTTCCCCGCGTCCATAGTCTAGAGTTCACGGGTTACTACAACTATGTCCACCATCGGATGAACAACGAACACAAACCCTACCGGGCCGGGAGCAGCGCCACTAGCAACGGCTCCGGGTCAGGCAACATGGACGGCACAGGACACTCTACCGGCCATAACGATACGATGACGGGCGGCGGTCACAGCGGCATGATGAACAGCGGTGGACATGGGACACATACTCATCCGCTCAGGCGCGTTGTGTTTCCGCTTGATGCCCGAACGTTTGGCGGGCGCGTCCAAGCTAATATCCTGCCTAGCTTTGGTGGCAGTCTGGCTGTTGGTGGTGACGTCTATCGGCTTGAACGCGAGGGCACCAACCACCTCTCATTTGTGAGCGGCGCTATGGCCGGTATGACCCGATATTTTCATGCCTGGCCGGATACGCATATCATGAACGGCGGTATTTTTGGGGAGTACAACTATCAGTTTGCGCCGAAGTGGCGGGTGATTGTCGGAACTCGGGCTGATTTCGTCGATGCCGGCGCGAACCCGGACGCAGCTACCCGTATGGCCTATCAGCGTTTCTACGGTGCTGGGGCGGGTGAGGTTGATGAATTCGAGACGAATGTGAGCGCCAACGGACGCCTGATTTATTCTCCTCTGTCCTCAGTGGACCTGTTCGTCGGAGTTGGGCGAGCCGTGCGGACGGCCGATGCAACCGAACGGTATTTAGCCTTGGGGCCCGGACCGGGCGGTTTCTATGTTGGCCACCCTGGTCTTGACCCGGAAGAGAGCCTAGAGGTCGATGTCGGCACCCGAGCCCGGTGGGGGAAATTGACCGTGGATGGCTCGTTTTTCTACAACCGTATTGATGACTATATTTTGGAGTATATCCTGGACAGCCAATTCCAGTGTCCGCATGGGCCGTGTAACTTGCGCGGCTTCCGCAACATTGATTACGCCACCCTGATCGGGGGAGACTTTGCTCTGAGTTATACCCTGCGTGAAGACCTGACTCTGCTCGGTTCCTTTGCCTATGTGCGTGGAGAAAACGAGGACAACACCGCACTCCCCGAGATTCCGCCACTGGAGGGTAAGCTGGGAGCCCGCTATGAGCATGCCGACTGGGGCTTGTGGTTCACTCCCGAGGTTCGATTTGTCCAAAGCCAACACCGCATAGACTCGGCTTTTGGTGAGAACGTCACCCAAGGGTTTGTAACCGCAGATCTCAGCGCGGGATGGCGTTTTCTGGGTCGTCACGAACTAACGATCAACGTCGCCAACCTGTTCGACAGAAACTACAACGAACATCTAACCCGGGAGAACCCGTTTAGCGGGCGGGAGGTCTTTGAGCCTGGCCGGGTCGTGACGGTTGGTATCAGAATCAGGTTTTGAGCTGACTGGAGGCCGAGCGATCCGCGCGAGTCGCCCGACCGCCAACCTCTCCTCTACCCTTGACTCTTTGGTCCAAACCTCTGACACTCCCCGCATGCTGACAAAACGCGTTATTCCTTGTCTGGATGTTAAAGACGGCCGTGTGGTCAAGGGGATCAATTTTGTCAATTTGCGCGATGCCGGCGATCCGGTCGAAATCGCCCAGCGCTATAATGACGAGGGCGCGGACGAGCTGACCTTTCTGGATATTACCGCTTCCCACGAACGGCGCAAAATCCTTCTTGATGTGGTTCAACGTACCGCAGAAACGGTCTTTATGCCGCTCACCGTCGGCGGAGGCGTGCGAGAGATTGCGGATATCCGCAGTCTGTTGAACGCCGGAGCCGACAAGGTCTCGATCAACACCGCAGCCGTAGATCATCCGGAGTTCGTCAAGGAAGCTGCTGAACGCTTTGGCGCGCAATGTACGATTGTGGCCATTGATGCCAAAAGAAAGCGCTCAGCCCTCGGCAATACGTCCTCGGCCGAGGAGGTGGCGTGGGAGGTGTACGTCCACGGCGGACGGACACCGACCGGGATTGATGCCGTCGAATGGGCCCAACGTATGGAAGCCTATGGCTCAGGGGAGATTCTTCTCACCAGCATGGATAGAGACGGCACCAAAACCGGCTATGATATTGCCCTGACCCGGGCGATTGCCGATGCGGTCAGCATCCCGGTTATTGCCTCGGGCGGCGTGGGTACCCTCGAACATATTTATGACGGCCTGACCCGGGGTCGGGCGGACGCGGCCCTGGCCGCGTCGATTTTTCACTATCAGGAATACACGATTCGGGACTGCAAAGCGTTCTTAGCTGAGCGGGGCGTCAGCGTGCGGAAAACGTATTGAAAACCGTCCGTGAAATAGGCTAAGAGTTGCGGGACAGAATGCGCCCATCAGTGGATGAGGGATCGTGGATACTGACCGCGCGGCAGCGCATCTGTTAAGGAGGGACGTATGACCAAAGTCATGATTGAGGCTGCTATTAACGGGAACGCCATGAGAGACCTTAACCCCAATATTCCGTATAGCCCGGAGGAAATCGCCAACGACGCAATCGCCACCTGTCAGGCGGGCGCAGCTCTGATCCATTTTCATGTCCGCAACCCTGATACTGGGGCTTGGGTTCAAGATCTGCCGTACTATTCAGAGGTCTACAAACGCACGCGCGAAAAGTGCACCCCACTGCTGTGGCCAACCTTTCCATTTGGGAATGATCCGGCTCAGCGGTTTCAGCACTTTTTTGATTTGGCCAAAGATCCGGGCACCAAACCGGACCTAGGGGCCGGAGACATGGGCTCGGTCAACCTGGTGACGTATGATCCGATCACCAAGAACCTAGGCGAGGGGAATTTTGTCTACCAAAACTCCTACGACACCATTAAACACTTCTTAGAGGGCTCAAACGAACTTGGCCTGCGTCCGACTCTCCAGATTTTTGACGCCAGTTTCTTGCGCGCGGCCTTGGTCTTCTTAGACAAAGGGGTACTCACAGAGCCCCTCTTGCTGAAATTCTATTTTGGCGGCCCTACGCTGCCGTTTGGTCTACCACCAACCCTGAAGAGCCTCGAAGCCTATCTGGACATGCTCAAAGACGTGCGCTGTAACTGGTTTGCGGCAACCCTGGGCGGCGACAACCTCCCCTTCGTGCCCCAAATCGTGAGTATGGGCGGCCATGTTCGGATTGGCCTGGAGGACTATCAGTACGCCAAAGAAGGGCAGCTGAGCAATGCGGAGATTGTAAGCAGGGCGGTGGGGATGATCACGGGTATGGGCCAGGAGGTGGCGACACCGGATGAGACGCGGGCGATGCTGGAGCTCTGAAAAAATAAGAATGGACAAGACTGCTCTCATTGCCCAAATCCACGCCACTCCAGTCATGACAGTCTTGGCCGTCACCGGAGGCGGCGGCCAAGCCGTCGCGGACCTCTTGGCTGTACCGGGCGCTTCACGCACGGTCTTAGAAGCCGTGATTCCCTACAGCCAGGCTGCCCAAAGTGCCTTTCTGGGCGCAACGATCGATCAGTCGGTCACGGGTGAAGCCGCAGCAGCCTTCGCCCAAGCCGCCTATCAACGGGCAATCCGACTCCAAGCGGATAAAACAGTGCCCCTTATCGGTCTGTCCTGCACCGCAACTCTAGCAACCGACCGGCCAAAGAAAGGCGACCATCGGGCCCATATCGGGGTGTGCGATACGGAAAGAACCCGGGTCTGTTCCCTCACCCTGCACAAAGGCGCCCGCGATCGGAGCGGCGAAGAACAGGTCGTGACCGCACTCCTGCTCTCCTTGTTAGCCGAGGCGTGCGGCCTTAAGGCCAGACCGGAAAGCGGACTGCTAGTCCAAGAGCACCTTATTGTTCAGGATTTTTCTTTCATCCCGCCAAAAATCGCAAAATTCAGAAACTTCCAATAGCAGTCCACCATCCTAAAACCCGCTTCTCGCCACCAGTCCAGCTGTGACTCAAGCACCGCGATGTGGCTGTTCTGACCTTTGGGTCGCTGCATGACCGTGCGCGCCTTGCGGATCTCCCCCAAGGAATGTTCCACGCCGGTCTGTTCGCGCAGCTGTTGTTGAATCACCCGGTCAGACAGCGGGGTAAAATACTCGCGCATTTCCTGCGCTCCGGTCACCACGTCGTTGTTGAGGAACATGCCGCCGGGCAGCAGCAGGTCATAGACCTCGGCACACAGCGTCCGTTTACGCTGATCGGTCAGATGATGCAGGGCAATAGCCGAGACCGCAGCATGAAAAGGTCCCGGCAGATCCGCCGACCAGGCGGGATCGGCCAGATCTCTGAGGAACATTCGGACCTGCTGACCGTACTTGGCCAAACGCGGCTCAGCGTGCTCCTGCATGGCCGCAGAGCCGTCCAGCCACACAACGCTGGCCTGCGGATAGCGGTTGAGAATAGTCTCTGTCACCGCCCCATAGCCGGCACCTAGATCCAATACCCGAATGGGCTGATCGGTCGGCCAGGGGAAGAAGTCGACGAGGCTGCTCAGCTGTTCATAGCGCTTGGGGATCAAAAGTGCGCTGCGTGTCACAAAATAATCAACCCGCTCCTGCTCTCCCCAACCGCATAGGGTATCGGTCTGTGCCATATCAATCTCCCTGACTCTGCCTAACGCTGCCAGATGCTATGGCATCTCTGGGCGTGGCTTGCAAGAATGTGAATAGTGTCTTGCCCGCCCGCATTGAGTTCCGGCCACTTGCGTCTCCACCCAGAAGTCTTTAGAACACAGAGTTTGTATGAAGATTGGTATTATTTCTGATATTCACGCTGACGCCACAGCCCTACGGCATGCCCTTGAGGACATGCCCTCGACCGATATGCTTCTGTGTCCTGGTGACGCCATCAGCGAGTACCGCTTTTGCGCGGACACAGTAGAGTTGCTCAGACGGGCCGGGGTGGTGTGTATTCAGGGCAACCACGAACTGGTCTTGTTTGGCGGACGCAACCCCGCCTATCTGCAAAAATGTCGGGAGACCTTTTCCCCAGAATCACTCGCCTTCTTGGCCCAGGCTCCGTTAACCCGCGAGATTGAGTGTGGTGGAGCAAAGATTCTGATGGTCCACGCCAACCCGTGGGAGCCCTACGACGAGTATATCTACCCCGGCAGCGCGCGGCTCAAACAGTTTGCCAGCCTGTCCTACGACCTCGTGTGTTTTGGCCATACCCATGTACCGTTTGTGCAGCGGACCGGCTCTGTCCTCGTTGTCAATCCCGGCTCTCCCTCCCAGCCCCGTGACCGGGATAGACGCGGAGCCTATGCGATTTTTGATACCGAGACCAAACGGGCCACTATCCACCGTTTTTGTCTGTCTTGATTGTCTATGGCTCGTACCCGTGCTAGCCTCATCCATGATCAATCCACTCTGCTGAGGAGGCCGCCCGTGCAGACCAAGCAAACGTCCCGTTCGACCCCGGTCAACAAACAGAGTCGGCGCAATTTTCTGCGGCAGGCTGCTATCGGGCTTGCCGGTGGCAGCGCGGCTCTGACCGCCGGCTGTGAATATAAGACGCAGCTCTTTTTACTCCAGCCGGTCGAGGAAGAGGCTGCCCAAAAAAGTGCTGCCTGGCAGGAGGCCGGCATCCGCCAATACCGCACCCTAGGTCGGACCGGAATAAAGGTATCGGACATCTCTTTTGGCTGCTCGGGTCTCCACGACACCTCGCTCGTCAAGTATGCGATCGAACGAGGCGTTAATTATTTTGACACCTCGCCCGACTATTCTCGGGCTGGCTCAGAGCGCACGCTAGGTGAAGGGATCAGAGGCTATCCGCGCGACGAGCTGTTTATTGTGTCGAAGTTTTGTACTCCAGAGGGTCATCTCAGCAACTCCACGCCGGTCAAAGAGGTGATCGCGGTGGTAGAAGCCAGCCTGCAACGGATTGGCACCGACTACCTCGACCTCGCCCATATCCACGCCTGTAACTCCATTGAGCGGCTGATGAACCCGAATATCCACGAGGCGTTCGATCGGCTCAAAGAGCAGGGCAAGCTGCGCTTTTTAGGCGTCTCGTCCCATACCCCCCGGCTGGAACAGGTCATGCGCCACGCCGTTGACTCGGACCGCTTTGACGTTATCATGGTTGCCTATAATTTTCGGAATTGGCCCGAGCTGAGCACGATCTTTCACGATGCCAAGCAAAAGGGGGTCGGGGTCGTGGCCATGAAGACGCTCAAGGGTGCCCGGCACACGGTCCTGTCGGACTTTAGCTCAACCGAGCGAGAATCCTTCTCCCAAGCAGCCTTCAAATGGGTGCTGTCAAATCAGGATGTCAGCTGTCTAGTGGTGACCATGAACTCACGGTCCCAAATCGACGAGTATTTGCACGCCTCGGCTCAGCCAGTGCAACAGGCCGATGTTGCGCTGCTCGAAAAATACGACCGGTTGATTGCCAACGACTACTGCCCGCCCGGGTGTGGAGAGTGTCTGTCCTCCTGCCCGGCCGAGGTGCCGGTTGATGATATCCTGCGCTACGCCATGTATTACGAAAACTACAACCAGCAGCGGGTCGGCATGGAAGAGTATGCCAAACTGTCCGAGGCACGCACCGCGGCACAGTGTGTGGACTGCAGAGCGCCGTGTGAACAAGCTTGCCCGTCCCAGCTGCCGATCAAGACCAAGCTGCTGCGGGCGGATCGTTTGCTCAGGTTTGTCTAGCGAAGATAGCGTGAAAACCCTGCTCATCCTACGCCACGGCAAAGCCCAACAGGGCAATCCCGAGCGCGACTTTGAGCGCAGCCTTAAAAAACGGGGCGTCCAGCAAGCCAAGCAGGCTGGGGAAGAGGTCGGTCGTCAGAGAATTCGGCTCGACCTCATCGTTTCGTCGTCCGCCCGACGTGCCCGCCAGACTGCCAAGCGAGCGGCGCGGACGGCCGACTACGAGGGCATGATTACAACACTGGACAGCCTGTATCTGTCCGGGCTCGCTCAGCATCTCGACGTCTTGACCGGGCTGGATGATGCCTGTCAATCGGTGTTGCTAGTCGGCCATAACCCCGACCTCGAAGACCTCGTCAGTCGGCTGAGTGACCAAGACCTGTCCCTGCCAACCGGGGCTTTGGTTGGCATTGAGCTCAATATACCCTCGTGGAAAACCTTGGCGAGCGCACCGGGCAAACTCCGTTTTGTGTTTGACCAGAACAACTGAGAGGGAGGCACTCCTCAGCCAGCCGCCATCGCATACATCAGGACCACACACACGAGCATTTCGAACACGTTGAGTCGAACCGACAGCCTATGCAAACGAGTGAAGGCAGGAGAATGTTCTTCGTTCTTTTCGAGCATGGCATCGCGCGCGGTATTGATCTTGGGCATCAAAATTTGTCGGGCGTAGACGGTGATCGCCAGAAGCAGGACGAAAGCCGCCGTCCACCAACCCGGACCAACAAGGCTGGCCAGCAGGGCAATCGTTAAACACACCAGGCCGAACAGATAATATCTGGGAAACACCCGGCGGATCATCTGTCCGGCGTCGAGCGGTGCCAGCGTACCAAACACCGTCGGCGCAACGACCGAGGCAAAAAACACCATGGCTCCAAGCCATATACCGGTTGCGGTGAGGAGGAGTGTTTGCAGCATTGCCTATCCTCTCTGTGTCGTTTTCTTTTGGCTAGCGAGCCTATATCGTGCCGTCAAGCCCGGCCGACCTGTCTTGTGCGTCGCCCGCGCTGTGCTCCGTCGGTGAGCCGCCGCTTGCCAGTTTCCTTTTACCTATGGCAGACTGAACTCACACGCTGCCTAACAGCGCTAACACTTGGGGGCCTACTATGGATAAACTCAGCCACACCGATGCTCAAGGCCGCGCCCGCATGGTTGATGTTGGCGACAAGGCTGTTACCACCCGCGAGGCGCTCGCCAGCGGCACGGTCCATATGCGGCCCGAAACCCTGCGCCTGCTCACCACCGGCCAGCTACCCAAAGGCGACGTACTAGCCGTTGCCCGGGTTGCTGGCATTATGGCGGCCAAAAAAACTGCCGAGCTGATCCCGTTGTGTCATCCCCTGTCGCTGACGTCGATCACGGTCGAGTTCGCGCCCCACCCACAGACCGGCCGGCTAGATGTTGAAGCGCGGGTCGCGGTGCAGGGCAAAACCGGCGTCGAAATGGAAGCCCTGACCGCGGTATCGGTCGCGGCCTTAACGGTCTACGACATGTGTAAAGCGGTTGAAAAAGGCATGCGCATCTCAGACGTGTGTCTTCAGCGAAAAATTGGGGGCAAGAGTGGCACCTACATCCGCCCAAAATTGATCGGTGGCTCGGGATAGACCCCGACTGACCGCCGTATTATCGCCGCATATAGTAAGCCTAAACACGGGCGATGGGGACGGTATGGGGGATTGAAATAAAAGCAAAAACGTGGCAGGCTCTTACGGAGCAAGTGATATCCAAGAGAGTCGATGTCTGCAATATCTTGAACATCTTGGCATATCCGTTTCATTTTCACCCATCCGGCCAGTTGTAGTGAATCGTGCCTGAACGTGGGTCGGCAAGCGCTTCTCCAGGCCGTACTCTCAGCCACGGCTCACCTAACCTTCTTCCGGACTCGTCCAGAAGAAGCGCCTAGAAGGAGAGGATATGAGTCTGCGTCCTGCACGGCAGGAAACAAAGCCAGCTGCCAAAAAGCGCAGCGCCAAGCGGGCAGCCAAATCAAGGGGGCCAACCTCCCAGTCGCCAGCTCCCGCCAGCTCTGCCCAGTCAGCCAAGGCTGACAGTCCGGCCGACGACGAGGTTCAGGAGAGTAACGTTCTTCCGCCAGTGACGCCTAATTTTGTGCGTCGAGATTTGACCGCGCCAGACGGCAGCGTCCGGCCCGGCTGGGAAATGTGGATTGGCGACCACTGCTTTGGTCGTGCTGACAGCAAAGAATTACTCCTCGCCAGCTTTGAGCGGCTCCAAAGCCCACCCAGCAGCTTTCATTGGCGCGAGGTCCGCAACCGCCTGCCTATCCGCGGTCGGCCCAAGCCCGCAACTCCGGCTCCACAACGGGACAAACCTACCGCGTCCGTGGCAGACTCGTCCGCTCCAGCGCCAGCCGAACGCGATAAGTCTTGGTCTTGGGATGAGAAAGAAGAACCTGTTGTTGAAGAACAAGACGGCTTCCAGGAAATCAGCTGGGAAACCCCTGCCTAGCCCAGATGTAGAGAGGAGTGAAGCTCCGGTGTAGCGGCTTGCCCCTCTCTGTTTCTCCCCTTCCTTTTCGGACCCATCCCCCGGCCGCTCGCCTCCTTCCCGCGGGCCTTGCTCTCCTGTCTCAAACAGCAGAAAAATAGTGCCCTCACGCGCCAGCAAGAGAGGGAGCAAACACGTCTCGGCTTTGTTGGGCCGGGCTTCATGGATAAGCCCATGGTCGTGTACCCTGCTCAAAGCGGGCTATTCACGCAGAGAGGGTGGAGAGAGTGCCGAGACCTTATCGGTTTCGGCTGGAAATAAACCAGAGGTCTTTAGAGCGCTCCCTGCTGCTCTTTAGAGACGACGGGCAAAAACCTCACCTAAACTATGGGGCCGAGCAGGGCTGGGCAGCTGACCAAGCTATGCAAGAAAATTGTGGTGGCGGTGACAAACTTGGCTCGGAGCGATATTTAGTGCCAAAGTCGGCCTGAATCCGGAAAAAATGCAACAGGCGGTCAGTGGCGGGGCGGTTGGCTCCTGGGCAGTTATCGAACCCAGCCCCGCGTGTGCTTGAGCACGATTTTACGCCGAGTTTTACGGTGAAGTTTCAGCAAAAGGATTTGCGGTTCGTCCTCCAAGAGGCCCCGCTCACCTGCAGCTAGCCCTTGCCCGCTACCAGAGCCTAGTCCAGAACCTGTTTCGCGCTCTGGAGATACTGGAGCTGGTGACGATGGCTCCCTAGGTTCTGGTAAAAGTCTTGGAACGCCTAGCCGGAGTGGAGGTTCAGCACGACAAAAGCTAAGACGACCTGGACAAGGCAGAGACAGCAGAGTAAATAGGGGGAGCGCTTCGTCGACAATATGGAGACATTGCTTTCACAATTGCGGTTAGCCTTCTGGGGTGCGTATCGTTCTGATAGCCAAGCACAACTCGCCCAGCAAGAAAAGATCTGGGCACGCCTGCGGTGGCTTGGGGTTTTGGGCTGGTGGTACCTTCTCTCGGCGTCAGACCCTGCCGTACTGCAACCAGCGGCAACTCTCGTCTTTGGTCTTGGTCTGGCCTACTGTGGCTTCAGCCACTATGTGGCCTACCGTCTCCACCAGGGTCGGCCACTTTCAGTCCCAATTCCGCTCCTCGACACAGCCCTCGTGACCTTACTGTGTGGGGTGAGTGGCGGGATCGAGAGCCCGGCTTTTGCCTATTTCTACGTCGTGATTCTGGCTGTCGGCGTCCGCTTTGGCTGGATTGCCGGGCTGCTCATGGCCGCTGTCCAGACGCTATTCTGCCTAGAATTAGTGTCCTTTTTCTCCGTCCCCGAAAGCGGTGTCGGCCTCCAGATCGTCTGTCTCTTTTTGGCGGGCGGGATCAGTGCTGCACTGTCTTCGTCTCCGCCGCTGTACACCGCTCAGTCGGTCCATCATCCGCTGTCGCCCCAAGCCATAGAGCAGCTGTGGGAGGTCAACCGCGCGTTGAGCAATCTGGATATCGACACCATCATGCAGCGGTTGGTTGACGCCCTTGACCGCTTGTTGCCGTGCGAAGGCGTTGGGCTTCTCCTGCTCGACCGCCGCAGTGAACAGGCCGACCGGATTGCGGTCGGCGGCGACTTTCCAGTACCCGCCTCTACGGCTCTGGCCACCAGTTTGGCCGAGGGTGGTCTGCTGCGTCGGGCGTGCGACCGGGGCACGCTGGTGTTGGACACTCCAGAAGCCCTGCAAACCCACCTCCAGCCCGACGCCCTACACGACATCGCTGAGCAGAGTTTACTCATCACCCCAGTCATGCAGCCAGAGTATCCGCAGCCTTTAGGTTGCCTCCTAGTAGCCGATCAGAACCCAGCCGAGGGGTTCTCTGCAGAAACGATCGACCTGCTGACCACCGTTGCCCAGCACACCGCGCTAGCCATTGAAAATGCTCAGCTGTATGAGGGGCTTGAAAACGAGACCCGGCAACTGCGGGGTCTGCTGCATACAGTCATCAGCACCCAGGAAGAGGAACGCAAACATCTGGTTGAGCAGTGGCACACCCATCTCGGCAAGAAGCTGTTTGGCGTTCTTCAAGATTTTCGGCGCAGCAAAGACCTTTTTCTCCAACGCGTGCCCGAGGCAGAGGAACAGATCCAGCGTCTGGCAACCGAAATGGACGAGATGGCCTCCGTTGTGCGTGGTCTGATAGACGAGCTGCGGCCCGCCACCCTGGATGATTTTGGCTTTGTGGCCGCGCTGCAAGAGTATGTGGACAAGCTACGCAAAAGAATCCTGTTTCGGGTCACCGTGCAGGCCGACGACTCGGTCTTACCCTTGCCGTCGGCCGCCACCCTAACCCTGTTCCGGATTACCCAAGAAGCGCTCAATAACATCGACAAGCACGCTCTTGCCCAGAACGTTGAAATCGCTGTTGTCCAGGAACACAAAGGGGTTTCCCTGCTGATCAAAGACGACGGTCAAGGCTCTCATCTGGAGCAGCACCCGTACGGCCGGTACAGCCTCTTATATATGCGTGAGCGAGTAGAAGCCTGTGGGGGTACCTTGCAGGTCTCAAGTGCCCGTGGTCAAGGCACGGAAGTTCGGGTGAGCGTGCCGATTTCCTAACCGCGACTCCACCGACACGACCTCTTGCTACCCCCCCCCTGAAGGAGGGAGATGGCTATGAAATTCCATCTATTCATCTATGCAACACTTGGTAGGCGGCACGAGCTCGAAGCCGGACTAGCCGGCAAGCGACCGGAACTGTACCAACGCATGCTAGACGAAGTGGCCGAGTACGTCAGCTTTGCCGACGAGGCCGGCTATGCGGGCTTTAGCCATCCCGAACACCACCTCCAGATTGAGGGCTTTGAGGCCAGCAATGAACCTGGCCTGTTATCGATGTGGATAGGCCAACACAGCAGGCGCCTCCAGGTCAACATGGTCGGTTGGGTGGCACCGACCCATAATCCGGTCCGGACTGCGGAGTACATTGCTACTCTAGACCATATGCTCAAGGGACGTTTAGGCGTTGGGCTAGTCCGGGGCTACCAGGCCCGCTGGGTTCACAACTACCGGATTCGGCCGGATCTTAACGCGATCGGCGACTGGAACCGCAACAGCCCGGACGACGCCATGAACCGCGAGTATTTCACCGAGTTTGTCGAGATAGTACTCAAAGCCTGGCGGCACGATACTTTCAGCCACAAGGGCAAATATTGGACCATTCCACCGGACGACTTTATCAACCCACATCCCCAATCGTCGTATACCGAATACGGTCAAGGAGTCGATGCCGACATGCGAATTCGTGAAATCGGTATTGCCCCCAAACCCTATCAACAACCCCACCCACCGCTGTACGGTGGTTTCACCCACAGTATGCGGACCGCGCTGTTCTGGGCCAAGTATGGCGGCAAGCCGATCGTACTGGCCTCAGACCTCGACTTCTGCAAACGCCTGTGGTCGGGCTATCATGATGAAGCGCTCAAACACGGACGTGATATTGAGCCGGGCGATGAGGCAGCCTGGGGCGGTCTGTTGATCTGCCATAAAGACAGGACGGTCGCTCAGGACTGGCTCAAAGACCCGTTGTGGATGTGGGATAAATGGTTTCTTCCCTTTGGCCAGCACTACCCCGAGCTGTTGGTCGGCGACCCAGACGCCCTGTGCCGCCGCCTAGAAGAGGCCAGCGCGAAGATTCCGATCAAAGAATGTTTCTTCCTGCTCCCGCAGGGCATTCATAACCGCGACCAGATCATGAGCTCGCTCGAACTATTCGCTGAGAAAGTCATGCCCAGGTTTGCAGACTAAGATAACGTTTCGTCTCCCCTGGTGACCCTGGGGCAGTCTGCCACACGACTCAAGACCGTCCCCGCATCAACCTCGTACTGGCCGACTTCCGGCGAAAGAAAGTCTTCCTCATCATCGAAGGGGGGACAAGAGAGGGGAATGTCTCTTGTCCCCCTCTTCACCGGCTCAGGTCGCTCACACAGCGGGCAAAGCCTCATCCTCCTTTACAATACCGACCGCGTTGCCTTACTCCTGCTTGTCCGGCGGGTAACCACGTTTGTGCAGGATGCGTTTGGCCAGCCGCCGCAGATTCGACCGGCTGTTCTCGCCGAGCGTCCAGTCGAGTCTGACGTTGTTTCGCACGGTCTCCACCAGCGTACGAGCGATGGTACGCACGGGCCGACCCCAAATGCCTGAAGCGCGTTGTCGTCGGCCTCAAGGGGGGTATAAGAGGCTAGCGTATCGTCCGAGATCCTCTGGGGCGGGCCGTGTTCCGCCAATAAGGCGCGTGCATCTCCTCAGTGTCAGAGGGGTATTCCAAAAAGATCAGGCCAAGGACGACGTGCCTGTACTCGGCGGTCTCCATGTGGGTGTCGGTCATGCGCCGCAGCTTGGTCTCATAGCCGGCTGTGGCACCCTGGACCGTCCGGCTTCGTATAGCGCGCGATCGGCTTGTGACTCGTTCTTCTGACCTCGTGCCATGCGCCTATTAGTCTGATTTTCCCTGAGCGTTTCCCCCTGTTCAGCTCTCGTGTCGTCCGCCCAAAGGAGGCGTGCTGGTGAAGTCATAGACCGCTATCCCTCTACAGACCTCTCTTTTGGCGTGGTTTTTTCTTTTCAGAGACTCAGCTCACCACCGTCCAAGTGCTGGTCACCACCCCAACTAGCTCGTCTTTGGCGTTGGTGATCCGGGCTTCCACAAACGCTACACGCCTGCCTTTGCGCAACACTTTGCCCTCGCCCCGCAGGAGCCCTTTGGCAACCGGCTTTAAGAAACTGATCTTGAGTTCGGCAGTGGTGGCCAATTCTCCTGTGTCCAGCAGCGAGCCGAGCGCACTAGCCAGCAGTTCGTCGGCAAACACGGCCAAATAGCCGCCCGAGACATAGCCAAACGGGTTAAGCACGCGCTCTTGGCTCGCCTCCCACTCCCAGAACGATTCGCCGGGCCGGAAGGCCAGGGCCCGCAGACCGAGTTCCCGATGTAAAGTCGAGAGGTATTCGTCAGGCCGATTTTCGCGCAGTGCTTGGTTGAGTTTTTCAACGGGAGACAGCATAGTAAGCCCTCAGAGAACGTTGGGGGTTGTGACCTGGAGGAGACGATGGCCGGTGCACTAGACGGTATCCGGATTATTGATCTGACACAAGGTATTGCTGGTCCGTATACCGGGATGTTGCTTGCCGAGCAAGGCGCACAGGTCGTTAAGGTCGAACCGCCACAGGGTGATGCGGCGCGGGGTACGCCCGGTTTCCATGTTTGGAATCGCAGCAAGCAGAGCGTTGTGACCGATCCGGCCACGCCCGAGGGGCTCGCCCTTATTCGGCAGCTCGTTGCCGGGGCAGATATTGTCCTAACCGATTTTCAGCCCGGGAGCGCTCTTGAGGAGCAACTCGGCTACGCCAGCCTGGCCAACAACCATCCCGGTTTGATTGGCTGTCATCTCCCCGCCTTTGGCACGACCGGCCCCCACGCCAACCGTTTTCCAGACGACACGCTGGTTGCCGCGCTGAGCGGCCTCTTAGGCAGTCAGTGGTCACATCGGGCCGGTGGCGTGTACCTGATCATTCCGATTGCCAGTTATGGGGCGGCGTTTGTGGCCAGCGGTTCTATTGCTGCAGCATTGTTCGAGCGCGAGCGTAGCGGTCTGGGCCAGGAACTCGAAGTGTCCTGGTTGGCCGGTGCGTTTGCCATGAACACCGGAACGATCCTGTACCATTCCGATATCCTCCGCCTGTTTAGTGGCCGGCTCGACCCTCTGGGCCCAATTCCGGTCTACCGCCTGTTCCAGGCCCGGGACGACTGGCTGTTTGTAGCGTGTGGTAACTCGACCTTTTGGAACAAATTCTGTCTGGCGCTGGAACAAACCGAGTGGTTGTCAGACCCGCGCTATGAGAGAGCACCGTGGGGGATCGCAGCCGAAGATAGACAGGAGTTAGCAGACCGAATTGGCGCGATTATCCGGACCAAACCCCGGGCCGAGTGGCTGAACATCCTGCGCGCCAACGATATCCCCTGCGCGCCGGTCACCAGCCGTCAGGAGTTTATGGAGTTCTCGCAGGTGATTCATCAGCGCCTGCGGGTGGAGGTCGACGACCCGCAGCTGGGCAAAACCGTCCAGATGGGCATACCGGTCCAGATGTCCCGAACTCCGGGGACAATCCAGGGCCCGGCTCCACTGCTGGGCCAACATACGGAAGAGGTGAAAAAAAACGCAAAATGTAGAAAGATGGATGATGAACGGCGGACTCCCTCCCCTTCCCCAGGCCGCCCGATGGCCGACGGCGCTCCGCTTCAGGGGGTAGTGGTGCTCGACTTTGCCAGCTATATCGCGGGCACGCTTGGTCCGATGATGTTGGCCCAGCTAGGAGCGACGGTCATCAAGGTCGAGTCGCTGACCGGAGACGCGTTTCGCGCCTTTGGCTTTGGTTTTTTGGGCTGGAACCAGGGCAAGCGTGGTCTGTCGGTCAACCTGAACAGTCCTGAAGGCAAACAGGTGGTATACGATTTGGCGCGGCGGGCCGATGTGGTGGTTGAAAATTTGCGACCCGGCGCAACCCAGCGCTATAGTATCGACTATGATACTCTGTCGGCTCTCAATCCGCGGTTGATTTATGCCACGGTCACAGCTTTTGGTTCAAGCGGACCAGAGTACGATTACCCGGGCTTTGATCCGCTGTTACAAGCCCGTTCGGGCCTCATGCAGGCCCAGGGCGGCCACGACCAACCCCCATTTTATCTGACCTGTGGAGTGTGCGACTATGCAGCCGCGTTGCTCACTGCCTATGGGGTGAGCGTCGCGCTGTACGCCCGCCAAAAAACCGGTATCGGCCAACACATTGAAACCTCCCTGACCAGCGCCTCGATGGCCGTCCAGGCTGACAGTTTTATTTTTTATGAAGGCCGTCCAGATATGGAAAACGGTGGGCCCGATCTCTGGGGCACTGGTGCCCTGTACCGTATTTATCCGACCGCCGATACTTCTCTCTTTTTAGCCGTGACAGACGAGGACCAGTGGCGGGCGCTAGGTGAGACCGTGGGACGTCCAGAACTGAGGCAGCATCCGTTTCGCGAAGTAAACCAGGCCGGGGTAGACAGCCCGCTGAGCCAGGTTCTGACGGAACGCTTTGCCCAACGCTCGACCCAGGACTGGATAGCAATTCTGGACCGGGCCGGGGTGCCCTGCGCTCCGATCCTGTCCCTCCCGGACCTGTTTGAAGACGAGCACGTTGCGGCCAACGAACTGATTGCGGCCCACACCCATCCCCAGTGGGGCACCGTGCGGCAAACCGGAATCCTCACCAAGCTCTCACGCACGCCGGCGACCCTGCCATATGTTGCACCTCTACTCGGTCAACACACCGTGGAGGTGTTGGAGGAGTTGGCGGGCTATAGTCGGGAGAAAATAGATCGCCTGTTGACGCAGAGAGTCATTAAAGCGGCCGAAGAGAAACACTAATGCTCAAAGACATTCTGGCAAGCCGCCGTTTGGCCGAGCTTGAGCAGTGCGGGCTCTACCTCTGAGCACGCTGGGCAAGGCGCTAGGCGGCTTTGGGGGGTATGTGGCCGGGAGCCGTCAACTGATTGACTGGCTGGCGAACCGGGCGTGGAGTTTTGTCTATACCACCGCGCTTCCACCGTCGGTCATGGCCATTGTCGCCCTGGATATTATCACCTAGGAACCCCAGCGGCGGCGCCACCTGTGGGACAATACCGCCTTTCTGGCCGACCAACTCACCGGCCTAGGCTCTAGGCCAGGCAATAGCCGTTCGCATATTCTCCCCCCGATTATCGAGGACGTCAGCCGGACTCTGGCCCTGGCAACGGCCCTGCTTGAACGCGGAATGTTTGCCCAGGGCATCCGGCTTCCAACCGTCCCAGCCAGCACCTCGCGGATTCGGGTCACCCCGATAGCGACCCATACGAGAGACGATCTACAACACGCTGGCGAGGCGTTTGCCGCCACCGGAAAGGAAGTGGGGGGGCTTGTCATGAAGCCGCCCCCGTACGCCGCCCTGAGGGCGTGGGAGCATACCTATGTGTGGCATCCGTTCACCCAGATGCAAGACTGGCTGGACGAAGACCCGGTTGTCATCGCGCGAGGTGAGGGCAACTATCTGATTGATGTCCAAGGCAACCGGTATTTGGACGCCGTCTCCTCGCTGTGGTGCAATACGCCTGGCCATACCCGGCCTGAGCTGAATGCCGCGATTGCCGAACCACTCGATCAGATCGCCCACTCACCCATACTTGACCTGTCGAATATTCCGGCGACCCTGTTGGCCAAAAGGCTGGTCGAGATCACGCCAGTAAATCTGAGCCGGGGATTTTACTCGGACGCCGGGGCCACGGCGGTGGAAATCGCTCTCAAGCTTACCTGCCAGTACTGGCAGTTGAAGCATCAAAGACCAAAAGTGTGAAATTTGCCTCACTCGTCGAGGCTTATCACGGCGATACGCTGGGAGCGATCGGAGTCGGCTACTCAGCGCTGTTTCACCAGTACTACCGGTCGCTCCTACCCGACACCTTGCGCCTCTCACCACCCCATGTGTTCCGTTTTTGTCGCGGTCTGTCCGAGGCCGGGCGGGTACTGGCTGCCCATCACCCCGAGATCGCCGCGGTCGGGCTACGGCTTCCGATCCTGGTGGTGGTTGGCTCAAAGCTGGGAGCTCTGAACCATGCCCTGCTGACGTTCGAGTGTGCCCAGGCACGCTCCGCTGTCCCTGTTGGGTTACATCTTCAACCATCCAAGTCCAGACTCCGACCTAGCCATTCAGACCAACGCCCGGCCGGGCTGACCGACGTGCCGTGTCTGGGCTGCCTGCCATTTGTGTCGCTGAGTGGCGATGTGGCGGCAGACAGCGCGGCGCTCAGCACAAGACAGTTCGACACCGCGATTGATGTGCAGCGGCTGTTAGGATAGAGCAATGCCGTTCCGTGGAAGGAGTATAGAGATGCCCGATTTTTCCGCCTTGGCCCGAACCTCACTAGAGGGTGAAGCGCTGTCCCGCGCCGATGCCTTTGCCGTGCTCAAAACCGCTGACACCGCCCTGCGGCAACTGCTCACCACGGCTTTCAGCGTCCGCCAACGGACGTTTGGTCGTAAGGTCAAAGTATGTGTCTTACAAAATGCCCAGAGCGGCCTGTGTCCGGAAGACTGCCATTACTGTTCTCAGTCTAAAATTTCGACCGCTGCCATTCAAAAATACCGCCTCCTGCCTCACGACCAACTGTTGGCCGGGGCACGCAAAGCGGTAGCCGCCGGCGCCCGGCGGTACTGTATGGTCACCAGCGGACGTGGACCCCAGAGGCGGGAGATCACGCACCTGAGCCAGGCTGCGCGCGCGATTAAAGCCGAGTTTCCCCAGCTGGAGCTCTGCGTCTCGCTGGGCCTGATGGATTCCGCCCAAGCTGCTGAGCTGAAAGATGCGGGGGTCGGTTGGGTGAATCATAACCTGAATACCAGCCGGCGCTTCTACCCCCAGATCTGCACCACCCATACCTACGACGACCGGGTTGAGACGCTCAAAAACGTAAAACGGATGGGTCTGTCCACTTGCTCTGGGGGCATCATCGGCATGGGCGAAAATGATGAGGATATTGTCGATCTAGCGTATGCCGCCCGTGAGCTGGACATTGACTCGATTCCGGTCAATTTCCTGTATCCGATTGCTGGCACCCCGTTCGGTGAACGGCGTAATATCGACCCGATTAAGGGCCTGAAAACCCTGTGTCTGATGCGCTTTCTGAATCCCCATAGCGAAATTCGCATGGCCGCCGGTCGCGAGCTGTATCTCGGCGAATGGGCTGGGCTGGCGCTGTATCCGGCCAATTCACTCTTTGTTGAGGGCTATTTGACAACGCCGGGCCAGCAGGCCGAGGCGGCCCGCAGACTCATTGAACGGGCCGGCTTTGAGGTGGAAGAGCCCGCGGCGTAGGTTGCTGCTGAGACGTAAAAACGCCTCAATGGGACAGCATCCACAGAAAGGATTACGATGAAGTGCTTCCTCTCAGCTCTGCTGATCTTTCTCCTGTCTGCGTCAGTCTGCGTTGCCGATCAACCAACCACCAAGCCGATTCGGTTTGGACTGCAGGTCGCTCAACAGCAGACCACCGTCCAAGAACTCAAAGACGTCTGGCAGGAGGCCGAGGCGCTCGGCTTTGATACCCTGTGGACCAACGATCACCTCTTACCCAGCGTGGGCCCCCCGGACAAGGTCAACCTCGAGGCCTGGACCCTGCTGGCGGCAATGGCAACCGTCACATCTCGGGTTCAGATCGGCACCATGGTATCCAGCAATACGTTTCGCCATCCCTCGGTTTTGGCCAAGATGGCGACCACCGTTGATCATCTGAGCCAGGGACGGCTCATCCTGGGGGTCGGCTTTGGCTGGTTTGAGCGTGAGCACCAGGCTTTTGGCGTGCCCTTCCCGAAGATGAAAGAACGCAGCGAACGGCTAGCCGAAGCCCTGCACCTGATCACCGCGCTGTGGAGAGCCGATCCGACCGCGTCTTTCAGTGGCACGTATTACACCCTGGTTGATGCCCCGTTCGAGCCTAAACCGGTCCAGCAGCCCCACCCTCCGATTTTGATCGGGGGCATTGGCGAGACACGTACCCTGCCTCTAGTGGCCAAATACGCCACCATGTGGAATATTCCAATGCTCACCCCAGACCAAATTCGGGCAAAAAACCAGGTCTTAGAGCGTCTGTGCCAGGAGATACAACGGGATTGTGACGATATTGAGCGCTCAATCCTCACTCCGGTCTATATCCGAACCAATCCGGCTGAGGTCCGACCCCTGTTGGAACGCATTGCCGGGCTGAGAAACATTCCTGTTGAACAGGCCCGGAAGATGATACTGGTCGGTACCCTGGGGGAAATCCGCCGTCAGATCCAGGCCTATATTGATGTCGGTGTGACCCATTTTATTGTCAACCTGCGTCGTCCGGGTCTGTACGATAGGGATGGGGTGCGGATTTTTGCCAAAGAAATTATGCCCGGCTTCAAGAACGATTGATGGACCTCCCTCTCCCCTTTTGCGTCTGGTGCTCCAGTCCAAGTGCTCGGCACCCTTCTCCGAAGTGCCCCTCTTATGCTATAGCACGCACTAGACCGCCCAGGCGGCGGTCAGCGCTTGGATTTAAGGAGGAGAGGCTATGCCGATTAAGGTTGTTGAACTACACCATCACGGGATTCGGATTGGTACAGAACCGGAGGAAGTCGAACGGGCCCGCAGCTTCTACTCCGACGTCTTAGGTCTCGACACCGACCCGGCCCGGCCCAATATTCCTACTATCCCCGGTTTCTGGATGTACGTGGGCCAGGGGGAACGGACAACCCAGATCCATCTGATGGGTGCCAACGGAAAATCACCCATGGCCAAAAGCGAAAAAGAAGATCCAACTCTGCCGCACGTTGCCCTGGCCGTCGAAGACATTCAAGAGGCCCGCAAGGAGCTAGACGAACGCGGCATCTGGTACTGGAGTATCCAGGGTTTAGTCGGCCAAAATTCTGATCAGGTGTTTGTTCGAGACCCGTGTGGCAATGTGATTGAACTTCATCAGATCGGCTCCTGTACGTGTAATAAAATCGCGCTCAGTCAGTAGCAAAACGATCCCCGTGCGTCCTCATTTTCCAAGGAGGCCCAATGACCGCAGCATATACCCAACGCTTACTGTCTTCCGATTCCCACATTGTCGAGCCCGCCGATCTGTGGCTCACCCGTATGGACAAAAAGTGGCGGGACAAAGCCCCCCGTATTGAGGCACTGGATGAAACCGGCGACTATATCGTCATCGACGGGCTGCGCCCGCGGCCGCTGGCCTTTGAGGGCCCAATGGCCGACCTCAAGGCACAAGGGCTGGATATCCCTAAACCAAAGGGGTTTAAGTACTCAGAAAACCGGCCGGGCTGCTGGGATCCGGACGAGCGTCTGAAGGACCAAGACCTGGACGGCGTGTCCGGAGAGGTCATCTACCCGGGGATCGGCCTGACCCTGGTTCGAGCACCCGACGCCGAATATTTGTACGCCTGCTGCCGCGCCTACAACGACTGGCTAGCCGAGTTCTGTCAGCCGTATCCCGGTCGTTTGAAAGGCGTGGGCATGATTCCGTGTCGGGGACCGGTTGAGTGGGCGGTCAAAGAAACCGAACGGTGCGCCAAACTCGGTTTGGTCAGCGTGATGTTGCCCGCCTGGGTCGATGACCGCCCGTATAATATGCCCGACTGGGAGCCGTTGTGGGCGGCCATGCAAGATATGGGTCTGATTGCCAGCATCCACATCGGCGGCCGTGATCCGTTTGGCCGCGCCCACGGGCCGGGTGCAGGCGGGATTATTATCGGTATCGTCAAGTTTGAGATGAACGATACCTTGCAACACCTGATCTGGGGGGGGGCACCGGTCCGTTTTCCCAAACTCAAATGGGCCCTAGTCGAAAGCGGCATTGGCTGGATCGGGGCCGCCTTGGGTTTCATGGATCACTGGTGGCAAGACCACAAGGGTTGGATGGAACCTCGGCTACCCGAACCGCCTAGCACCTATTTTCATCGTCAGTTCTACGCCACATTCGAAGACGACCGGGCTGGCGTGTTGACACGTGAGCTCATGGGAGTGGAGAACATCATGTGGGGGTCAGACTATCCGCATACCGAAGGGGTGTGGCCGTTCTCACGTAAACAGGTGGCCCAGAACTTTGCCTCAATTCCAGAGGAAGACACCCGAAAGATTGTCCATGACAATACAGCCAGGCTGTACGGTTTTCCGATGGAGTAGGCATGTCAGCCTATGAGAGGGATGTGGCAAAAATTGGGGGTCTGGCTGAATAGGCGGTCGGTCACGTCTGCACCCCGCCCAACCCGCACCTACACGTTTCCCCTCTCGGACTTCCCCGACGGACAGGGCACACCGCTGATCGTCGGAGGGAGACGGCTGGCCGTCTTTCATCTGAGCGAGCGGATATTTGCGATTGATAATATTTGCTCGCACAACCGCTCCCCCCTAGCCGACGGACCGGTGTCTGGTACGGTTGTCACCTGCCGAACGCATCGGGCACGTTTTAGTTTGGAAACAGGCCGGGCCCTACGTGGTCCGGCCCGCAGACCAATTCGAACCTATCCGGTGACGGTCTCTGAGGGACGGGTTGCGATTACGGTCAGCTGAACATCACCCGCCAGGGTAGACCGAGGAGACGAGACAGGAATGCCAGCAACAAAACCGTTTTGGGAAACAAAATCCCTGGGCGAGATGAGCAAAGCCGAGTGGGAATCACTGTGCGACAGGTGCGGCCGCTGCTGTCTGCATAAAATTGTAGACGAGGACTCCGATCAAACATTTTACACTAACGTGGCTTGCCATCTCCTCGACCCCCAGACCTGCCGATGCTCCAACTACGCCCAACGTCAACGCTGGGTACCGGACTGTCGGATTCTCAGCCCGCAAACCATCGGCCAAGTCCGCTGGCTGCCGCAGACGTGTGCCTACAGACGGCTGCACGAGGAAAAAGGGCTGGCCTGGTGGCATCCGCTCGTGTCCGGCAGCCTGGAGACGGTCCATCAGGCTGGGATTTCGGTCCGAGGCGGCACTGTGTCGGAAAAGCTAGTCTCCCTTGACTGTTTGAACGACTACATTATCGACTGGATTGAGTCGTAACCACGCCTTTTTGACATTCTCCCGTTATCCGCCACTCTGGTGCGTTTCCCACTCCCAGGGTAAGGCGTATTTTTTCTTGCTGTTACACGCTTTACAAGCCGGAACAATATTGCCTTTGGTCGATTTTCCACCCCGCGCCAGGGGAACCAGATGATCCATGGTCAACTCGAAGGATGGAAAGCGGCCCCGGCAGTAGTAGCAGATGCCGGGCGCCCGCTTACGATTCCACCACTCAGAGCGGCGCAGCTCGCGAGCGCGGTTTTTTTCTCGTGAGATGTCGGCCGCACTCACGTCTGAAAAAAAAGCTGGTATATGCGGCCCAGCGGGGACCTTCCTACATTTCTCCACCCGGCTCCTCAGCCGCTCCTTCCTTACCACTCTCAGGTGCGGCGGCCTCGGATGACGCCTCGCCAGAAGCCTCCATTGTCGCCTCCTTCGGTGCCTCTTTGGCTTCCTGCCCGGCGGGTTCCATTCCTGAACCTTCGTGATGATCGGCATGGACAGCCGGCGATGCTCCCCATAGTCCAAGGGCGAGGGCAAGGGCGGTGACGGTCGGCACGTTACGCATAGACTCCTCCTATCTTTTGCAAGATACCCACTAGTCGTTTTTATGTATCGGGTATCCGGACCCTCTGTATACGTGATTTTCCGACCGTTGAGAAGTCCCTATTTCTTGGCCCGCAACAAAATTCTTTATTGAGACGTCTCAAACAGGGCTAGCTCTTTGGTTTCTAGGTCGTGGCAGGCGAGACTCGCCGTTCGACATCGACAAAGAACGAGGAACTGTCGCGTATCCTCCTCTTTTTCGTCACGCAGGTAATAAGCACTTTGTGTTCTTAAACGGCTTTCGCTATGCTGGCCATATCCCCTCTTTGCTTGCCAGACAGACGAAAGAGACGGCTATGGATCACTACGATTGCATTGTTATCGGCACCGGCGGGGTAGGCAGCGCGGCGCTGTTTCATCTGGCCGAGCGCGGCGTGCGAGCCCTGGGCATCGACCGTTTTGCTCCCGGCCACGATCGGGGCAGCTCACACGGCCACACGCGCCTCATTCGCCTAGCCTATATGGAACACCCGGACTATGTGCCTTTGCTGCAGCGGGCGTATAGCTTGTGGAGCGAGTTGTCCAAACGCTGCGGTCAGCAGCTGTACACCGAGACCGGCCTGCTTGAGGTAGGTCCGGCCGAGGGTTCCATGGTTCCCGGCGTGCGGGCCAGCGCCCGCGCCCACGGTCTTAGGGTCGATGAGCTGAGTGCGGCGGAGACCGAGCAGCGCTTCCCTGGCTTTCGTGTACCCCCGACCATGACCGCCATGTTCGAGCAACAGGCCGGCTATCTGCGCGTCGAGGCGTGCGTCCTAGCCCATATTGATCACGCCCAACGGGCCGGTGCACAGGTACACAGCAATGAAGTCGTCCGCGCCTGGCGGACCGACGGCCAAGGGGTGGTTGTCACCACTGAGCGGGCGGAGTATGCGGCCGAGCGGCTCATCATCACCGCCGGGGCATGGGCCGGCCAACTGCTAGGCGGGCTGGGCATCCCCTTTACTATTCGGCGTAAGTCACTGTTTTGGTACGAAATCGACGATCCCGTTTATCGAGAGTCTAGCTGTCCATGCTATTTCTACGAGACCCCGGAGGGCCATTTTTACGGTTTTCCGCCGACCGACGGGTTTGGCCTCAAAGTGGCCGAGCACTCAGGCGGACAGCTCATCAGCAACCCGCTCACGGTTGATCGGGATGTCGATACACACGATCAAGACCAGGTCGAGCGTTTTCTGGCCAGCTATCTGCCGGGGGTCAGCCGGCGGCGCCAACACCATGTGGTGTGTATGTACACCATGAGTCCGGACGAACACTTTATTGTTGATCAACACCCCGAGCATCCACAGGTGGCTTTTGTTGCCGGACTCTCGGGCCACGGCTTTAAGTTTGCCAACGTGCTGGGCGAGATCCTCAGCCAGCTGGCCCTCGACGGTCAGACCCGCTCAGCGGCCGGATTTTTGGGGTGTCAGCGGTTTTTCTCGGACGAGAAGAGATGACCCTGCTTGAGCTTGAAGACCTGGAACATATTGCGTTGGGAGCTACTATCCTGGGTACTGGGGGCGGTGGCGACCCAACCCTGGGGAAGCTGATGGCCCAACAGGCGGTTCTCCGTCACGGTCCAATTCGGCTGCTTTCGCTCGACGAGGTCCCGGACGAGGCGTGGATCATCCCCACCGCAATGATGGGGGCCCCAACCGTCTTAGTCGAAAAGATTCCCAGCGGCACCGAAGTCTTACACGCCTTTCGGATGGTCGAACGCCGACTGCAGTGTCGAGCTTTTGCCACGCTGTCGATTGAGGCCGGTGGGGTTAATTCCATGATTCCGATGCTGGTCGCGGCCAGCCTAGGCGTGCCGATCATTGACGCCGATGGCATGGGCAGGGCGTTTCCGGAAATTCAGATGGTTACCCCAACTCTACACGGAGTGTCGGCCACGCCAATGGCGATTGGCGACGAAAAGGGCAATCAGGTGTTGCTGGAGACGAAGGATAATTTTTGGACCGAGCACTTGGCCCGAACGGCAACGGTCGCCATGGGTTGTTCGACCGCTGTCGCACTCTACCCCATGCAGGCTCGGATAGCAAAAAAGGCCCTGCTTCGTGGCACGCTGTCCCTCGCCCGGCAGATTGGCCGGAGTTTGTACGTTCACACCACCGACGATCCGGTCGAGGCGCTGATCGGGCTGCTCAACGGACGACAGTTAGGCCAGGGCAAGATCACCGACGTACGGCGCCAGACTCTACAGGGGTTTGCCCGAGGTGAACTGGATATCCGAGGAACTGGGCCGGACGCTGGGGTCACGTTTCGGTTGGCCTTTCAGAATGAAAATCTACTCTTCTGGCGCGAGGGTCAGCCCCAGGCCACAGTCCCCGATCTGATTACGATCGTCGACGAACAGAGCGGCCGTCCAATCACGACCGAAGGCTTAAAATACGGCCTGCGAGTTGCGGTCTTGGGTTTTCCGAGCCATGACCAGTGGCGCACCCCGGCCGGCCTGGACCTGGTCGGCCCGCGTGCATTTGGCTACGAGATTGATTATGTCCCTCTCCACGCCTCGACCTCATGACTCTCCGGCGGCTGAGCTACGTCTCGGCGTAGACGTCGGCGGGACTAACACAGATGCGGTCATTGTTAGTCCGACAGGTCAGGTGTTGGCCAGTGCCAAGTCTCCTACCACGGTCGATGTTACGGCCGGCGTTGAGCATGTTATACACACTGTGCTGTCTGACTCCGGGCTGGCGCCGAACGCTATTGGCTATGCCATGCTGGGCACTACCCACTGCACTAACGCGATTGTCACACGACAGGGCCTCAATCGGGTTGGCGTCATTCGCCTCGGGGCTCCGGCCACCCGGGCGATTGAGCCCTTGCTTACCTGGCCACCCGACCTTCGCGAGACGGTGTGCGCGGCACGGTCTATCGTCCATGGCGGCCACGAGTACAACGGCGAGCCGTTGGCGGCGCTAGACGCTCGGGAGATTCGGACTACTCTCCAAGACATGCGCGGCACGGTCGCAGCCGTGGCAATTAGCGGCGTGTTCTCGTCGGTCAATCCAGAACACGAACACGCCGCGCGCGAGCTAGTCCACGAGGTCTTGGGCGACGATGTAGCGGTCAGCCTGTCGAGCGAGATCGGCAGCGTCAGCCTGCTGGAGCGCGAGAACGCCACGGTACTCAACGCCGCGCTGATCAGTGTGGCCCGGACCGCCATAGACGGCTTTGCGGGTGCCGTTCAACGTTTCAACATTCCGGCTCGCCTATTTCTGGGCCAGAACGACGGTAGTCTGATGTCTATCGACTATGCCCTGCAGTATCCCATCTTCACCATTGCGTCTGGACCAGCGAACAGTATCCGGGGAGCGGCCTATTTGAGTCAGCTTGGGGAGGCACTGGTCATCGATATTGGCGGCACCACGACCGATATCGGGATGCTCCACAAGGGCTTTCCGCGTGAGTCCGCTCTAGCGGTTGAGATTGGTGGCGTGGAGACCAATTTTCGGATGCCGGATCTGGTGTCGATCGGGCTCGGTGGGGGCAGCCGGGTACATAGCAACGATGGCTGCCGGGTTGGTCCTGACAGCGTCGGTTATCGGCTGACCCAAGACGCTCGAGCTTTTGGTGGTCAACAGCTGACCGCCACCGATCTTGCGATTGCGGCCGGTCGGGCTCGGCTAGGCGATCCTAGCCAGGTCGATTCCGTGCCCAGATCGGTCGTGGACGCAGGGCTGGCCCATATCGCTCAGCATCTAGAAGACGCGCTTGATCGGGTGAAGCTGTCGGCCGCTCCGGTCCCGGTTGTGGCGGTCGGTGGAGGCAATCTGCTGCTACCCAATCAGTTGCGGGGGGCCACCCAGATTATTCGTCCGCCACACGCCGAAGTCGCCAACGCCATTGGTGTGGCAATTGCCCAGGTCAGCGGCACGGTCGATCAGATCTTTTCGCTTGATACGCTGAGCCGGGCCGAGGCTCTTGACCAAGCCACCCAACACGCATCCAAGCGAGCAATTGCGGCCGGGGCAAAGCCTGAGAGTATTGAGATTATCGACCAAGAGGAGATTCCGTTGGCCTATTTGCCGGGGAATGCCGTGCGTCTCAAAGTCAAAGCAGTGGGCCAACTCGGCTGAAGGCGGGAGATATGCACCTTGTTGTCGATAGTGGTGGGATCTTTACCAACGTGATTATACTTAGGCGAACAGAACCAAAGCCTAGGCTTAGAGGCAGTTGAGGCCACACCTCAAACTCCGACCGATGGCGTGCGGCATGGCACAACCCTGAGCTTAGATGTCTTGCCGACCCACAGCGGTGTCCGGGTGGCAACCCAGGCCCTGCTGCGACACAGCTGGAAGCAGCCATCGGCGTTCAGCATTTTTTGGCCAGACGCTGACGACGCTTGGCCAAGATGGTGGCGAACGCGGCTTCAAGTTCAGGTTTGCCCAGGTTAGGAACGCAGAGTTCGGAAAACGGTGGTAGCGGCAGACCGGCCGGCTCTTTAGGAGGCCTGGCCATATCTTGGGGACGACCCAGCACGAAAAAAAGAGCCCTGACCGGTTGCGCTCCATGCTCGACCAGGGCCTGGTTTAGACTACTCACAATACGTCCTTTGATGAACTGCAGCTCCTGGATAACGGCCGGATGAGAGACAGTCACAAACAGCTTTTGGTGCTGAATCTTGCTCGGCCATGCTGTCGCCGCGATGTCCCGACCAACCGTCTCTTCCCAGATCTCCCACACATGGTAATCCTTCACCCGACCTGCAATAGGCAGAGCCGATAAAAGACTCTTCAACACTTCGGCGACCGAATTCCAGCCCTTGGATTGTTGGGTATTTTCCATACACGGTTTTAGTATGTGCCGGAAATACAAAATAGAGAAAGAGATTTCAATGATATACTATTTATCTTTGACACTACTATATGTTGTGTGCTGCTTTCCTATGATCCTTGACACTACTATATGTTGTATGCTACTTTCCTATGATGTAGGGTGCCATTTTCCTATGATACAGGAAGGATCTTCGTTTTACTGTTTTATTTCGGGTTACTTGCTGATCCGTGGACGTGGATCCGCGTACGTGGGGGTGGGGGCTCGTCCGACTCACCTTCAACGGGCTTTTCTACGTGGATCCGCGTACGTGAGGGGTGGGGGAGCTGGCGGCGCGGCGGGTCCGCCGGGAGCGAGCAGGCCCCTCAAAGTAATCTAGGAGGGGGACGTGAGAGGCGGTAGGGGGACGTGAGAGGCGGTGATGATTCGCAGAGACTGGAACCCTGCGCGTCTGGGGACGATCCGGAAACAGCCCCGGTAGTCGCCGAGCCTCCAAACCGTTCCACACCCAAAAGAGGCGGCGTCCGCCTCACCCGGCACTTTACCCGAGCCGACGAGCATCCGTTGTCTCTGGTCGAATGGGAGCAGCGCAACGCGGTCATCTCAGGAGAAAACGGGGAGGCTGTATTTGAGCAGCACGGGGTCGAAATCCCCAAAGCCTGGTCTCAGCTGGCGACCAACGTTGTTGTCTCAAAATACTTTCGGGGCCCGCTCGGAACCCCCCAGCGGGAACACAGCGTGCGCCAGCTTATCGGCCGGGTCGTCGACACCATCACAACCTGGGGCAAAAAGGATGGCTATTTCACCGACGACGCCAGGGCCCGGATTTTTAGCGATGAACTGACCCATCTGTTGGTCGAGCAGAAGCTGGCCTTTAACAGTCCGGTGTGGTTCAACGTCGGGGTTGAACCACACCCACAGTGCAGCGCGTGTTTTATTCTGTCGGTCAACGATCAGATGGAGTCAATCCTTGACTGGTACCGTAAAGAGGGCGTTATTTTTAAAGGTGGCTCAGGCTCAGGGGTCAATCTGTCTCGCATCCGCTCATCTAAAGAGCGTCTGTCGAGCGGGGGGGTCGCCTCTGGGCCGGTATCGTTTATGCGAGCGGCCGACGCGTCAGCAGGGGTCATTAAATCGGGCGGGAAAACGCGCCGCGCGGCCAAAATGATCGTCCTGAATGTGGACCACCCGGACATCATCGAATTTATTCAGTGCAAGGCCGAAGAAGAGCGGAAAGCCTGGACTCTGATTGAGGCCGGCTACGATGCATCGATTGACGGCGCGGCCTACAGCTCGATCTTCTTTCAGAACGCCAACAACTCGGTACGGGTCAGCGATGCCTTTATGCATGCGGTAGTCGATCACCAGCCGTGGTCGACTCGGCTCGTCACTACCGGACACGAGCACGAGACCTTTGCGGCTGAGGAGCTATTACGGAAGATCGCCGAGGCGACCTGGCAGTGCGGCGACCCAGGCATGCAGTTCGATACGACGATCAATGCCTGGCACACCTGCCCCAACAGCGGACGGATTAATGCCAGCAATCCGTGCTCGGAATACATGCACCTGGACGATAGCGCGTGTAATCTGGCCTCACTCAACCTCATAAAATTCCTTAAGGACGACGGCGAATTTGATACCGCGTCCTTTACGCACGCTGTCGCTATCAGCATTACCGCCCAAGACATCCTCGTTGACAACTCCAGCTATCCCACACCCGACATCACCGACAACGCCAGAGCCTTTCGTGAACTCGGCCTCGGCTACGCCAACCTGGGCGCGCTCCTGATGTCCTTGGGCCTGCCCTATGATTCTGAGGCCGGCCGGCAATATGCGGGCGCGATTACGGCCCTGATGACCGGCCAGGCCTACCTCCAGTCAGCCCGCATCGCCCAACAGCTCGGCTCGTTTGCCGGCTATGAACGGAACCGTGAGCCGATGCTGGCGGTGATCGACAAACATCGCTCAGCCGCTCATCACCTCCCCCCGTCTCTGGTGCCGCTTGAGCTGCTGTCTGAGGCGCGCAAAGCCTGGGACGAGGCCCTAGCACTCGGTCAGCGCGTTGGCTACCGCAACTCGCAAGCTACCGTGCTGGCCCCAACAGGAACCATCGCCTTTATGATGGACTGCGATACGACCGGGGTTGAGCCGGACATTGCCCTGATCAAATACAAACGCCTGGTTGGCGGTGGGCTGCTGAAACTAGTCAATACCACGGTCCCCCGCGCCCTCAAGCGGCTTGGCTACACCAGTCGGGAGATCCAGACTATTGTTGAATACATTGACGAGCAGGAGACAATTGAAGGTGCCCCGGGATTGCGCGATGAACATCTGGAGGTGTTTGACTGCGCGTTCAAACCAGCCCAGGGTCATCGAGCGATCCACCATATGGGCCATTTGCGGATGATGGGAGCGGTCCAGCCGTTTCTGTCAGGCGCCATCTCCAAAACGGTCAATCTGTCCAACGACGCCACGGTTGAGGATATTGTCGACGCGTATATGGAAGCCTGGCGCCTGGGGCTCAAGGCGGTCGCGCTCTATCGTGACGGGTGTAAGCGGGTCCAACCGCTGGGGACGCAAAAGAAGCCCTCCATTGCAGACAAAGCCGAGAGCCCAGACAAGCGGCGGCGTCTACCCATGGATCGCACGGCCCTCTGTCATAAATTTGAGGTGGCAGGACACGAGGGCTATATCCACGTCGGTTTTTATGAAGACGGATCGCCCGGAGAAATCTTTATCCGCATGGCCAAGGAAGGCAGCACCATATCGGGCCTCATGGACTCAATCGCGACCCTGACTTCTGTCGCCCTCCAGTACGGGGTCCCGCTGGAAACGTTGGTGAATAAGTTTGGGCATGTCCGCTTTGAGCCGTCCGGGTTTACCAAGAACCCTGATATCCCCTACGCAAAATCGTTGATCGATTATATCTTCCGCTTTCTGGGTACCCGTTTCTTGTCAACCGAGTTGAAAGAGGAAATCGGCCTAGTCGAAGGGATGGACGTCGAGCAGGCCGCGGACACCGCCTCTGTCAAGCCCCTGGCTCCTGTCCCAGCCCCAGCGAAGGAGACCAGGAGCAACTTCCCACAGGTCACCACCTGGCAATCACAGGCCGACGCACCGAGCTGTGCTGACTGTGGATCAATCATGATCCGGAACGGGTCGTGCTACAAGTGTCTGAACTGTGGAGCGACGAGCGGTTGCTCCTAACCCGTTCGGTTCGAGTTCAGGCGTCCCTGTGAGGGAGAAGCGTCGGGGACAGGAGAACGGCGAAGTTTCCGAGCCGTGCCTCAGGCTGTTCGAATCGGCCGCTGCCGGCCGTAACCTCTGCTTCTTCCGAACATAAGCCTGCCAGACTCTGAGAGTTGTGCTACAACAGTCTGAAATACGACTCTGGCCCATGGACAAGAGCGAGAGTCCGAAGGGAGAACTGTGTATGCCAATATTCGAACGTGGTGATATCAAGCTGTACTATGAAGAGCACGGCTCGGGTTTTCCGATTTTACTCATCGCCCCAGGGGGTATGCGCTCCTCGGTATCCTTCTGGGATCAGGCCGCCTGGAATCCCATTCCGCAGCTCGCCGCCCACTATCGCGTCATTGCTATGGACCAGCGCAACGCCGGTCAATCCAGTGCCCCGATCAGGGCAACCGATAGCTGGCACGTCTATACCGAGGATCAGCTAGCCCTGCTCGATCACCTCGGTGTTGATCGCTTTCATGTCGCCGGCATGTGTATCGGCGGTCCGTACTGTATGGGCCTCATCCAGGCCGCTCCGCAACGGGTTATCTCGGCCATTTTATTTCAGACAATCGGCCTCTCAGACAACCGTCAGGCATTTTATGACATGTTCGACGGGTGGGCTGACGGCCTCAAGCCCGACCGGCCGGAAGCGAGTTCCGAAGCCTGGGAGACGTTCAAGAGGTCGATGTATGGTGGGGATTTTCTTTTTAACGTGTCAAAAGAGTTCGTCGCCCGGTGCTCCACGCCGCTCCTGCTCTTGCTCGGTAACGATCTGTACCACCCATCCGAAACCTCGCGCGAGATCGCGCGTCTGGCCCAAAACGCCACACTTATTGAAAACTGGAAAGAGCCCCAAGACCAGCCAGCGGCCAAACAGGCGGTGGAAGACTTTTTGGCTCAACACACGCCCCGCTAAAGAGACGCTTACGACGGATCGGGGCCGTTGGACTCTACCGCCAGTCGGCGGTACCCGGAGTTCCTCACTGTTGGCAACGAAGGGTCGGGGCTTGGCAAGCCCATCGTCCTGCCCCTGATCTATGGTGAGGCGAAGGGCAACCCTGTCGTCGTCTTAGGGGGCGGCGGCCACAGCATCCCAGCTGGCATCTGCACCTCATCGCCCCGAGGTGCAGGCTCTCGACGGGTGTTTTCGGGCTGGCGCCCGCACCCACCACTGGCGGGATATAATGCGCGGGATTTCTCCGTCTTAGGACAAATATCAGGCGAAGACCGGGCGGGAGATGCTGGCGGTGGTGCCCAAGCCGCATCGCAACAGCTAGAAAAACGCGGCCGGCCCTTTCTCCTCCTCTTCAAGCACGTAGACGCCGTCTAGCTGACGGTAGCGCTCACTCCAATCCGTCCCATAACCGACGAGAAAGCCCTGGGAGCGCACAAACCCGACATAATCGACGGCTACCTCTCGCTGGACCCGGTCTTCTTTTTTGATCAGCACGCACACTGTCAGCGAACGCGGGTGGGCCTGCCTCAGGCGGGGTATCACGGTAGCAAGCGTCAAGCCGGTATCCAGAACGGTATCGACTAAGATGACATCCTGGCCGCGGAGACACTGGTCGGGGTCGTGTAGCAGCCGCACGCTGCCTGAGGAGCTGGTTGTCCGGCCATAGCTGGCGGCCTGGATGAAATCGATTCGGACCGGGATATCCATCGCACGGACGAGATCAGCCACAAAAATAAATGCGCCTTTAAGGATCCCAATCACCAGCGGCTCACGGTCGGCAAAGGTCTGGGATAGCTGGCGAGCTATATCCCGCACCCGGCCGGCTATCTGGTCCGAAGTGTAGGCCAAAGAGAGAGAGGTAGGCAGAATCATCCGAGTCTCAGCCATAGGTTTTCTCTTCGTCTGCGGGGGTTCAGGAATATATTCGTCGACCGCCACATGCTATCCTATGTGCAAGGAAAGTACATCCTTATGCATCCAGCTATCCCCTCCCTGCGCGCCGCCCTAGGCCCAGACTACGTGCTGACCGATCCTGCAATCCGCACCGCTCTGAGCCGCGACGCACTGCGACCGCACCGAGGTTTTGGAGCCATGATCGGCTTGGAGCAACCGCCTGTGGCAGTCGTACAACCCGGCTCGGCCCAACAGGTGGTGAACCTGGTTGATATCGCCCGCCGCTATGCCATCCCGTTGGTTCCACACGGAGGCGGCAGCGGCCTGATGGGTGGAGCCCTGTCTGTCAGGCCGGGTATCATCGTTGATATGCGCCGTATGGACCGGATCTTAGCAATTGATCAGCAAGCACTGACCGTTCAGGTCCAGAGCGGCGTGCGTCTGCGTCCGCTAGGCGAACGCCTCCGCCAGCACGGCCTGCTGCTCGGCCATGATCCATGGTCCATTGGTATGGCGACTGTTGGCGGAGCGATTAGCACCAATGGACTGGGCTATCTCGGCGGACGCTATGGTTCGATGGCGGATCAGGTGCTCGGACTTGAGGCCGTGCTTGGCACCGGAACCGTTATCCACACCCCTGGCACGCGCAAACGCTCGACCGGTCCGGACCTGACCCAGCTTTTTATTGGTGCGGAAGGAACGCTGGGGATTGTGACCGAGGCAACGCTGCGAATTTTTCCCCAGCTCCCAACCCAGGTCCTGCTCGGCTTCACCTTTGCCGACTTTCCAAGCGGTTTTCGTGCCCTGCTCGAGATGCAGGGTCGCGGCCTAGTGCCAACCTCAATGGAGCTATCGGTCGATAGCTGGCCGTCCGAACTACGGGGACGCCGTGCGGCACCTGGCCTGGAATCTGACACCGATCCGGTATCAACGGATTCCTCCCCGTCCTATCTGGTGCTTGTTTTTGACGGCCAAGCCTCAGAGGTCGCCGCCCAGCAAGACCTCGCCCACACTATTGTCACCAGCCACGGCGCAATCCCGGAAGACGAGGCCGCGGATCTCGACACCTATTGGTCTACACGCCATGCCGCCGCCGACCGCTGGGCCGAGGATCCCAATCAGCGCGACGGCGCGTGGCTCAACACCCCGGCCGGTAAGGCCCAGCTGGACTATCTACACCTGAGCATCCCGGCCGCCGAACTCCTCAGCTTTCGCCTCTGGGTCGCCGACCAGTTGCAAAACAGCCCGGTCCAGCTGTGCCAAGAAGCGGTCTGGATCTGGCCCGAGTGCTATTCGCTGGTCTTGTACTGTTCACCAGTCCGTGACCCGGCCGCGGCCGAGACCATGCGACGGGCAACCGACACCATTTTACGGATGGCTCAAAACATCGGGGGCTCAATCGAGTATGTCCACGGTGTAGGGGTGCGTCTCGGCCATTTGGTCCAGCGTCAGCTGGGCGGCGGCATGGAGGTCCTGCGCGGCCTCAAAGCCAGCCTCGACCCGGCCGGGATTATGAACCCCGGCAAACTGGGGCTGTAAGTGTCGGCCCAAACCATATCTGGTTTTAGTTGCTTCGGGTCAGGGCCATCTGCTCCGGATACATATACGAGATGGCATAGATCATATGCGGACCAGAGGATTTCTGCATCTTGATCTGTTTGGGCCTCACGTGCGGCGTAATATGCAAAATAAAACCGTTACGGGCGGTGAGCAGTCGGAACGGCTTTGTCACCTGGGGCGGTTTGTCTTCCATATCTTTAATGCCCCACCTCTTTCTCAAAGGGCTCCTCTGTTTCCTCAGCCTGATCGAGTAAATAGCTCAGTTCGCGAAAGGCCTCATTGATATGATGCGCAACGGCCAGCAGTGCACCGTAGGCATCTTCGTCTGGATCATGCTGTTTGAGATGTTCGTTGACCATATGCAGGAGGTTACGCATCTGCTCTTCTGCATGCCAAAGATGCTCGCACGAAGCCATGACGTCCTCCTTATCTGTGTTGCGCGCAAGCATTCTAGCTGACAATTGTATTCTCGCCTAGATCCTGCCACAGGCGCCACCGAGATTGCAGACGGCGGCGAAGCTGGATATGCATAGTAGAGACGCATGCAAGCGAGATTGGAGGAAACCGTGCGAAAATACTATTGGCTGCTCAGCGGAATATGGCTCGGTCTGGGACTTCTGATGGTATCTCAGGCCGAGGCTCAGGATCGGATGAGTCGGGGTATGGGCTACGAAGAGACCATGCGCTGGAGTGAGGCGGTCTCTGAGTACACAGAGCTGCTCAAGGAACAGCCCGAGCACGTCGAAGCGCGCTACCGTCTGGGCGTGGTATATGAAAAGCTGGGGGCAATTGATACTTCCCTGAACTGGTACCGGGAGGTCTTAAACCGCACGCCCGAGCACGTTGGAGCACGCACCGCCCTGGCCGGCTATTATGTGAAGCGAGGGGCTGAGCTGCGACGCAACAATAAATCGGCTGAGGCCGTCGATGCGTTTCAACGGGCGTTGCAATACGAGCCGGACTCGGCCTCAGTTCATTTTGAGCTAGGTCAGGAGTTGCTCAAAATCGGCCAACAGGATGAGGCTATTGAGGCCTATAAAGAGGCCATTCGACTTGAGCCAGACATGAGTGCCGCCCATAATCGATTGGCCAAAGTGTATACCGAGAAAGGCTTGTATCAAGAGGCCCGGCAAGAGTATGAAGAGGTCATCCGGCTCAACCCAGACGACCCGGAGGTCCATCACGGCCTAGGTGTGGTGTATAGCGAGTTAGGCCAACGCGATGAGGCTATCACCAGCCTAGAGAAATCGTGGAGAGGATATTTGAAGCTTGGACGCCGCGATCTGGCCCGGCCCGCGTTTGACCTACAAAAAAAGTTGAAGGCCGAAATAGCCGACCAATAGCGGATGGTGATGCAGTGGACGGCCAAGAGTCTTCTTTAGGACACGCGCAGAACCGGTAGCAGAATCCGGCACAGCCGGGTAATTGTCTGAGCAACCCTGGATCGGACACGCCCTAGGGCGAGCAGGACGGGCAGAGCACGGGGGTGGGTGAGTACCCTGGAGGCAGCCTTGAGGGGACGGATATCGCCCTCGGGTGTAGTCAGCCCTTCGACAGCGGGTAAGGACATCCCGAGCGGGTCGAGGATCACCCGTAAAGGCAAAAAAGGGAGATCCCGGGCCTGAGCAAACGTGGCATGTACGCCGCTTTCCATCTCTACCGCAACCGCCCGGGTGTGTCTGCCGTAGTGAGCTTTCTCCTGGCTGCTGAGCAGTACCCGCGGGCTGCTCAAGAGAGGTCCGTCCACTACAGAAATTCTGGCGCGCGCGGCTCCGGCCCGTGCTTGACTCAAAAAACCGGGATGGGTGGGAAAGCGGTCGAGTTGCGACTGTGAGCCGGTGGCCGCATACATCCGAACATCGGGCGCCAGCACGAGTTGGCCCGAAACGAGGTCTGCTCGCAGGGCACCGGCACAGCCGACCGACAACACGGCTGACAGGGGCGTATGGCGGAATCGCTCAAGCGCGCGCTGTGTCCGGCGCGGACCGATCCCTCCGGCCATGACTACCACCTCTCGTTGGCCCGCCATTCCCCGCCACACCCGCTTGTCTTCACGTCTGAGCTGACGTAGGGCGGCTCGCACAGCGGCGCTCTCCCAGGAGAGGGCGGTAAAAACGGCCAGGGGAAGAGTATTTTGCATAGGGAGAGTCTAAGGCTAGAGTGTGGTTCACGCCAAGCAGGCCTCAACCTTGACACCCCATCATAACACTAGTTATCCCGCCAGCCGATCCGCCTGCCAGTCCAATAGTGCAAGGCTGAATCGACCGTCATCGCTCCGTATAAGCTCCCTGCCAGTGGCAGCGTCCATACCCAGTAACGGGGTAACTCAAAGAAACGAATAGCTGGCCAGTAGACAATAACGCTGAGCACTAGGGCGACGCTGCCCTCGAGGCTGAGCAAGAGGGCTCGCGTGTCCGCTCCAGTCCACAGCGCTAGGCCTAGCCCGCCCACGCACCACACCGGGGGCAGTACAAACAGCAGCCCTAAACCAACGAAGGTGCCAAGAAGACGCAGAGCCGAGTAGCGCAGCTCGGTAAAGGCGGTCCGGCGTACCATGGTCCAGATTGTGCGGAGTTCATTATACACCCGTAAACTGGTGACCTCGGTTCGACTCAGGCTCAAGCGTACTGCCAAGGGGACGCGTTTGATACGGAGGGCCAAATTCAGGTCGTCAATAATCTCGCCTTTGATACTGGCAAAACCACCGATTTTTTCCAAACCAGTGGCCGTCAGCAGCACACACCCGCCAGCCGCAGCGGCAACCCGGTGGCGTGGGCTGTTCACCCACCGCATCGGATACAACAGACCAAAGAAAAAGACAAAGGGGGGAATCAGCAGGCGTTCGGTCCTGGACACGCACCGCAGACGAGCCATTCGACTGTTGAGGGCCAGCCCTCCCCGCTCGCTCTCTGCAACTAGTCGCCAGACAGAACGTGGAGCGTGGTAAATATCGGCATCTGTCAACAAGACATAGTCGGGACGCGGCAGAAAATTTCGCCGCTGAGAGTATAAGCTTGCGGTCCCAGGACTGCCCAGACCGCAGGCGGCCGCGCCCTGCTCAAGTCCCCAGACTTTTCCGACCCAACCGGGCGGGAGCGGAGCGCCAGACACGACGACCAGTTGGTGTGAGGTGTCGAGCCGATGGCCCATCTGACAGGCGACCTCACTGCTCGCATCGTCCGAACGCTCATCAACAACAAGAATCGTCAGGTGACCGGGATAGTCCTGTTGCAGCAGAGCAGGCAGGGTGTGGAGGTAGGACCTCGGCTTCGTTGCGAGCCGGCACCAGAACACAGACGGACGGCCAGCGATCTGATTGCGCGTCCTCACAATCAGCCGACTTATCCTCACCGACCAGCTGAAAATCCCATGGACGAGCGGGATGGAGGAGGATGCCAAGCCACACAAGAACCGAGACAGCGCCCAACAAGAGGAAAATATCCAACGCCCCGCTCTATGCCTCAACCTCTTTTTTGATGTAGCCAAACTGTCGAAACCAGGATACCGCTTTGCGCAGCGCCTCACGGACCGGAGTTTGTGGCAACCCCAGCTCCTGGATTGCCTTGGTAGCATCAAAAAACATCTTTTTTTTGCTCAATTTGACTCCAACCGGAGGAATTGAGGGCTCACGGCCAGGAATGAGACGCGCCAGCGCCGCATCTCCGTAGGCTGCCCCAAGCGCCAGCGGATACGGAACCTTAAACCTAGGAACAGGTTGACCGGTCAGCTCGGATAGCAGTCCGAAGATCTGCCGGAGCGTCAGATTCTCGTGACCTAGAATATATTTCTCACCAATACGACCTTTCTCGGCCGCCAACAGATGACCTTGTGCAACATCTTCGACATCGACCAAATTGAGACCGGTATCAACATAGCCCGGTATCCGACCGTTCAAAAAATCGACGATCATCCGTCCGGTTGGTGTCGGTTTGAGGTCGCCGATACCAACTGGTGTACTCGGATTAACAATGACAACCGGGACTCCCCGTCGGGCGTATTTCAGTGCGACTTGTTCGGCCAGAAACTTACTACGCTTATAGTGGCCGAGCATATCAGCCAGAGACACCGGCGTGTCCTCTCGGCCTAAGCTTCCATCCCCGGCACAGCCCAGAGTCGCCACAGAGCTGGTATACACGATCCTCTCCACGCCAAGGTCCTCTGCCGCCCGAAGAACGTTCTCGGTTCCGGTCACGTTGCTCTCATACATATCTCGCTGACGGCGTACCCACAGCTTGTAGAGCGCCGCGACATGGTACACCTGGGAACAGCCGGCCGTTGCCCGACGGACTGCATCAAGGTTACGGACATCACCTGCGACGGTTGTTACAGGCAAATCGGCCAGCAGACGACAGTCAGCCTGAGGCCGGGTCAGAGCCCGCACTTCGTGTCCGGCCTGGACCAAGGCACGGGCGACAATTCCGCCCACAAAACCGGACGCTCCGGTCACCAACACACGCATAGCATCCTCCCCTAGAGGGCTCTGGGCAGGGAGTCAAGAGGCCAACGGGACGGTGTGACCGAGTCTCTGGACGGGCGCGGCAAGACACTGATCACGACTTCTCCATCTGTCCTCAGAAGCTTCAGGGCCGGCCTGGGGCGTCGGTCGTTATCCAAGCGTATTAAAACTGCTGATGTCATAAAACTCTGAAGCTGCCAATCTGTTCGGAAGCGATACTCTCTTCTGTGACCCTCAATGGACCCCGCTCTGGTGTCACCCTGATACGGGTTCGGGTGGTCGGTGTAGCGCAGATGACAATGGGCCTCAGGAATGCCGCCCAGACTATAGCAGTCTAGCGCCGGCTCAACACCGTGAGTCTTGCCCCTAGTCATGTAGTAGATGCCGAGTGCTAAGGCAACCGAGAGCTCTTACTCTTGGGCCAACAGGGCGTGTTTGATACTACACGTCTCCCCATCCTTCGCTGAACACCCAGACAGTGGTGGGTCTGATCGGTATCCCGACCGTGCGGGAGGTGATACACATACAGGCCAGCGCCACAAACCCGCGAGAGACGTCTCGTGAAATGGAAAGCGAGCTATTAGGACGGCATAGTTGGACTTCTCTCTGAGTCCGGGTGGTCAGGTCGACCTTTTTCCTCTCTTTGTATCCAACCTCAAATTTCTCAGCATAGGACTAGGTTCAGCATATATTTTTTGGTATCTCTAGAGGCGACGACGCAATGGCATTGCCCAAGACGCTTGCCCTTGGGCAAAAACTGCATATATTTTTGGTATCTAAAAACGACGCTGTAACCCTAAGGAGGAAGCCTATGGCTAATGTGACGAACGTTTCCGACCAGAATTTCGATACCGAAGTTCTACAATCCGAGCTGCCGGTTCTCCTCGACCTGTGGGCACCCTGGTGTGGGCCGTGCAAAGCTATAGCCCCGACCGTCGAAGCCCTGGCCGGGAAGTACGACGGGAAACTCAAAGTCGTCAAGCTGAACGTGGACGACAACCCCAAAACCCCTGCCAACTACAATGTCCGGGGTATTCCGAACCTGATCCTATTCAAGGGCGGAGAACTCCAAGAGCAGATTGTGGGAGCCGTGCCACAGGCCAGACTCGAAGCGGCGATTAAAAATCTCGTCTAATCAGAAAATCGCTCGCCTGGTACTCACATTGAGGGCCAGGCCAATTGCGATCATGATGGTTAACAGGGACGACCCGCCATAGCTGACTAAAGGCAAGGGGATACCGACTACCGGCAGGACCCCGATATTCATCCCGACATTAAACAGGGTCGGCCAAAATATGAGCGCTGCCGCCCCAACCGCAATCAGCGAGCCAAAACGGTCCCGGGCTCGCCGGGCAATGACCAGCAGCCGAAGCAGCATCAGCCCGTACAGCCCGATGAGCCCAACCGCTCCGACAAAGCCCCATTCTTCGGCAAACACGGCAAACACAAAATCGGTATGGGTCTCCGGCAGAAAATCGAGCCGATTCTGGGTGCTCTGCAAAAAGCCTTTGCCCCAGAACATCCCTGAGCCGACCGAGATCGTGGACTGCGCCAAGTGGTAGCCCGTCCCTAACGGATCACGACCCGGATCGAGAAACGATACAACCCGCTCTTTTTGGTACGGTTGCATCGCGAAGCACCACAACAGCCCTAGAAGCGCGCCTAGGAGCGCGCCCAATAGTGTCAGCGAACCCCAACGCAGTCCCGCGGCAAAGGTCAGGCTGACAAAGAGGAAGGCGTACAAGATGACCGTGCCAAGGTTGGGTTGCAGGAGGACTAGAGTGGCTGGAATGAGGACCAGGAACGCGGGGTAGCACAGATCAAGCAGGCCATAGCCGTCCTGCGGCGCATAGCGCTGAAAAAATCGGGCGATAACCAGCAGGAGGGCGATTTTTGTGAACTCGGACGGCTGAAGGGACACCGGACCAAAAACAAGCCAACGCTGCGCCCCGCCCCCGACAGAGCCGACCAGCAATACGAGCGCCAGGAGTACGAAAGCGCCCGCATACAGCGGATAGGCCCATGTTTCAAAGCGGTGATAATCAATGCCAATCCCGACCGCCATGCCAACACAGCCGACCCCGAGCCATATCATCTGACGGACAAATGTGGGGCTCAGCTGCGATCCACCAGTATAGGTGGCGCTGTACACCGCTAGCGCGCCAATACCAAGCAGCAGGAGTGTCAACAAGAACAGCAGCCATTCAAAATGGGTGATAAGCCGCCGGTCGAACACCTCCCCCTCCTTACTTCCGTTACTGAACCAAGGAGAAATACGCGCTGAGAACTTTCTGGACCACAGGAGCGGCGACCTTCCCTCCCCCAGAGGCAGCGTGTTCAAGCAGACAGACCACCGCTATCTGGGGTGCGTCGGCAGGTGCGAAGGCTACAAACCAGGCGTGATCTCGAAAGCGGCGGGCAATCTGCTGACTGCCTCCGCCGCGGCCGCTGATGACCTGGGCCGTACCCGTCTTTCCGGCAACACGGACGCCTGATACCTGGGCCCGCCGGCCGGTGCCGTAGGATTGATGGACGACGTCGACCATCCCTTCGGTGATCACCTGTAAATACTCAGCGGCTATTCCAGTCCGACTGACGATATGTGGGGTCTGGCTCTCGACCACCTGTCCATCGGTGGCAATGACCTGTTTGACCACATGCGGACGGTAGACAGTCCCGCCGTTGGCCACTGCAGCGGCCACCGCGACCATTTGCAGCGGCGTTGTAGTGACGTATCCCTGGCCGATTACGACTGAAATGGTCTCTCCCAGATACCAAGGTTCACCAATCTGTCTTTGCTTCCAGGTCGGGTCTGGAATAATCCCAGGGGCTTCATAGGCAAGTCCGATCCCGAGCGGTTCATCCAAACCAAAACGACGCGCGTAAGTGGCAAGACGCTGAATGCCGAGTTGACGGCCAACCTGATAGAAATACACATCGCACGACTCCGCCAGTGCCCGGCGGAGATCCACGCTGCCGTGTCCTCGTTGCCGCCAGCACCGGAACCGGCGCCCTCCTACCCGCAAGGAGCCTGGGCAATAGACCTGCGTGTCGGGAGTCACCACCCCCTCTGAAAGGGCGGCGATGGCACTGATCAGCTTGAAGGTGGAGGCCGGTGGGTACTGACCTTGAACGGCTCTGTTTGTCATCGGATGGAGCGGGTCAGCGCGTAACACATTCCACTCTTCGCCTCGGACCCCGCGGGCAAAAACGTTAGGATCAAAAGTCGGGGCGCTCGCTAAGGCCAGCACCTCACCGTTAGACACGTCTATGGCAACAACTGCACCGGGCCTTCCACCCAGCGCATCTTCAGCCTCTTGTTGCAGGTCAACGTTGATGGTGAGAATGAGGTTATGACCAGGCTGTGTCGGCACATCTTCAATCGTCCTCAGGTGTCTCCCGCTAGCGTTGACCTCAACCTGCCGCCCACCGCTCCGCCCCCGCAGGGCCTTGTCCCAGGTCTTTTCGACTCCAAACTTTCCGACGATATCGCCACGTCGATAATCGGTCGACTGGTCTAATTCACGCTGACTGACCTCACCGACATATCCCAAAAGGTGGGCCGCCAAATTCCCTCTGGAGTAGGCGCGCTTGGAACGGGCTTCAATACTGATCCCGGGCATGTCGTAGAGATGGGACTCAACCGCTAACATGGTCGGCCAGTCAACGTCCTGCGCTACGACGATCCCCGCGCCGGTAGGACGATGCGGGTCGTGGAGCAAACGGCGCTCGGCAGGCAAGAGATGGCTGTCAGGCAGATAGCCGGCGAGTACGGCGAGAGCCTGGTCCACGTCGGGAATATATTCGGGTCTCAACACAACATCGAAAGAGGGTTGGTTATCGGCCAGCGACCGCCCCAGACGATCGTACAGCTTGCCCCGAACCGCAGCGATGCGCTGGAAGCGCAGCCGATTGCGCTCAGACCGCTCCCGGAAGTTCACACCCTCTTCCAATTGAAGAAACCATAGGCGAGCGAGCAGCATGACCAGCAGGCTGCACATGGCGATGCCCAACGTACTTAGACGAGATGCGGCTATGTCGGGGGTGTCAAGCAGGTCGGAAGGGCCAGCCATTGTTCTTTACCGATCTGCCCCCTGGGGGCGGTACAGCAGAGTAAATACAAGCGGGGTCAGCAGCATAGTCAGCGCCGCATCCCACACCACAGCACTGAACATCAGCCGAGGGGCCTCAAGGACGAACGATCCCAGCCGGCTGAGACTGAACAGGGTGAGGGTTTTCAAACCGACCGCCAGCAAGACCAGACTGAGGACAGACACGGGATTATTCAGCCACAGACGGTGAGACACAAGGACAACGGCCGCAAACACCACGCTCAAGGCACACGCGTGTCCCCCACCCGGCGTGCCCGAGCTACTGTCAAACAGATAACCCAGGAAAAAAACGGCTGCCGCTCCGCCGACTGAAGGATAGTAGATCCCGATATAGACGGACAGAATTAAGAGAAGATCGGGGCCAATCGAAAAGCGGAGGAAGACACTGACCTGTAAGACAATGGCGCCTAGGCCGGTCAGTACCAAGGCCCCGAGAGAACGGGCGAGAACCCGAGCCGAAGCTTCACTATTGAGTGTATTGGGGACCGCTAGTGGTGACCAGAACCTCTTCCAGCTTGGCAAATTCAACATTCAGCCGGACCTCCACATCTTCAAACATCTCTCCGCCCTTCGTTCCAATCCGGAAGATACTGCCAAGAGGATAACCTTTGGGAAATATGCCTTCTAGCCCAGAGGCCACCAACACATCACCGACTCTCATGTCGGCTCCCTGAGGTATATACTTGAGTCTTGCCCATCCATTCCCGGTCCCAACAACAACGCCTCGCTCACGCGTCCGCTGTACAACAGCGTCAATGCTGCTGCTCGGATCAGAGGCGAGCAGGACCCGTGCGGTATGGGCGGTGGTAAAGACGATCCGTCCCACCGCCCCCGCGGGAACCAGCACGGCCAAGTCTTTCCTCATACCATTTTGCGTGCCTTTATCAAGCACAAGACGGGCGACCCACGGCCCAGGGCTGCGGCCAACCACCCGTGCCCCAACCATCGGGACCTCGGTTTCGGCCCGGAGGTCGAGGAGACGGCGGAGGCGTTGGTTAGCCAAGTCCATTTCGGTCGATCGCTGAACGCGCTGCTCTAGTTCTACCACCCGTTGGCGGAGCGTCTCGTTCTCCCGACGAACGGAGCGCAGATCGAAGTATTGATCCCAGACCTGCTCAATGCCGCGGCCGATCGCCGTCACACCAAGCTGAAGCGGGAGCATGGCCTCAAGTAAAAGTGCGCCAGCCGGATCAGGCCGAGACGGAGCGCGAACATTGAGCACGGCCAACACCACAGAAATGGTCAGAAAGAATACGCACGACAAAAGAACCTTGCGCTGACGGAGCCAAGCGTGCATAACAGATTGCTCAGTAAATTAGGAGCTGTGTCTGGGAGCTAGATGGCAACCTCGCGTAGCAGAGATAATTCATCTAAGGCCTTCCCCGCCCCCTTCACCACCGCAGTTAACGGATCATCGGCCAAGGTAACAGGCAAACCGGTTTCCTCGCGCAGCAGGGTGTCGAAGTTACGCAGCAAAGCCCCTCCACCAGCCAAAATAATCCCCTTATCCATAATATCCGAGGTCAACTCGGGCGGGGTTCGCTCGAGTGCCACCCGGACGGCTTCAACAATTTGGTTGATCGGCTCCAACAGACAGTCCCGGATCTCTTCATCAGACAGCTCAACCAATTTTGGAAGACCAGCTACTATATCCCGGCCCCTGACCTCCATCGTCTGGATATCGTCACCCGGATAGGCCGAGCCGATCGCAATCTTGATCAGCTCTGAGGTCCGTTCGCCAACCATGACATTATACTTGCGCTTGATGTACTGGCTGATCGCCTCATCCATCTTGTTGCCGCCAACCCGAACCGAGCGAGAGAAGACCACGCCCGCCAGGGAAATGACCGCCACCTCGGTCGTCCCCCCCCCAATGTCCACAATCATATTCCCAACCGGTTCGGAAACCGGCAAGCCTGCCCCAATCGCCGCCGCCATGGGCTCTTCCATGAGGTAGACCTCACGCGCCCCTGCCGACTCGGCCGATTCCTTGACCGCCCGTTTCTCAACCTCGGTAATGCCGTTAGGAACACAGATAACAATGCGTGGCCGCACCCAGGAACGATTATGGACCTTCTGAATAAAATAGCGTAGCATCGCCTCGGTCGTCTCAAAGTCGGCAATCACGCCGTCCTTGAGCGGCCGAATGGCAACGATGTGCCCAGGGGTGCGACCCAACATCTTCTTGGCCTCAAGACCGACAGCCAGAACCCGACGAGAACCACGGGAGTCCTTTTGCACCGCAACGACCGAGGATTCATTACACACGATACCTTGTCCCCTGACGTAGATCAGGGTATTTGCCGTTCCCAGGTCAATCGCTAAATCTTCGGATAGCAGCCCCCATAAAGAATTCAGAATCATGTTTTAATTCCTTAATACGATAACCTTATTAAAAAGCAAGAGGCCTAAGATGGAGTTATTAGCAAAATCGGCTCCTCAGAGCAAGTCTGTCTCGTATAAGGTATTTTTCTGTAAGCGGTCTTTGCAGAGTCTAGCTCGGCAGATCGAGTTGCTTCGACACGCATAGACAAATCATAACGCTGTATTATATGTAGAGCATAGAGAGTACAAAGGAGACAGCTGCCTATGCTGGATTTCATGCGACGACGGACTCGCTCAATTGGGATTAAAATCCTGTTTGGCATCATCGCTCTAGTCTTCATTTTCTGGGGAGTCGGGGGTCAGAATGAGGGCCAGGCTATCGATGCGGTCGCCACGGTCGATGACCGTCCAATATCGGTCCGGGACTTTCGGCGCGCCTACGAAAATGTTCAGATGGCATATCGCAACATTTACAAGGAGAATTGGAGTTCGGAATTAGTCCAAACCCTGAACCTCAAAAACCAGACCCTCCAACAGTTGATCGACGTACGGCTTATGGCGGCCGAGGCGCGGCGGATCGGGATGACGGTCAGTGACGATGAGGTCCGTGCCTCGATCGCCGAACTGCCTGCCTTCCAGGCCTACGGCTCGTTTAGCCCTGAGCGCTATCGACAGGTGTTGCGCAGCTTTCGGATGACGCCCCGCGAGTTTGAAGACGACCAGCGAACCCAACTGCTGACCAAAAAGTTCCAGGACTTCATGTTCAGTACGGTCCAGATTTCGGAGGGTGAGCTGCAAGAGCTCTTCGCCTCGCGTCAGGACAAGGTCAATCTCCGGTTCGTCAAAATAGCCTCGGCGACGCTGCTTGATGAGGTGTCGGTCGAAAGCGACGATCTGCAGAACTTCTACGAAACTCACAGAGAGTCTTTTCGACAGCCGGAACGAATCCGCTTTGCCTACCTCGCCTACCCGCATGATCACTTTAGTTCGGACGTCACGGTTTCGGCCCAAGACATCGAAGCCGTCTATCAACGAGAAAAGGATACTCGCTTCGTCACACCGGAACAGGTCAGGGCACGACACATCCTGTTAAGTCTCGATCCGAACGCAAGCGAAGAAGAGAAGACTGTGGTTCAGGCGGTGGCGAGCGCGCTGCTCGAACAGATCCGCGACGGCGCAGACTTCGCCACGCTAGCCCAAGAGCACTCTGACGATACGCCGACCGGTGCCAAGGGTGGTGATTTGGGCTACTTCGGTCGTGGCACGATGGTCAAGCCATTCGAGGACGCGGCGTTTAGCCTCGATATTGGTGAGGTAAGCGAGCCGGTCGAAACCCAGTTGGGCTTCCACATTATTCAGCTAGAGGATAGACAGCCTGCCCAGATACGTCTGCTCGACGAGGTGAGCGACGAGATTCAGCGGGAACTCATGGCCCAGGAGAGCCAAGAACGTGTCCGGCGGGCCATCCAGGAAGACCGACGGCGGCTTGGGGCGAACGTCTCTCTAGCCGACATCGCTGAGGCCCGTGGCTTGCAGCTAGTCGAGAGTCCGTGGGTCGGCCGGAACGAAACGCTGCCCAACCTCAGCCATCAGCCACAGATCTTGGTGGCCGCCTTTAACACCGAGCTCAACCAGGCTAGCCCGCCCGTCGAAGCGGGTGAGACAACCTACCTCGTTCTCCCCCGCGAGAAACGGCCGTCGCAAATTCCGGACTTTAGCACGGTGGAAGAGGAGGTTAGAGGGCGCTACCAGACAGAACAGGCCGAGGCGTTAGCCAGGCAAAAAGCCGAAGACTGGCTGGCGCGCGTCAAGCAGAACAACTCTCTAGACGCGCTGGCCGAAGAGGAAGGCTTGGAGATAGAAGAGACCGGAGAATTTACCCGCCAGGGGAGTTATATTCCAAAGATCGGGAGCCTCGCAGACCTGAAAAAAGCCGTCTTTCGGCTGACCGACGAAGACCCGATTGCCCCTGCCGTTTATACGTGGGGCGGGAATATGTTTGTGGTAGAGCGGATCGAATATATCCCGGCCAGTATGGCAGAGTTCGAGCGAGAAAAAGACAGTCTGCGGCAAGAATTCACCGAGCGCAGACGAGCCGAGATGAGCCAGGCCTTTCTGCAGCATTTGAAAAAACACGCGACCATCGAGATAAACCAAGCAGCCCTCCTCCGTATTTCCTGACGGGGAAACTCGGAGTGCCTGTTGTCTTCGCGTCCGACAAAGGAGGTCTTGTATGTCGATGCTACAGCCCGGCGATAGCGCCCCAGCCTTCAGCGTCCTGACCCATCGCGGTCAGGAACTCAGCCTGGCAAGTCTCCGTGGCAAAAAGGTGTTGTTATGGTTCTATCCCAAAGCCGACACACCCGGTTGAACCACCGAGGGTCGCGGGTTCCGCGATCAACACGCCGCGTTTCAAGACCAGAACGTCGAGGTCCTAGGGGTGAGCTTTGATAACGTGGCCGACAACGCGGCCTTTGCCCAAAAGTTCGACTTCCCGTTCTCACTGTTATGCGATACCCAACGCTCCCTCGGTCTGGCTTACGGCGCGTGCGAGGATGCCAAAGCCGGCTATGCCAAACGGATCAGCTATCTGATTGACGAGAACGGAAAGATTGAGCGTGTTTACGCCAGCGTCAGTGCCCGCTCACACCCGACCGAAGTGCTGGCCGACCTCGTACGGTAGGTCTTTTTTATGGGGGAAAATAGACTTAACGCAACTACGACAGAACACATACCTGCCTTCTCCTCTAATTGTTTGGACTCCCCTCTTCATTAATGATCTTTCGATTTTCTATAGATTTCTCATACCAGCTCTGAAAGACCACACTATATATGACGAGTCAGTTCGGTCAGCAACGCGGATCGACACCGTAAATTCTTTCGGTGCAACAAGTATGAGGCGAGATTTGGTCAAGTAGACATCACGAAGGTATTCAGAATCAAGCGTCTTGATCGTGCGAAAATCTAGTCCGCAACAGTAACGAGAGGCTCGATACAACCTCCTCAACACGAACGAAACGAGGCGTTTATGTCTATGCCTCAAATCTATGGGTGAGACAGGTGGGGGAAATCGAATCTCTGTGTGTCGAGCCGACAGCGCCCTTCCCTTAGAGGATGAAGGACAGAGAACTCCTAACAAGGAGATTTGGGGAGCCGCCAAGGTATCAAGCCCCAAACTACTAAGGGGCGTTCAGTATATGAGTCCCCCTTGAAACCCTGGCTCTGAAACGCAGCCCTATTGAAGACGGCCGCTTGCGCAAGAGACATCTCCGCGTCGAGATCGAAAAGCAGGGCTCTCTCATCAGAGAAAGAAGACAGCGCGTCTCTATAAGCACCAGCTCATCGTGATCTTACCAACTCGCCCCTTTAAACTGAATTGTGGCCATGATCTTTGTCAGGCTTCCACCTAACGCGCATTCCACACCCGCCACCTGAACGGAAGACTTCAAGAGCGGTCAAGTTCACGATTGCAGGGGCGGCTCCTCCCACTTCTATCCCTCCCGTGCCAAGTGCAGGGCTGCCTCATACACCACGCTGAGCGGCACGTCGTGCTCCCGCGCACAACGTTTGCAGTCTTCATACTCGGGAGCGATGTGGATGCGCCCATCCGGTCGATGTGCCAGCTTGAGGCCTATCCGCCCATAGGGGGTCTCAAGGCTGGTGTGTTCACGTCGCAGCGCCAACCGCTCAACCGGATAGACGCGAATCCCCAAGGTTGAGGTCTCGGCAAAGAGCAGCCCGCTCAGGCGTTCCCGGTCTGCGGCCTCACACAACACCCACAGCAGAATCCCGGGGCGATTCTTCTTCATATGAATGGGACATAAAAAGACATCGCGCGCCCCCGCGCTCAGCACGCGCTCCATGATATGCTCATAGAACTCGGGATTAAGATCGTCGATATTTGTTTCCAAGACTAGCAGCTGATCGGTCCGAGGCGGCTGGTGGGTGTGGCCAAGGATCACCCGGAGTAGATTCGGACGATCACTCAGTTCCCTCTCTCCAGCTCCATACCCGACCGCCTCAATCTGTACGGCAGGAACGGTTCCGGGCTGGGCGACCGCAGCAAGGATTGCCGCCCCGGTCGGCGTTACCAGCTCACTCTGGCCGTCGGCTAAACACACCGGGAAACCCTTGAGGAGCTCAAGCGTGGCTGGCCCAGGAACGGGCAAGAGGCCATGCCGTGACGCCACCACCCCGCTACCCATTGGGAGGGGTGAGACATACACCTGTTCAATACCGAGGGTGTGGAGACCAAATGCGATTCCGACAATGTCGACAATCGAGTCGACCGCCCCGACTTCATGAAAATGCACCTCTTCAGGTGGAACGCCGTGGATGTGGCTCTCGGCTCGGGCTAAGACGTCAAAAATACGCAACGCTGTATCCCGGACTTGGGGGACGAGACCACCCGTCCGGAGCATATCAGTAATGGATCGAGCACTGCGTTCTCCCTGCACCTGGTGGACCTCAACCTCGAATTTCGTGGCCTGAATACCGCTACGCTGGCGGACGGTCTGACGGAGCCGATAGCCGGTCAGGTCAAGCGTATTCAGCTCATGCCGTAGGGCGTCAAGCGATACACCGAGCTGCAGAAAGGCGCCAACCGTCATGTCTCCACTGATCCCGGAGAAAGCGTCAAAGTAGGCGATTTTCACGGTATTTTGTTCAATCGGTGTCAGGCTCTACCGGCGGCGCGACCAGGGGAACGTTTTGGACCGCTATCAGATAGAGGGTCTGCGGGGTGCGTTCCAGCGTGAAGCGGACGCGCTGTCCAGGTACGCAGGCGTCGGCCAGGGCTGGTGAGCGGAGGGCAAAACTGCTCGTTTTTGCCGGAAAAAAATCGGGGATCGCCTCATGCGCAATCACCACCCGTTGATCGTGGTGAACAACCTGCTTCACCTCCCCATAACCGATAAACACATCGGGCGGTGGCAGCGGCTGACAGGTCAGACTGACAAACAACGAGAGCGGCAGACTCAGGCGCCAGACCCGCAAACCGCCCAGACCCGAGGCAGAGTGACAATCTCTCAGCACAAGGCGGGCTTCCATCTGTAGGCTTATTGCAGGGCCGAAAACTCAGTCGGAGATAAGATCTTATTGGTCTGGCTGAGAATGACTCCCCGCAGACGTTTGCCGACCTCGGCGCGACGAGGGTCGCGCGCCCATTTAGCCCATTTCTCCTGGCGTTCGTTCAAATCCTGATAGGCCCACAGATGGCAGACTTCGTTGAGCTGACCAACCTCGGTGTACCAAAATCCGACCGGCTTAAGGCCATGCTCGGCAACGCCGGGCAGAATCATTGTTTTGGCCACCTCCAGATATTCCGGCAGCCCGCCAAACGCGAGCTGATACGTCCGTAGTTCATAGATCATGGTCACGGCTCCTTTGGCGAGAAACGGATACAACCCGCTTCGTCCTCCTCTCATCTATCCCACCGCCGGGCTATGTCAAGGGCATAAAATGGGAGAGGTCACTCTCTTGTGTCACGCTTTGGGGGGAATAGGCTGCAACCTCTGGCAGGCCACCCCGCCCACGATATGATGCACCTCGGCGATGGTTGGAGCGGGGCTTGCAGTGCGGAGCAAGTGGTCTCGGCGTTGATTTGACACCATCAGAAATTCATTTTTGAAAAAGGGAAGGGCGGTGCTGAGCCGCTAGACGGCAGAAGTCGCGTACGACCCTGGCAAGAGCCACGAAGGGATCAAGGGCCCCAACTTATGACCGTAGACTAAGCTGAGGCGACCGGATGGAGCGGAATCCAGAAGCGCCATGGATAGGCCCAATATCTTATCCCGCCCGCGTCGCGATCCATCCGGTTTGCGTTCGCGCCCAGGACCGGGGATCCTATTCTCCACAGGAGCTAGGTTCAGCGCCGAGACCCCTCCCCAGCAGCAATGTGAGAGAACATAGAGCTGCTCCCACCTCAGCGGAGGAACGTCAAGGTAGACACTCGGACAGGACTGTCAGCGATTTTGTACGGGCTAGAGCAGGGCTCTGGAAGTGGTGTGGAGAGCCAGGACATGCGGCCGGGGTGGGGACGTAAAAAATGGGCTGCAAACCATCGACAAGTGCCGCGGGACCTGTTGTGGATGCTGATTTGGCCGTCAGTGTTGCGGTGTCGCCCAGGCCGGCCGGCACTGCGCCTGAGGGTCGTAAGCTGCTGGCCCGGACTCCGCTGTGGACGACTATGGGGTGATGGACCGCGCCCCTATTGCGGACGCGGTGACTCGGTATCGCGGGGGGGAGTTCGGGACGTTTCCGATCGTGCCGCCGAAGCGCAATCACCCCCTGGGACGGCTGGCCCCGAGAAGTATAAGGAACGCGATGAAGAGGAACGACTTTTTCGCCGCTGCAGAGCCTTCCGGTACATCATTATCACGGCCGGTAGGATTCGTTGTCTACTTCGAGCTCATCTTTGAGGTGCTGAACAGTGTGAACCCTAGCAAGCCCCAAGCTCAGATGGTCGAAGAGGCTATCTAGCAGGCTCAGTAATACCTCAAGACAGACACCGGGAGATCTAGCAGGACTCAACCGACACCAAAGAGCCAATATTGCAAGCGTTCATGAATTCCTCAGTCGACACGAGAACAATCCGCAGCGCGGTCGCGAAATCGTCCCCCTACGGAAAAAACTGCACGAACGCATGGTGATGCACTAAGCCCAACAACAGGCGGATAGACTGAAGACCCAATAAAGGGACTCCGAAGCAACCATCAATAGGCTCCTTTGCGACGTGACGGCCGTGTCCGCGCGCAAGCCTGCACTAGAGGGCATCAAACAGCCGATACGACAGATTGGAAAGCGAGCTCTGCCATGGAATTGAAAAACCTCGGGCCTAAAGCCAGATAAAAGCTTTACTCGCCCTGGCCTTGCTGCTGCAGGTTCTCTTAGGATGGGGGATGCCTATCGGCGAGCGTAAGAGGCTCAGACAACGTTCTCACCCAGCCTTGCGAGGGCCGCTTCTTCCTTAGGTGCGGGCCGGCATCGCTCTTGGCAGAGGGACACAAGCGATGACGGTCCCGAGACTCCTTGCGGCAAGAAGACTCCAAGAGGTCGGCCAAGTCGCTGACAAACGGTTTCTCCCCAGTGCGGCTGGTCTAGAAGGACTGAGAAGTGTGCTACGCCAGGGCCTCTTTGGCCAGGCCGTCCAACTCGGCCAGCGCGGCGGCCTCACCGTTGTCACACTCCTGCAGCCAGATGGTGACATGATCGACGCCTGCGTCCTGGAGTTCGGCCAGTTCCTGGCGGGTCCGATATTTGCCGGGAAAACCAAAGGCCAGCACCTGGATAGACTTGGGATCACGGCCCACCTGTTCGGCCATCTCATTCAGGCGTTGGCGACCAGCCTTAATGTCTTCGAGCGGCGACAGGACCGGCATCCAGCCGTCGCCCCACTCCACCACACGCTTGAACACATACTTCGACGAGCCACCCATATACACCGGTGGATGCGGTTTCCGGACCGGCTTGGGGAAAGATCGCACGGCCGGAAAGTCGTAGAACTTCCCGTGATACTCGGCTTCATCTTGGGTCCACAGCTCCTTCATAGCCAAGACTCCGTCCCTGGTCTGGCTCCAGCGATGAGCAAAATCCCCGCCCATGATCTCGGTTTCTTCTCTGAGCCAGCCGGCGCCAATCCCCAGAATAAAACGGCCGCCCGACAGCTTATCCAGGGTCGCTACTTCTTTGGCTAGTAGCAGCGGATTCCGCTCAGGAATAAGGCAAATGCCGGTCCCCAACTCAATTGTGCGAGTGACTGCCGAAGCCCTGGCCAGGGCCACGAATGGGTCGAGAATGCGCCCATACTCGTCCGGAATAATCCCGTCCTCAGCGCCCGGATAGGGTGAGGTGGTCTGTATCGGAATAATCGGATGCTCCGGGACCCAGTACGAGGCGAAGCCCAGCTCCTCGGTCCGCTTGGCCACAAGGGCTGGATCGACGGACCGGTCGATGGCGAACTCAAAGATTCCTACTTTCATAACGGCCTCCTTTTTAATTTCACTTGCGTATTTGTTTCACCCGCACCTGTCGCAGCAGACCCGGTCCTCTGCTGGCTAGGACTAGACCAAGCAGCCCGCCAACAAGGGTCAACCCTATTCCTGTCCACCCCCACTCAAACAGATAGGGATCTTCCAGGCGGGGGCCGGTAATCCCCGGGATACTCGGCAAATCGCCATCCCCACCACCGACCTTTAACTGGGCTTTCATCCCTTTTTCCATATGGTGTGGCACGTCACAATGGACCAGATACGTCTTGCTTCCCGGCGGCACGATAAAGCTGGCGGTTTTCTGACCTTTTCCCGCGACCTCCAGGGTGAACATACCCTGGTCATACAGATAGCGGGGCAGACCATGCAACATCCATTGGTGGCGAACCTCATCGGTATTGATCAGGCTGACGGTGAGCTGTGTACACGGTTCGACCGCCCACTCTCGCTGGTCATAGGTGAACATCGTGCCTGAAAAATCCCGCGCAAATTCCTTACCGGCGCGGACGGTGATATGTTGTTCGCCAGCGATGCGTGGACAGCCTCGCGGCAGTTCGTCGGTGTTTTCATTCATAACCATACCTGAGGCGTCCAGCCGCATAGCGTGATGCTCATGGACTTGGTGATCGGCATGCGGCTCAGCATCCATTCGGTGATCGGCATGCGGCTCAGCATCCATTCGGTGATCGGCATGCGGCTCAGCATCCATTCGGTGATCGGCATGCGGCTCAGCATCCATTCGGTGATCGGCATGCGGCTCAGCATCCATTCGGTGATCGGTGTGGACCTGAGGCGCGCGTGGCGCGGTTTCTTGGCTCAAACCCAGCGCAGGAAATACGCAGACAGCAAACACAGCCAGGAAAAAGATCACCACAGGCTAGCCCCTTGGTGGACGTTGAAACACAGAGCGCAGCCGAGCCGCCAGCCCGCCGAGCAGGAGCCCGCTTAGCAGCCCAAGAAGCGCTGCACGGCCCCAACCCGGGGTCCGGCTGGCGGCTTGACCGAGCAGACTCGAGTCGTCGAGGGTGCTCCAGACCGGGACTTTCTTCTGATAGTAGGCCTGGCTGAAAAATGGCGTCCAGTCCATGCCCTGTGTCTTCGGCCAGCCGGCTTCGGCCAAGAAAGATTCGTACACAATCGCGCTGATATTACCGCCCGGATTGATGCCGTTTGTGGTCACGCCTTTCTCTTTGTGGTCGTGCAACAACCACACGCCCGGTCCGTAGTTGTGGAGCCCATCGTTGACCGTCCGCAGGTGTAAATCAAGCCGTTGGGCGGGACCTAGCCAGACTACATCGCGGGTAATCTGGGCGGCCGGATTATGCTCCACACCGTCGTAATGGGTAATCCTGATTTTGTGGCCGTGGGTGTGCAGAGCAATCCCCTCTGCCCCTCCGTTCAGCACGCGCAGTTTCACGTCCTGGTTAGTTTTGACGACCACCAGGGACTCCCGAATGGTATACGGAAACGAACGGCCGTTAAGGACAAAATAATCGGGCGTCTGATCGGTAATATCGTAGCGGCGGCTGGTGGCCTCGGCCACCAGCCGGGGGTCATTGGCCGTTTGAATCACCTCGTGCAGAGTGTGATCCAGGTCTTGGTAGTGCAGATCATACTCGCGGTCGTACGTCCGGCGGACACCTTGCGAAGGAAAACGCACCCGTCCGGCGCCTGGGTTGAGCGTCTGTACCCAATTGTTGGGCAGATTTTCCTCAACCACAAACATCCCCTGTAAGCCCATCAAAATATGGACGTTAGGTTGTACATGGCAGTGATAAAACATAGTGCCGGTCTGGCGCGGAGTCAGATCATAGGTCCGACTTTGGCCCGGAAGCACGGGTTGTTCACTGGCGATAGGGACGCCATCATTGCCCTCGCCATTGCTGTCGACAAAGGGGTGATCGACTCCGTGTAGATGGATTGTATGGGGCAAATAATGGGTGTTTTCCAATGTCAGCCGGAGGCGGTCGCCCTGTTCCACACGAATGACTGGAGCCGGAGCACGCAGGCTGGGGTTGGCCACGTCGGTGTCAAAGTTTTCGGTCGCCATACCGCGTGTTTTAGGAGCAAAGACCCATAGCCCAGGCTGCACTCCAGGAGCGATGGCATAGCGCGGAAAGGGATCCGGAATATCCGGCGAACGACCGTTGAGTTCGGCAACTTCAAGACGGATATGAATCACGTCAGGGTCACCGTCTCCATCCCGGTCCTCGTCTTTGACCACCGTCGTTGGGGTCAGCCGGGTTTGCATGAGGACTGCCAGCGGTACATTGTTGGTGCCTCTGACAAAGGCGGCCACCTCAGCCGGATTGTCCGGCTCACACACCAGTGATTCCTCAATCGTGATACCGGCCACGACCTGCTGTTGGCGCCAGTCTGGGTGAAGATCCGGGCAGAACGGCTCAGCCAGGCCGAGTTCTATGTCTGTAGTGTCCGGCGGACGTCGATACGGGGATTCTCCGAAAGATGCATATAGCAAATCTTGGACAGTCTGCGGCAGCCAAGAACGCGGCAGCAAAAACACCGCAGCGCCAAGCAGGACCAGGACCAGCATCGACACTTTCAGAAGACGAGACGGAGACATAAGCACTCTATGTATGGGGAGATGACGAGTAGGAAAAGGGGGGGTAGCTTTTCAACCGCCTAAGCTGCGGCGGCTTCTTTTTGCCCCGGAAGAAGAAATAGCCGCCAAGCGCGCCACAAACGAGGCCGCTGAGCACCACCAGGAGCTGAACCGACCACCGTCCAACGCGAAACGGAAATGTGATCTGCTGATACGGATTCTCCAGCGTCACCACTGCCGCGTAGTGGCCCGGCTCGTCAAATGTGAGCTCGGCGTTGAGCACCCCATTCAGATATGTTTGAGCCGGAATATGGAGCAGGGTACGGGGCTCAGCCGTAGTACCGGTTTCTACTACCCGCAGACTTGCCGGACGTTTGCGGACGACCTCGTCAATCAAATCAAAAACAAGGATCGTGCTCCCGACCTGGGGCAAGCGGGTACAGAACTCTTGGCTTGGACTCAGCTCGGGTTGATAAGCAACAAAATGAATCAACGATGGACCAGCTCGCTCGACACACGTGTCTTGCTCAATCCCAACCCCGCCGTGCGCCCACAGTGGGAGCGGTGCGAGGAGGAGCACAGTCGGCCAGATAAGTGACAGGAAGATGCCGATCCACACCGATATGCAGACCTCCCCGACCGGTGGGCCTAGGGCAGATACTGGGGGGTGAAGCGGGTTGGGATGAGGCCTGAGCGGACCGTGACCAACTCCTGCTCGCCGTCTGAGTTCTCAAACTGGAAGACACCGGCGATATATTGCTGCGGGGCGCTGAGCGGAATCAGGCGTTCGGTGCCGAACAAGGCGCTCGAAATGCTGAGACTCAGCTCTTGAGTCTGGCCCGGTTCGATCGGAACGTTGGGGGCGACGTTGAGGGTCCCGACAAAATCGCGCGGTCCCGCGGCGGCCTGTTCTTGTTCGCCACCGTTGACAAAGCTGGCCATTGCCATCGTGTATTTCTTCACTGTGATCGGGCTGTCGTCAACGTTCGTGACCCGGACGTCCATCTCTAGCGTCTCGGTCCCCTCATCAAACGTCGCCCCGGTAGCCCGCACCTCGGCCATTTTCGGTCCCGGTGAGATCAATTCTGGCGTGAACCAGTCGGTCTGTTGCGGCCATCTGACCGGATAGCTCGTCGTTGCATAGGTCCAGCCGGCTACCAGCATGATGAGCGCAGCCCCGGCGATCACGTTCATCCACATATGGTCACGTGGGGTAATGAGACCCAGATCAGGCGCGTCATCGTTAGGGGGAATCTGGAGGGTCACGGCTAGGTTTGTGACGGTTCTCTTGGTCAGGGTCCAATACAACATCCAGACAAGACCCAGTCCAAAGCCGAGAAATGACCACCAGACAACGAAGCTTCCGCCGTAACTACTCAGTTCAATGGTCTCACCGCTCAGCAGGGTCACCGGAAATTCGAGTGGGGTTGTGCTAGGCGCTACGTTGACCCATTCAGCCGGGCCGATGAGCGTTCCGGTTCCATGGATGGCAATCCCAGGATGTACATGCCATTCGCCGGGTTCTTTGCCGATGAGCACCATGCGGAACTCGTAAATTCCACCCTTTTCAACAAAAAACGAACCGATTGAGGATTCCCCGTTGACTGTTCGCTCCTTGAGCAGAAACACCGGTCCGGGGACCACCGGCATGATAGAGGCGATTTCCGGGGGGTAGAGCGTGTGCGGCCAGGTCTCCAGGATCTGGACCTTACCGGTGATAGTGACCGGCTCGCCGACCTGAATTTCGGTCGGAGACACCGACACGTCGAAAAACGCGGTTGTTAGGTTTTTCAGGAAAGGCTCATCTGCGGCCTCGCCATGGGCAAAACATTGAGGAACACCGATCACGGCAGTCCAGCCGAAAAGCATCAGGCCAAGCAGGACCTGCCCGGTCGCCCACTTAGTCATCGACCAGTCTCCTCTCCACCACCCGCAGGCGCGGCTTCTGTTTGATCCGAATCTTTTCGCTGACCGGCGTCTCAAACGACGGGAGCTTAGTGTGTCTCCCGGCGGGCCACAGCACCATCAGCCAGTAACACGCCAGACCAAGCAGGATTGCCGTTACTACAGGAGGGGCCATTTCGTCCAGTCCTATGCCATGGGCGTGTCCGAGTGACGGCGTTGCGAGCAGGGCGGCCAGGCTAGCACCTGCGACTTTGCTCCATTGCGTTGTGCTTAGCATAGCGACCTCACAGCGTTTTTAAGTAGCGCCTAATCGGCCAGACCGCTAGGTAGCGACCGATGAACTGGCCGATCCAATACCCAGCAAAGGCGACCGTGCCGCCAAATACCAGAGACACGTACTGGGTTTCGCCCAGGAAGCTGCGCAGCGCACCACGCTCAATTAGACGCAAATATTCCGGCGTCTGCGATCGAATATAGGCAATACCCTGGACATCGGAGACCGTCACGACATGATCCATGAAGTGGGCGGGTTGGAGGAAGGGTGACAGGGGAATATAATTATAGGCCCACACCGCAATGGCCCAGACATGTGCACCAATGAGGGAGGTGAGGATGAAACTCTTGGTTTTCATCAGAGTCCAGTCCATCAGGATACCTGCCCCGACGATAGAGATCGGCCACACAAAGTTCATAGGATAGGTTTCGGCCACATTCCACTGGAAGTAACGCCCCACCCAGGCTGCCAAAAACATGCAACACGCAGTGTAGGTTGCCCCGGTGGGGAAGCGCCACGCCACCCACTGGATATACTGTAGGGCAGACGGAATGATGATCGTGGCAAAAGCGGTGACCACCGGCCACCACTGGGGATCTTTCCAGTCGGTCCAGAAGTCCCAGTCACCGGCAAACAGCTGTTTGGTAATATCTGCCGCTCCAGCAACGACAAAGATGGCCGTGACCCAGAAGATCAGGTCCCACTTCCAATCGATCCATTTATACTTTTTTTCCAACAGGGCCTTAAGCTCGAGCCGTTTTTGGCGTTCGGCCTCGGCCGTCAGGTCTGTCACTGTAGCTGGTGCGTCTGCCATGCCTGCTGCCTCTCTGTGCGAGGTCTTGAGATAAAGCGGTGTGGGAGTTCAGCCGATCCCACACCGAACTACGGTGAACGGGGCGATTAGTCGGCAGACACGGGTTGCTCTACCGGCTGGGACGGGGAGTCAGTCTCATCCTCTTCTTCAGCTTTCTCAATCTCGAAGAGGTGGACGATGGTTTCTCCCCAGACGGCGAACATCCCGCTGGCCAGCCAGCCGTAGATCACAAACGGCCAGTGAAAAGGCACCGAGAAAATCTCCTCGGAGATCCACAGACTATGGCCCCATTCGTTGGCCGCGACCGCCATACATTCCAGCGCTGCCGCCGCAATCAGCAGGGCAAACGACCATGGAAACCCTTTGTCTCGGCCATACAGACTCGGAATGCGGTAGCGCCCATACAGATAGGTCCCCACGGCCAACACAACGGTCAGTGGAAAAAAGAAATAAAACATCGGAATGTGGGTTGGGGTGAGCGCGGTGTCGCGTACCATGGTTTGATGCCATGAACCGTCCCAATTTGGCCAGAAGCTGGCCTCCAGATAAACCGACAGGCTGGTCACGCCGACCAGGCTCCACAAAATAGCAATCCGCCGGACCTGTTCGGACCGCGCAACCGGCTGGCCCTCTATTTCTCGACCGGTCCGGATCAACCAACCCAGCCAGATTCCGGCGAATGCGCCGATAATGATCAACTCCGCCCAGAACAGCGTACGGTAGTACAGCGTGAACTCCCAGCTAGCAGAGTTCAGCCCGGCCGTAAACATATACCAGTAGTTCCAGAACCACAGAAAAATGTTGGCCCCCATGACCAACCCACACCCCCAGAACAGCGGTTTCCAACCGACCGACCAGTCGGTCGGATTCATCGTCGCCCCATCACCGGATCCCCTTGATACCGACATCGCTTGTGCCTGAGCCATCGTATTCCTCCTGTGCTTGTTGACGCACTCTCCTAATGTATGCCTCTTTTAGGCCAACGCCTCGCTGTGCTGCCGGGAGACAATTGTATAGCGGAAGACTGAAATGAGCACAAAGATGAGCACCCCACCCACAATCAGCCCCGGCACCATCATTGCCTTATACCACGACGCGACCTGAATGGGAAAGGCCAGGAGTTGTGGCGCTTTGCCCTCTTCCAGCTCGACCATCACCTGGGCAACATACTCCTTGTCCTTGACAAAGACCACCTCTGTATTCATCACGCCGCGCTCATAAATCCGAGGCGCTACCGACACCACGGCCTGCGACTGACCCGATTCGTTGGTGGCGATAATTTCGAGCCCAAGGGGGACTGCCCGTAATTGGCCCGGGGTCACATCGACAACCATGAGTGCCTTGCCCGCCCGTGGGACTTCTTCGCAGTACTCGGCAACCGGATCGAACTGGGTCTGATACAGCGTTATGTGCAGAAGCGAAGCTCCAATCTCTCGCCGACACGCGTCGTTTGGTCCACGGTCTCGATGCGCCTCAGCTGGCGTTCCAACCAGCAGTAGGGCCGCGCCAAGCGTTGCCAACGCCATCCTGACCCATCCAGTCTTTCTCGTACAGTTCATCTAATTGCATCCGCCACTGAGACTGTCGGCTCTCAGTTCACCCATGTTGGGCCCCACCCGTGCGGAGTTCCTCTTATATGGAATAAAACCAGGCTGGATGTCAAGCGTTGCCCAGAGATAAAAAATATCCTTATATTTTAGCGGGTTATGGGCGATATTGGCTGAGTCCAGTGAAGAAGGCTAGGAGCTGTGGATTGAAGCCGGGCCACTCCAGGTGGGAGCCTGTTCCCTCACAGTACACCGTCCTCACACCACCGGCGCAGTTAGGATAGCTGCGACACCCATCAGCCCGGCGTGGGCTCGCTCGTCTCCCACAGCGGTTACAGACCGCCCACCAGTCTGCAATCTGTTGGCCATAGCCGGGGAAATGTCGATCCTCAGCGCCGTGCATCACCATCACTGACAGCGGAGCCGGGCAGGCAAAGGCGGCAAGATCCTGGGCTGTGAATCCGGCCGCGCTTGGCGCGATTGCGGTCGGGATATGCTGCGTTTGTTCTAAGACGGCCAGCGCAACAGCAACCGTTCCTCCGTCGGAGTGGCCTGTCAGAAAAATTCGCCTTGGATCAACACACCACTTTTCGGCAATCAGATCAGGAATCGTCCCCAGCTCTTCAATGACCTTGATCGACAGACGGCGACGATTCGCATAGGCGATAATGAAACCGGCCTGGGTGGCCGCTTTGGTCAGATCGGTCAAGGACTCGCTGCCAAACCGATTGACCCCGGCCGGGGCGTAGACCATCAGCAGGGGATGGGCAACGCGTGGGTCGTAATTGGCCGGGGTGCGGACATTATAGCTGATACCCTTGGCCGACCGTTCGTCATCCTGGACGCCGGCCAGCCCCGGACGGGTTCCCGGCGTACAGTCAACGACATGCCGTCCATAGGCATAGCTGCCGAGTTCAGGAGGGTCGGGCTGGCACGTGGTGGCAACGAGCCAGACAATACACCACAGCCACCGCCCCGAGCCGCGTTGTAGTTGTAAGAGGTGTTGCCTCATATGCATTCGAGTCCGTCTTCCTTTTTTCCTCGCTTGCCGCACCGACCAGTCTTTGTCTATACTGTCCGGGACTGGCTGTATACTAAGGACCCGTACCTCAAGGAGGCGGCTATGCTTTCGGTCTTTTCGGCGCCAAGCCATTACGTCCAAGGAAAAAACGCCACCGCTCAACTGGGCACGGAAATGCAACGAATTGGGCTCGCGGGCCCGGCCCTGATTGTTGCTGGAAGGAGCGCGATTCGGCTGCTGTCCGAAGTCTGGCAGCAGCATTTAAGCCAAGCCGGGCTTCGTCACGCTGTACATCAGTTTGGTGGCGAGTGCTCATATCCCGAGATTGAACGGATTAAGCAAAGCGCCCGGGACAACAAAAGTCAGGTGGTGATTGGCGCGGGCGGTGGAAAAGTGCTGGATGCCGCACGGGCGGCGGCCGATGACCTCAACCTACCGGTGGTCAACTGTCCGACCATTGCCTCAAGCGACGCACCGTGTAGTGCGCTGTCGGTTATCTACACCGAGCAGGGCGTCTTTCAGGAATACCGTTTTTACCGCAAGAATCCCGATCTGGTGCTGGTTGATACGCACGTGGTGGCTCAGGCTCCACCCCGCCTGCTAGTCGCCGGTATGGGGGATGCCCTGGCCACCTGGTTTGAAGCCAAGACCTGTGTTGCAGGCCATATTCAAAATATGCGCGGTGGCGCCTCAACCCGGAGCGCCGAGAAGCTGGCCGAACTATGTTACAACATCCTGGTCGAAGACGGACCGGATGCTCTGCGGGCGGTCGAAAATAATGTCGTCAATCCAGCCTTGGAACGTCTCGTTGAGGCCAACACCCTGTTGTCCGGTCTGGGCTTTGAATCGTCTGGACTGGCGGCCGCCCACGCTGTACACAACGGCCTGACCGAAGCCGCTCAGACCCACCCGTACTATCACGGAGAAAAGGTGGCCTACGGCCTGATGACCCAGCTGGTGATGGAAGGCAAGCCACGCGCGGTGATCGATCCCGTTCTGCACTTCTGCAGCCAGGTCGGTCTGCCCATCACGCTGGACGAGATCGGTCTTGGGGCCGACATGCCGCGTGAGCAGCTCGCCCAGGTTGCCGCCCGGGCCACGGCCGAGGGTGAGACCATCCATAACGAACCGTTTGAGGTCAGCCCTGATATGGTTGCAGACGCGATTTTAGCGGCAGATGCAATGGGGCGGGCGTGGCAGAGCGCCGCCCAGAGCTGATCGGCAGCAGGTGCCGTCCGAAGGCGGCCCGCCCCATCCTTCGAGGATATCCTGGATTCTAGCCCTCGGGCAGGGCAAACACCAACAGCGCGCTCCCCTTGCTGATATTGGGATTCTCGCCAACAATGCTGACAACCAGACCGCCCGCCCCGCTTGGGATTGCCACATATTGGCGTCCGCCGATTTTATACGTGATTGGCTGACCACGTACCGTCGAGCCAGTTTGGAACTTCCACAGCAGCTCACCGGTCGTGTCGTCCAAGGCCAGAGCATAGCCCTGTTGATTACCAGTAAACACTAGACCGCCAGCCGTCGCCAATGCGCCGCCAACCATCGGATATTTGTCTTTATAGCGCCACTTGACCTGGCCGCTCGTCGGATCAATAGCCGAGACATGGCCATAGGCGGTGCCCAGATCGCCCTGCGTCTCTCCAGGGCCGCCACCCCAAAACGGAACGCCCTGGATAAACATCGCGGTAGCTTTTTCCATCTTACCGCAGCTCTCAATCGTCGGCACAAAGATCGCGTGTGCTGTGGGGCTGTAGGCCGCAGCATAGGAGCCATTCTGGCCTCCAACATTGCCGGGGCAGATCAGCTCAGGGTTACCACCCTTCATTGGGACGTATTTGGGGTCAACCTGTGGCCGGCCGTTTTCATTAAGCCCCTTGGCCCAGTTCAGCTGCTCAACGTAGCGTGCGCCGTGCAAAAATTTCCCGCTGTGGCGGTCAAGAACGTACAAAAAGCCATTCCGGTTCGGCTGCGCTAGGGCCTTGACGGTTTCTGTCCCGCGTTGGACATCAAGGAGAAACATGCCGGTATTGCCGTCATAATCCCAGATGTCGTGTGGTGTGAATTGGAAATACCACTTCAGCTGGCCGGTATCCGGGTCCAGAGCCAGCACACAGTTGGTGTACAGATTATCGCCCTCACGGTTGTCTCCGTTCCAGTCCGGTGCCGGGTTACCGGTTGCCCAATACAGTAAATCGGCTTCTGGATCGTAGGATCCGGTCACCCAGGTCGGCCCACCACCCTGCTTCCAGGAATCGCCCTCCCAAGTCTCATTCCCCGCCTCGCCCATATTGGGAATGGTGTAACGACGCCATACCAGCTCACCTGTCTTGGCATCATAGGCGTCCAGATAGCCCCGAACGCCATACTCGCCACCGGCGATGCCGACAATGATCTTATCTTTGACCACCAGCGGAGCGGCGGTCACGCTAAAGCCATTGCGATAATTATCCACCTCGATATTCCATACCACTTTGCCAGTCTTGCGATTGAGCGCCAGCACCCGGGCATCTAGGGTGCCCATGTAGAGCAGATCACCGGCAATGGCGGGACCCCGGTTGCCCGGACCGCAGCAGATCCGCATGTCCTTTGGGAGCGGATGATCATATCTCCACAGCATCTCGCCGCTCACTGCGTCGATGGCAAACAAACTGTTGTAGGCCGCGGTCAGATACAGCACCCCGTCCGCCACTACCGGAGAGGCTTGGAGCTGGGCCGGAATACCTGTCTGAAAAACCCAGGCGGCCTGGAGCTTTTTGACATTGTGGCGGTCAATATCGGTCAGCGGGCTGAACCGCCAGCTTTCATAATTGCCGCCGTACATCAGCCAGTCGCTCCCATTCAGCGTTCCTTTGAGCAGTCGCTCATTGGTCACCGACGCCAGACCCTCATCCGATTCGGCGTGTTGGTCGGCCACCGCACCGACACTGAGCGCCACCAGCAGCGCGACCGCCAGACTGGCTTGACAAATCCACCGCATCAAAACGTCCTGCATAACCTCTCTCCTCCGTATGTATTGTCCGCCTCCGTATTGATACCTACTTGGTACGTTTGGTCAACCAAGGTGAACGAGGATGAGCATCTGGGAAAGAAGAGACGCTCCTTCAAAAGACCTTCCCTCAGTCCCCGGCCCAGCCCGTCTTCCGGTTCGACACAGCGCGCGGCTGAAACGCCCCTACAGCCCGTCCTCGCTCAGCTTGCTTTTGCGGTCATCAGGATATATAAGCGCGCCATCTCATTCATAAACGACAGAGGAGGGCCAGACCATGGATAGCTCAACTGGAATCAACCAAGAGCTCAAGCAAGCCATCGAGGCGTTTCAGAAAGAGATGCTGCCCAAAATCCCGGCCGAAATTCTGAGTACGCTCCAGCGTACTACCGAAGATTTGGTCAAAACCGGCATTGCCAGCCGCGCCCTGACGGTTGGCGACACGGCACCTGATTTCAGTCTGCCAAACGTGCGTGGCGAACAGGTCAGCCTATCCAGTCTGCTGCGTGAAGGTCCAGTCGTCCTCGCTTTTTACCGGGGCAATTGGTGACCTTACTGTAACCTGCAGTTGCAGGCTTACAAGAAACACCTCGCCGCAATGCAAGCCTACGGAGCCTCGGTCCTCGCCGTCTCTCCCCAGACGCCGGACAACTCTTTGACCATGGCCGAAAAGAACGACCTCCCCTTTGAGGTTTTAAGCGATGTCGGCAATCGGACAGCCCGGAGTTTCGGACTAGTTTTTGCCCTAGTCGACGAACTACGTCCGCTGTACGATCAGATCGGGGCCAAGCTGCCGGATTTCAACGGCGATCCGTCGTACGAGTTGCCCATCCCAGCCACCTATATCATAGGCCAGGACGGTGTCATCCAATTGGCCTACGTTGATGCCGATTATACCCACCGGCTTGAGCCGGTCGACATTATTAACAGCCTAGCCGCCAATCAGCCGTAGTGGGGCATGGGTTAATATCCGGTCGTGATCTCGACCAGAATCTGATCGGGATCACGGACATAGACAGAGCCCGACTGTTCGGAGCCATGCAGCGAATAGGCCGCCCCTTTGGCTTTTAAAGCGGCCACAATCTTCCGGTACTGTTCGGGACTCGCCTTCAGCGCCACATGATGCATGCTGCCCACTCCCCGGGTGGTCCGGACTGGCCCCTTCTTCGGAAAGTCAAAAAAGGCTAGCTGATTACCGCCACCCATATCCAAGAAGATATGGGTCGAGCTTGGCTCATCCCGGTTTACCATAATCTTGGTCAGCCGCATGCCCAACACTGTGGTGTAAAACTCAATCGTGGCTTCTAGGTCTGAACAGATCAAGGCCAGATGATCGACCCCAGCGGTCGGGACCGTGCCGACCGAGGCTTCCCCGTGCGGCAAATACCGCTGTTTGAGATTTTCTCGACGAGCCTGATAGCTATCCAATTCCTCCATAGGCAGCCCTCCTAACCTCTTGTGTACGTGGTTTGGACTGCGGGCGCAAGGAAAAAAGGTCGAAGGGCGGCTTGACTTTCCGCACCATGAGCCGGTAGGAGAGCCCTCCTGGTTCGATTGAGCCGCTGGCACTGAGCGCGGGTGAAGGAGGCAGCTAGGGGGGTGCCTATCCGTCGGCAGGGGGCTGCCAGATCAACCTTGACACATAATCGATTAGCTGCTTTGTCTACCCTGCGCGCTTAGATCAGGAAGAAGGGATAGACTATGGCTTCTCTGAGCGACAAGGAGCGAACAGCCTTGGCGTCTTTACTGCATCCAAGCGGGCAAAAGAGGAAAAATGGATCCCTGAGCCATCTTCTCCAAAGCATCCCGCGGATCCTGGACTGTACCTCTGCCGCCCTCTTTATCGCTGTCGTTCTCCTCTTCTGTCTTTTAGCAACAGGTCAGGCACAAGAAATTAGTGCCGATCGCGCCTTCCGTCCACCCGATACAGTGGACGACACACCTCACATTCATCAAACTCAGCCGCTCCTCTCCAGCCCAACTACCCTCCGCATTACTTTGCCAGAGGTCACCAACTCCGAGCGGACGGCATGGACAGAGCAGCAGGAGAATCAGCCGCCACAAATCGGCTTTGGCCGGAAAATTCCCTCCACCTATCAGGGTGATCTAGGACCCCGTTTGCAGTGGACCACTCTGAGTGATGGGAGGCTGGTCAGCGCCCTCAGTGTGACCTCGCCCAGAGCCTCGGCATTGCGGGTTGCGGTCTACGCCAGCTTGGATCCCGGAGCAGAGCTGCGCTTCTTTAGTCCGGCTGACCACAGTCAACGCTTTGCTCCCCTGACGCAGCACGATTTTACTTCTCAGGCCGACGAGCTGTCTGCGACGGACGAGTCTTTTGCGCAAGACGCCCGGCTGTGGTCCCCTGTCATAGAAGGCGAGACCATCGGAATTAAGATTACCCTCCCGTCGTCCGCTGCGATCTCGACCTTCTCGCTGTTTGTAGACCAAGTTTCTCACATCGTTCGCTCTCTCAGTCAAGCTCAGTACAGACCTCAAGCTCTCTATGCGGTTGGTCATACCGCTTGTCGAGGCGGGTAGGAGGCGTTCATATCTTTTCTGCACCGTATCTTGCTTGTTGGGCCTGGCCTTGGCTCTGGTTTCCGCCCTAGTCTGCCCTTGATGTCCTGAGCAACGGAGCCAAACTGTCGGGAATCTTTTGGTAATCCACGGCTGGAAGTGCGAGGCTCAGGGAGACGTTATAGTCCGCTTCCACGCTGGAGTCCCTCTTTTCTCCTCCTATGGGTTTTCCCAGAGAGAGACAGGCATGTGTAGTGATGATGAGAACAACAGCTCTGTGAGCGCCTTTAACGAGACAGGGGATGGGACTCCGTCAAAGCCTAGGATGAGGTCTTGTTTGCGGAGAGCACCTTCAACGGAACGACCAAATGCAATGACCGCAGGGAAGGAGTTTCTGATAGGAGTGCAAGTGTCAGATCCCAAATTTTCCCGGCCGTGGAATCAGGCTACCCGCCATCTAGAAATGACGAGCGTTAAAGATATCCCCATCGTGATCATTACTCCACAAGTGGAATGACGGGGAGAAGAAGGGTTCGGACCCTTGCCATTGACGGGCCGGGCCGCTTGAAGCGTGGTGGTCCTCTCACTTCGACATCTACCAAGCCGCTCAGGGAAGCCCGAGGCTGGCGAAGCCCTGGCCGAAGCCGAGATTGCGACGGTCGGCGAGACCAGGGGCGAGACTATTGCCGGCAAAGTAATCGGGCCCCGGCCCTCCCGCCACCTGTGGGCCATAGCTGACAGCATTGTAGGCATGCTAGTCACACTGGTGAAGCTGACGGGCCAAACGCTTCAGCCTCATGTTGAGTTCCGCTCCGCTAGCCCGACCTATGCAGCACGATCGACACACCCACAACTTTTTTTCTTCAGGCTCGAGCCGAAAGTCCGTGTGCCAGCATGGAAATATGAAATTCTGTGTCTCATTAGTATTGTTGACCACCTCAATGCCGGCAGGGATATGCCTTAGCCGCATCCCCTTGAGCACACCGATCCAACTCATCTCCGGTCCGCAACCAGGCGGCCTCGGCGACTGGGGACAAAGTGAGAGGCCAGTACAGCAGAAATCTTGTCTTTGGCCGGACCAGCGTCGATAATGCGATCCATATCAATGCCGTGCCAGCCCCAGATCAAAACATACTGTTTTGTCCCTTATCGAAGGTACTCACAAGACCTTTTCGTAGACCCGATACGTCTTATAGCGCTCAGCCCCCATCCGTTCCAGGCCACGGATCATCGGCCAGTTATCCTCAAGAATCCATGAGCATTCCACATACGGATAACCGTTCTTGGGCGCTTCCTCCCAGAATTTGAGATACAGCATGGCATCCAGACCCCTGAGGCGGACACCCGGCTTGAGGCCTAGCAGCAAAATCCGAATCGCATTCACCGAGCGTCGATACCACAGCAGCTTCAGCCAGCCAAACGGTAACAGACGCCCATTCGTCCGCCGTAAGACCTGATTATAATCCGGCAGGGCCAGGGCAAAACCAACCGGCTGACCCTCAAGCTCAGCAATTAAACACAGCCGCGGATCGGCAATCCGACGCATCTGTTTAACAAAATGCTCGAGCTCGGCTTGGGTGACCGGGACAAAGCCCCAGTTATGTTGCCACGCCTGTTGGTAGAGGGTAAACAGGTGGACGATCTCGGTCTCAAAACGTCGCGGATCAAGCGAACGAATAGTCACCTGCTGCGCCCTTTGTAAACGCTCAACCCCACGCACCAAACGAGCGGGCGGAGTGGCATCGGTACGGACATCGATCAGATAGGCGAGCAAGTCTTTTGCCTTGTGATAGCCAGCGGCTTCAATCAGCCCCGCGTAGTACCCCGGATTGTAGGGCATCATCAGCATCGGTGGGTGTTCAAAGCCGTCAACGAGCAGCCCGCACATCTCATTGGTCGAGAAATTCATCGGACCGTGGATATGGGTCATCCCCCGTTCGGCGATCCAGCCCTCGGCAACGCGCAGCAAAGCTGAAGCAACGGCCGGATCGTGCACACTCTCGAAGAACCCAAAAAAGCCAACTGGCCGCTTATGGAACGAGACGTATTGGTGGTTCACAATAGCGGCGATACGGCCGACCGCTTCTTTGGCCCGCAGAGCGAGAAAATACTCGACCTCAGCGTGTTGATGGAAGGGGTGTTTGTCAGGGTTCAGCAGCTCCTTGAGATCAAGCAGTAAGGGAGGAACCCAGGCCGGCTCATGGCGATATAGACGGTGGGGAAGATTCAGAAAAGAGCGGTGCGCTGAGCGTCGCCGAACTGGAACCACCCGCACCCTTTGCTGGTCCCGATCGCTCAAAGCTTGGCCCAAGGCGGTTTAGACCGCCATCTGACTGCGAATACCCAACTGATGGCGGCCACGCTCAAAGGCGTCGAGCACAAAATCAATCTGTTCGTCGGTGTGCGTCGCCATCATAGAGATCCGCACCCGACAGGAATGGTCGGGCACAGCCGGGGGAATGACCGGATTGGTAAAAATCCCGCCGTCGTAGAGCGATTTCCACAGCAGCCAGGTCTCAATCGGCTGGCCGGTGACAACAGGAATGATCGGGGTTTCGCTGACTCCGATATCATAGCCTAGGCTTTTCAGCCCGTCCTGCATCCGGCGGGTGTTGCGCCACAATGCCTCACGTCGCTCGGGCTCAGCCTCAATCACATCAAGGGCAGCCAAGACCGTCGCCACAGAAGCCGGCGGCATACTGGCACTAAAAATCAAGGAGCGGGCATGGTGCTTGAGGTAATGAATAACCAGCTCAGGTCCGGCCACCACGCCACCGATAGAAGCCAGGGATTTTGAAAACGTGGCCACAATCAGCATGACTTGGTCTTCGAGTCGGTAGTGTTCGGCAGTCCCGGCACCCCGATCGCCCAGCACGCCAAAACCGTGGGCGTCATCAACTAGGATGTCGCTCTCATACTGCTCGGACAGACGGACGAGCTCGGGGAGTGCAACAATATCGCCATCCATAGAGAAGACACCGTCGGTGACAATGAGCTTTCCAGCATCACCCGCGCTCCGAGCCAGCTGTTGTTCTAAAATCCCCAGATCTTCATGCGGGTAGCGACACACCGTGCCGTAGGCCAGGCGGGCGCTATCAACCAAACTCGCGTGATTGAGCTTATCCAGATACAGATAATCGCCACGTCCTATCAAACCGGCCACCACGCCCAGATTGGTCTGATAGCCAGTACTAAACACCAGGGCCGCTTCTTTGTTGAGAAATCGGGCCAAACGATCTTCGAGTTGTTCGTGCAGGTCAAGCGTGCCGTTCAGAAAACGACTCCCAGTACAGCCACTCCCGTAGCGCTGTAAGGTGTCGGCCGCCGCTTCAATGACCTTTGGGTGATGGGTCAGTCCCAAATAATTATTCGAACCCATCATGATCTTGGGTTCGCCGTTTACCGTTGCTTCTGTCCCGTCAGAAGCTTCAATGGGGAGAAAAAAAGGATAATATCCTCCGGCCTGCGCTTCCCGAGCCCGTGTAAAGCGAGCGCACTTGTCCAACAGTTTCATCCAACCCCCCCCTCTCCAGTAACAGACTCAAAATTCCCAACAACGAGCTGCATCGGACAGCTCCGTCCCTTCCCTCGGTTCATACCTTGCTCCTACAGCCAGCCCTGTTCTCGATACCATGCGACCGTGCATGTCAAACCTTCAGATAAGGGTATGCGCGCCTCAAAGGACAAGTCCTGTCGAGCGGCTGCGGTTTCACACAACCAGCCAGGTGCCAACAGCTCCTGAACCTTATCCCGATTAAAGATTGTCGTCCGCCCTCTCATCGTCGCGCCCAACTCACTGCAGCTAGCGGCGAGCCGCACCAACCAGTGAGGCACGCGCACCGTGCGGACCGGCCGCCTGAGTGCGCGCGCGATCCCGACTACAAGTTCTGCCCGGCTATAGGAGCGCGCTTCGGCAATATGATAGATCCCCGCCACCTTGGCAAGAGTGGCGGCTCGAATCAAGGCATCTACCAGATCATGGACATGGATGAGCTGCAGAAGACCCTCGACCCCTCTGGGCATCAGCAAGATCCCCCGCATAGCCAGTTGAAACAGCAGGAAAAAGTCTCGGTCTCGCGGTCCGTACACCACCGGCGCACGCAGGATAACGACCTCGGTCTCATTCATCAGCGCACGGCAGGCCAGCTCTCCGGCTAACTTGCTGCGCCCATAGGCCGTTAGTGGCCGGGGCTGATCGTCCACACGAACCGGCTTGCCGTCTCTGGCCGGGCCAACCGCAGCCAAGGAGCTGAGATAGACAAACCGGCGTGGACACGATGGAGTAGCCCGGATAGCCGCAATCAGCGCTCGTGTTCCCTGCCCATTGACCCGCTCATAGACGGCTCCAGTTGGTGCTTTGGTGACCGCAGCGATATGAAAGACCACGTCAACATCGGCAACGGCCCGAGTCAGAGCTGCCGTGTCGCTCATATCGCCCCGAATACACTCCACACCGCGTGCACTCAGCCGTGCCGCATCGTCCGCCTTACGGACCAGAGCCCGCAAACGGAACGGATGTGGAGCGAGGGTTTCGAGCAGGTGGGAACCAACAAAACCCGTCCCCCCTGTAATCAAGACCCGGTTGCCCGGGGCCATAGCTGTCCGCTGTGTTCGGCTCACCCATGTATCCAGAGATTCAACACGATCGTCGCTAGATACCAGATTCCAAGACGTTTACCAAGTGACACCGACACCGGACGAAAATTCCACCGTCTTCCAAACTCCTCCCGGCCGTCCACGCAGCCCCGCCTCTTGACACTCTGACGGAGACCTCTTTAGTCTTCCTCAATAACGGTCGATCCGAATCGGCCCACAAAGCAGGACACCAACCGCATGTCTGAGCCCGCCCCTGTCAGCCTCCCAAGGACCGCAGCTGCTCCGCTTATTGCGGCCGACTATCGGCGTCGGTTTGCCAGTGTCTTTCAGCCTCAGCCGTGGAAATATTGGAGCGACATGCTAGCCTCAGCCGGCCTGGGTTGGGGATGTTTTGGCTTGAGTCTATACGCGCCGGTCGGTTCTGTGGTCCATCTGGGATATAGTGTCGTCGCCATCCTCGCCCTGCTGCGAGCCGTGCTGTTTATTCACGAACTCGCCCACCTCAAGCGCCGCGCCATACCAGGTTTTGAAATCGCCTGGCTCATCCTAGTCGGCCTTCCGCTTATGGTTCCGAGCATCATGTATGACCCTCACGGCAATCACCATCGCCAGGCGACTTTTGGGACCCCGGACGATCCTGAATACCTCCCTCTGGCGCATACTCATCCCTTCGGACTTATCTGGTTCGTTGTTCAAGTTAGCCTTGTTCCGCCCTTGCTGGCCATACGCTGGGGGCTGATCGGCCCGCTCGCGGCGAGTCTGCCGCCGTTGCGTCGTTTTGTCATCCACCACGCCTCAAGTCTTGTCATCAACCCCCACTATCGTCGGCCGCTGCCCTCAAAACAGCAACGAACCCGCTTTGCCGTCCAAGAAGTCGGAGCGGGCGCTGTGTTTTGGGGTGTTGCGCTTGGTTGCTATCTGGGCTGGATTCCGCCCGCCTGGCTAGAGCAGTGGTTCCTGACCGGAGCGGGCATCCTGGTTGTCAACCAAGTCCGAACCCTGGCCGCCCATCGCTATGCCAACCAAGGTCGGGCCGTTACCACGGTTGACCAGGTTCTAGACTCGATTACCCTCCGGGGCCGATCGCTTAAGGTTAACGAGGACTCGATGAGAAGGACGCCATTGTTCAACTTGCTGACCGCTGCGGCCGCTCCGGTCGGTCTCCGCTACCACGCCCTGCACCACTTTCTCCCCACTGTCCCCTACCACAGCTTGGGGGCCCTCCACCGTCGGCTTGAGGCCGAGCTAAGCCACGACTCGCCCTACCGGCAGACCTACCAGAGCGGTATTCTATCGGCTATCTCTGCCCTCATCCGGCGCGGCTCAACGGAGATGACGCCGAAGCAGCAGCTTGAGAATCGCCGGGCCGCCCAATAAAAAAGGATGGCGACGCTGGCGTTCGGTCGGTTGCCAGGCAAGCCCGGCCTGGCGGCTGATCTTCCACGCCGCGTAGGGCAACCAGTCGTCAAATGTCAGCCCAGATTTGAGCAACCACAGCGCGTAGCGGCCTTTGGCCAAGACACGCCTGATCTTCCAGTCCCAGCACCTCCGGCGACGGTATCGGTGCGGGATCCGCACCTGCCATTCACCAGTCCGATCCAATTCGGAAACGGCCAGGTGTAGTTTCCCGCGACGCTGTAATTCGTACAAGGCGTGTTCGGCAACCCGGCGGTAGCGCTCAATCGCTGCGCGATAGAGGGCCTCAATGGCAGCGGGTTGCTCGGCCCGTAACTCCGTCCGGTACGTCTCTCGAAAGCCACGTTGCCACAGCTCAGCGACTGTAAACCGGGCTGGCAACAGAGCTGTTATCCGCCCAACCAGGGTCAGAATGGCCTCAACACACGCGCTGACAACGCGGTCACGGCAGGCTTCATCACGGCAATAGATCAGCCGTGTCGGCTGACAGAAGCGTCCCCAGATAATCGCGTGCCAACTGCGCGGAGAGGCGCCGGACACAAAGTCACGCATCGAAACCACCGCGTACTTGGCCCGCACCCGGTACGGTTTACACCCGACCTCCAGATAAAACACGTTTGGCGGCAGGACAGCGTTCAGGACGGCCCATAGCCGTGAGGCAAAGACAGCCCGGTAGCTATCGACCAAAACATAGAAATCCAATACTCCCTGGCTCGTGTGTTGGCGCAGACACGAGCCGTAGAACAGGACAGCGGCAACGGCAGGGCCGTGGCGGCGGCGGATCTCGTCGGTAATGGCTCGCGCCGCCGCGAACGTGGGCTGGTCGAGTTCTTGGCCCACGATTTTGTGTAAGGCGCTCATCAGGCGTGCGGTTGCGTTCCTTCAGGTCCGGACAAATTGGAGCCGCCGATCGACTTCAACACGGACCACACGGCCCTCTTTGGGTGCAAACAACTCTCCATCAATGACGATCCCACAGTCAAGCCGTACCTGGAGCTGATACAGGTTGTGACTCACATAGCCGGCGAGCGGCCCGTCAGACTGGGGTGGGCGGCCTTGGACGATACGGAATGGGGCCAGCAACCTCCGCGGCGCCCCTTCCGCAATCGCGGTGCAGTGAATAGGCGCCTCTTCTTGCCCCCAGAACGGACGCAGCCTCATGAGCGAGTTGAGAGTCGTGGCAAAAGCAAGCAAAAAGGGGCGAGAGCCAAGTGATCGACTATCAAGCTGGATGTCCATGCGGTCGCGGACCAGGACGCCGCGGGAGGAGCCCAGTAGCGTCCGCAGCGCTACCAGTCCAATGATCGCTCCAGACGTCAGTGGCCCCTGAAAATAGCGGTCGGGCAGAAGGCGGTGTTTCAGCTCCGTGGTTCGATAAATCACCCCCACCCCAAAAAAGAAACCGTACTGCACCGCCTCGTCCGGCCCCAGCTCAACGCGTAAAACCGGCCGTTCCACCACGCTCTGCCTAAGCTTGCCCTGGCGGACGGCTTGCATCAGGCGGGACAGAGCGGAAAGCGGGTTTGGGTGACTTCCGATATCAAGCGCCCCAGCGTTGGTTCGCCCGCCCTTTAGCGGAGCAATCAGGGGAAGACGGGCAGGCGTCGGGGTGCTCAGCAACGCGGTCAGGACGTGCTGCAGGGTGCCGTCCCCGCCACACACAGCCAACACCTCACTCTCGTGGCCGGCCAAGATCGCAACCGCCTCTTCAACCCCTAGCTGTGGACCTATCTCAAGGTGCACGACATCCGACTGCCCCTCACACAGCGCCCGCAGCCGGGCCGCACGACTAAGATTTCGGCCAGCCTGGGTATTGCTCAAAACGCCGATGCGCATGAAACTCGAGCCAACCGTGCGGGGGACGGGGGATGCCATGCGCGCCTTGATGGTGCCGGCGGAGACTCGAGCCAACCGTGCGGGGGACGGGGTCTCACCCGGTGGTCTCCGATTCCTGCCAGGTCCGGAGTGGCTGGCCCCGCCAGAGTTGGCTACACGCCTGGAGCAAACGCACGCTATGAAACGCGATCGAACACAGCGTCCAAACCGCCACCCCCACTAAGCCCCAATCTGGGCGGCCGCCCAGCGTGGCCACAGACAGCACGATAAGATTCGGGTTACGCCGAGCCGTGATCATTCGGAAAAACGAATCAATAGGCCGCCAGTTGTGCATTTCCATCTTAAAGACCAGCAGAAAAACACCCTCCAGCAAACGCCCCAGCACATATCCAAGCAGGGTCACCATGAGCGCCACTTCCAGCCAGACCGCGCTACGAGGCAGACCAAGAGCCCATGCCAGGTACCAAAAAGGTGGGTGGACCAGATCAAGACCGTGGTCGAGCACATGGCCGATTTTGCTTGAGGTGAGGCTGACCCGTGCCAGCTTACCGTCGACCGTATCCAGAAAGGTCATCAACCAAGCCGCCAGCAGTCCGAAGCCAAAAGAGCCAATGGCAAACAGCCAGGTGGCCAGAACTACCAGCACCCAGCTCAGACTGGTCACCCCATTCGGCCGCACGCCGGCCCAGGCCAAGACGCGCACGACGGCCTGAGCCGGGCGGGGCCAGACCCATTTGGTAACCACATCCGTGATGCCTTTGTATGACGCCCGGAAAAGATGCGCTTCAATCTCGGCAATTCGCTGCGGCTGAATGGGGAGGACGTAAGGGGCGATGGATTTTCGGAGTGCGGGATTGTAGGCAGGCACCAGATCGCTTGGCGTAAAGCTGCGGAGGCCGGTATGAGAGCCGACCGTTGGCAAGGCTGCGGCTCCGGATAGCAGGGCTAGGGCCGTGCTACAGTTTCGTGTCTCGACTCGAGCCGCGACAACGAGCGGCTGGCCGGCCGAGGCGAACAGAATACTATTAGAGGCGGAGGAGGAGTTCAGTAGAGCGTGGATCAGACGTTCATCAAACACGTAATCGGCGCGCACGATAAGGACATCTCGGCTCTGCGCTCGGAACGCAGCCGGAGGGCCGACGCCGATCTGCTCGGCCGCTGTGCCAGCCGCTATGCACATCCGTCGCAAGCGTTCCGCGCCGGAAATACCCCAAATTTTGAGCTCCGGCTGATCCGGAGCGGTAAGGAGCCAGATGGCAGTTTGCGTCCCACTCGTCGCCTTGGTCATACCCTTGTCCGTGTCCTAAGCGGTCTTATCATAGTCGGCAGATGTGGTATAGGCAGACCGACGAGTCCTGGGCCACAGTAGCGATACTGTCGCGATTTTCACCTTTTCACGATAGCAACACCCTTCACAGTCCGGAGGAACAGATGATGACCAGACAAGACCTGAGAGATCTGCAAGCACCTCTAAAGCAGCAGTATACGGACCGGCCGGAATCTGCCCATGTGACGCTCAAAGCCCAGGCCCGACTGGGCCAGGACATCACGTGTAAGATTGAAACCGGCCAGGCTTTGGTTGAGGCTGGGCTTCACCCGGCAACAGGCGGAGACGGTCTGTCTGCCTGTTCGGGAGATATGTTGCTGGAAGCGCTAGCCGCCTGTGCCGGCGTCACGCTTGGAGCGGTGGCCACGTCCATCGGCGTGAGCCTGCGCGACGCAACGATCCGGGCCGAAGGGGACCTGGACTTTCGCGGTACCCTGGCGGTGGCAAAGGGCGTCCCGGTCGGTTTTAGCAGCATTCGGCTCAGCTTTGATATCGACTCTGACGCCGAGCCCGAGCAACTAGCGACCCTGCTCAAGCTGACCGAGCGCTACTGCGTAGTGTACCAAACCTTGTCCGGTAGCCCCGACTTATCCGTCTCTAGCACATTTCAGAAGGGTTGAACCGCCCCGGCGGCTGACGGGCGTCCGCTCCAAAGCCAACGTATTGCAGACAGACTCATACACCCACAGAACGGTCGTCAGCATGTCGTTTACCCTGGCCCATTTATCAGACCTGCACGTCACCCAAGCCCGTTTTCGCTCCCTCCCGCTGCGACTGAACAAACAAACGATCGGCTGGCTCAAATGGCTTGTGCGACGCCGCTATGAGTATCGCCCCAAGGTCTTAGAGGCGCTCATCGCAGACCTGCACAGCCAGCGGCCGGATCATACGGTGATCACCGGAGACCTGACAAACCTCGGTCTTGAGACCGAGCTGCGTTCAGCCCTACGCTGGCTCAAGCGGCTAGGCGATCCCCAGCACGTCACCCTCATTCCGGGTAATCACGATACTTATACGGCCGCCTCAGCCGCCAGTCTCCAGATGCATTGGCAGGCTTATCTGCGCTCAGATGCACTTCCGACCGGACCCACGTCTTCGGGAGGGTTTCCGAGCCTGCGGGTGCGCGGATCAGTCGCCTTACTCGGAGTATCGAGCGTCGGTCCAACCGGCCTACTGTCCGCCAGCGGCCAGGTTGGAGCGGCCCAGCAGGTCCGTCTCAGACGCCTCCTTCAGTACTTCAAGCACAGCGACCTCTGTCAGATTGTCCTGATGCATCACCCACCCACCGAGGCTGGTTTGCCGCAGCGACGCCGTTTACGTGACGCTCAGCCCCTCCATCAGGTCCTCGCCGAGTCAGGGGTCGATTTGGTGCTGCACGGCCATACACATACCACGACCCTGACCCATATTCCGGCACCATACCGGGCGGCGATTCCGGTTGTTGGGGTTCGCTCAGCCTCCGCCTTAGGTCACAAGCCTAAACGCAACGCTCAGTATCACGTGTATACCCTGACGCCCAGCCGAACCGAATCCCCCACGGCCCGCTTTCAGATCAGCCTCAGCATACGCGCTTACGATCCTGATTCTGGACGCTTCGAGCAGCTTGGCCCCTATCCACTCGCCCCGTTTGAAAAAAATAGTCTGCCGGCTGATGTATTTTCGGTCATTTCGGCGTAAAGTGGGGCGGAACAACTAGGAAAAGGAGGATCTCTATTATGCCAATCGCTCAACGGCTCCGTTGGCCAGTGTCTCTCCTGTTCCTTGCAGACCTCCTCATCGCACCCGCGCTGAGCTCGGGCAATGACGACCCCATTCACGAAGCTCTGTCGGCCGTCGTCCATATTCGTGCCCATATCCCACCGACCGCCCGCACATCCCGCTTTCTGGGAACACAGCGCGAAGCCAGCGGCGTAGTGATTGACGCTGAGGGATTGGTCCTGACCGTTGGCTACATCCTGCTTGAAGCCGAACACGTGGCCGTCACCAGCCTGAGCGGCCGGCCGATGAGGGCCACCGTCATCGGCAATGATTATGATACCGGCTTTGGCCTGTTACGGGTGTCACCCCCGCTCTCCGTCTCACCGATTCCGCTCGGTCTGTCGGCCGATTTGACCGAGCGGGCCGAGGTTCTAGTAGCCAGCTATGGTCCTGCAGAGGCCGTACGACCGGCTCTTGTCACAGCGCGGCGAGAGTTCACCGGCTATTGGGAATATCTGTTGGAAGACGCTATTTTTACCTCTCCGCCACACCCCAATTTCGCTGGAGCGGCGCTGATCGGGCCGAGCGGTCATCTGCTCGGTGTTGGCTCACTGTTGGTCGGCAATACGCTTCAAGGCAGACCAGGCGAGCGGCGGCTGCCCGGTAATATGTTCATTCCGATCGATCGGCTGAAACCCATTTTGCCCGCCCTGCTGGCAACCGGCCGGACCTCGAAGCCGCCTCGTCCCTGGCTGGGTCTGTTTACCGAAGAGGTCGGCGGCCATTTATTCATCTCCGGCACGATTCCTGGGGGGCCGTCGGCCCAGGCTGGCCTCAGGCCGGGTGATATTATTGTCGGAGTCGGTGACACGACGGTCAGCGGCCAAGCCGAATTTTACCGCGCGCTCTGGGCCCAGGGAGAAGCCGGGGTAGAGGTTCCCCTCCAGATTCTGCGCGAGTCGGTAATTCAGACCCTGCCGGTGCGCTCATTAGACCGCGACCAGTACTTTCAACACAACCAGGCGCCCCAAGATCATCAGAGCCCCAGCCCAGACAAAACCCAAGCCGCAAAATTCCAAGCTTGGTCCTGGCCGGAGCTGCGCGTTATGCTTTCGAGCGGTTAGTCGCACTTGGGGAGTGTATGGAACAGTAGACAATACCACGACCGAAGGGAGGAATCCGACATGTCAAGAAATGCAAGGTGGTCCATATCACCTGTTGCAGTCATGGCTTTCAGCCTAGCCCTCAGTATTGTCCTCACCGTCGACGTCCATGGCCAAGGTCCAGGTTGGGGGGTTGGCTCGGGGAGCAACCCGTGGGACGATAACTCGCGCACCCCATTTGAAATCAATATGAGCGGCTTTCTGAACACCAAGCCCGAGGAGGGCAACATTGAAGTCGTCACCCTGGGGATTAGCTCTTTTGGCACGCAGTACCAATACGAGATTATGGACATTGAGGCGCCCAACTATCCCCAAATGAGCACCAAAATGATTCTCCAAAAGGTCGGCCAGCGAGGGATAGATTTCAACCTGATCGGTCCCCGAACTCTGCTGTCCAAAGTCGCCCAGTCGCCACCCGGTACACCGCTCAAGATCGTCGGCCTGTTTGAACAAAACCGTCAGCGCCTACGGCTAGTGGAAGTCAAAGTGTTGGGCATGGAGTGAGCCCCGCGTAAGCTGGCTCGGCGCAGAGAGCTCTTGCCTTGCCGGGCGGGTCCGTTCTATAGAGTGGGGCAGCTCAATCGATTTGAACCGACCCTGTATAAGAGGAAGGCCAGCGTCGACTGGAACATCTCCTCATAGCAGAGCGATGTGAAACACCCGTGTACGGAGGAGGAATTACGCATGGCAACATATGATATTCAGCTCAAGGGCGGGACCGTTGTTGACGGTACCCGGGTACCGCGTTACCGGGCCGATGTCTGGATCAAGGATGGGACAGTCGCCCAGATTGGCGGGCGGGCTCCAGGTTCGGCAAAGCAGGTAATAGACGCCGATGGTCTGATTGTCGCCCCCGGCTTTGTCGATCTCCATACTCATTATGACGCTCAGATTCGCTGGGATCCGTACTGCACAATCTCGGGCTGGCATGGGGTGACCTCAGTTGTGTTGGGCAATTGCGGTTTTGGCTTTGCCCCGGTCAAACCGGATTTTCGCGAACGCTCAATGTTGACCATGACGCGGACCGAGGCCATCCCGTATGATGCGATGAAAATGGGCATGGACTGGGATTGGGAGACCATTCCAGAGTATCTCGACTCGCTCGACCACACCCCTAAAGGCGTGAACTGTATTCAATATATGCCGACAGCCTCGCTGATGACCTATGTCATGGGTCTTGATGCAGCCAAGAGCCGCCCGGCGACTGCAGCTGAGCGTCAAGAAATGCAGCGTCTGCTCGACCAGGGTATGGATGCCGGGCTGTGCGGCTTTTCCATCCAACGTCTCGGTCCAGATTCGACCCAGGCCGATTACGATGGCTCGCCAATGGTCACCGATATTATGGACGATGCGGACATTCTGAATTTGGCCGAAGTGTTACGCAAGCGTGCTGAGGGCTTTATCCAGATCACCCAATCGACCGGCGAGATCAAAAAAGACCTTAAGTTTCTGGAAAAACTGGCCGAGGTTGCCCAGCGCCCGCTCCTCCACAATGTCATTGTTGCGGCCCGTAAAGACCCTAAGGTGCACCGTCGCAGCCTTGATTGGCTGGAGCGCTGTCGGGAGCGTGGTCTGCCGATTTTTGGTCAGACCGGAACCCATCGGACCGGCTTTGCCTTCACCCTAGAGCACTGGAACCTGTACGATGCCAGCCCAGCCTGGCGGGAGCTGACAACCGGTACCAAGCAAGAAAAGCTGGCCAAAATGAAGAATCCAGCCCTGCGTGAAGCTATCAAACGCGAGACCGAAGAGGCTGACCGTAAACTACAGGTCATTCAGGCTGGTGTTGGCGGGGCTATCCCGACCCTCATTGTCCAGAGTGCGAATAACCGGACCGAGCTTGAGCAGTACGTTGGCAAATCAATCGGTCAGATCGCCCAAGAGGAGGGCAAAAATCCGATTGATACCATGCTCGACCTGTCGATCGCCGGTGATCTGAACGTCGAATTCCTCGGTCCTAACCGAGGCTTTAACGCCGACTATACGGCCGAGATGATCAACGATTCTCGGTTTACCTTCCCAGGTGCGTCCGACGGCGGAGCGCACACCAAGTTTTTTACTGGTGGAGCGTTCACGACCGATTTTCTGCGTTGGCTGGTTCGTGACGAACACAAAATCAGCCTCGAAGAAGCCCACTATCGGCTGTCGGCCTTGCCAGCCCACGCGGCAGGCTTTCGCGACCGTGGAACCCTGCGCGAAGGAGCTGCGGCTGACGTGGTGGTCTACAGCCTGGATGAGCTGGACATAGAGCCCGACTGGATTGGGGAAATCACCTACGACTTTCCGGGAGGCGAGTGGCGGCGCGTGCAACGGGCCAAAGGCTATCGGGCGATTATCGTTAACGGCCAAACTACCTTCGAAGACGGGCAATGTACGGGCAACACCTCGGGTAAGCTGCTACGCCACGGACACGCCTAGAAGCCCAACCTGCGGGCCACGCGCCCGCAGATCTTTCATGACCCAAGCGTGAGGGATGATTCCAGATTGGAGATCGTGTTCAGAGATAGAGAACATGGGCTCGGCATCTCTTCGTTGCCGTCGAATTTCGACGTATTGCAAGAGCTGAGAGACATAAATTATGTCAAGCGAGTTCACTACGGATAGAACCGTACGGATAGAACCGTTGCTTGGTCCCGGGGCCAAGAGGTCCTGCTCCGCTCCCTTGGGATTCGCTAAAGGATGTGCCGTTTAGCAACTCCAAAGTCTCCTTGCGAGCCCCTTGAACTCCTTAGAACTCTTCTGGTCCGAATTGCTTGAGGAACGGCATGACTCTCCCTCACGGCTAGAGAGAGATCTCCATTAACGGGAGCACCATGAGACGCAGGTTCTTGTTGCCCCGTTACCAGATTGTGGAGCTTTTCAATGAGCCGCGGCGAAAGTCTTAGGATGCCGACGTAGAGAGAAGCTGTCCTCCGGCCACCCGACCGCTAGGCGGCTCATCGTCCGCAGGGTCCTTGTCCATAGGATTGCGCAAATCCTCGAGAGTTGGGAGGGCACTTCGGGATTCAAAACCTTCTCCCAGGAAACATGCTCTATCTAGTGCCCGGAACGCGGCAGACTCTCGGCCAGAGAGAGGTCAGAGGAGCACAGAGTACGAAAGCACGAGTTGAAGCTCCGCCCGGCTCATCGCGACATAGAGCTTGGCCAGATCTCGAAACTATTCTGGCGTGATGGGACTGGGAATCACTCCATCGCTGACGGTGACGACGTACCCCAGGTCGAACTCAAATCCCTTTGTCTGCTCCAGATCTGAGAGGAACAATGCCTCCCGTCAATGCTGCGCATTCCTTCCCTCGGATAGCATCCTGTTCTCCGAACCTCTCTCTCTACTCATGTACTGAGTGCCTGCCTATAGCGCGACACGCCTTACAATCGCTATCCTCCGTGATCTCGACTTCGCGTAAGCCGCCGCGTATGCAAGCTCCTGACGCGAGCGATGAGGTCTCAGACGCCTGGCAGGAGGTCTCCGTGCTGAGCGTCTTTCATAGTTTCATAACATAACCCGAGAGCGCCCCAGAGATACCGGACGAGCCCTGCCTGCCCGTAAGCCTGTGTATGGGTTTGAGCTGCCCCATGCAGGTCAGCACTTGGCAGAGGTGATGTGGCACGGTGGCATCACCCATGGCGCACCTGCAGTAGTGGACGACGACAGAAATTTTAGGTCAAGACAAGAATGCACCACCAGGCCGCTATCTCTGACCCCAGTCTATGGCGTATACTCCGCCTGTCAAGGAGGGAGATATGCTGAAAGCCCTGGATGATGTCCGCATTCTCGACCTTACCCATATTATCAACGGTCCTTACGCCACTCTGATGCTCAGCTTTCTGGGCGCAGACGTGATCAAGCTTGAACCTCCGGGCCAGGGCGAGAGAGCCCGCTCACTGTTGCCTATTCGCGGTGCCGCTCACGAGAGTTTTCCCTTCATCATGCTGAACTCCAACAAGAGAAGTATCACCCTCAACCTGAAGACCGGGCCTGGTAAAGAGCTCTTTCGGCGGCTCATCCCTCAGGTCGATGTGGTCGTCGAAAACTTTGCCCTTGGCGTTATGGACAAACTTGGTCTCGGCTATGAAGTCTTAAAACAGCTCAATCCCCAGCTAGTATATGCGGCCAGCACCGGCTATGGACGGAATGGCCCCTACAGCGATTATCCAGCCTTTGATTCCATTATTCAGGCCATGTCGGGCCTGATGAGTAGCACCGGCGACCCCAACGGTCCGCCGATGAAAGCCGGCCCGCCGGTTATGGATGTTTTGGGTGGAATCCATTTGGCGACCGGCGTTCTTGGCGCCCTGCGCCAGCGCGACCGGACCGGCCAAGGACTCCTCGTCGAAACCTCGCTGTATGATGCAGCAGTAGGCCCAATGATCGCTCAGATCGCAACCTTTATCTCGCAAGACGGCACCTACCAACGTGAGGGAAATGCAGCTCCCAATCGACGCATTTCTCCCTATAACTGCTATCCGACTAAGGATGGCTATGTCTTTCTGCTCACTCTAGACGACCAGCGCTGGCGTACTCTGTGCCAGCTGATGGACTGCCCGGAGCTCGCCGACGATCCTCGTTTTGCCACAAATCGGGACCGCCGAAAACACGCTGCCGAGGTTGACGCACTAGTCAGCGCTTGGACGCTGCGGAACGGAAAACAAGCCGTCATGGAGCGCTGTTCGGCGGCTTCTATCACCTGTGGTGTGGTCAAAGACGTGGGTGAGATTATCACCGATCCGCACCTTCGAGCCCGGGGGAGGCTCCAGGATATCGATCACCCGACCGCAGGAAGAATGACCGTACTCGGCTCACCGTGGTGGATTGACGACAAACCGCTCGGCATTGATGCGCCAAGTCCCAGCCTGGGACAGCATAACGAATTGGTCTATGGAGAGCTGCTGGGTTTATCAGCCCAAGAAATCGCCCAACTCAAAGATCAGGAAGTGATATAGCCCTCAGCGACCGACGATATCGTAGATGCGCACGGCCTGCGTGTCGCGAATCCATCCAACCTGAGTGAGGTGCTCCCGCAGCCGGAATCTGTCCGGGGGCAACTCGTCAAAAAATTCGTCTACGCCCTCTCGAAACGGGTCGGCAAAGACCGCCCGTCCGTGGGGAACTAAGACCGTTTGCAACAAGGCTCGTACCCAGGTGGCGTTCTCCGGCTCGTAGTGGACATCTCCACCCACAATCCAATCGTAGGAGCCAAGGGTCTGAAGACTACTCGGATCGTGCAAACAGCAGCAAATCGTGTGAATGGCGGACACGCCGTTTAACGCGCAGTTGAGATCAACCAGGGACAGCGCGTCAGCCACATGGTCCAGCGCAGACACTCGGGCTCCCAACTTGGCCAACACCACACTCTCCAGCCCAACCCCACAGCCCACAACCAGGACGCGCCGGCCGCGAATTTGCTCGGGCATGACCTGGCCGGCAACATAGCGCGCCACGGCCAGGCCTGTCGGCCACACGATGTTCCAGTATTCATTATCGCCACAGTACTCACAGGCTGGAAAGTCCGGCCGCCAGTTGCAAATCTCTATCAGCTCAACCGACAAGTCGCCGGTGATCTCATAGCTCAGTTGTATCTGTTCGTACACAGGAGGTTTGGTCATAGGCGTGTTCGGTGTGTATCTGAAGTGCCAAACCCTGCGCAAGACCAGGCCCAAGACGCTCCGGGGAACAGCGCCCTGGCTGTACAAGCCGGGGTGAGTGCGCTACCCTTTTTGCCCACGCCGACAAAGGAGGAGCCGTCCATGGAGAAGCTCAGTGTAGAAGGGCTAGCGTATGTGACAGCCCAGATGAACTATCTAGCCGACGATATGGAAGAAAAACCTGTCTACTATCTCTATCCTCCCCCACCCGGCGTTCCCCAGCGTAACGGCCGGTACACCACCCACGCCGTACCGATTCACGATGCCCGGCCGATTGTCGACCAATTTTCTCTCGACGCCCAAGGGCTGAGCTTCACCCGCCAGGAGACCCAAGTCGGCAATTTTTACGACGCGCAAGAGGTACAACGCGTCTACTACCCGGAAGTCGCCGCGTTGGTAAAACGCCTCACCGGAGCCGAAAAGGTGCTGGTCTTTGACCATAACGTGCGCAACGCACCGCGGGCACAGCGTGAAGAAGACGGCGCCCGCGAGCCAGTCCTAACGTGTCACAACGACTATACCACTGCCTCAGGTCCGCAGCGCGTCCGCGACCTGTTGCCCGCCCAGGAGGCCGAAGGACGCCTCAAACACCGCTTTGCTTTTATCAACGTCTGGCGGCCGATTCGCGGTCCAGTGCAGGATACCCCACTGGCGGTGTGCGATGCCCAGAGCATCGGTCAGGACCATTTTGTGGCCACCGATCTCAAGTACCCAAACCGGACCGGAGAGGTCTACTCCGTTTCCTACCACCCCGGCCACCGTTGGTATTATTGTTCAGATATGCAGCCCGATGAGGCTCTACTCCTCAAGTGTTACGATTCACGAACGGACGGTACCGCCCGCTTTACCGCCCACAGCGCGTTTGAGAATCCGGCCAGTCCGGTCAACGCCGCCCCCCGTGAGAGCGTTGAGGCTCGGACGATCGCGTTCTTTGCCTCTAAGGAGACCTAAACCCGAGGTAAGCTGAGTCCTCAGACTCAGCTTGGTTTCTCGTCTTTTGTCTCTTCTGCCGCAGACGTCGGCTCTTCCGGATAGACCCGGACACTCCACCAGCGCCGGAGCCTCACCTTTCCGGCCGTAAAGCCGCTCGGTTTACTCACATCTGAGACGCGGCACACATGGACCTCAACCTTACCTCGACTCTTGCGGGCTTTGGAGTACCAGACTGCCAGTTGGGCAGCCTGCTCGACGACCTGTCGGGGCAGGTCGCTCAGACAATCCGGATTCCGAATCACAACATGGCTGCCCGACACCTGTGCCACGTGCAGCCAAAAGTCGCGCGGCTCGGCCTCGGCGAAGGTCAAACGATCGTTCTCGACATCGCCCTTGCCGATCAAGACTTCAAATCCGCTAACCCACCTAGTCCGAAAGCTGCGGCCTTTGCTAGCCATAGGGCCGGTTTCCCCGTCTCGTCCAACTTGAGATTGCTCGACATGACCGACTCGGGCTCAGCGCGCCTTCAAACCCGCCTCCTCACTCCGGTCCCACGACACCCACCTATCCGGTTTGACAACAATCAGCACCCGGGGCTCGCTCCGAAAGCGAGCCATACGCGCGGCAACGTAGTCGGGCTGAACATATTTTTCAACAATGCGCTGGGTAATTTCCCAGATATCATGTTCTCGCACTGTTGCCCGCCCCTCAACGATAAGCGTCTTCAGCGTTTCAGCCTCATCAATACACAACGTCACACGGGGGTCGCGGAGAATGTGCTGATACTTAAAACGTGTCCTTGTCGTCGAAATATAAAACACCTCTCCTGTCCAAGAGAACCACATCGGGTTCAGCTGCGGCGAGCCGTCTTTACGGAGAGTGCCGAGGATGGTGTTACGGGGCTCGGACAAAAAACGTTGAGTGTCTTCTTGTGAGAGTGCCATCTGCAATCCTTTCTGTGTGCCTCCATCTTTCCCAGAACAAACAGGGAACATTGTCCAGCATGACGAACAGTATACTGTTGAAACACGGCTCAAAGGATTTGCCCAATATGTCGCTCAGCACGGCAGGCAAAGTCAACGATGTTCCTCGGCCTCCTCAAAACAGGCGGCCAGGGCTTGCATAAGACCCGGAACCGTCTGGTAGGCCGATACCTGCTCGGGTAAGACCCAGAGTAGAGCGGTGTTTTCCCAGTCTAAGCAAATCTGGTCGGGCGCATCAATATCAAACAGAAAGGGATAGACGACCCAATATGTCGCCAACTCTGGGGCTGGGATTTCGAGCGGCTTTCCGGCTCGCACCAGGTGGACGGTTGTTTCTTCCAGACCTGTTTCTTCATGGATTTCCCTTAAGACCTGCTGCAACGGGGTCGGGTCTTCGAGGTAGCCGCTAATGCCGGCCCAGCGCCGCTGGTAGGTGCCTGTTTTGGTGCTGCGCTGCACGAGCAAGATCTTCCCAGCAGAGCGGAGAAAGGCCGTTACAACTTCCCGTCTCTGTAAGATCGGCCTGGTGTGTGTGGTGGACATAGTCACTTTCGCACTGCTACTCCGCAACGGGTTTTCTTTCGTCTCAATCCACCCTACAATCCTGTCTCAGAAAAACCAAGCTCACCAGCAGAGGAGAGAATAGTATGGCGGGATTAGTTGAGGGAAAAGTTGCCCTAGTCACAGGCGGGGGGTCGGGTATTGGCAGACAGGCGTGTTTGGTCTTTTCACGTGAAGGAGCTCGGGTGGTGGTCTGTGATGTAGCCCTTGAGGGCGGGGAAGAAACGGTCAGCCAAATAGAGCAGGCCGGTGGACAGGCGACGTTTATCAAGGCCGATGTTGCCCAAACCGCTGCGGTCGAGGCTTTAGTGGCCAAGACGGTTGAGACCTATGGCCGCCTCGACTGCGCGTACAACAATGCCGGAATTGCCGGACAGACCGCACGAGTAGCCGATGATACCGGACAGAACTGGGACCGCATCCTGTCGATTAATCTCAAGGGGGTGTGGTTGTGTCTCAAATACGAAATTGCCCACATGCTCAAGCAGGGGGGCGGAGCCATTGTCAACACTGCCTCTGACGCCGGGTTGATCGGGCTCAGGCGTGCCGGGGCGTACGTGGCCAGCAAACACGGCGTAGTCGGTCTGACCAAGACCGCGGCCCTGGAATACGCCAAATCCAATATTCGGGTCAACGCCGTCTGTCCGGGACCTATTGATACGCCCATGCTGCGAGGATCAAGTGAGCGCGTGATCGACGCCATGGCGGCGGCTCAACCCAACGGTCGCCTGGGGCAGCCCCAGGAGATTGCCGAGGCGGTGGTCTGGTTGTGTTCCAATGCGGCCTCGTTCGTGACTGGACATCCCATGCCGGTGGACGGCGGCTATATCGCACAGTGAGACGCCCGGCGGATAGGATCAACTATAAACTGGAAAAATAGACGTTAAAGCCAGACCGTTCCTGGCTGCTCTTTTCGACTAATACTCCCCGGGCGCCGGTGTAGCTGCCAGGCGGGTAATAGAGATAACCGGTCAGGCGGGCGCCCGGACCCAGCATTTGACTGCTGAGGGGCGAGACAGGAAACGGCGTTGTGCTGGGTTGGAGCGCCTGGACCTGTTCGCCGGCGGCAGTTAGGAGCACAAACTGTTCGGCCTCCAAGAGGTATGGCTCATTGGTGGTATTGGCAATCTCTATCCGGATGGGGAGAACGTCGGTCACGATGTGACCAAACTCCAGTTGGGAATCAAATCCTTCGAGTGGGGTGACTGTCACCTGCACAGAATCCGGCGGAATATACGGCTTGTGACGGTATAAGATCTCCGTTGTGGCGATAAAACGTTCGTAAAAGTACTCGGGAAACCGTTGGTTCATCGCGCCAAAACCGGCCAACCCCCCATACTCGCTTTTGACATCGACGCCGTCGTCTGTGCAGGTCAGCCTGACCCGGGCAATATCTTCACCGCCCTGGCGTAAACGCGTCCCCTCCAGCAATCCCTGGCGCTCTGGAGTGGCTATGATGAGCTGGGTCGGTGTATAGCCGACGTCTTTGATGATACTGTAGGCGATACGGTTGGCCTGTTCACAGGTGACCATGACCTTGGGAACGTGGGGGGCAAACCTGGGAGAGAAGGGAGCGCGCGGCGTGGCCGTGCTGCAAGCGGCCAACATGACGGTGGTCAGACCGAGAGTGAGCCGAGACCAAATAGGCCGGCTCCAAACCAGAGGCTTCCCCTTATGCCCGGACATGCTCCCAACCTAGCTCTCATTCAGATAGGGTGTACACAGCTTCTCGATATCTGCGGGCGAATCCCGATGGATCTCACGACACGCGTTGTATTTGGCCAAAGGTGTGCCGCGAATAAAAATGCGCTGACTGCGATCCCATGCACCACAGGCCAGACACAGGCTAGAGCCAAGCAACATCGCAATTCCCAGGATGAGGTGCAGCATAGGCGTTCTCCCAGCACAAGCACGGCTCTTTTTTGATGCCGAGAACATGCCCAGAAACGGACCACATGGTCAAGTGACCAGGAGCCCGGCCGTGCCTTCCGGACGGTCGTTAAGCCGGATACCGTATTCGTCGACCCAGCCCGAGATCAGCCGAGCCGGAGTTCGGTCAAAATAGATATTGCGCACCTGCAGGTACGGGCCGGGTGGGGTATCTTCAAGACTCAGCTCCGCCGGGTCTGTCTCTTCAAGCTCAGGCTCGGGTAGGTGGGACGGATGCCGTTTACAGCTTTCGGCACACACATAGACCGGCACCCCATGGTCCTGGGCAACGAGGGCCAAGACATACGTTCCGGCTTTGTTGATAACACTGCCATCGGCCAATATGCTGTCCGCCCCGACCAGGGCTATATCCGCCTGAGGCACGAACAGGCCAAGTTGAGCATCGGTAATCAGGGTGGTGAAAATCCTCCGGTCTGACAGACGGGCCGCAACCCGACGTCCCTCATACAGGGGGCGCGACTCGGTTACAATCGCCCGAATGTGACCGGTCGGCAAAGATCGAAAGACTTCAAGGACGGTCGAGCTCAAGCTATGGGTAATAATGGTTTGGCCGGCCACAATCAGCGTTCGAGCCTGGGCTGCAACCTTGACCAACGCGTCACGGGATTCCTCAACCAAGACCCGGGCAGCTTCGGCCGATTGGCGTCGGGCCTCGGCCAGCGTCGTTGCCGGCAGGCTGCTCAGCCGGTTCTGCCAGCGCAGCAGTAAGGTTTGGATGGGAGTCATGCTGGGACGGCTGGCAGCGAGCTGCCGGGCCTGTTCGCTCAGCCGACGGTAAAGCGCTTGTACGGCCTGCCCGGCCTCAGCCTCGGCGACAAACAGCGATTGGGCGCTGTCGGCCATAAGCTCCAGACATTGATGGGCAAGCTCGGCCGCCCCATGGCTGCGGTCTTCAGCAATCGTGTTGAGCCGAGAGGAAAAATCTAGGTCATCCATATCTTGGGCGGACGGTGTCAGAGGGATATTTGAGACAAAAGGTTTGCGGCGTACGCCGGTGAGCTTGCGCTGACTCGGCCCTCATTGTGGTCTCGGTACGGCCTGAGATGTCCCTCGGCCGTAATAGCTCAGCGTCCGGGAGATCACCCGGGGTGGCTCAAAGGAGGGCGACTCGTCGATCAGGACCTGAGTCTGAATCGTTTGGAGTGTCCAATTGCCAAAGGCATCGGACAGATAGCGAAAGGAGCGCTCGCGTTTAAAGCGTCCGTCTTGGCGGTGGGTGACCTCAAGCTGGGGATGACCGCGTGGGTTGTAGCGTACATCGGTGCGTTGGTTGAGGGTGCCGTCCACGGCGTAGTCGTAGACGCTGTCCGAGACCCGCGCACCAAGATAATCATAGCGAGCCGTGCGGGTCCGGACGGGGGTGCGGGTGGTACGGTACCACTGTTTTTGTGCCAGATTGCCCCGCGCGTCGTAGGTCGAGACGGTCCGACTGGTAAGCCGCCCATCGGAGGTAAAATGCTGAGAGGCGATGTGCCTATCCGCAGCGTCGTAGCTGAAGACCGTCCGGGTCGTCAGCTCTTGGCTCGGGGTATAGGTCAGCGACTGGGCGAGCCGGCCTGCGGTATCATACTGAGAGACCACCCGAGCGGTAAGCCGCTTCTGCGTATCAAAGTGCAGTGCCTTGATTTGTCTGCCGCTCTCGTCGTAAACAAACCGTATGCTGCCTCGCTCGGTACCGTCGTCGTTGTACAGCGTTTGTTCAGTTTTTCGGCCCTGTCGATCGTAGCTAGCGGCGTGGACCGACCGCTGCTGTCCGATTTCCCACTGTCCGTCTTTTTTCACTAACTCCGCCTGAAGAACCGTGACCGAGCGAACCGGTCCAAACAGGTCATCGGCCTGTCTGACCGTTGTCCTTGCCCCACCCCGACCGAGCTGTTCGCACGAGCCCACCACGAGACTGATTGCCCCCAGCATCAGGCCGTAGGAAATGTGTCGAAACCGCTGAGGGCAACGTTTTAGCACGACAACGTCCGTCCTGTGCGGTATGGGATGGTGACCACCGCCGACATAGGCTAGGTTAGCCCGACGTATGGACTCTGCGCGACTGTCCCAACCCGACCGCCCTCCGTGGTACACCAGCTATGCCGGGGTCATTCTGCTGATCGGAGTGCTGATCAATTTGACCACAAGTTTTCTTCAATACGCGCCAAACCTGACCCTGCCAGCTATGCAGGCCAGCCTGTCTTTATCTTATACCCAGGCGGGCCTCTTGGTCACGGGGGCCTGGATGCTGCGCGTACCATGCTCCTTTATAGCCGGGATGCTGAGTACACGCTATGGCAGCCGACGACTGATCGGTCTGAGTACGCTGACCGCCGGGGCGTCTATGTGGCTGTTAGGGGGAGCGAGCCATTTCTGGATGGCGCTGGCGGCGAGCTGTCTGATGGGGGCGTCAACCGGCATCGCCATTATTCCGACCATGGGTCTACTCGGGCCATGGTTTGACTCACGCACCCGCGGGCTGGCTGCCGGACTGGCCTCGGCCGGTGGCAGTAGTGCCTTTGTGGTAGCCGGCGTTGTGGTGCCAGCCCTGACGTCTACCCACCAGACGCTGGGTTGGCGTTATGCCTGGGCGGTGTTTGGCGTAGTCACAGTCCTGATTGGCGCGGCGGCCCTGGTGTATGTGCGAGAACGTCCAGTCCGAACGTCTCCACCCGTGTCAGCCGCTCCTGGACCATCCCCAAGTCCGAGATGGCCGTTCGAGGTGTACCGTAATCCCCTGGTGTGGCTGATGAGTTTTATGGTGTTTTGCTCGGGCTGGTCACAGGGCGTCTTTAATACCTTTCTGGGTACCTATCTGTCTGAGGAGAACGGCATTGACCTGGCGGTCGTTGGACGTTTGCTCATCCTGATCGGTGTGTTAAGCATCGGCAGCGGGATTGTCTGGGGACGTGTGTCGGACTGGATCGGACGCAGCCTGGCGTTTTTGTGTGTTTTTGTGGTCCAGGGGGTCGGCCTAGCTCTGATCTGGCTCAACCCCATCCCAGACGCTTTTGTGATTGCCGCCGTACTCCTTGGCCTCACCCACCGCGCTACATTCACCATATGTGCCGCCTCAGCCGGCGACTTTGTACCGGTTCACCTCTCCTCAGCCGCCTTTGCCCTGATGTCCACGGGGGCCGGCTCAGGAGCGATGCTGTCGCCGAGCGTTGCCGGTGGCTTGGCCGACGCCAGCGGCAGCTTACAAGGGGCTTTTGCCGTAGCGCTAGGCGGATCGTTGGGCGGTGGCCTTGGCAGTGCATTGTTGTATAGGATGATGCGGCGTATGTCTTTGAGAAAGGACGGCAGAGAAGATGGATGACAAACAGCGCGCCTCTTTTAACGATCGCCAACGCCAGGCCTTTGATAAATCCTATCCTTACTTTCTGGATCCCCTGCCCCAGGACGTGGTCGAACGGATGGGACGCATTATTGCAGCTGCGGCCATCCGACCCGATGAGACGATTCTGGATGTCGGGACCGGAACCGGGGCGCTGATTCCTCAGATCCGAGTCTATCGGCCCGGCCGGCTCGTCGCCTGTGACTTGTCCGGAAAAATGTTGGAGCAGGTAGCAGAACGTTATCCTGAGGCGGAGCGCCACCAGTGTGATATCGTCGATCTCTCCCTGCCGGCGGAGTGCGTCGATGTGGTCTTCATGAACGGCATGTACGGTAATATTGCCGATAAAACCAAGGCTCTCCGCAATATCGTGCGGATGTTACGGTCGGGCGGCCGGGTCGTGATTAGCCACCCGGAAGGCCGGGCCTACGTCGAGCGTTTGGTCAAGACCGACCCCTATCCGATTACGCCACTACCGAGTCAAGAAGAAGCCCACGCGTTTTTGGGCTCGTTCGGGCTGACGGTTGATCAGTATACCGACGAAGAACGACTATTGATTGTGGTAGCGGTCAAAGAGAAAACAGAGAAGTAATCAGGAGACAGTGTATGCAATCAGAGGCGCAGATGATTAGAGGAGACACCTCAGGGCACGCCGAGCTGTCCCGGCAAAAGCCCCCTAGGCCGCTCGTCAACTTTCTCGGCCTTACGTTCTCGTTCTGGTCTTTGGCTTGCGTCCCGCGTTCTACTGAGCTTTTCTATGGACACCCCGCGCCTAGTACGGCGCTACCATTCCCTTTGGCAGAGGCTCGTCTTTGACCTATCTCAGCGTCAGCATGACCCTCCAGACCCGCTAATCAGGAGCGTATTTCATGCCTACACCATTCTCCGGCGGCTGTTTATGTGGCACGATTCGCTACGAGTGTTCGATGGACCCCTTGGCAACAATGCAATGTCACTGTCGTGATTGTCAGCGGAACAGCGGGAGCGGCTTTGCCATTGTGTTGGCTGTCCAACGTGCCTCAGTCACGTTGCAACGTGGTATGCCTCAACGGCATACCACGTACGCCGACAGCGGGAACACTGTGTGGCGGGAATTCTGCTCCACGTGTGGCTGCCAGCTATTCGCCGGCGGCTCGGCCAATCCGGACTTTTGCGGCATAAAGGCGAGCAGTTTGGATGATCCCAGCTGGGTCAAACCGATGGGCGATATTTGGACGGCGAGTGCGCAGCCGTGGGATTATTTGGATCCGACACTACCGAAAGTTCCGAAGAATCTCTAGATGAGGAATGGGCCGTTCGCCCTGCCATAGGCAGCCCTTGGCTAGGTCGAGCTGGAAGGAGGAAACAGCAGGTGTTGTGGATCAGGGTCCACGATCAGTCTCCCTGCCTCTGGGTCACGCCAGCTGCCTGTAAGGCTTCCAAGCGTTGGCCAACCTCCTCGGCATTGGGAGCGTATGGGGCAAGTTCCAGAAAGGTCTGGTAGGCTGCGATGGCGTCTTGGGCTTGTCCTTGGTCGGCCAGCGCCTCACCCAGATTGGCGTAGGGTGGAGGATAGTCTGGGTCTAGACGAACCGCCGTCCGCCAGGCTTCGATCGCCCCGTTCATATCACCTTTCTGCACCAGTAAATAGCCATAGTTACCGTGCAGAGAAGCCGACTCGGGCGCCAGGCGCAGGGCAGCACTATAGGCCTGCAAAGCGCCTTCCACATCTCCCTGTTCGTACAGGGTATCGCCTAGGTCGGCAAAGGCGTTGGCGTTGTGCGGGTCGAGCTTGGTCGCGGTCTGCAAATGGGTGAGCGACTCTTCCAGATCACCCCGATCACGGAGGACCAGACCGAGCAAATAGTGGGCCTGGGTCAGGTTCGGGTCATAGCTCAGCGCTTCGCGCCAGTGGGTCACGGCCCGGTCGATTTGGCCGCTCCGGTACATTTCCTCCGCCACGATAAGCGCAGCTTGGGCCAAGGTCTGTTGGTGTTCTTGTAACGTGAGCCCACGTCCCTGGGCCAGCGCTACCACGCTCGTCACTCCTAAGCCAATAAGCCACGCCCCGGCCAGCCCAGGCCCACCCTTGGTTCCCAGTCGCTGTTGTCTCATCCCCATTCCAATGCGTTGCTTTTTAGACGTCCTTGTTGGCACGCAGCTTATAGCGCTGGATTTTGCCAGTCGTGGTCTTTGGCAGCTCTGCCATAAACTTGATCCAACGCGGATATTTATGCGGTAAGGTCCGGGCTTTGACAAACGCTTGTAGCTCGGCGGCCAGCTCCGGGGACGGCTTCCATCCGTCTTTTAAAACCACAAAGGCTTTTGGCTTGATCAGGCGCTCAGCATCCTGCCAGCCAACCACTGCCGCCTCTAACACGGCCTCATGCTCAAACAACAACCCTTCGACCTCGGTCGGCGACACCCACTGGCCCGAGACCTTTAGCATGTCGTCGGCTCGGCCGCAGTACCAGTAATAGCCGTCGCTATCTTGATAATACGTGTCTCCGGTCCGTAACCACTTTCCGTATAAGGCCTGCTGTGTGGTCTCCCGCTTGCGCCAGTATCCAGAAGTCAGGCTTCCGCCCGCCACTAGCAAGTCGCCCATATGGCCCTGGGCAGCCGGCTGTCCCCCCTCGTCAATCACCCGTACCTCATAGCCCTCAACCGGTAGGCCTGAACTGCCCGGGCGGACCTGGCCAGCGCGGTTGGACAGAAAAATATGTAGAGCTTCAGTTGTGCCGATACCGTCTAAAATCTCAAGATCAAAGCGCGCCTTCCAACGTGTAAACAGCTCGCCGGGGAGCGGCTCGCCGGCCGAGACACACAGCCGGAGACTGGACAGGTCGTAGCGACGCTCGACGTCTGGGATTTGTAGCATAGCCGCATACAAGGTTGGCACGCCGAAAAAGAGGGTTGGTTTATACTCGCTAATAGCGCGAAACATGCCGTCCGGGGTCGGCCGCTCAGATACCAGCGCGGCTGTCCCTCCAACCCGAAGGGCAAAATTCATTCCCCCACCCAATCCATAGGCAAAAAACAAGCGTGGCGCGGCTAGGCTGACATCATCCGGACCGATGCTCAAAACCTCACGGGCATAGGTATCCGCACAGTACACCAGATTCCTGTGCTGATGGACGGCGCCCTTGGGCATCCCGGTCGAGCCAGAGCTATAGAGCCACAGGGCGGCGTCATCGCGGTGGGTCGCTTGCGGCTCAAGCGCAGCGGCTTCCGACCCGATGAACTCGTCAAAAGCGAAACCGCCTTCCCGAGCCGGGCCAACAACAATGCTAGGGATGGAGCGCGCCTGTGCTACCGGGGCAAGAATCGGCCAGAGTTCGGCCGAGACAATCAGCGTGCTCGCCCGGCTGTCGTCGAGCAGATAGGCGTAATCCTCGGCTCGCAGCGCCGTGTTGACGGGGACCGGCACCGCCCCGATCTTGAGCGCACCCCAAAAGCCATATACAAAGGCGGGCGAATCCAAGACAACCAACAGCACGCGCTCTTCGACCCGCACTCCGAGACGACACAGGGCGTTGCCGGTTTGATTGACCTTGGCCGCCAGCTCAGCATAGCTAATCGCCCGATCACGCCAACGTAGGGCAATCCGCTCTCCACGACCCTGAGCGAGGTGGGCGTCAATAAAGACGGCGGCGGCGTTCAAACGTTCGGGAATCTCTGGAACAGCCATTGTTCTTAGGTATCCGCGCCAGCTTTTTTGGGTTCAATCCAGCTTGCGTCTCGCATTAAATCTTGAACAAGGGCGGTATCCGCAGCCGTTGGTAGGACCTCTTCGAGGTGCCGGGTGTAGGCTTCTTGACTCAGCAACTCTCCGTGGACACTGTACGGTTGACTGGCATAATCGCCAATCTGGCGACCAAATGTCACATCTGGAATATAGAGTTTGGGCTGATCCTCGGGTACGAGGAGATTGAGGTTATCAACCAGACCGAGGCATTCCCGGGAGAACAGCTGACGCGCGTGCTCGTTGAGCCGCTCCATATTGGCCGCCTCGTCCGAAGTGTTTTCGTCAAAGCGGCCTTTGATACCCCAGGCATATGCCCAGTGGGCGGACGAGGAGTGATCAGTGCCAAACAAGTCATAGGCCGCCGGCATCCATTTATTGAAGTACTTCTGTATGAGAGGAACGGGAATTTTGTTAGCGCGCAAAATGCGCTTGAGGCCGTTGTGGCCGGTCCCGAGATGAAACTGTTCTTCTTTGAGCATCGGCCCCATACTGCGCGCAAACGGGGCAAAAGCCGAAGAACTCTCCATTTTGAGCTGATACTTCCCGTCCCGGTCAATAAACTCGGTAAAGGCATACATGTCTAGCCAGTTGCGAATATCCTCGTTGAACGCCCCCAGCAGACGCGTTTTTTTGAATGCCCGACGCTCCAGCAGCTTCTGCGCCTCGACCTTGCCGCTGGCACCGAAATAGGTTACCAGCAAATAGGCCATCTGCCAGCCGTGGCGCGTCTCTTCGCAGATAATGCGGGCTAGGCTCCGGCGGTCAAAGTCCGACGGCGCACTCTCAAACAACTCCCGCTGTTGCTCGGTCGACGCGAACTCGGTATCGCCCTGTACACGAATCAGGTTGAGCAACGCATCCCGAATCCGCTGGTCGGGCACCTCCATGAGATTTTCCCATTTCCTGGAGCCGGCGTAGGCTCCGAATTCGATCTCGGCGCGCTCCAGCTGGCCAAACTTAATCTCCCATTGATATTCACCTAGCTCACCGACATCCAGCCCAATATCTTTCTGCCAGCTTTTAAACAGGTCCATCCAATCGTCGAAATTTCGCATACGTGTTACCATGCCATACTCCGTACAGACTGCTTGTAGCCGCTAATTCCCTTCACCAGTTCAGTCAGACTCCCTTAAACTGCGGCATGCTCTTGGTCATATAGGAACGCAGCCCTTCCTGACCATCTGCGCTCGAAAACAGGCCGGCCTGCAACTCTTGCTCCAAACTGAGCGCCTCGAACAGGGGCATTTCGCCTCCGGCCTGAACGGCTAGCTTAATCCGTCCAACCGCTTTACTAGCTTTATTGGGCGGAGTGAACTGCCGCGCATAGGTCAGCACTTGCTCAAAGTAGTCCTGCGTGTCAAAGATCTCGTGCACTAAGCCCAGGTCCTGGGCCTCCTCAAATGAGATCCTACGCCCGGTCGCCATGAACTCTAAAGCCCGGGCCTTGCCAATATGGCGGGTGAGGCGCTGCGAGCCACCGGTTCCGGGCAGGACGCCCAGCGCAATCTCGGGCAAGCCAATCTGCCCCGCGTCACGCCGAGCAAGCCGCAGATCGCACGCCATTGCAATCTCCAGTCCGCCACCGACGGCGTGACCGTTGAGCGCGGCAATGACCAGCTTAGGCGTCCGTTCCAAGCGGTTGAGCGTCTCGTTGGCGTGCAGGCAAAAGTTGTATTTAAACTGGGGCGATACCTGGTTGAGCATCTCGATATCGGCTCCCGCCGAAAAGAACTTGTCGCCTATACCACGCAGCAGCAGGACGTAAATTCCCTCGTCAAACCGAGCCTGTAAAATAGCCCGGTCCAACTCGGTCATCATCTCGTACGAATACGTATTGGCCGGTGGATTATCAAATTCGAGAAGCGCAATTCCATGTTGTGTAGAGTAGCGGACTAGGGGCTGCTGCATGCCTGCCTCCTTAGGTCATAGCGAACCGCATTTTTCTTTTTCTAAAAGCCCGCCGGTAAAATCGCAAGGGCGGTCGAAGCGGTTTCTGAGTCCCACAAAAAAATTTTTCACGCCTTGACCTCGGTTTCAACGCCCTTACATTTGGCACAGAAACAGTGGGGAGTGACCCTATACAGTAACCAAGAGACATCATTTGTAGTCAGAAAGGAGTTGACCATGGCACTCTTTCGTTTCTCACCCGAACATGACCCCCTGAACGCCCTCATGCGCTTACAGCGCGAGTTTGACCGTGTGTTCGAAAACCCCCGAGGCTTCAACATGGACCTGTCGGGACGGGGCGTCTTCCCGCCCGTCAATGTCCTGCAAGACGCCGAAGGCAACTATGTCGTCCGCTTCGAGGTTCCCGGCGTATCCCCGGAAGATATCCACATTGAGAGCCAAGACCGCACCCTAACCTTGAGCGGCAAACGTGATGCCTCAACCGCCTCCAACTCCAGCTACCACCGGCGTGAGCGAGGCACGGGTCAATTCTCGCGATCGCTGCAATTTCCGGCCGATATGGCCCTTGACCAGGCCAAGGCCTCGTGCACGCAAGGGATGCTGACCATCCGTATTCCCAAACGCGCGGAAGCAAAACCGCGTCAGATCACTATCCAGGCATCCTAAGCTAAAGCGTCTGCTCAGGCCGTACACGATGAGGAGGAAAACACCCATGCCGAGACAAGAATTGACCGCACAGGAGAAACAAGAAGTGCAAGCTGAAGAACAGACCCGACCAGGCCGGACCTATGTGCCGCCCGTCGATATTTTCGAGACCGACAACGCCCTATGGCTGCGCGCCGACATGCCCGGTGTCCAAGAGGACTCGATCCAGGTCCACGTAGAAAAAAACGTGCTGTCGATCGAGGGACAGGTTGCCTTAGGAGACTACCAAGACCTGACTCCAGTCTATACCGAGTACCGGGTCGGCAACTATCAGCGTCGCTTTAACCTGTCCAACACCATTGATACCGATAAAATCCACGCACGGCTGACCGACGGCGTCTTGGAACTCGAACTGCCCAAGGCCGAGAGGGTCAGACCCAGGCGTATTGCGATACAGACCAGCTAAGGCAGCCGCAGAGCAGCATCGCGCTTCAGGAGGCAGGAGCCGTGCGGCTCCTGCCCCTGTACGTTGTAGTGTACTACAAGGCCGACTATGGATACTCCTGCAGGTCCGAGCCCAGCCGAACTCCGCCGTGCGCTCCACGAGGCTGTCGACTGGGTTGCCACCTATCTCGAAACGGTCGAGGATCGGCCCGTTCTGGCTCAAGTCTCGCCCGGTCAGATTGCGGCGGCGACCCTACCTGACTCAGCTCCTCAACACGGGGAGTCGCTAGAGACAATTCTCCAAGATATTGATCGCCTGATCCTGCCCGGTATCACCCATTGGAACCATCCCGCGTTTTTTGCCTATTTGGGGATCAGCGGCTCTGGACCGGGCATTGTGGGCGAGCTGATCTCCGCCGCCCTCAACGTCAACGCCATGCGGTGGCGGACCTCACCGGCCGCCACCGAGCTAGCTCAGCGTACGCTGAGCTAGGTGACCCAGATGTTGAGGCTGCCCGGCCGGTGGTTCGGAGAGATTACCGACTCTCTTGGGGTCGTTGCGGCGGCGAACGCTGTCCAGGTCGAACATTCCTATAAACTCGCCGTTCACATAGACAAGCATATGTAGCCACCCCCTAGGAAAATCCCAAATTCTCCTTACGGCACGAGCATAAAGTTGCCCGGTTGCTTCATCGAGCGTATCGGCCCGTATTCTGATCCTATTGAGAAGAGTTGCTTTACCTCAAGACCATGTTGCCTCGCGAACTCGGCGTCTTGGGTAATAATCACTCTGCGAGCGGCCTCGGACAACTGCTCTAAAAAAAGCCTTCCGCAGACCTCTTGATCGTTCTCAAGGGCTGAAAGCTCGCCACAGACAGACATCAGCGCCTTTTCGATCAGGGTCGCGTTGGCGGGGCCGCAGCAGAGATATCAGGTTGCGCCTCCAATCTGCATAATGATCCTCTGCAATATGCTTCGGGCTCCCGATAGTGGTGTTCATTAGATGAAGCCACACCCAGTTGGATAGCGCTGTTGCCTGTTCGATTGTCACAGATTCGTCTTTCCACAGGCGTTCGATGCTGGATTTGCCAACAGAGTTTAAGCTGACGAATAGGGCCGACGCTTCTTGTGGAGTCAGTAAGTTGAGAGAGTGTATACGGGCCATAGTCTGACGGAGGATCTTTAGCTCAGCTCTTTCTTTCAATTGACCGTTGTCCATATTCACCGTCTTCAACCAATGGCCCAATTCGTCGGACTCGGGTGTGACGAAGACAAAGCCGCTTCGTCTAAGCTCGTGTCGCGCTGTCCACTGGTCGGCAACACTGATGCGCCCCCGAGAAACGAGGAAGCGCAAGACGTCCAATATGCAAACAAGAGGGATGGATCGTCCTGGAGGTTCGGTCAGGACCGAACGGCTGTTAAAGTAGCGATCATCGATACAGAGTGCATCGTATGCAGCGCCGCCCGCCACCAAAGAGACTGTCACCTGGAATCGGCTTTCGTGTTTCTGGAGCTGCTCGTCCTGGTCAGCCGTGCGGGGCAAGAAAGAGGCCGCTCCCGAATCTCTCGCATTTCGTAAGACCTCTCGAATCCTGTCTATCTTTGCCACGAGATCAGCACCAATATCGCCTGTTTCGATGAGGGCGTTCCCTTCTTCTAGGACAGCCGGATGGATTCGGATATCCAGACCAGCGGCGGCCAGTGGCTGTAACAGACCAGCGTCTTGCAAGTAGGATAGGGTGGTTCGACCGAAGTAAATCGGGCCTTGGAGGGTCAACGATGAGAGAACTGCATGCTCTGCCTGGCCCTGGCTATTCAAGAACTGACGCGCGCGCAGATAATCGCCCAAGGCGATTCCCCCTTCAGCATGCAGTAGCGTGCAAAGATCCATTGTTGAATGGATCAAATCGTCATACTCGCCCGTGTCCGCTTGTTTTTGCATCAGTGACTCGACTTTATGGATCGGTAGAACGCAAATGACCCGGCCGTTGTCCTGTCTCGCCTCATGCAAGAGCGTGGCCAGTTCAAGTCCTACCTCGTCAGTAAGGGCTTTGGGGAGCTCAGCCGCACCGTCAGCAGCTCGAAGCCGTCCCTGATTTTGGAGGTCCCGAACCTCCCTGGCTGCTGCGATACGAGAAGGCTGATGAAAACGAACTTGGTCTCTTTCGTGGAGCAAAAACTCCATAATGTCGGGAGAAAGTTTGACGTGATGGAACGCCTCGATAGCCATTTCCAGTAGGCCGAGATGGGAAAGGATCATAATTGAGGTTGCGTCTAATCCAATTGTCCAGTCCTGCCGCAATTCGACCGGATTCCGTCCGCCGGTGACAATCGGCAATACCCCTCGGCGGCGACCGTCTAATTCGACGGCATTCTGATCTGGAATATAGAGCAGGAGATGCGCGATTGATACATTCATTACGCCTGCCGCCAAGCTCATGGGTATCTCACCGTTAAGCCATTTCCGTTCAACCTCCTCCATCGGTGACAACATTTTGTAGGGTCATGGACCAAAGGGGACCTTGGTCAGCGGAAGAAAGCTCGTATGCGCGCTTGAGCCAGTTCGGGTCGGCCTCACCATCGTGCCCGAGTTGAACGTGCAGCCAATGGGCAGCCATCAGGATGCGAGGATCGTTTGGTGCCTTTTGCGTGGCCAATTTGGCAAATTGTAGCGCCCGGTCGGGTGTCAGACTCTGTTGGCCGGCAAGCTGAGCTAGGGCTATAAGTATGTCAGGAGTAAGTGATTCCTGGCGAGGCCACTCACGATGAATAATCGCGGCTGTATGTTCCCAATCGCCGGAAGCAATAGCGCTGTTAATGTCGAACTGAAGAGCGTTCGGACTGCTCCTTTGGCTCAGAAGCTTGTCGTTGATCTCTTTTGCTTCCTGAAGCCGACCTACCTGAAACAGTGCCCACGCTTGCATCTCTTTCAGTTCATCGCTCCGCGCAAGAATGTCGAAGTTCTCCTCCGCAAACTTGACTATTGCCTCGTAATCAGAAGAGGGCGGTGCGCCGAAGCACTTGACGAGGTCTTGCGCATTCTCGACAGTTCGCTCACGGTCGAACAAGTCGCGGAGCAAGGGCTGGAGCGCCGTATGATCATTCTCGGTCTTCAAATGAGCTACCAGATTCTTTAAGTCGATAAGCTCTTTCGTCTGATGATAAAGAAATTCAAGCCGTTCGCGGGGGTCCTTCCCTTCACGGATCTCGATCATCACACTCAAACGATTGGAATGTGCTTCGCCGAGGTCGGCTGCACGTGCCGTTACTAGTGCACGCGCCCTTTCAGTCTGACCATCCTTCACCAGAGCATCGACGTACATTGTTGTAACAAAAGCGGGAGGCATAACCTCACTTAGTCGTGTCTCATATTGCTCTAGATAGGATACGAGATCATGAGATTCCATGGATTGTTCAGCAAGCAGACAGTCTGCCAGAAGTTCATGGTCATCGAGCCCACCAAGCCACCCTCTGTATTCTAGATAGTGTTTTAGTGGCTCGACATTGAACACAATATTAAAGGCATATGCGAAACGAATGAGCTTGACCGCTCGTGCACCTTCCTCCATGCCCTGACGTACCTCATCATGGACGACATTCGCATGCGTAGAGTTCGGATTCATCAGCCGAAGCCAAAGACGCCAATCCGAAATGAATTCTGCCAAATCGGGACCAACGATATCCTTCGTACTCTGTTCAGCGAATTCTAGGCAGAGAGCAGCACGAGCATAATGTTTCTCAGATTTCTCTCCCAAGGCCGGAGTGACGCCAGGATAAATGGGTACACTCTCAAGCGCCCTCTCCCGATACTCGTTCGGCAACAGCATGGCCGCTGTTAATGATCCCTTCGATAAGCGCGAGCACAGGCATCTGTTGCCAATGGGATTCGAAGCTCAGGAGTCGATGTGCGGCTTCATCCCAGCGCCCGACTTTTGCCATGCAAATGGCCCAATTCCACCAGCCGATAGCAGTGAAAAAGTTGTTATCGTCAGGCGCAGCCTACTCGGCGTACCAAGCCAAGGAGGTGTGTTCCCCCCGTGACTGAGTCAGTACGCCGAACAAAGCGGTTCTGGAATCGGGATCACGATGATCGCGCAGAAGACAAAGCGCTTCATCTGTGTTGCCATCATCCTCCGCGAGCAGGGCATCCACAATGGAGAGGTCCTGCTCCGGATCGGTTTGCCGGAGTTCGTCGCGGAGCTGGCGTGCGGAATCGCGGGTTTCAGTGTCACTAGCACATAATCTTGTGGCCCAGTAGAGGATCCTATTTTTGGTAGAAATAGATGCTGCGAGAAAATCGCCTTCATCGCCTACGCGCTGCCTCAGTTTTTGGATGTCCTGTCGTGCTCGGCGCTGATCAAACATTCGGAGCATAAGAATTCGAGATAATTCTTCCTCTGCCTGATCGGTGTGAGCTTGTTGCGTGATTGGATCGATAGAAGCTGACGGACGAGCTTTCTCAGCGTCACCGATCTTCGTGATATAGAGATCGCGGCCTACGACCGTGGCTCCGGGCGAATCCGTGACAATCGTCGTCCCTGACGAGTTATCGGTGGAAATGTTGTTTTGTGAGCTTGTGACGGAGGTCTGAGCTTTCGGCTTGTCCTTCTTTGATTGCCTCAACTGCAGATAAGCGACTATGACTGCAATGATGGCTACGATGAGCCCAATAGCCTCAATATCAACATACTTAGTCAGCCAGTCCATAGCGTCCCGCTCAATGATGCGATCAAGGGAAACAGTTCGGGTGTCAACTCACTCTGCGAGTGTCTTGTTGGGCCAAACTGGAGGTTTTTGCGTGAATGCCTCCGCCGGCCCTTTATTGCTCTTCCTTACTCTTCCCCGGTCTTCTCCATCACTTCCCGAGCGCGCAACAATGGGAGCACTAGCGGTGGAAGTCCCATCCGGACAAACGTGCTTTGAACAAACTCACGCCAATATGGCCAGACATTGTAGAGTCCGTTCGTCTCAGCAAAGGTTGTCAGAGTTTGAGGATCGACGTGAAATCCTTCAGGAAGACGATACTGGAGTTCAAAACTTGTCTCGATCGAGACGAGAGGCTTCCCCTTTGCCTCTTCGGGGACAAGCTGAGCCCTCATTGTTGCCACAACAAAGAACGTCCCGTTTTCTTCTTGATGCTCGCTAATCTCCGCCGTTCGATTGACTAAGAGATCGACCGCGCCAGTATCGGACGGCGACCTCACCTTCGTTGCCACGTTCGCTTCAACGAGGCGAACATCTTCAATCTCAACCTCTGCAATCAATTCTTTCAGGCCATCAGCCGCCTCGCTCATGCTGCTACTCCATAGCTCTCCACCGACTCTTGATGAGGAATACTGAAGCCGGATTCCATCCGAGTTGGTGGCTGAGGCCAGGGAGCAGACCAAGATTCGATGTTGCTGACTCTCAGGTCAGGAGACTCGCTGCTGACAGACATTCTGTCACGATCTTTGGAGACCGTAATGGTGACACGATACCCCAATGCATCAACAAGTCTGGCGAGTGTCCGCAGGGTCAGGTTCCGTCCGCCCGATAAGAGCTGGGAAATGAATCCTTTGGTTTTTCCCAAGCGCTTTGCAAGCTGAGATTTGGAGATGCCCTCTTCCTGCATCACCGCGCTAACCGCTTCTGTCACCTCTAGGATCAGCTCTTCCTCGCGCAGAAGCCGTCTGTTGCGAGCTGAGGATTGCTCAAAAAGTTCATAGTCCGTGTAAGGTCGATTCATGGCGTTCCTTCCTCTCGTTGATCGTTTTCTTGGAGAATGCGAACGGCTCTTGCGATAGCAGATTTTGGCAGATTATCGCTTTTTTTCCGAAGCGCATGCGCGATAATAAAGCGTCCTTTTTGCCGATAATCACCGAGAAAACGATGTTGAAAGCTTTTAAACTCCCATAATTCTGAGCCTTTCCCCTTCGCCTTGCTTCCCAGTTTTTTGAATTTCTCCCTGTTTTGAACAACTCCTTGATTAGCAAAAAGTTGAAAAAGAGCACCGATTTTTGCTTTGTCTTTATCGGGAAGATCCAAATAATAATCCCGCGCGGGCATATCTCCGTTTTTGTCGCTCGCCCACTCGACCCTTCCCCATTTCCCATCAGCAGCAATTTGTGTCAAAACATCCTCCCCTCCTCTTCCTCCTTCAGCGCAGGTAGAAAAAGTTTAGTTATATATAAACTATACGTCAAGAGGGAAGCACAGATTAGATCGTTTCGCATCGCCCAAGTCCACCTTGAGGAAAACGGAATGGCCTCCAGTACATCAGCTTGAGGATGCTGCGCAGCAGACTTCCATTACCTCCTCAAACGTTCTTCGTCAGATACACCCAGCCGTCTTGGGTAGTCATCTTACTTGGTTCTTTCCCAGCTCGGCCTTGTGGTCGGCCGCGGCATTCCTGGCCCCAGACCCAGGAATCAGGTCAAAACCACCGCTTTTAGCCTTTGCCGGCGAACACCGACTGCCATACAGCGCCGTAACGGTCGGACGGCGGATTGAATCATATTTCAAACCGTATCTTGTTGTGTGGGCCGTACAATAAGCTCAAGAGCAAGCGGGTTACGCTGAGCGGGTTACGCCGAGAGAATAAGAACCTGGGGTATGTGAAGGGAAAGAAGGAGCACTGGCATGAAACCGAAGAAACCAAAGGGCCGCCCCACCAAGTACTCTATGCCGGAGCGGAGCGACGCCGCACCGGAGCGGCTAGCGGAAGTCGTACTTGGCGTAAAGTCTAAGAACCACTGGGATTATGAGGCCGCGACGGGGCGGACACGGACGCGGCAATCGGGTTGATTTTGGTACACAGGTCTATAAGTCCCAAAAGTAACCACCGAAGGGTCAATTCTCTTTGCGACTCTTTATGCTACAATTCTTGGGTTCGGATGTGGCGCTGGTAGATCTTGGGCAGCTGAGACGGCAGCGACAGTACGTCTTCAATGACCAGATAGCGCGACGGCGCACACATCTCCCGTAGATAGTCATAGCCACCTTTATCAACCGTGATGCAGAATGACAGGATGCCGCTTCTTTCCGCCTCGCGGAGAGCCATCATCGTGTCTCGAATGCCGTACGTTGGCGTATGGGGCTCACGGCCATAGTCAGCGTCTTCGGGGTAGCCGTCACTCAGCAGGATGAGAATCTTGCCACGACTCGAGAGGTCTTTCAGCTTACGCGTGGCGTGTCGGACAGCCGCCCCCATGCGCGTACTGCGTTGGGGAGCCAGGGCACTGATGCGGCCTTTGACATCTGAGGATAAGGACTCGACAAAGGTTTTGACCGGATAGACATCAACATTCTTCCGTCCGCTGCTCGAGAAGCCGTAAATCGCATACGTATCACCAATCTCTTCTAGAGCTGAGGACAACAGCACGACCGATTCTTTGAGGATATCAATAATTCGCATCTCCTCGGGCTCACCCTCGGCTGCGGCGACCGGTATCCGCGCATCGGTCGAGGCGCTCAGGTCTAACAAAAACAGAGCCGAGACATCCCGGTCGGTCGGCTGACGGGCGGCATAGATCTTGGTGGAAGGCGCCACTCCGGTAATCAGATCAACCCGCGCGCCAACCGCAGCTTCCAGATCAATCTCTTCCCCATCTTCCAGGCCCTTGACCTTATGGTACAGCTTTGGCCGTAAGCGCTGAAACTCGCGCTTGATCTCCTTCATCACATCGCCGTAGGCGGTCATAGTGCTGGTAAAAAAGACGCCTTCATCGCCGACCAAGGGCACCTCGCGTAAATCACACCAGTGTGAGCGATAGTCGTCGATCAAGAAATCCCATTCATCATACACATACCGCACCCCGGCCGAGGTAAGCCGCCGGCGGTTCTTGGCCTTTTTCTGTTTGGGCTCGAACAGCTCTTCCTCAGCGCCTTCTTCGTCCAGATCGCTAAATAAGGTGAAGGATTTGCCATTTTCAGAACGCGGTTGAGGGCGGCGGCGTTCCTTCTGGTGTTTGCTGAGCCGAGCAACGATCTTGCGCAGCATGGCCTGTTCTTCGGCCGACAGACTCTCGGCACTACGCGGCCCTTGGTTCAACTCGTCCTCCATGGGCACAAAGCGGGCCGACTCGTCTTCCACCAACTCGGTCAACTGTTCTTTTTTTGACTGAGACAGCTCTGCCAGTTGCGGCCGGGCAGAGCTGTCCATCACATGCGCGTACAATTCGGTGGCCAGCAGCAACGACTCGTCGGCCGATCCGTCCTTCGTCAGGTCAGGCCACAAAGCCTTGGGCAGGCGCGGCAGGAGCATTGACAGCGCCGCCGGGTAGAGCTGGGTCTGTTCGTCTGCCCAGGCCAGATCCTCTCGCAAGCCCTGGTACGCGGCGGTGAGTTGAGCCGCTACCCGTCTGCTCTCGATATACATAAACAGCGCCTCGACCTGTCTGGGCTGCGGAAAGAGTTGGAAAAAATCGAACAGATTATCCGGCGGCTCAGCTCCTAACGCTAACAGCAAATGGACGTAGGGGGGCAAAGACGGCCACAGATCGACGATATCAATCGCATATGTCCCGCACGCTACCCGGCCGGCCTGCTGGGCGGCCATGACGCGTAACAGACGAAAATTTTCTTCATACGTGGGAAAGGCCTCAACCCACATCGGTAGGGGCAACATGTCCTCGTCCTCTAAACCGAGGGGTGGCGGAAAGCTCAGCGTTTCGGTCTCGGATAGGCTGTACATCGTGCCGCCCAACATGTGCAGATATTTCAGCAGCACACCGTGCACATCGCTCAGCATGACAGCCGGGACCTTCCCGCGTAGCATCAGCATGCTGGTCCGGGACTCTAGGGCAAAATACGCCTCTGCGGCTTCGGGCCGACGTCGGGCCAGCTCTTCACCGGTCGTGATCCAGCCCAATACGCCCTGTTCGCCAACCTCATCATAGGCTTGGCCTAACACCCGGAACAGCCGAGCGACGCCGGTTGGAACAAATTGGGCCAGCTGACTGATCCGTTCCAACAGCGTGCGACACGTCTCTAGAGGTAGGGAACGCAGTGTCGAGCTAAACAGGGTCACTGATACCGGCAAGGGTTCGGGGTCGAAGCTCACCCCAGCCTGGAGACAGCGTAAATAGGTCGCCCGCAGCTCAGCCGGAATCATTTCGCACGCGCGGGGCAGGGCCCGGTATAGCGCGACTGCGGCCGCTGGCGAATGGTACACCGAGTTGCGGACGAGCCGATAACAGCTCAGTCGCTCAGACTGCTCTAGTTCGGTCAAGCCGTCCGGCAGGCTGGTAAATACCTGCGATGGATCAACCCCACCAATATCAAACGCTAGGCGGGACCACTCGTTTAGGTCGCCCTGGCTCAGTCCGGGTAAAACCTGTGGGGTGGCCTGAAAAAAGGCCGACGCCAGATGTTTGTTCTTGCCTCGGTCCAGGGTCAAGCCCCGGCCGCCATGTTCCACCCAGCTGCGTAAATGATGACTGTGCAGCCAGTGCTCAAGCGTGGTCGTCTCCACCTGTCCCAGCGCATCGAGCAACTCCGTCTGCCAGGCCACGGGTAGATCATCAAGGAGAGCGGTTAGCCGGTGCTGCGCAGTCTCGCTCAAGCGGCTCTGATCAAGGCCAGCGGTATCTCCAAATGTCATCTTCCCTTTACCCATCAGCAAGAGTTTGACTGTGGATGTATAAGAAGTCTGGCAAAAGGGCAAGAGAGAGCCGGGAGGTGCCTTGCCTTGACGTCGTCCGGTTCCGGTCCGGCAGCCCCGATCCGCCGCCTCACTAGGGGTGGGTTGGGAGTGAGAGGAACATGCAAACTGAAGCACCACCAACAGTCGGGACACCCGAGGTGACGGTTCAGCCCCCACTCGGCCAGCTCGGTCTACAACCACTGCGACCAGATATAGCGCTGGTAAATCTTGGGCAACTCGGTTGGCAAGGACAGAATATCGTCGAGGACCATATAGCGCGACGGGGCGCACATTTTCTGTAGATAGTCATGCCCGCCCTGATCAACGGTTACACAGTAGGGCAGAATACCGCTCCGCTCGGCTTCCCGAAAAGCCATCAGCGTATCGCGCAGCCCGTACATCGGCGGTACAACCGGCTTGCCATAACCCGGATCTTCCGGATAGCCATCGCTCAACAGCACCAGCAGCTTGGCGCGGCTGGCGAGATCTTTCAGCTTACGGGTGGCGTGACGTACCGCGGTTCCCATCCGGGTGCTGCCCTGCGGGCTCAGCGCCCCAATGCGGCCCTTTACCTCGGCGCTCAGCGCGTCCCGAAACGTCTTGACCGGGTAGACCTCGACGTCCTGGCGGCCGCGACTCGAGAAGCCGTAGATAGCATACGAGTCGCCGAGCTCTTCCAGGGCGACGGACAGGAGGACCAACGCTTCTTTGATCACGTCGATCACCCGCGGTTTACGCCGCTGAACCGTCCCCTCCCGCGTCAAGGTATCGGGCAACTCGGCCGCGGTTGAGGCGCTCAGATCGACCAGAAACAGGACACCAACATCGCGCTTGACCTGTTGTCTGGCCAGGTACAGCTTTGGCGAGGGCGCGTGCCCTCGGCGGCGGTCGACCCGTGCGGCGACCACGGCGTTCAGATCAACCTCTTCCCCGTCTTCCAGACCCGTGACCGGATGAAACATCTTGGGGCGAAGACGCTGAAACTGGCGTTTGATGTCCGGGGTTAACTCGGCATAGGTGGCCAGCGTGCGTGAAAAAAAAGCGCCGTTATCCTCTGCCAAACCAACTTCGCGCAGCTCACACCAGTGGGAACGATAATCTCCAATTTCATAATCCCACTCGTCGTACACATAGTGGAGATCACGGGCCGTCCGTCCCCGCCGTCGGGCGATCCGTTCGGCTTCGGACTCCCCAGCCCCTTCCCGACTCAGATTCACCCCGGTCATGAATGCCGCAGCTTGCTCGGGCGCCTGGTCAAAATCTCTATCAGTGACCAATGCGGGGCCGTCGGGCGGCTGCTCGTCTTGTAAAAACTGGGCGTACAAGCGAGACGCCCAGACTAGGGAGTCCGAGGCCGTCCCAATTTGTTCAAGCTCTTTAAACTCATCGGCCGGAATTTCGGACAACAAAGCCGCGGGTACAGCCGGCTGGAGTTCGGTCAGCCCCGCAGCCCAGCGCAGATCGTCGGCCAGGCCCCGGTAGTGGGTCGTCATTCGGGCAGCTATACGCCCGGCTTCGAGACACAGAAAGAGATCTTCGATTAAATCAGCCCGGGGAAACAGCGCGAAGTAGGGAGCACACGTCTGGGGTCGGACCGCGCCCTCATCCAGCAGACTGTGAACGTAGGGCGGGAAGGACTCCCATAGCGCCGACGGCACACAGTCGTAGGTGCCAAACACCAGACGCCCGGCCTGGTGGGCCACCAGAACCCGGTAGAGGCGAAAATTTTCCTCGTAAGTTGAGAAGTGATCAACACACGCCGGCAGCGGAATCCGCTCCTCTTCGGCCAGAGGCGGCGGTACAAAGAGCAGTGGGGTCTCGACAAAGCCGCTGCTCGTGTCGCTCAACATGTGCAGGAATTTCAACAACACGGCTTGGATTTCGGCCAACCAGACGACCGGCGGGACGCCGCGCAGGGTCAGCTGACCGGTCTGTGAGCGCAGCGCAAAAAAAGCCTGTCCGGCCTGCGCATTGTGACGGCCAATCTCCTGCCCCACGCCGATCCAGCACAGCACCCCCTCCTCACCAGCCGCGTCATAGGCCCGGCCCAGACTGCGGAACAGGGCCGGCACGCCGGCGGGAAACACTTCGGCCAGCTGCACAATCCGCTCCACAATGGGCAGGCGACTCGACACGGCCAAGCGGTTGAGGGTCGGTCCAATTAGAGCGAGGAGCGCAGGCAGCGGTCCGGGATTGACAGCCGCCACAGTCTGGACACACGTCAAGACTGGAGCCCGAAGCTCGGCCGCCAACAGCCGACAGGTCTGCGGCAAGAGCTCGGCCAGGGCCTCACGCTGCAGAGACGGGAGACGGGCCAAAACGGCAGACAGCAGAACAGACTCAGCCGCGCTCAGCGGGGGGGTCTCTCCAAGGGAGCGATCCATGTCCTCTACTTTCCCCAGTGTGTATTCTCAGCCGTTAGGTCTACAAGAACCGTCAGGCCAACACCAGGGCGCGGCCTCAAGTGCAAACAGTGGCTAGTCGGTCTCAGCGTCCGGACCGTGCCGCTCGCTGGCCCTCCTCCACGTCAACACAGTACAGCAGCAACCCACCCACGGCAAAAAACACCACCAGTGCCAGAATAGCCGTCCGACTCGATCCCGTTGCCAGCGTTAGTATAGCAAAAACAGCCGGTCCGAAAATGCCAGCGAATTTCTCGCACACAGCAAAAAAGCCGAAGAACTCGGTTGAGCGCTGGCGTGGAATCAGTCTGGCGAAGAGTGAACGACTGAGCGCCTGACAGCCTCCCTGGACCAGGCCAACCAAAATCGCCATCAGGTAGAAGTGGAAAGCCGTGGACATGAAATAGCCAACCACACTCACGATCATATACACGCCCAAGGCCAGGAAGATACCAGCCTTGGCGCCGATTTGTGCCGCCAAACGGCCAAAACCAAAGGCGGCCGGAATGCCAATGAATTGGACCAGCAGAACAGCCGATATCAGCACTCCCTGTGACAGCCCCATCTCGGTACCATAGATGGCCGCCATACGGATAATCGTGCCGACCCCGTCGTTATAGATGACAAAGGCCAGCAGCAAGAGCCCGGCGTTTTTGTACACCCGGAGCTCGCCACCAGAGTGGCGGAGACGGCCGACAAGGCCACCCAAAGCGTGGCCGAACCGTCTGCGAGGCGAACGGCCCGGTTCGGTGACCCGGCGCAACAGGGGCACCGAGAACACCAGCCACCATATTGCCACACTCACAAAAGAGAGGCGGCTAGCGGCAGCGGCATCGGCAATGCCGAACCAGTGTGGAAACTGGATCCAGGCCAAGTTGAGGGCTAACAGCAGTCCGCCACCCAGATAGCCAAGCGCGTAGCCAGCGGTCGAGACCTGATCAATCTCCTCCGTGCGGGCCAGATGGGGGAGCAGAGCGTCGTAGAAAATGATGCTGCCGGACACTCCGATATTGGCGATCACAAACAGAACCGAGGCGAGCTGCCAGTCGCCGCTATATATCCCGCCCATCCCTGCCGTGGCTCCCACCCCACAGCCAAGAAAGACGGTGAGGAGTCTCTTGCGTATGGCAGCGGCATCGGCCCAGGCGCCGAGGATCGGCGCGGCCACCGCGATGAGCACCAGGGCGACGGTGGTCATCGCGGCGTAGCGAGCGGTGGCTACGCTAGGCGGTACACCGGCCGCCGCAACCGAACTAAAATAGACCGGAAAGACGGCTGCGACGACAGTGGTGAAAAAAGCCGAATTGGCCCAGTCGTACAGCGCCCAGGCGCGCAACTCGGGCCGGCCCAGCCCAATTGCTGCCAGCCTCTCAGCTCTCAAACGCACAGCCAATACGCTCGAAAAGATCGGGCAGAGCAAGACGCATCCCCTCTGCCGTCAAGAGCGGGGCGGGTGCCGGGCCAATGGTGTTGGTCCCACCGCGAACCATGGCCACCCGACCGCAAAGATCCTTGCATATCTAACTCCTTGCCCTCGTCAGGGGCGAGGCGAGTGTAGCCCACAGGCCGGCGCAAGGCAATCTGTCGACATCGAGACGAGTGCCCTTCGCCCAGCGCAGTCCGTTCCTAAAGCGGTCAGGTGGGCTAGTTCTGGCCGTGCGCTTCTGCGTCGGCCGTCGTAGCGGGTTCCGTCGTGCCGACGCTCAACGCTAAAGACCGCAGATTCACGCCCTGGAGGCTCGCCCGGATAGCCTGAGTGCGTTGCCCAAGGAGTTGCGTCAGTCGATCTTCCGCCTCCCCACCGGCTGAAATCTCATCTGCCTGTTCAATGACGGCACACACATCAGCAGCTGTGATATCTTCCGGCGGACGGGCCAAGATCAACCCCTCAGGCTCGGCCGTTCTACACACAAATCCGCTTCGCAGACAGGCTTCCACCACCTCTTCGAGTTCGGTCGGTGACACCTGGAGCGTTGTTGCCAAGTCGGGAAACGGCCAGGGAGGAGCACCGGCCAGATATCGACGGGTGATGGCCGTTAGGGCTGACAAGGCGAGCCGCATCTGCACCAAGATTCCACGCTGGCGGCGTACCGCTCGTTCAAAGCGCACTTCAGCATGCTGGTGCACATAGGCGACGAGACCACCAACAAGAATGATAAACCAGCTCACATAGAGCCAGATAAAGAAGACGATGGGAACGGCAAAACTCCGATAAATGGCGACTCGGTCCGGCGCTTCGGCGACAAAAACAGTAAGGCCCGTCCCGGCAAGAATCCATAAGAGGCTGGCGGTCGCCCCTCCGAAGACCGCGGACCGCGACCGGACCGGGGTATTAGGCAGAAACTTATACAGGAAGGTAAAGACGACGAGCAGCACGAGGAAGGGCGTCAGCCAGGACAGCGCAATGAACACATTGCCGAGCGTAGATTGGGCAAGGAGGCTTTGGACGAGTCGCGATTGCCGGGCCGACGCGATGACGGTCAAGGCGGTAAAGATAAGCGCCGGTCCAACCAGAACAACACTCAGATAGTCCGTAAAACGCCGGACGAGCGGGCGCCCACGCGGGACACGCCAAATGTAGTTCAGCGCATCTTCAATTTTCCCCACCAAAGACAGCACAAAATAGAATAACAGGAAAAAGCCAAGCACCCCCAAGACGCCAACCTGGACGTTTTTCACAAATTCCACCACCCAGCCGATGACGACCTCGCTCCCCGTTTCACCCAGTGGTTCAAGAAATGGCTGGAGGACCGGTCCAATGTCCCGAATTGCCCCAAAAGCGGTCAGCACCGAAAAGCTGACCGCCAGAAAAGGAACCAGGGACAAAAGCGTGGTATAAACGAGACTCTTGGCGTGGAGGTCAAGGAGGCCTCGCTTAAATTCCTCGTATAAGACAATGCCGAGGCGGACACCTCGCACCTTCAGACCGGTCAGTCCCGTCAGCTCAACCGCGTCGGCTGTCCAGAGATCCTCGACGTCCAGATCAAAAATCTGACTAAGCTGCAACGCTATGGCCGCGTCCTCCCGGTCCGTCTGCTCTGACCCCCATCTTTTTCATCTCAGCTTTATCACGTCATCCTAAAGCAGCAAGACCAACAAGGAGCAGGGCGGAAGCCTCGCCTATGACACGGGGAGCTTCTTCAACTAAGGTTAGGAGGGGCAGCTTGTTGTTTTGTCCGTTTTTGTACACAGGTCGGCCAGGGTGACGCCGGCCAGGGCTTGCTGAACGGCCCGGTCCCGTCGTTGTAAGATGTCCCTCAGCGGGCCGTCCTCTTCAGCCTCAGGGACGACTCCACGCAGGACGTCGAGGATCTCGACCAAAGTGACCCGCTCCGGCGACCGTCCCAGCGTAATCCAAGCCGGCTCAGTCGCCCGGATCAGGATGCCACTGTGGACAAATCGTTCAAGACAGTCTTCGAGACTGGACAGCGGCACCTGGAGATACGCCGCTAGGGCGGCCGCGGACCAGGGCGGTTTGCCGTCGAGCGCACGGCGGCCGACGGCGCTCAGCATAGCCAGCACCAGCCGCTCATGGACCGTATAGCTGTCCGATCGAGCCGCCTCTTTTTTGAAGTAATCGGTTGGATGCTGGTGGAAGTAGGCAACTTCGGCCCCAATCAAGACGATCAGCCAGCCAACATACAGCCACAGCAGGGACAGGATTAACACGGCAAAGCTCGAATAAATGGCCGCATAGCGTGCCGATCCGGCAAAGGAAGCGACAAATATCAAGCCGGCTATTTGCCATATCAGACTGGCGACCCCGCCACCGATCACGGCCGAGCGCAGGGATACCCAGGTATGGGGCATAAACCGGTATAAAAACGTGAAAGCCAGCCACAATAGCAGGAACCGCGTCCCGCGGGTGGCCAGAATCGGTCCAAATGCTTGGATCTCCATGACACGCTTGACCAGCCAATAACTCTGCACCGAAGCGATCAGGGTCAGGCTCATAAAGACCAACACTGACCCAATCAGCAGCACACTCAAGTAGCCGCTCAGCCGTCGGGTCCAGCTGCGCGGACGGCGCACCTTCCAGATGCGATTCAGCGCACTTTCGATCTCGCCGACCAGAAAAATCACGGTATAGAAGAGGATGACCACTCCCACAACGCCGAGTACGCCGACCTGAATATTGTTCACCACCTCGATAACCCGGCGCACGACCTCAACACCCTCCGGACCGAGGTCTTCAAAAGTCTGGATCAAAAACGGCTCAATCTGATTTTGGACACCAAACGCTTTTAAGACCGCAAACGTAACCGCCAGCGACGGAATCAGCGCCAGCAGCATGGCATAGGTCAAGCCCATGGCTTGCAGATGCAGCAGATCTTCACGCAGCCGCCAAGCCACAACGCTGAAAAAGTGAGCCAACTCATCTCGGCAGCGAATCACATAGGGCGCGGTAAACACCCGCCTAATATAGCTGACCTGCCGGCAAACTAACATCAGCCGACTGTAACTCGCTCAGTTCGCCACGGACCTCGGACGCGCGTCTGGTCATGACCGGCATTCTCAGAGGTCCAGGCCGCCAGCACGGCCAATACGCCGTCAGTACCAGTAAGATGGCGACTGATGAGGCCGCCCATTTTCATTGGTTCTCGGCCCTGCAATCTCCCACCCATATGCGGTCGCCTGAATGAGGCAGGCTTTGTAATCGGAGTATGGAGCCGTCCGACCAAATGGCGTGATTGACAGCCCAATGCGGTCGTTTCGGTCGCTAGACAGACGTAGGCCACTTGAAGTGCTGTGGCTTGTACCGGCGGGAGAAATCGCCTCACTAGGTTCGCCCAGGCAGTCCCGTTTCTGCAAGCGCGCCGCTGGGAATCCTACCAGACAGAATGCTCTATCCGTCCCATGTGTGGCAATGGCACAATAATCCGCCCGTACGGCAGAGGGACCATACCCTGCTCCTCCCCTCCGGGACTATCTGGTCAAGGATGGCCCCCATAAGGGTAATGGAGATCGAAGGTCTGTCCGGGACTTCAGCAGCCCGTTTACGTTTTTCCGGAGGAATAGAGATCAGCACTCCCACCTGATCCCTCCTCCTCCTTCCCATTCGCCTCATACGCTGTACCTTCTTGCGCGAGGAGTCGGTCGCGCAGTTGATCAGCCCCGGTGCCACCCGAGTGAGGTCAAGATTACCGCTCCCATCGACGCGACGCGTGTGTTTCCACCGCCAAACCGTCTTTATCAGCGCCCGAGGGCTTGCATCCAGACTCCTGTCCAGTGTAACAGAACAGGACAAAACCAAGCCAACTCCAAGACACAGTTTGGACGGATGAAAGCACAGACGAGGCATTTCACATGGCGGAACGGCATCCGTGGCAACTCCCGACTCCTTTTCAAGAGGCGACCCAGGAGGTTGACCGGCTTTTTGATGAGCTGATCCACCGACGTTGGGACAGACGCCCGGAACGGGTTCAAGACTGGGCTCCTCAACTCGATCTGTATGAGACCAAAACGGCTTTCGTGCTTGAGGCCGATTTGCCCGGCGTCAGTAAGCAAAACGTTGCGGTCAAGGTCGAAAACGGAGAACTCGTGCTGCGCGGCACTCGATCGACCACCCATACAGGGCGGGGAGAAAATTTTTTCCATCAAGAACGCCGCTCAGGCCAGTTCGTGCGCCGTGTGCGTTTGCCCGCCTCAGTGAACCCGGACCGTATCCGAGCCACATTTCGGAACGGCGTGTTACGAGTCAGCCTCCCCAAAACTCGAACGACCAGGAGACGGCGGTATGCCTGATGACATCGCGCAGTCGAGCTATTCAGACAAACTGTCGGTCCTGTCGCCAACCGAGTTAAGCGCCGAGGAGCTACGCTTTCGGGTATCGTTTCCCGACACCTTTCAGACCACGGCCGACCTTGCGCCGCCCGCCCATGATCTCGTCGGCCAAGAGCGGGCCCAGGCGGCGCTTGAGCTCGGGCTTGGCATCTCCGCGGGCGGCTTCCATATGTTTGTGTCCGGCATGGCTGGAGCACATAAACTCATCGTGCTCCACAACTGGATCGCCCAACAGGCCCGGCACGCCCCAACGCCAGGCGATTGGGTCTATGTACATAATTTTGCCAACCCTGATGTGCCGCAGGCAATCGCCCTGCCAACCGGACAGGGCGGGCGGCTCAAAGCACGCATGAGTCAACTGGTGAAAGCGCTGCGTGCAGAGCTTCCCAAAGCCTTCCGCGAGGAAGCTTTTGATAGAGAAAAGGACGAGCTCAAAGAAAAATATATGGCCCAAGCCCAGGCCCTCAACTCCAACCTGGAAGCCAAGGCCAAAGACAAAGGCTTCCTGCTGCAAATGGGTCCGCAGGGCATGATCTTGATCCCGATCGTCAACGGCCAGCCGTTGAAAGGACCCGAAGAGTTTCAGCAGTTGGCCGAAGAGCAGCAGACGGCGATCGAGCACAAACGGCACGAGTTGCTGTCCGACATCGCCGACTTCCCCCGCCAGCAGCGCGACATTATGCGGGCCATGGCCGAGGATATCCGCCAGGTCGAGCAGCGCTTCTGCGAAAATCTGATTACCCCGCACCTCGCAGCCATCGGCCAAGAAATCCCCAGCCCGGCGATTAGCGCCTATCTCGACCAAGTCAAGAGGTATACGGTCGAACACCTAGACGTGTTCAAAGAGCCGACTGCCCAGGACGGGCTGCCGCCTAGTGTGTTGCTTGCCCAGGACCCGGCCGGTCAGCAAAAGCTGTACGAATACGAGGTGAATGTCGTGGTCGATAACGCCCACACCATTGGCGCTCCGGTGCTGACCGAAAATACCCCAACGTATCAGAATCTGTTTGGCAGTATCGAACGCGTGCTGGATCGGGGCGGACGTTTGGTGACCAACTTCACGCGTATAAAAGCCGGCTCAGTGCTGCGCGCCCACGGCGGTTATCTCATTTTTAACCTGGAAGACGCGCTGACCGAACCGGCGGTGTGGAAAACCCTAAAACGTACCCTCAAAAGCGGACGGATCGCGCCTGAAACCTACGAGCCGTTTTCGCTGTTTGCCGCGTCCGGTTTACAGCCTCAGCCGGTTGCTGTTCAGCTCAAGCTTATCGTTGTCGGCAGTCCGCTTCTCTATCACAGCCTCTACGCGCTCGACCCCGAGTTTCAAGATCTCTTCAAGGTCCACGTCGACTTTCGACACACGCTGGAACTCAACGGCGAGCACGGTCAGCTGTACGGCCAGTGGGTCGCCCGGTTGTGCCAACAGGAGAACTTGCCGCACTTTGATCGGTCTGGAGTTGAGCGCTTGGTCGAGTTCGGGGCACGTCAAGTCGGCGACCGCGAGAAGATCTCAGCAGCGTACGCCGAGGTTGCCGACTTGATCCGGGAGGCCGCCTACTGGGCGTGCAAAGATGAGGCCCAGCTGGTGACTGCCGCACATGTGGAAACAGCACTTCAACAACGGACCTTTCGCGCCAATCGGATTGAAGAAGAGCTGCGCGAGATGATCACCCGCGGCACAGTCCTGCTCGACAGTCAAGGCAAAAAAATAGGCCAGATCAACGGCCTGGCCGTCCTGGCCATTGGCGAGCACAGTTTTGGCCGCCCGTCCCGGATCACGGCCAGTGTCGGAATGGGCCAAGCTGGAATCGTCAATATTGAGCGCGAATCGCGTCTGAGCGGCTCAAGTCATGATAAAGGCCTGCTCATTTTAGCCGGCTACCTCCGCAACCGCTTCGGCCGGGACAAGCCGCTCGCCCTGTCGGCCAGTCTGTGTTTCGAGCAGTCCTACTCGGGCGTTGACGGCGATAGCGCCTCATCCACCGAATTGTACGCTTTACTATCTCGGCTGGCTGAGATCCCCCTGCGTCAGGACTTAGCCGTTACCGGTTCGGTGAATCAGTGGGGAGAAGTCCAGGCCATTGGCGGGGCGAACGAAAAGATCGAAGGCTTCTTCGATGTGTGCACGGCCCACGGCCTGACCGGTCACCAGGGCGTGCTGATCCCAGCCGCCAACGTCCGCAATCTCGTCCTCAGAGCGGATGTGGTACAGGCTGTTAAAGACGGCCAATTTCATATCTACCCGATCCAAACGATTGATCAGGGCATTGAGTTGCTCAGCGGTATGCGAGCCGGATCGGTCGACGAACCGAATACGATAAACGGACGGGTCAGTCGGCGTCTCCAGGAACTGGCAGTGCAACTCAGAAAGTTCGGAAAGCAGATAGACGGGGACGAGGCTGACCAAGCAGACTTGGAACACGAAGAAAAAACCCGCCCCGCTGGAGACTGATCCATGCATCTCATAGCCAGGCTCATTAGCCCTCTGATCTTACGGATTGCCCGCCGCCTCCGCTTTCCTCAGCTGTTTATGCTGACCGCCGGCCTGTTTGTGCTCAACCTGCTGATTCCCGACGTTATCCCTTTTCTTGACGAGTTCGTTCTCGGCCTAGCCACTCTCCTCTTCGGAGCGTGGACGACCCACAAAAAGGAGCATTCAGAAGAGGTGCGGGAAGACGACCAGGACGTCATTATCACTGAGGCGCGCGTTGTCGAGAACGATCAGGCAGCGGTCAAAGGTCCCCCCTCCGTACGTCAACGAGATAAGAACGAAATATGATTGGTGCACTCGCCAATGTATTAAATAGGAAATCGCTTAGCTTCGAGATTGGGGAGCGGGGGCGCCTACGGTCACGTATCCCCCGGAGGGGGTGCGAACACTGTCCACCCATGTCAGGCGGGTAGCCGAAAGGAGTTGCAGTTTAATATCGCTCAGGAGGGTGATGTACTCCTGCGGCACAGTGTCGCCTTCTCGCTCCAATTGAGCCAGCCCCTCTCATCCCCCAAGCCCCTCCCCCCGAAGCTTAGCCGATTCAATGACGACATACAGAGTCACTCAGAGGATTTTCCCGATTTCTGCAGGTGGCACCAGCACGAGGGAAGGCGAAGCCGGGATCACCCCATAGGTCCCCCGGACGAACTCAGAGTAGCTAGCCCCTTCATCATGGTGGGGGCACAGGGTTCCGGGCGACTGGGGTGGACGTCCGACGCATCCCGCAAGACTTCGATCGTCTCCTTCCGCGAGTGGAAGCGGCGCGGGTTTGCTCCTCAATCAAAACCCCACGCCACGAAAGGTATCAACCCGATGTCGCAAATCTTCCCACAGCCAATTCGGCCTGCAAAAGCAGACCGAAGCCGACCGACATATCCCGAACCTGCCCAGCGAGAGCGACCAAGCAACGGACAAAGGGCGGCCCGTCCTCATATCAATGAGTCCGGACACAAACGAACAGCTCGCAGATCTCATGACCGCCAACCGGATTCTAGTCTAACGGAATATTGTCGCCGGCTACGGTCACGTCAGTCTGCGCTTCTTACACAGGCCCGAGCGGCCCCTGTGGGCTCTCGCCTCAGAGACGGTCACAGGCGACAATCCTGTAGCATTCGACTTGGTGGACAATAGGCCGCAGAGCTCTACATCCAGAGGCTTCATCTAGGGCGAGATCCACCGGCTCCGACCCGATGTCCGGCGGTGGTGCATAACCACGCGCCAAGCCTTTTTCCGTTTAGCGCCATCGCAACGCCGCGATGGCCGGCACCCGGGCGATAAACCTGCGGACCTGATGCGCAGACACGGAGCGGCTGTGGGAGCAGACAGTCCGGTTCTGGCACGCGGCATCTATTTGGACATGAATGTCAGGCTCCAATTCCGGGTCCTGACGCCGGCCCCGACGGTGAGGGGTGCTCTCTTAACCCTGACGAGGTCAGGGCCACCCACGCTCGGCGACTGCCAGGGCGTTCCTAGGAGCTGCGGCGGGCCGAGGTCTTTGTCAACCGCTCCTAGGACGGCCTAAGCCCGCATCATCCCCGCCTCTTCCTCAGCGCTGCTCCCCGACCGAGGCGGTGATATACTTGACCGTCACCGGAGACAGATCGTGCGGGTCGGCCATGACTTCGATAATCACAAACGACGAGATGGCGTCGGTCGCTTTGAGCGCGGCCCGCAACTCACCGACCGTCTGGACCTGGATCCCGGTCCCACCCCACGCCTCGGCCAGCCGGGCATACGGCCACGGCGGGGTGGTCAGCAGGTCTTCCCGTTCGGACACCGGTCGGAAGATGCCCCACCCACCGTTATTCATCAGCACAACAATCGGGTTTAGTCCATAGCGTGGGGCGTGAGCAATTTCGGGCCCAGTCATTTGAAACGCACCGTCACCGCATAAGATAAGCGGTCGCTGAGCGGTGCCGAGTTGTGCTCCCATCGCACCCGGAATGCCAAAGCCCATTGACGCGTAATAACCCTGGGCCAGATAGCTACTGTGGCGTCCAAACTTCACGTCCAGGCCGGCAAACAACATATCGCCGGCCTCGGCCACGACGAGGTGATCGGGATGCGTGTCCAAGAAAGCGTTTACCTCGCACAGCATATCGGTAACCTGGATGGCGCGGTTCTCGCCCGGAGCCTGGGATTCAAGATTGTCGTGATAGCTTACCGTCTCGCGGTGTTGGTGAATCGGTGCGTCGAGCACTGCCTGGAGATAGTCAGCGAGCGGGACATCGGTATAGCTATGGTGGCTGATATCAACCCGATTCTCAGAGGCCCAGATCAGTTTTTCACGAGGCAGTCGGGGCAGTTGGGAGCCCAGATTCATATCAGTCAAGAGAGTCCCGAGGTTCATCACCAAGTCGGCCTCATCAACCCGCCGGCGGGTCGCCTCGGGCGAGATGGCCCCAATATGCACGCCCATATGCTGGGGATGATCGGCCGGAAATGCCCCCTTGGCCAACACCGTAGTGGCGCACGGGGCACCCGTCTTTTCAACCAGAGCCACCGCCTTGTCCACGAGTTTGTGGCGGAAGACTTCGATCCCCACAATGACAAAGGGACGTTTGGCCTCGTTGAGACGGGTAACCGTGTCACGAGCCGCCTCGGCAACTTTTTGGGAATCGGAGTGGTGGCGCACAAAAGTCCCGTCCCAGGCTGCGATCGATTCGGGAAGCCTGATCTGCCGCTCGACCATGTCTTGATGGATCTCAATGTAGCCCGGCTGTTGGTGCAGCCAGATCGCCTGCACCACCTCATGAATGTCCTCGGCCGCGGTCTGTGGATTATCGATAATCTTGGCCGCACACGTGATTTCCTTAAAAACTCGGAACTGGGACTCAATCTCTTTAGCCTGGTGGTGGACCAGAATGCCGAGCTTGCGTTTCTCTTCACCCGGCCCACCGCTAACGACCAAAAGCGGGACCCGCTCAGAGTAGGAGCCGGCAACCGCATTGACCACATTCAGCCCACCCGCTCCGTAGGTCACACACAGCACGCCAAGCTGCCCGGTCGCCCGCGCATAGCCGTCCGCCGCAAACCCGGCCCCAGGCTCGTGCGAAAATGTGATGACTTGTATATCGCGGGGTTTGCCAAACTTCATAAACAGCTGGATGACTAGATCGCCAGGAATACCGAACAGACGGGTAACGCCGCCCCTGCGCAGATAGGCCACCAGAAAATCGCCGAGCTGCATCTGTGCTTTCATACGTCTATCCTCCACCACCATTGTAGCAAGACGGGGCGGGCTAGCGAGGGGTTTAGGAAGGTTCAATTACGAGAGGCTGCCAAGACTGCGGAGCGCATCCATCACCTGTTCGAGCTTAGCGATCCGATCGCTGAGACCGTCGGCCTCAATACGCAGAGTGAGCCCGTCAATCCCAATCTGCCGATATTTTTGGAACCGCTGTCGCACCATAGGGAGCGTACCGATCGCTCCAAACTGGGTCACCATGGCATCCGGAACACGTGCCGCAGCTTCTTTGCGCTTGCCCGCAATCCACAGCTGCTGCACCGCTTTAGCCTCATCCTCAAAGCCGGAGCGCTGAAACGCGGCATTATAGAAATTTGTTGTGGCCGACCCCATGGCGCCTAGGCTAAACGCTATCCCCGGTTTCTGGGCGGCAATAAGCTCTTCAACATTGTCACCAATCGCCACTGGACACATTGCGTGCAGCTCAATATCGTCCAAGCTGCGGCCCCCAGTCCGGGCTCCGTTTCGGATATGGGCAAAATGCGCCTCGGCATGATCAGGCGAGAACGAGGTGCCCAGCCAACCATCCGCGGCAGCCCCAGTATATTCAAGCGCCTTCGGGGCCAGTGTCGCCAAAAAAATGGGAATGTTCACAGGCGGATGATCGATGCGCAGAGCTTTGCCCTCGCCACCCGGACGCGGCAGCCTATGAAAACGGCCGTTATAGCGCAGTTTCTGGCCCCGCAAGGCCATGCGCACAATCTCAACCGTTTCCTTCAGCCGAGTTAGGGGCGCGCGGAAGGCCACGCCTTGCAGCCCCTCGACAACCTGGGGCCCGCTCGTGCCCAAACCCAGCACAAAGCGCCCCTCGGACAGGTCGTGTAGCGCCAGGGCGCTCATTGCGGTCATCGACGGCGTGCGGGCGCTGATCTGCATGATACCAGTACCCAGCTTGATACGGCTGGTGTGTCCGGCCAGATAGGCCAGAGAGGTGACCGCATCCTGCCCCCAGGCCTCGGCTGACCAGACGTAGTCTACGCCCAAACGCTCAGCCTGACGAACAAACTCAAGCGTGCGGCGGATATTGATTCCAGCCGCTCCACCGACCATGATAGATGTTTTCATACGTGCTAAATAACAGTTCCGCACTGTAAAATCACGAACAGGGAAAGAAAGGCAAGGCATGAGTTCTCACATCGCGCCACTCAGAACGGCCGACCTGCCACTCCGCAGCCAGTCATTCTGGCGTATGACCGGGCCGGGCGCGGTGCTGGTCGGGCTGTCGATCGGGGCGGGCGAGATTGTGCTGTGGCCGTGGATCACCACCAAGTTCGGGGCCACTATGGTCTGGGCAGCGGCACTGGGGGTCTTCCTGCAACTGTGGGTAAATATCGAAATCGGCCGCTGGGCAATTGTCACTGGCGAGGCTCCGTATAGCGGCTTTGCCCGTGTGTGGATGGGTTTTATCTACACCCTGCTGTTCATCGGCTTTGTGACCCTGTTCCTGCCCGGCTGGGCCCGCATCTCGGGCGCGGCGCTCAAGGCCCTCCTGTTCGGACCGGATGGGCCCGGCCCGGACTGGATGTGGACCGGGCTCACCTTTGCTTCGGTCGCGGTTGTGCTGTTTGGTCCGAAGGTCATGTATCAAGCGGTTGAGCGGATCACGATCGGGTTGGTCATTTTTATGACGCTGGGTCTGATCTTCGTCGCCTTTCAGGTCGGTACTCTAGACGCCGTCGGCGAGATGGCACGCGGGCTGGTGAACTTTGGGCATGTTGAGCTGGACGAGGAGTTTCCCTTCACCCGCTTTTTCGGCGCGGTTGTGTTTGCCGGAGCTGGCGGAGCCGGCAACCTGTGGTACGCCTTTTATCTACGCGATAAGGGCATCGGCATGGGGGCTCGGATGGCAGCCCTGAAGAATCCGCTCCGAGGCGGGGCCGATACGACTATTCCAACCGGCTATACCTATCCGGAAACCGAAAAAAACCGCCGCGCGTTTAAAGATTGGTTTCGCTGGGTTGTGTTTGACCAGACGCTGTACTTCTGGCTGCTCAATAGCTTCACTATGTTCCTGTTTATGTTCGGCGCTCTATGCGTGCTGCGACCGCTCGGCCTAGTGCCGACCGAGGGCCAGATTATTTGGGACGAGTCACTTATCCTGGGCGAGACTCTGGGGAGCTTTGGGCGCTATCTGTATCTGATCATCGGTATGGCAGCCCTGTTCAGCACTCAGCTGGTGGCGGTCGATGGCGGCGCACGGGTGTGGGCGTATATTCTGCGTACCAGCTTTTCGTTTGGTGAGCGTGTTGATCAAGCCAAACTCTATGTGCCGTTTGCCGTCCTGTTCATGCTGGCCGGAACTGGCAGCACATGGTTCTTTGAACAGTACGCGGTGACCGGACTCGGCTTTATTTTTAACGCCGCGCTGCTGGGCGGCTTTTCAATGGCCATGTACGTGCCGCTGATGCTCTACCTAAACCTCCGCTACCTGCCCGTCTCAGCCCGGCCGGGGCCTGTTTGCATCGGCATGATGCTGGTGGCCTCGGGTGTATACGGCAGCTTTGCGCTGTACAGCCTGTGGACCTCGATCTTCTAGGGTCCCGTCCCGATCATTGAAAATGAGCCGCCCGGCCGCGTTTTGGACTCCCAACCGCCCATCAGCTCTGGCGGCAGCCCGAGTTGACGCTGCTCGGGGCATGTCCCAAGCCCCAGCTGAAGAAAAACTCTTCAGGCCACTCGCCCTCAAGATAGAGCCGTCGATCCAGATACCGCTCTTGTGGCGCATGAGGCCCGGACGGACAAGCGGTCAGGGAGTCTGGGCCTCGGACCACTCTATCGGCTGGATGCATCCTGATAGGCGAGGGGAGCGCCCGCAATGTCTCAGGGCGGATGGATGAAGGGAGTATAGCCCCGCTCTCTCAACTCCGGGTTACCCAGCTTCGTGCGTTGCACCTCAATCTGGCCCCAGTCGGTCGGCCCGCCCGTGACATGGCCGTGCGCAGCGGAAAGATACTCAGCGCCCCATCAAGCGGCCATCCTTAAGTCCCCCCTCACAAAACCAAGCTTGAGCACCCGCCATCTGTGGACGGGTGGTCGCAAACCGCAGAGTTTCACGCAGCATATCAGTCCCTAGCCGCCGTCACAAAAATTTCGAGGCGGCCCGTCTCGGAGCGTCATCAAACCGTTGTCGCTAGATGGGGGAAGGGCTCAGGGCACCGCTGAGATTTCTGGACAGCACCCCGGCGCCGGTGCTGGAGAATAAAAAACCTACTTTCTCGACAAACAAGGGCCCGGTCCCATCGTGGAAGACAAAGTTCATCGACCCATAGGCAGCGAATGGATACAGATATTGGGAGAGAGCGGTACAAGAACTGGACTGGGGTCTCGGCCTCCAAACCACGCGGTGATAGAGGCATACACACGGCCAGCGGGATTGTTGGATACCGAATACCCATTTCCTCGGGTAGGCGGGCTGCAAGGGTCAGGATTGACGAGGAGGGACGGATACTCGGGATCACATGGGACGGCGAAAGAGAGACTGAACCGGGCCGACTCCGCCTTCGGAAAGCCTAGCCAACGCTTTCTAGCTGCGCCCAGCGGCCGTGTTCTCGTCAAAGGCGGTTGCAAAGAGACGAGCCACCGACCAGCAGTAGGATGAGTCCGACAGCCTGCCCGACGAATCGTGATTCCAGCGCCGCCCGCCACCGCTTGCGGTCCGCGTGCACCGTTGTCAATGAGACGGCCGTCAGGACTGCTCCTCAGACAGGATACACCACTTAACCAAGAGCGCTTGGCTCCGGGCCCGGCGGGGGGAGACACTCCCGCCGGGCCTATCGTTTACAGAGCCGCCAGAGCCTCACTCTGGGCAACCGGATCCCACTGGCCCGTTGCTGGCAGAGACCGCGAGCCGGGCTGGCGCTCAAGCGGGCTTTCCAGCCCCAACTCTTTGGCGATTTCTCGGACTGCCGGGATCACCTCTTCACCGAGCAGCCGAATATTGTTCATCCGCTCGGGATGGCCGATCGGACCGTCGTTCTGCCACAGGCCAAAGACACCCGGCCGCAGGACCTCTAGGATCTTGCGGAGCTTGGGAATGACGGTCTTAGGCGTGCCCCGAATCAGCTGGTAGGACTCCTGGGCGTGGGGGTATAAACCGTACACGGACGCCTTGGCCTCTTCGATACTCTGGCCCTCATAGCCGGTAAAGAGCTGCGTGCGGCCCTTGGGATCGGTGAACTGACGGGCCAGACGTTTGGTCGCCGCCTTGGAGTTATAGCCGGACGGGAACAGCCACTCAGGTCGAATGGCGGTGTACATCCCCCCGCCGTATAAATCCTGCTTGCCCAGCTCCTGGGCTTTCTCTTCGGTCTCAGCGACATACACCTTTTGTAAATAGCCAAAGTTTTCCGGGCCGGCCTGATAGCCCTCCTGGGCCGCTGCTTCGGCATACAGATTCCACAGTTCTACAGTCGGTTCGAGATAGGTGGCCAGGGCAATATAGGGATAGCGGTGTTTGGCACACCACTGGACCGTCTCAGGACTGACCAGGCCAGGAATCCACATCGGCGGATGGGGCTTTTGTAGTGGCAGGGCCCACGGATTCACAAATCGATAGTTAAAGTGTTTGCCCTCCCAGCGGAACGGACCCGGCGTGGTCCAGGCTTTGACGATCAGATCGTGGGCCTCGTTAAAATACTCCCGGTTATAGGACGGATTGGTATTATTGGCGAACTGCTCAGTCCCCCCACCACGGACCCAACCGGCGACCAGACGGCCCTTGGAAATCAGGTCGATTTCGGCCAACTCTTCGGCCAGCCGCAAGGGGTTGCCCACCACCGGCAAGGGGTTGCCGAGTAGAACAATGCGAACCTTCTCCGTGATCCGGGCCAAAATCGAGGCTTCGACATCGACCACCGACCCCATGCACAGGATTAAGCCGTGGTGCTCGTTGAGCATAATACCGTCAAAGCCCATCTTCTCGGCGAACACATCTTCGTCAAGGTATTCGTTGTACAACCGTGAGGCAACGGCCGGATCGTAATACGTGTTAGGGACCCCCCAGTAGCCGTTCCTGAGCAGGACTTCCTCAGGCACCGGATGGTAGGGCCGCTCTGAAAAATACATGATATGCATAGTGCACCCTCCTTTGTCGGCCGTTGCCGGCCATGCTTAGCCAAGGAACTGTTGGACAGCCTTGATGAATTCGTTCGACTGTTCAATCTCGGGACGGTGGCCGCACTGCTCAAGCACGACCAACTCGGCCCCCTCAATCGACTCTTTATATACCTCGCCGGCGCTCAACGGGACCACCTCATCCTGGCCGCCCCAGATCAGCAGGGTCGGGAGACCGCTCACCCCTTGGAGCAAGTATGGGAGGCTAGGGTTAAAGAGATAGGGAGACCAGGCGAGGCGGGCAACCTCAGCCCGGGCATCCTCCCATACCTCGAACTGCTGGGGGGTTTGTTCGCCGCCGTACAGGAGCGCAAATTCAGGCGTGCGGCTCGGGTTGAGAACACTCTCGTTAAGGTACCTGCGTGTGGTCCGAATGAATAGATCCTTGATCTCTCCGCGAGGCGGTTGAATTCCGGTTGGCCCGACCAGGATCATACGCCGAAACTGTCCGGCGTGGTTGGCCGCCATTTCGGCCGCTATCCAGCCGCCAAGCGAAAAACCGATCACGTCGATCGGCACCAACTCACGCTCGCGCAGGACACGCGAGTAAAAGGCTGCCAGATCGCGTATGCTGCGGGTCCAATCAAGCCGGGGCGACTTGCCGAAGCCGGGCTGCTGGACGATGAGCAGGCGATGGTCACGAGCCAGCGCGGCGTGCCATTTGAACCAGCCGGGATGGCCCAACTCTTCGTGGAGGACGAGCAACGGCCGACCGCTCCCGCCGCTAATAATCGCTAATTCGGTGCCAGCCACCGATATCGTTTCTTCGACCCAGTCCTGTCCCTGGTCTGCCATAGTCGGGTCTCCTTTCTGTCCCTCACCTGGGCCAAAATCTGCTCCGACCGCTCAAGGGCCCAGCTCTCAGTGTCCAAGGCTCTATACTACTCTACCCCTCTACGGCGTCTCTGACTAGTCAAAGAGGGTCTCGCCGGTTGATTCCGGACCACCATCACGGCCACGGCCAGAGAGAAACCATATTCCAATTGTCGGTCAGCTAGACGATCAGTTCGGTCAGAAATGGGGCCACAATGCTGGGCAGCGGCAATATTCATGGTACAGATCGGGACGCTGGCGTATTTGGACCGCTCTCCAGATAATTGACCCCATACCGAGGCAAAACACAACAGCGCGCCAAGGCCGAGGATGATGTCCGTCTAGTAAGTCTCAATAAACAGCCTGTTGTGCCGAGAAACGCCATGATCTGAAACAGATGGCGAACTTGTGTCGCGCTGGCCCTCATGCTGTCCGGTGCCACGAAGGTCTTGGACAGGCTTATCTCTTGGAGCGAAAGCTCGTGTGTACCCGAGACGGCAGCCAGGTCAGAAAATGACACACGTCCCTGCAGCGACAAAGGCCATGGGCCGCGATCACTCGTCTGCAAACTCGGCCTGAACAGATACGAGCCTCGCGTGCTTCGTGCTGCTGCGGTGGCGGGTCTACGATGGAGCGCCCCCCGACATCGGACAGCTCTTGACAAGCGGGGCGCAAGGCAGACTCTCGGCGTTTCACGCGGCGATCAAACAAATCTTGGGCGGCATGAACAGTGGCCGAGAAGGGTCAGACCTGATGGGTCGGACCCACGCAGCCCCTAAGAAAAATCTGAACCTGTCTGCCCTACTTCGGCCTGACCAATCAAAAAGTCGTGCACCAGCTGCTGAAAGGTTTCGCGTTTGTCGCGCATCGGGCTGTGGCTGGCCTCGGCGATGCACGCAAACCTAGCCCTGGGAATAGCGGCGGCTAGCATCTCGCCGTGCCGCCAGGGAACCAGACCATCCTTCTGACCCCAGATAATGAGGGTGGGTGCACGAATGGTTTTCAGCCTGGAGCTGAGGTCTGGATCCACGCCTCGGCCGTTGGTGAGCTGGACCACCAACTCTCTCCCCTTCCACTGGCGTTTAAATTCTGGTCCGCGACGCACATCTTCAAGGTGCCCGCCAAAGTCAGCCGCGATTAACACCGTGCCGGTCTTGGCAAACGCGGCAAGTAGGAAACTCTCCTCATCGATCTGGGTCAGGTCGGCTCCGGGATGAGCCGGAAAGTCTAAACCGAGCGGATCGACCAGTACTAGACGCGAGACACGTTCAGGCTGCGCAATCGCGATATACAGAGCTAGCCAGCCGCCGATCGAATGACCGACTAGATCAACACGGTCAAGTGCTAGGGTGTCGAGCAGGCCAACCATAACCTGGGCGTAGTCCCGGACTGAGTGCACACTTGGCGGAATCCTTCCCTCCTGCCAGCCTAGCAGGTGGGGGGCGTACACCTCGTTCGTCACTCCCATTCCTATGTGGTAGGTCTCCCAGCGACCCCAGCCCCCTATGCCGTGGAGGTAGAGCAGCGGGGGACCCTGCCCGCCTTTGAGGTATTGGACAGTGTGCCCACCAACTTCTGTGCTGTGTCGAGAAAACTGCGCTCCGTATCCGGCTCCCATGGTCCCCCTCCTTGATTTCACGCTTGACGGGCAGTCCCCCGGCTGGCCCTCCTCCTAAGCGGTGATCGTCAGCCAGTGCTTAAAGCATTCAAGCTCAAAAAAGGACCCGGCAGCCTCCGGGTCTGGCTGAGGAGCGTCTGCCGGTAGACTCACGCTGAGCCGTATCATATACCGATCACCAGCCACGACCCGTTGCTGAGCGGCCATTGCGGCGTTCGGCTTGTGCTGATCCGGGATGCTGCGGAACTGACCATAGCTGCCCTCAAAAACGGTCCGGCGATCCTGGCCATTCCGGTCATACGTCTCTAACACGACCCGGGCATCATCCAACACCGGCTCGTCGTCGCTGGTCGCCAGGCGTAAACGTATGGCGCTGCCCCGAGAGGTAGCGGTCGGGCCGACAAAAATAATCTCGTACGGAAAGCCGTCCGGCTCGCGCTCGGGGACCTGCATCTCCCAGCCGCTGGTCACGGTTCCGTTTTGGTGCTCAACAAAACCACCGAGGGTCTCTGGAGCTTCTCGGACCAGGCTGTAGTTGAAATCGCTGTACAAGGGCAGCGGACCGGACGGCTGTTCCTCTTTGACGGCATAGGCCGCAGCCCGAGCTTTGACCTGGGACGGCGGGTCGCAGTTCACCTGGCGCAACGCCGGCATGACCTGCTCGGCAAACAGCCGTTTGGACTTCATGACCAATTCGTGGGCCAGATTCCCAACGTGAAACATGCCCATAAAATGCCCATATCCGGCGATTTGCATGTCCCTCTCTAACCAGCGAGTAACATAGTCGGGATCGCCGCACACGATGAAGCCGTTGTCCCGCATAGTCTCAAACGGGGTCTGGGGCCCCGGAAAGTCTTGCTCAATCTTGCGCCGATGCTGGTAGGAACGGTCGGTTGTTAAGCCGGGCACCGGAGCCGGATTATTGACCGGCCGGGTGATGGTGCGGAAAAAATAGTAAACCGCCTCACGCACTTCTTTGAGCGCCTGCTCGTTGGTCTCGGCCACATGAATTAAACGTGCGCCAACAAAATTGTCAAAGCCGGGCTGCCAATTGAAGCGCTCCCGGGCGACCTTACGGTAGAGATCAAAGGCATCTTTAAAGGCTTCGGACGGAAAAAAGACCTGGGCCCCTGAGATCCGTCGCTCGGCTGCAAATTCGGCCGACTCCAGGGAGCCGGTTGGCATCCAAAACGGCAGCGGTCGCTGAAGCGGCTTGGGCCAGATTGAGACTCCGGTCAGATTCCAAAACTTGCCCTCATAGTCGAAGACTTCTTCGTTTAGGCATCTATGGATAATATCGTACGACTCCATCAGCCGCTGGCGACCGGTGAACGGATCAACGTTGTAGGAAACGTACTCCTGGGGCACCCCGCGTACGATACCGCCGATAAAACGGCCGCCCGACAAACAGTCGAGCATAGCAAACTCTTCGGCAGTACGAATCGGATGGCGAAGGGGCAGGACGTTGCCGATTACCCCGACCTTCATAGCGTTGGTCCGCATGATGATGGCCGCCGCCATGAGGTTACAGGCCGGCTGAATATTGAGGGCGGTGAAGTGGTGCTCGTTGACAAACGCACCGTCGAAACCCAGGTCTTCGCAGATCGCCCACTCATCAAGGTGTTCGTGATAGGTCTTGGCCACCGCCTGCGGGTCACAGAAGCGGTTGGTAAACCGTACCTCCGGTCCAATTTCAGCCGGCAGGTCGGGATAGGTCAGCTCATCAAAGGTATAAAACTTCATTCCTTCCCCTCCTGGTTGCGAAACGCGGGTATCACATAGTTGGCAAAACGCTCCAGTGAGGCTTCGACATGTGCGGGGAGCATGCCGCCCTGAGCCACCTCGAGCAACAGATAGTTAGTGCCGTAAAATTCCTGGGCCCACCGAATACGTTCAATCAGGTTGTCGGGATCACCGATCAGAACCAGGTTGCGACGGTCCAGATCGTCGTAGGTCACCCCGGCGAAGCCTTCGAGCATGACCTTATGCCGGTCAAAGCTCGGAGACGTGTGCGGCCGCCGGGCAGCTAAGCCGCCAAAGAAATGATAGTAGTCAAAAACGTGCTGACCACCGTGACGGTGGGCTTCCTGGTTTGTTTCTCCGCAGTACATCTGGTATACCCCGGCCACCTCGCGGTGGGCCGGATCATAGCCATGCTCGGTCAGCGCCTGACGATAGGCAATGATCCCCTGCCGCACCGCTTCACGATCGGGAATAAAGAAGGCCGTGGCCAGATGAAAACCGCGACTGCCGGCCCATTGATAGCTCTCGGGCGTCACCGCTCCGGCGGCATAAATCGGCGGATGAGGCCGTTGGCGGGGTTTGGGGAAAAAACTGTAGTCCTGGAGCGTATAGAACTCGCCATGGTAGGAAAACGGCGCGTCGGCCAACCAGGCTTTGACCAGCAGGTCCGCCCCCTCGTGGTAGCGGCGGACGTTTTCATCCTCATCAATCCCAAAGACCTCGTAGGCGTACTTAATAAAGCCGCGGCCGATACCGTACTCCAATCGTCCCTGGCTCAGCACGTCGAGCATGGCGTATTCCTCGGCCAAACGGATCGGATGATGCAGAGGGACTAGGGAGACACCCGTACCGAGACGGATCTGCTTGGTACGCGCGGCGGCCGCCATGGCCATCAGCGGCGGAGAACCGAAAGAGTAGCCAGAGTAGTGATGCTCCCCGAACCATACCGAATTGTAGCCCAACTCTTCCTCTAGCTGGATCTGCTTCAGGATGTATTCATAGTACTGTGACGGAGTACCGTGGATCTCGGGATGATACTCAACATTGTACAAAATACCGAACTTCATGTTTGCCCCCCACCCCGCCCTTATACACATCTTGGCTCGGATCGTGCAATGATAAAATGCTGCATTACGGATGATTGATGAATAGTGAACGATGAACGGAGGACACGATGGAATTCGGCATTTGTATGGCGACAAAAATCGATGACTGGCAGCTGATCAAGTACGCTGAAGATCTGGGCTTTGATAGAGCTTGGGTCCCAGATTCGCAGATGATCTGGTCGGATTGTTATGCGGTGATGGCCCTAGCGGCTCAGCATACGTCACGGATTCAGCTGGGAACCGGCGTTGCAATTCCCGGGACGCGCATCGCGCCGGTGACGGCCCACTCAATCGCCTCAATTAATCAGATTGCACCGGGACGGGTATTTCTGGGCATCGGCACCGGCCACACCGCCATGCGGGTAATGGGCATGGAGCCGATGCGGATTCGGGACTTCCGGGAATATCTGCGGGTACTCAGAGTTCTGCTGCGGGGAGAGGAAGTCGAGTATACGCTGGCGGACCGGACACGCTCGATTCGGTTTCTGCACCAAGACCTGCGCTTTGTGAACCTGGATAATCCGATTCCCATCTATGTCGCCGCCAACGGCCCGCGGGCACTGAGAACGGCAGGGGAGTTTGGCGACGGACTGATCTCGGCTTTTAACGAGCGCCCTGAGGTGCTGGCCCATCACTTGGACTTGATCCGGGCCGGGGCCGAGAAGGCCGACCGCAGCCTGCCGGAGACATTTCATACCTCGACGCTGACCACCTCGGTTGTGCTGCGGGCCGGCGAGCGGCTGAACTCAGAGCGAGTCATTGACGAGTGCGGCTCACAGGTCGCAGCCATTCTCCATTTTGTGTACGAGATTTATAAACAAACCGCCAATGAGGACTTTATTCCGGAAGCTTTTCGCGGCATCTGGGACGAGTACTGCGCGTTTGTCGATGCGATGGAAACGCCCCTGGAAAAACGCTATCTACAGATTCACAATGGCCATTGTACCTTCCTGGCCCCCGAAGAACGGCGCTTTATCACGCCCGAGGCCATTCGGGGGGTGTGTCTGGTCGGGACGCCGGACGAGATCGTTGAGCAGGTTCGGGCTGCCGAACAGGCGGGGCTCAAAGAGATTACGCTCCTCCCCCCCATGGAGTCAGCGCGTAAGGTGTTTGCAGATTTTGCCGAACACGTGATGAAACGCTGTTAACGATACTGATGAATGCCGTCTGCTCGGCCTGGATTCTTCATGCGTCGCTGGGACGGCGGTTCCAAAGTCGAGCGGCCATCCCGGGACCAGAAAGGAGGACCTATGCCACGACTCAGCAAACTTAGCCGATCTATTGTTGGAAAAGTCGCTCTGGTGACCGGAGCTGCCAGCGGCATGGGCCGCGCCACCGCCTATCTGTTTGCCGACGAAGGAGCCCAGGTCGCCGTTCTTGATCGGAACGGCGAAGGGGTGTCGAGCGTTGTTCAAGAAATCAACCAAGCCGGAGGTAAGGCCGAGGGCTGGACTATGGATCTGATGGACGACAGTCGAATTGCGCCGGTCGTTGCTGAAATTGCCGCGCATCTCGGTGGACTCGACATCCTGGTCAATAACGCGGGTATTGATGCCGGGGTGCGTATCAAAAGCAGCCGCTACGAAGACGTTTGGGAACGCTGCTTTCAGGTGAATTTGGCCGCTCACCACCGTCTCATTCGTGCCGCCCTCCCCTACCTCTCAAAAAATGGGGCCGGGCGGATTGTCAATATCGCCTCGACCGAGGGCGTCGGCGGCAGCGCCTATGCCAGCCCATATACGGCCGCCAAACACGGGGTGATCGGTCTCACTCGGGCCTTAGCCGTTGAGTTGGGCAATCAAGGCGTGACCGTCAACTGTATCTGTCCGGGTGCCATTCACACCGGACTCACCGCCTCTATTGCAGACACTGCCAAACGGACTTTCGCTCGCCGACGTGTCCCCCTCAAGCGTTATGGTGACCCGGAGGAGGTTGCCCAGATGACCCTCAGCTTGGTTCTACCCGCGGCCTCGTACATCAACGGGGCGGCGGTAGTGGTGGACGGTGGTTTTACTATTCAGAATAATGGCGGAGCGTTGGGGGATTGAAGACCGTTTGCGCAGTCTCTCAGTATCATCGACATCTACAGCCATACGACACAGTCAGCCGTTGTCACGACGCCCGGCCCAGGGGGTCCTGATGCGACTAAGGCGAGTTTGTCACTAAGTGTGATCTGATGCATTGACACGGTCCGTCCAGCAAAATCAAAGTCACTCAATCCCCCGGATCTTTCTCGCTCAACGAGCCGACTAGGCTCAGGGTTTCAGAACGTTCTGGGTGCCGAGTGTTGAGCGCTCGAAAGAGGTGCAAGAAGGTGTCCCTCCTGTCCGGGCCGCCCCTCCTGAGGACAGAGAGGCCTGTGGGGTTGCCCTCCGCCGTTTTAGCGATACAGGGTCCCCGCCTAAAGACCGGACTCCGTGCCGGCCCTGCGCGATGTCGTGGTCGTGATCATCATTGAGAAACAGGATACGGTCGATCGCTGACGAGAAAGTCTTATCAGTGCCAGAGTCGCTATGGTGCAGCAGGGTTCGACAGACTCGGCCACGAATGTTGGACGGGCGGACCACACCGCCCTCAAAACCGTCGAGTCTAAGGTGTCTGAAGTCGCTCCCAAAAGGGGTAGCCCTTCCTACGGGTGGAGTTCAATAGCCTTGACCAGACCCCAGGCCACCTCAATATGGGAGTACGCCGTTTCTGTGACCGGTATTGCGATTCTGTAGGACCAGGGGGGAAGACCAACGGCGAGCGGGGAGTGAGGAGGAGCGGAACCTAGCTGACCGCATCACCTCAGACTTAGCTGTGGCACACCCCACTCCACCGTGGCACGGCAAGAGTCACAAGGGGGAAAAATGGTACTCGATGCTCGATCCCTTGCAGCACCCCTCGGTACGCTTGTTCACGACTGGAATCCGAAGGGAGAGTTCATCTCCCGGGACCACGCCGACATTCTTCTTACGTCTAGTGAAGAGGAGGCTTGGAGCCGTATCAATGCCGAGTTCTGACTCCGGGCATTTCGCTGCTCCTTCCCTTCCACAGTCCTCCGTTCAGCATGCATCATTTAGACAAATGTGGCCGTCACTGTGCCAACCGATGAAAACGTCGTCTGCCACGTATCACCCTGAGCAATCGGTGCCGGTCTGGTGCACGAGCCGGTCATGACGCACTGCCCCGCCTCTAAAGTTCTACCATGTTCGGCAAGCCGATTGGCCAACCAGGCCAGCGCGTCAAGCTGGTCATCAATCACCTCGCGGCCAAGCGCCTGCTGGACTACTTCTCCGTTTTTCTTCATCTCAATACTAATACCGCCCAGATCCAAATCCTGCGGATAGGGAGACACGGCCGTTCCCAGCACAACCCCCCACTGGGCGACATCATCAGCCACCCCCAAGGGCAAATCAGACGCGATATCGCTACGCATCTGGACCAGTTCAAAAGCCGGGCTGATCGCCGACACCGCCTCAACCACCTGTTGCCTAGTCACGTCCGGTCCCTTCAGGTCTTTTCCGATCATGAGGCACAGCTCCGATTCGATCACTGGTTTACCTAGCGCGGCGTGCTCAAACGTGTGTCCACTCGCGTAGTGGTTCTTGGCCAACAAGTAACCTCGGACCGGCTCAGTCAGCTTGAGCATTTGGCGGGCGGCGTCCGAGGTACCGCCAATCTTCCAGCCGCTCAGCTTCTCTCCAGCGGCCAGCAGACGATCCAAAATCCCGAGCTGTACCTGGTAGGCATCACTCAACGAGAGTGTCTTTCTGAGCGCTTTCGGCGCGTGATCACCCTGCTGCATCGACTGCCACAAAATATCGGTCGCTTGTTTTACATCCATGCTTTACCCTCCTGAATGTCTCGTCTGCCGTTCTGCCTATTCTTGCTAGCCGCTGATCTATGGCATATCCATCCCACCAGGGAAAAGAGCGCAGGTGTAGGAAACGCGCGTGGCCGTTAGCCCTTTGGTAAACCTAACACCCGCTCACCAATAATATTGTGCTGAATCTCGCTGGTACCACCGGCAATCGTATACTGGCGGGCGCTCAGCACGCGGTTGAGCCAGCGTGGGGCGTCGGGTACGACGTCGGTCTTAGCCTCAAGCAGGGCGTAGGGTCCCAACAACTCACTCACAAAGGCGCCAATGCGCACGCCGAGTTCAGAACTGGCCAGTTTTAAGATCGAACCTTCCGGCCCAGGCGGCTGGCCCTTGAGCTGACGGGTCAGACTGCGCAGGCGGGTGTATTTCAGGGCTTCTTTTTCAATCTCAAACGCGGCCAAGCGCTGGCGGACCCAGGTTTGCTGCCAGGCGGGGTTGCCGTCTATTTCGACCCGTTTAGCCAGCTCGGCCAAACGTCGGATCTGCGACCCGCCCCCGCCTCCGCTGGCCGCGCTACGCTCAAACATCAGGGTCGTGATGGCAACCTTCCAGCCCTCGTTTTCGGGTCCCAGCAGGTTGGCCCTAGGCATACGCACGTCCTCAAAGAACACCTCGTTAAAATGGCTATGGCCGTTCATCAACACCAGCGGCCGGACGCTTACGCCCGGTGTTTTCATATCCAGCAGGAAATAACTGATGCCCTTATGCTTGGGCGCCTCCGGGTCGGTGCGAGCCAGCAACACCATCCAGTCGGCATACTGAGCGCCCGAGGTCCACACTTTTTGGCCGTTGACAATAAAGTCATCGCCGTCCTCAACAGCCCTGGTCTGTAAACTGGCCAGGTCAGAGCCCGAGCCTGGCTCAGAGTAGCCCTGACACCAGACCAGTTCGCCTTTCAAAATCCGCGGCAAAAAGTCTTGTTTCTGTTCTTCGGTGCCCCATTGGGCAATGGTCGGACCGGCCAGCCCGAGGCCCACATAGCCTGGTAGAATTGGCGCCCGAGCATGGGCGTACTCTTCATTGTAAATAATCTGCTCCATCAGGTCGGCGCCCCGACCACCGTACTCTTTGGGCCAAGCCAGGCCGATCCAGCCAGCTTGGTAGAGCTTTTTATGCCAGACCATGCGTTTGTCAAAAATCTCGCGGTTTGGTGCCACCCGCTCATCCATCGCGTCTTCGACCTTCAGCTCGGGCGGCAGATGCTCGGCCAGCCAACTCCGCACCCGCAGTCGAAACGCCTCTTGCTCAGGCGTGTATTGAAAGTCCATGGTCTCTCCTCATCTGCCGTGTGTTATGTCTCATTATTTTGAGATCCCAGCCGCCCACCGGCTGGCCGACCAACGTGGCTCTCTCAAGAATCTCGGTGATTCAGCAAGCCTGGCAGGTCTCCTGTGGAGTAGGCATGTGCGTCGGGGTCTCTCCGGGCGGGTCACGCGTCAGCCCATGGTGATTCCACGTCAACGACTCAGCAAACACCTGCTGCCACCAACTCGGGTGACTCTGGAGTCCGGGATGGGCCGAGGTCATAGCCAGGCTCCGTCTATGGACCTCGTAATACATGTGGGTCCCCTTTTCGACAAAAGGCACGCCTCTCCCCTTTCAGACTGAGAACATAGCGCACTCCTGCCCGACTGCCCAGAGTCTTTGAGAGCCCCTCATCAGAGACGGGAAGGGGTGGAGGGGAAATTTATCTTTTTTCAGGCTCGGTGAGTTAAGGGAGAGAGAGTTAGACTCCACCCAGCAAACGGTGAAACCTTCTCTGGTAATCCCTGGCAAACGCTCCAGGCTCTTCTCAGGCGAGTGCAGAGCTGATCCTTGTCAACTCTCACTGGCTAAACCATAGTCTTTGTTGCTTGCAGAAATGAGGGTGTCGAGGTTAAAGTGGAGCGCCCGAAGAGCCGATTGAGTCCCCTCCCCACACTCAGTGCAGCTTAGACGCGATCCTCACTAGAAGGCCCAGTTTGTCACGCGCCCCAGGCAAAGTGCAAGCCGAGAGGCTGCATCAGACTGCCCGCTCGGTCGTCTCCACCTACTGGTGCCAGTGCAGATGCGAGTGCTTGGCCACCCCAGCCTGAGGACCCCGATTGGGGCGCGACAAGGGGAGCGCCATCGCACTGACTCCAAAGTTGTTGCCGCCGCGTTCCAAAGAAGCCCTCATTGGCGAGAGACAGCGTACCGTTAATCAGCGCCGGTGAGTCTCGGCCAACTCAAGGAGGAAGCGCGTGCCGCTCCACCCGCCAGCACAGCAAGACACCAGCCCTCCAGCAATCGGCCATGCTTGCCGGGACGAGCATGAAGCCGGTGACCACGCCCATGGCCTTGTTGCTGTCCCCCTCGCCGAAGGTCGCTTCGTCAGTCAACAACCGCTCGCGCCGCCTAACGGCGCTACAGCAAGGACACTGCTACACTCACTTCGGTCGTGACCGCTCGCAGCTCCTGCACCGCGAGTGGGGACCAAAGCCACCCCCCCGTCAGGTCCCGGCAGCGCCGGTGAGAGGTACTTTGCCTGAGCACACACGAGAAATAGGCCCGCCGGGGTGCCTGCACGTACAGCAGCTCCGACCGCTCCCACCATCACACGGACAGCATCAGCACGGCGTTGTCCGAAACCGTGGGCCGTAACCTCAGTCGCATCGGCTTGACCGGGGTCGCATACGGTTGGGAGAGGTCGTCCACGATGGCAGGGGGGGTCATCAGAGAAGTGGGCCAAGACCGAGAGGACCATGGCGCGCCTCTTTGGGACAGGTCCGGCGTGCCTAGCGTATCTGCGACCCCTCCCCTCTGCGTCTCCGCTTCATTTGCATCACATGTCACAAAGCGCAGGGGGATTTTCTGAACGGGACAGACAACCAAAAAACGGGGGCTTAGGCAACCGCTTTTTGCCCTAGCTGCTGCAAGCGTGGCATCACTTCGCTGGCGAACAAACGCATGCTCTGTTCGCTATCTTCGTACGGCATGCCGCCGTAGCTAAAGACACCGGTGAAGGCATTGCAGCCGATTTTGGAGCGGATCTCCATAACTTTGTCAAAACACTGGTCTGGCGTACCCCACACCTGGAGATTGAGGAAAAAGTCAGTCACGCCTTCAACACTGCCCATCGACTCAGCCATCTTGCCGTAGTACTCGTAGCCCTTGGTTTTGGCGAAATGATCGCCACCAAAATTGTAGTGCTTCATGGCCGACTGCCAGTAGGCCCCGATGTAGCGCCGGGCCATCTCTTCAGCTCGGCCAGCATCTTTATCGCAGAAGACCCAGCCGCCAGCGATCGGCGCCGGTGCTTCAGACCCGTTGGTCTCACGGTAGATGGTTCGATACATCTCCAGCTCAACCGCCACATCTTCCCACGGCTTCTGGGGAATAATCAGAATACCGACACCGAGACGGGCCATGATCTCGGACGACTCGGGCGAGACTGCGGCAGCATACGTCCGGCCCTTAAAGGATTTGAACGGCTTGGGGCGGATATCTTTCTTGGGCTGTGTATAGTATTTGCCCTCATACTCACAGTAGCCCTGTTCGAGTCCGGTCAGGACCATATCGGCGGCCTCGATAAAGCGTGCGCGGGACTCGCCCATATCGACCCGAAAGCCCTCGAATTCAACCTGACCGGCGCCGCGGCCAAGCCCCAGAATCAGCCGCCCGTCGCACAGATCGTCCAGCATCGAGATTTCTTCTGCCGCCCGCATCGGGTCATGCCAGGGCAGAACGACGACCATCGAGCCTAGTCTGACCGTCTTAGTCCGGCCAGCCATATAGGTCAGGAACTGAAGAACATCGGGCACCATGGTGTAATCGGTAAAGTGGTGCTCAACGCTCCAAATTGAATCAAAGCCAAGCGGCTCTGCCAAATCGGCCAGCCGAATCTCATTTTTATAGACCTCATAGTCCGAGATTTTCTGAGCCGGGTTTTGGCAGATCGCAGCCATACCGATCTGCATCGGCGAATCAGGTCGTGTTGTCATACTCCATGTCCTCCTTCTGGTAGTCGCAATCGTCTGACGCTCGTCTTCAGAAGCCCTACACTAGTAGCCGAGCGCATGTAGAAAAAGAAAGAGAGTGTGGCACTCCGTGCTCCCTCGTCAGCCCGCCACACTCTTCACCACGTGTCCCGGTAAGCCGCCCTGGTACTCGTTGTGTGCAAATAACACCTGACCGCTGACGATAGTATAGACAACTCCCTTGGCCCGCTCAATGAGCCGGGGCTTGCCCTGTGGCAGATCGTTGACCCATTCGCCCGGACAGGTTCCGACCGTGGTCGGATCAAACAGGACTAGGTCAGCGTCCAGGCCTGGGGAAAGCCGGCCCTTTGTTGTGAGGTCCAAGAAGTCGGCCAGCTCGGAGGTCACCCGGCGCACGCCTTCTTCGAGGCTCAGGAATTGCCGCTTGCGCACCCACTCGCCCAGGATATAGGTGGGCACCCCGGCTTCGCAGTGTTGGTCCACATGAGCACCAGCGTCCGACAGCCCAATCAGGACATTGGGCAAATTCATAATCTCGCCGACCGCTTTCTGGTCAGAGTTGATAATCGACACCGTCACTCCCAGCTCAGTCCTCTCGTCAACAGCCAGATCCATGAGCACATCGACCGGATCTTTGTCCAGCCGTGCAGCCAGATCGGCCAGGCTGGTGTTCAGCAACGCTTTGTTGCGTTCGGTTTCTACCCGGGTCACGTGCAGACGATCCCACTGGCCGCGAAACAGCAGCCCCCGACCGGACGCAATGTCGTCGCGAAACGCGTGGCGAAATTCCGTCGAACGATACAGCGCCAGCTGCTCCTCAACGGTCCGATTAAACGCACCCCTCCATGACGGCAGCTCGGAAAACAGAAACGGGTTACGCAGGCTGTAGTACTGCGAGATCGGACGCGGATTGACCTGGGGAGGGATGCGTAGCCCTTGCTCCAGAAACGGCTGCACCCGGGCATGAATACGCTCACACGCGCCGGGCAGGTCTGGCATGTGGATCAGGGCAAGCCAGGTGACCGGCCGCTGGCTCTCGTTGGCCATGTGGAGGAGCAGGTCGAGTTCTTCGTCCCCGAGTTCGCCGGCTTGACGCAGCAGGGCCGCTTCAATCACCCCTTTTTTCAGCTCTCGCATCACCCGGCCCAGAGCGCTCAGTTCGGCTTTACTAGTCAAGCGGCTGGACAGCGGCTTCCCCTGATAGCCGATGTGACGCGGGATCAGGCTTAAGGAGAATCCGTAGGCCCCGGCCTGCATAGCCTGGCGAAAGAGCTGTGTCATCCGCTCAATTTCGTCCGTATTAGCCGCCCGCTCGGATGCGGCTTCCCCCATGACGTAAAAGCGCAGAGCCGACAGGGGGACTAAGAATCCGGCGTTAATGCCGATGCCACGCCGAGCAACGGCGTCCATGTACTCGGGAAAACTCTCCCACTCCCACGATACCCCATTCATCAACACGTCGTAGGGCATAGCCTCGACATTGACCAAATCCCAGGCCATGACCTCACGTTCGGCCGGGCGGCACGGCGCTACCCCCACGCCGCAGTTGCCCATCAGCACCGAGGTGACGCCGTGCCAACAGGAGCTAGTCAGCAGAGGGTCCCACGAAATTTGAGCGTCGTAATGGGTGTGGATGTCAATAAAGCCGGGCGCAAGGACAAGCCCATCGGCGTTGATCTCACGCCTGGCGGGGCCGGATATCTTGCCAACCTCTATGATTTTTCCGTCGGCGACTGCCAGCGACCCCCCGTACACCGGAGTCCCGACGCCATCGCAAATCTGCGCGTTTTTAATTACCAGGTCATATCCCATGATCTGCCTCCTTAATCAGTCAGTGTAGCTGAAGATTTAACTAGCCCCCTCCGGTTCAGCGGTAGCGGCGAGGCGTCGTCCGCTGGAATATGGATGGTTACACGCAGTGTATACCGGGGTGACACGCAACACCGGGGCTGGATTTGCTGCTTACCGGGAGCGATGCTGAGCTCTCCACATTCCTCGGCGGAACGGAATCCGGCGACCTCTTGTGGGGTGCGGGCAAAGTTACACAGAAATGGGCAGCCCCCTCCAGGTCCCGTAAAGAGGATCAGACGCGAGGGGGTGTAGAGCGTCAGTTCCCGCTTCAGCGGCTCTCTGCATCCGGCAAGCTGGTCCTTGCAGAGAGTCTCGCCCAGATTGCCGCCTTTGGGCAAAACACTCGTATCCCAACCGTTGACCATCTGCCCCACAACCTTACAGAGCGTACTCGTGGCCCCCTCCGGTCATCGCCATGAACCTAGTGAAGTTCGAGAGCTTCCCGCCCCGCTGTGACGGGCACTTTCGAGGAAACCGCTGACATTCCTGCTCAGCAGCCACTTGTTTCTCCTGTCCTGCACGAATCTCCCCGCAGCAAGATAGCCCATACTAAACACTTTCTCTACCTTAGATTCTCTCGGCTGAAGAGCGTATTCTTGGAGTCTTGCAAGAAGACAAAATTTGCTGGTAGGCAGTCTGCTGACAGGAGACAACTGAGCTATCGCCCCTTTGATTTTTGAGAAAACAGTGGCCATGAGGGCTCCTGCGAGAGGGGCTGTGTAACGGCCGGCCTATGGCGTGGGGATGCGACAGACCCATGAGCCTGATATATAAGAGCATCGTTTGCAAGTAGGAGGGAGCAATGAAACACGTATGGTTTGGAGTCCTCGTTGGTCTATTGTTGAGTGGCGGGTGGCAACTGGCTGTGGCTGAACAGACCGAATTTGATGACGAGCTTATCCAACGGACCTTTTATCTATACGCCATAGAGAAGCCTGCCCTGGCCGGCTTGGAACCGGGCACGGTCATCTCCGCAGACTCGTGGCAAGCCGCCCAGAACTATCTGCCGGTGGAAATCCTGGACAAGATCAAAACCGGCGAGTTTTCCTTTAGCATCCAGGAAACGACCGATTTGCCGGTCAGTGAGGCGTATATTGCCGCCACCCGGCAGTACGCCGGACAGGTCCGGATTGAGGCTAACGGCGAGCTAAGCGGCTATGTCGCCGGCCTGCCCTTCCCTGTGCTCGACCCGGACGACCCACAGTCCGGGGAGAAGGTGGCCTGGAATGTGCGCCACCGGGACCTCGGCGATAACATCCAGGTGTGGAATTCCTTTCGTCTGATCAACGAGTCCGGCCAGGCGGATCGAGAGTTTGAAAACTATTATGTCGTGGCCCAGGGTATGCACCGGCCCCGGGCCGAAGTCAACCAGTGGGAAAAAGACGGAGTGTTACAGAAAGAATTCTTTCACATGATCACTCCTTTTGATCTCAAAAATACCATGAGTCTCAAGCACCGCTTCGCCAAGGACAGCGCCAAGGACGCGGACTGGTTATACACCCCGGCCAGCCGCAAGATTCGTAAGCTGATTGTTAAGCATGAAGACGCCTCGTTTGATTCGGGCTTTCTGAACGAGGACTTCTTTGGCTACTCGGGTTACATCGGCGCCAGCACCTGGAAGCTGCTGGGCTCACGCCTGATGCTCGCCCCGGCAGGCGCCAAAGTCGCCAACACCAGCTTCGGCGGACGTGGTAACTGGTATCCGGTCGATCCGTGGGAGCTGCGTCAAATGTGGGTGCTTGAAAACATCCCTAAAGCGGCCGACCATCCGTACAGCAAACGCCTCCTGTATATTGACCACCAGATGTTTGTCCCGGTCTACATGTTGGCCTATGACCGGGCTGGGGCGCATCACAAGACCCTGTTCGAGCTGTACGGCAACCCAAAATTCAGCCCCGGCAATGAACAGATCCGCTCCCCTATCTGGATCGGTGAGTCCATGATCGACTACCAGAACAACTTTGCCTCGCTGACCGAGGTATCCAAGGTTGTCTACAACCAACCCTTACCCGACGATTTTTTTCAGCTCAACAAGATAGTGGCTCGCGGCCGCTAGGGTAAGGTAACCGGATGCGACACCATACCCCCTTCGGACATGACACCCACAGCCGGCCGACACACCTCGCCCAAAGCCTGCTGGTCGTGCTGGGAGTCCTCGTCTCTCTTCCCAATGCCTACGCCCAGTTCACCGCCGAGCCCCTGTCCTTCTCCGGCAATATCCAGACCCAACAGATCTTTCGCCATCCCGAGGTGGATAAGTGGTCGATTGTCCAGCAGCGCAACACCGTCCGGCTACAGCTGGAGTACGACTGGGTCCGGGACGGGCGGATTCTTGACCGGTTTCGCCTGCCGTGGATTAAATCGGCCCACTTTGTCGGCCTATACCGTGGGGTGTATGATAGCGTGTACGACTTCCGCCCCGGTCCCCGCCAGGAAATTTTTCCGTATAAGGGCAGGGCCGGTCGGGGCGACAGTCTGGCCAATCTCGACGTCAGCGCCGCTCAGGCACTGCGTTTTGAGAGCACCTTTCGTGAGGTCTATACCGACATCGAACTGACGGATGTTCCCCTCACCTTGCGTCTAGGGCGCCAGATGATTGTGTGGGGGGAGTCGGATAACCTGCGCATGCTCGATCGCACCAACGCCTTGGACGCGACTTGGCACGGTGGCGGTGTGGGCCAGGAAACCTGGGACGACCTGCGGATTCCGTACTGGATGATCCGCGCCACTTATAATTTTGGTCAGATCGGGAGCTTGAGCGATGTGTTTCTTGAAACCTACTGGGTTCCGGGTCTATGGATGCCACTCAAGTTTGGTTACACGCCGGGCCGGCCGTGGAGTTTCCCGTTTGCCAATACTTTGGAGAACTTTAAACTGCTGAAGGGAACCGTGCTGGGGCGCCAGGGCGACTATCACAAAAATATTAGCGAGAACAGTCAGGTTGGGGTGCGCCTAGGTGGGACCACTCCGTCCGGCCTCACCCTCACCCTCAACTATCTGTACCAGCGCATCGCCCATGATGATGGGGTCAATACGGCCAACTTACGCGGCCGTAACCAGTGCCGGCTAGGCACGGCCCGCTGTGCGTCGGTTGCCGAGGTCGCGGCTGAGAACACGGCGCTGATGGCGCGTGGTATCCTGCCCGCCGAGGCGTACTATCCCTATACCCACACGCTCGGCCTCTCGGCCAGTTATGCTGACGACACGTATACCGAGGGCGTGTTTCGGATGGAGACCATTTACGAGTTTGGCAAACCGTTTGCCGATAAGCGTAAACCGATCATGGTCCTGGACGAAGGCGTCAACCCTGTGCCGAGCGGCCTGTTGGGCGTCAAAAAGAGCGATGTGTGGCAAGCGTTTGTTGGTTTTGACCGGCCGACCTGGATCAGGAGCCTAAACCGACGTTCGACCTTTTTTCTGACCAGCCAGCTGTTTTGGCAGTATATTCCTACCAATACGTCCCGCTTTCAGGGCCAGCTGTCGGCGACCGATAAGGTCCGTAACTGGGAGGCGGTCGGCACGATCGCAGCGAGTACGCTGTATATGCGGGGCAGATTGCTGCCCATCGCTTTTTATGTGCTTGACCCGATGAACCACTATAGCTCACAGTTCGGCTGGGTAGTCGATTACTACATCACCCCACGTCTGATTGTCCGGCTTGCCCAGAGTTATTTCTTCGTGCCCGGCTATGGCGGTCAGGTTGACGAGAGTTGGGGCTTGGGCGGCCTGTATCGACGCTGGGACGAAACCGTGCTACGGCTGACCTATCAGTTCTAAGCCGCGCCTCGCACGACACAGGGGGAGATATGGCAGAACAATGGACGCTGAGCGGTGATTATTTTGAATCGTGTAACTGTGACCTGGTATGCCCCTGCTTAGTTCAGGCCAGGCCGCCCCGCGGCCGCTGCGATGCGGCCCTGGCCTTTCATATTGACCGGGGCAGCTACGGCCAAACCGCCCTCAACGGCTTGAACGCCGTGTTTGTGGCGTCTTTTCCCGGTCCTGGCAAAATGATCGAGGGCAACTGGACGGCCGCGGTGTACGTGGACGCCGCCGCGTCCGAGGCTCAACGGGAAGCACTCAGCGCCATTTACTCGGGTCAGGCCGGCGGACCGATGCAGATGGTTTTTTCGCTTGTCAGCAATTTCTTAGGCGTCACAAGCGCACCGATCAGCTATGACATTGACGGCAACGCCCGCCGGCTGAGCATCCCCGACATCCTCGACATCGATATCAAGGCAATCACCGGTCGGGACGGCAGTGAGCCGCTGTGGGCGACCAACGCCGCCCATCCGGTGTCGTCGAAACTGGCCCTGGCTCAGTCTCGAGCTTACCGCTACGCCGACCACAACTTAGTCTGGGATGTAAGCGAAACGAACGGGCATTTTGCGCCGTTCAGCTGGCAGAATTAGGCGCTCATGCGCAGCCGCGACAGCCTTATCATTGTTGGCGCTCTGGCTGCGGTGTCGATTGTGGCCTGGGTGATCACGGTTCGCGAGATGGGCGGCCCGGGCCTGAGTCTGATGACTCCTAGTATGACAATGGGCCGCTCCGCTTCGGTCGCCAACGCCGGGGTGTATATTCTCCTGTGGGGCGTCATGATGGTGGCCATGATGTTTCCGTCTGTCGTACCCATGGTCGTGCTGTTCTCGACCATCTCACGCCGCAAACGGGAACAGGCTGCCCCGTTTGTGCCAGCCTGGATCTTTGTTGGCGGCTACACGCTGGTGTGGACTCTAACCGGCGGCCTGGCGTACGCGGGTGATGTGGCGATTCAATCTTTGCCCTCTGCGTTTCCTAGCCTGCGGGCGTATGGTATGGCTTTTGGTGGCGGCCTGCTTATCGTTGCCGGGCTCTACCAGTTCACGCCCCTGAAATACCTGTGTTTGACCCAGTGTCGCTCGCCGCTCGGCTTTTTGCTTCAGCACTGGCAGGAGGGGGCGTGGGGGGCGCTTCGGATGGGCTTTCGACACGGGGCCTTTTGTTTGGGCTGCTGCTGGAGCCTGATGACAGTAATGTTTGTGGTGGGCACGATGAACCTGGTGTGGATGGGCATTCTGGCCCTTGTCATCTTTGTGGAAAAAGTGGTGCCCCACGGCGCGGTGCTAGGAAAAGGCGTTGGACTTGCTCTGATCGGGCTCGGACTGCTGCTCGTGGTGTATCCGGGGGTCGGACTGCCCCCGAGCTAGAGACGCGCTGTGCAAGCTTGACGGCTCCTCTTCGACAGGATAGGGAGCACGGGAGGGGTATTTCTGGGTATTCAGGTAAGGAGTGATACATGACCTACGATTTGCTGATTAAAAACGGGACGGTTGTAGACGGGACCGGGGCGCAGCGTTATCGCGCGGATGTGGCGGTAGCCAACGGCAAGATTGCCGCCCTTGGTAAAATCGCCGAGGGTGCGAAAAAAGTCATTGACGCCTCGGATCTAGTTGTGACGCCCGGCTTTTTTGATCCCCACACCCATTACGACGCCCAGATCTGCTGGGACCCGGTCATTACCTGTTCGTCTTGGCACGGAGTCACTAGCGTCATTATGGGGAACTGTGGCGTGGGTCTGGCGCCGTGTAAGCCGGACGTGCGGGAGATTGCAGCCTGGGATCTGGTCAACGTCGAGGCGATTCCCTTTGAGGTCTTATCCCAAGGCGTGACGTGGGACTGGGAAACCTTTCCCGAATATATGGATGCCGCTGCCAAACGCGGCTCAGGCATCAATCTCGGCTTCATGGCTCCGCTGACCCCGTTCCGGCACTATGTCATGGGCGAAGAGTCTATGGATCGGGCGGCCACGCCTGAAGAGACAGCCCAGATTGCAAGCCTGCTGCGAGGAGCGATGGAGGCTGGTGCGTTTGGTTTTTCAACCACCAACGGCCCTCAGCATATTGGCTATCAGGGGCGGCCGCTGGCCTGCCGGCTGGCCAGCCGAGAAGAGCTGGCTGCGTACGGTGGCGTGCTCAAAGATCTGGGTCGAGGCACAATTGAGCTCGCGCTCAACGACAACCCAGGCGTGGTGTCAGAGAGCGACTACGCGCTGCTGGACCACCTGGCCAGCTCCAGCAACCGCCCGGTGACCTGGCTGGCCCTGCTATCGCGGGACGATAAGCCCGATGTGTGCATGGATACCTTGGAACGGACCCTGCCGCTGATTAAGCGCGGCGTTGTGCCCCAGGTCTCACCGCGCCCCCTGAGCGTCCAGGTCAACCTGCACAACCCATTTATCTTTGCCAACCTCCCGTCATGGAATGCGGCATTTAACAGAACGGCTGAAGAGCAGATCGCGCTGTACCGTGAGCCGTCCTTTCGGCAGGCGTTCCGCAAGACCATGGACGAACCCCGAGTGTTTGCCGGACAGTGGGACCGGGTGATTGTCCACGAAGCCGTCAGCCCCGCGCTCAAACAGCATGAGGGCAAGACGGTCGCCGCCGTGGCCCAGGAACGGGGCGCCGACGGTCTTGATACCTTCCTAGATTTAGCCATTGAGGACGGGCTCAACCTGCAGTACGTCATGTACCTATTTAACGCTAGCGAAGACCGGGTTGCCGAGCTGATCAACCACCCCAACACCCTCATCGGGCTCTCGGACGGTGGTGCCCACGTCGATATGCTGTGCGACGCCGGCTATTGCACCTACCTACTCGGCCACTGGGTTCGTGAAAAACAGGCCATAAGCTTAGAGCATGCAGTCCGGCGGATCACTGCAGAGCCGGCCGCCTTCTTTGGCGTGCGGGACCGCGGGACGCTAGAACGGGGCAAAGCAGCCGACATCACCATCTTCGACGCCAACACCATTGGCTCGCCAAAACGGCCCGAGATGCGCCACGACCTACCGGGCGGCGGCCGTCGTCTTGTGATGCCGGCCCACGGCGTCCTCCACACGATTGTGAACGGTGAAGTCTTGTACCAGGACGCCCAGCATACCGGGGCGATGCCGGGTCAGGTATTGCGGTCGAACACGTAGTCAGCCCAGTCTCAACTCATAATCATAACAGCCCACAGACAAGAGGCAGGAGCGTAGCAGCTTCCTGCCTTTTCTTTTTGCAAAGGGATAGCATGGGGATATGGAAGACGATGATCGGGGGGCTCATAAGCACGAGCCTGATGGGGCTAACCGCTTGTCAGTCGCCGGAAGAAGCCCCGCCCGAGCCACAGTTGAGCCCCAGGCAACAGTGTTATGAGTCCTGTACCAAAACCGTTGACGCGAGCCGATCCGTGTGTCGGGACGAACTGCTGGAACAGGGGGCCTTGGATCAGCTGATGGACTGCAATATTGCCGCTGACCGAGATCTGAAAACATGCCGGGCCAACTGTAACGCCCGATCATAGGCAGTCGAATGCGAAGCTCTCGTTCCGGTTGGCTGCTGCTCGGATATCTACTTTTGCTCGGCTGTGGTCCAAGCCCCGAAGAGGCCCGCAGAGAACTTGCCTTGTATGGGCTACGCTGGGACCAGGCGCATTTTCTGACTTATGCCGAGCTGGGCGGAACCCGGATCGTCGAGCTGTTCTTGCGGGGTGGGATGAACCCTGATGTCACCGACGCAATGGGGCGCACGGCCCTGATGAGAGCAGCTAGCAACGGCCATATCGAGACGGTTGAGACCCTACTTGCGGCCGGAGCCAATCCACACCTGACGGATCATTTTACCGAACAGAGCGCCCTATCCTTGGCCAGAGCACACGGCCACGTCCAGATTGTCAGACTGCTTGAACGGCCACTGGAATAACGTGTTGAGTCTTGTCTTCACCCAAGCGTGTCTCGCGAATACGCGCGGGCCGAGTGCTCCCGGTTCACCGCCGCGGATCCGTCTCAATGCATCAGTTCACCAGTCTCAGCGATGTTCTCATCAGTATTGCCGCCCTATCGTCCGGTGGCCGGTAGCTCATCTCAACACGCTACCTGACCGGGGCTCCTTGCTTCCTCCCAGGTGTTATTGCCGGCTTCTTTTTCGCCTTCCCGCCCGTCATCAGCCTCGTCGAATTCACCGCTTGGGTCGTCGCTATCCGGGGACTGCCCTCTACCCAACGGAGCAGCCAGTGTTTGGCCCATATCTGCCCAAGGCCAGCGGCTCTGTCAGCTGACCAGTATTATGGTCCTTATGTGTTTGGTCCATAGCTGCTTGAGGCTAACGGACGGGCTTTATCTTCGTCGTCGTGGGGACCGTCGCGTCGTACCTGAGCGCCTTCTTGGCTTCGTTGTTTAAGCATAGCCCAGGAGCAACAGGTAGCGAAGCACTGGCCGTGAGACCCATTTCGTTGGTCAGCCCGCCGCTCCGCTTGCGCAGCCAGCTTGGTTTGCTGGACCTTACAGACGCTGTTCGGCCTCCCGTTGACTCCACTCACCGCGGCTAGGAGTAGCCCGTGGGAAGAGTATTGCGCCTTTGGCTGACTGCTCGGTGCAACAGTGCTAGCGACCAAGCTGGGGGAGTAGCAGTCCTTGGCCTCATGGAATGAGATGGACCCATCAGCCACCGTACGGTCCATACCGCACGTTACGCTCGGAGCTTTGCCAACTTCGCCTTGGGCGGCGTGCAAATCGGGACTCCTCGGGTTTTCGATCCAGACCGACGACAGCGATGTCGCTTACCCAACCAGAGATGATCGGCAGAGCGCCGACCTCGTGGCTCACCGTGGTATCGGCACCGTTGTGTCTCCCCTTCAACTAAGCCGAAGCAGTCCTCGGACCGGTCTTAGTGGAGACCAACTGCTGTCCCTGCAGCGCCTCCTGTAAAACCAGCCACACTGCGCGCTCATCTTCGGCTTGTTCCAGGCGAGTGCGGATCTGTTCCTGGCTCATTGTCCGCGCTAGGGCAGCCAGGATTTGGAGCTGCAACCCATCATCGGCAACAGGCGTCAGCAGCAGGAAGACATGATGGACAGGCAGGCCGTCGGGCGCGTCCCATTCGATCCCATACCTGGAGCGGCCAAACACCAGCAACGGTTTGCTCAGACTCGTCAGCCGAGCGTGGGGGATGGCCAGTCCGCTTCCCAGCCCGGTTCCCATCAGTTCTTCCCGTTCGTTTACTGCAGCGAAGACGCTGTCGGGAGAAATACCCTGACTGGGCGGTGTGTGGTCGGCCAGTGCCCGACATAGCTCTTGAATGACCGCTTGGCGGGTGCTGCCGCGTAGGTTGGCAATCAACGCTCGACGGAGGAAAAATTCGAGGATATGGATCTCCTGGCGGCGCCGCACCGACCACATCAGCCACGGGGCGACCAGCAGCGAGGAGATAATGGCCGAAAAAATAATCGACACAAAAACGGGCACGGTCAGAATTCCATACTCAAGCGCCACTGCCGCAACCACGATGCCGGTCACCCCGCTGGGTGTGAACGCAATGCCGATCGAAATACGGTCAACCCGAGACAGCCCCGTGCCAAAGGCGCCGAGCCAGGCGCCGAGATATTTTCCGCCAATGGACACCACGGTCACAAAAACAATCAGAAAGGCATCAAAATTTTCAAAAAAATCAACCCGTAGGGCAATACCGGCAAAATACAGCGGGACAAAAATCGCGTGAACCATTTGGGTCAGAATCTGGCGAATACGTTCGGACAGAGTGTGGGCCTGGCCAGCCATGATCCCAGCCAAAAAGAAACCAAGCAGGGCGGTTAAGCCAATCCAGGCCGTAATCGCCCCGCACAGCAGGCCCAGACAGCACACGAACGACAGGACCGCGCCGGGCTGCTGGGGAAGTTGACTGTTGATAAACGCAATCGACCGATCAACCATCCGCAGTCCGACCGTCAGACACAACCCGGTAAAGGCGATGGTGACCAGCAACAGCACGGTGACCGAGCCGATATCTAAGACCGCCTGGGTTGCGGCAGCCAAGACAAGGCTAAAGATAACCCAGGCCAGGATATCGTTGACGGCATAGCCACACAGGGTCAGCAGGCCTAGGTCGGTCTTGATAAGATCCAGATCGTGCAACACCCGGGCAATAATAACCATGGCGCTGATCGCCATCGTCGTGCCCAAAAAGAGGGCAAAGGAGACGCGGTGTTCGGGCGCCGAGATATAGCTCTCGGGGAGCAACAGCGACAGCCCAAAGCCAACGAGGAGCGGGACGATGACCCCGATAATGCCGATCCGCAGCGCAGGGCCACGCTGGCGCCAGGCGGCCGACACATCAACCTCAAGGCCTGTTTCCAGCAACAGAAACAAGACACCGAACCAGGACACCGTCTCCAACATCGCCTGCTGTATGGGATCAGATGGGAAGAGGGAGGAGTGCATGCCGGGCACGAGCCGGCCTAGCAAAGTCGGCCCCAAGCAGACGCCGACCAGAATTTCTCCGACCAACGGAGGATGGCCCCAACGGCGCAGGAGTTCTCCACACCCCCGGGCCAGAGTTAGCAACAGCAGGACTTGGAGAAGAAAGATGAGCAGATGATGTTCGCTGAGAATTGGCTCTTGAGTAGTCATAGGCAAAAAACCTCTGGACAATTCTCATAGCCGATCTTTGTCTTTTCGTCTGCTCCTGTTCCTCATCTCTATGACCCGAACACGTCTCTTTTTATTTGGACTCAGACGCGCCATAGTGACAGGCATGCTGGCAAGGAGGGAGACATATGACTAGACCTACGGTTGCCCCACGTGTCGCCCACAACGGGCGGGCCTTGACATCCAAACACCCCCTACAGCGGGACTTCCAGATGTATATCGTCGATCAGCCCGAACAGGGCTTCTTTACCATCGACCGCTCGCTGTTCACCGATCCTGAGCTCTTTGAGTTAGAGATGGAGTATATTTTTGAGGGCAGCTGGGTATACGTCGCCCATGAGAGCCAGCTCCCCCGGCCTAACGATTTCTTCACCACCACCATGGGGCGCCAGCCAATCCTCCTGATGCGCAACCAGACGGGTGAAATCGGCGGTTTTATTAACACCTGCCCGCATCGGGGAGCAACCGTGTGTCTGGCCAAGCGGGGCAATCAGAAGGTCTTGACCTGCCCCTATCATGGCTGGTCGTTTAATACCAACGGCGCCTTGGTCAGTGTAAAAGACCGGGATAGCGGGGCCTATCCGGCTCTGTTCGAGAGCCAGGATCACGGCTTATCGCGTATCCCGCGCCTGACCAATTACCGAGGTTTTGTGTTTGCCAGCCTGAACCCCAATGTCCCCGAGCTAGACGAGCATCTAGGTGCTGCCCGTACGGCTATCGATATGCTGGCTGACCAAGCTCCTGAGGGCTTAGAGGTACTGCGGGGAAGTGCTGATTACACGTTTGCCGGTAACTGGAAGTTACAGGTCGAAAATGGGGTCGATGGCTACCACTTTGACGTGGTACACCGCAGCTTCCTGGGCGTTATTCAGCGCCGAGCGGCCGCCCAGCACGATGCGGTTAAAGCCCTCGACGTCCAACAGCTCGAGGCCTCGACTCTGGCCACCGGTAGCTACGACCTAGGCCATGGCCACTCGCTATTGTGGACCGACTATCCCAACCCTCAGGTCCGACCGTTATACAAACGCCGGGACGAGATGGTAAGCCGCTACGGGGAAACCCGGGCGCGCTGGATGATGGAACGACTGCGCAACCTGCTGCTGTATCCCAACGTCTTCTTCATGGACCAGATCTCGACCCAGATCCGGGTTATTCATCCTTTAGCGCCGGATAAAACGCGTGTTTCAACCTACTGCATAGCGCCGGTCGGCGAAACGCCCGCAATGCGCGAACACCGCCTGCGTCAGTATGAAGACTTTTTTAACGCCAGCGGCGTGGGTACGCCGGACGATCTGGCCGCCTTTGAGGCCTGCCAGCGAGGCTATAACGGTCGCCAGGTCCGCTGGCAGCAGGGCTACGTGCGCGGCGCCGGACGCTTGGTCCAGGGCCCGGACGCCGAGGCCCGAGCCCTGGGGTTCACCCCTGCCTCAAGTACCCCTGACTTCCGGGACGAGATAATCTACCATGGCCACTACCGGCAGTGGCTCACACTCATGCGTCAAGGCGCGACTCAGGCCAACGACACTGGAGAACGGCATGATGTCTGATCTGTTGCCCCGGTGTGCAGACCTGCTGCACGAAGAAGCCGCCTATCTCGACGAACGCCGCTGGGCCGAGTGGCTAGCGCTCTATACTGAGGATGCCGAGTTTTGGATTCCGGCCTGGGACGACACAAACCAACCGACCGACGATCCGCGTTCGCAGCTGTCGCTGATCTACTACAAGGATCGTTCAGGTCTAGAAGACCGGGTGTGGCGGATTGAGTCGGGCACAACAATCGCCTCGGTCCCTATGCCCCGGACCTGTCATCTAGTGACCAATATCCGGGTAACAGACATAGTCGACCAGCAACCGCACGTCTCCGCCCACTGGCAGGTCAACCTGTATCGGACCGAACGCCAGCAGGCGGCGAGCTATTTTGGCTTTTACGAATACGTCCTCCGTCCCGCGCAAGACCGTCTCAAAATCGCCAAAAAAAGGATTATTGTGCTGAACGACGAGATTGAGACCGTGTTGGACATCTATCATGTATGAGGCGAGAATGCGGAGCGAGGCTCAGCTCTCACCACCTAGAGAAGTCCCCGCGTCCACGGGAGCAAACGTGGAAAGCTTCAGTATTAGCGCTGTCCGGCTCTCGAAAGTCCTGGATAACCTAGAACCGACCAGAGAGCCCCTATCTCTGTACACCGACAAGCGTAGAGACGTCTTATTGGCTCCTATCTCGACTGACTCCAGCTGCACTTTGTTCAAGAAGCAGTCTTCCTCACTTGTCTTACCCAGACCCATCACCACACGCTCCCGTATGCATTAGGGGTATTGGGAACGACAGGCCTGACATTCGACCGGCGGTGGTGGAGCAGTGCCGAGTATGATGGCCGACCCGGTTCACATCGCCGAACCCGGCTCACGAGCCAGCAGACCTGCGCTGATTCAGGAGCTGACGATTGCCGCGCGGACGCGATTTATCAACACTGACCGCGATGCAGATACCTTCTAGTATTGGGCTTCGGCTTTAATACGCCGCCCGGGCGTGTCCATCTTCAGTAAGGGTGAGGGGGGCTGATGCCAGCCCCCCTTATCCCCCCTAGTGTTCGGCCTCAGGACCAAAAAAGACAAACGTCCGGGTTTCAATGCTCTCCCGAGGGAGCGCGTCGGGCGGAGTGTTTGGATCGTCAAATCCGGTATGACCCGTAAACCGTGCCCGCCCGTCATCCATCGAGTCATAGCCCTTGAGGAGTAAGGCCTCGTAACGCCGCATGGCGGGAAAGTAGGACCAGTGGCGGGTCGGCCGATGGGCGATCATGTACGTCTCTCCGGTTCGATCCTCAAACTTCAGATCACAGGCCAGAAAGTCTTCGGTCCGCATGCTCTGGGCGTCACTCACAGCCAGGGGGGCATCTTGGACTGGTCCACGGATGGGACATCTGCATGACACGGTGCTTGAGGCGCTCTTCGGCTTCCTGTGGGCCCAACAAATCTCGGACACGTTGTGGCTCCGAGCTTAGGGTGTAGTCGTTGTGGGCAATGCGTGCCGGCTCTTGAACATTCTTATCACCGCGCTGTGACATTGGGGCGCAGCGCACATTGCGGTCAAAGACTACGACTTTGTCGGCACCGAAGAAGTTGGCCAGGAAGTGTTCGACCTCGGGGTAATAGACTCTCTGTACTTCTTCAGCATCGTAAAAATTGACCACCTTGGTGTCGTGCCGTGTGAGCTGAAAGCCCTGGTTATCCAGCGTGAGCTGGTCGGCAACCGCGCGACCGTCGTAGATCGGGATCGTCTGCTTGACGGCCCTGCCTGTCCGGCGCGGGACACCAGGTGGGGGTTCACACACGTAGGAGACGGGTTTCCGGCCGGTGTCGATTGACTAGTTCAGCGTCGCCTCTAACGTGGGGAAGACCGTCTCCGGAGTTATTGGACAGAGGGCTGCTCATGGTGTCTCCTTACTCGGATAAGCCCTCGGGCAGGCCAGCAAGGGCGGTCGACTCAATCCGGGCGTGATCCGGCGCGACCGCTCCAACCCTGCGTCGAAAAACCGACACACAGGGCCGCTTGGGAAAAAAGAACAAGTGGGTCAGACAGCCACAGTCAGACGCCCCAAAGCCAAGGAGAGGGACACGCGCCGAGTACAGGCGTGCGACATTCCCGGCCCAGCTATGCTCGCGCGGCTGCGGGTCGTGGCTGTACCAGACCGTCTCAGGCTCGGCAGCCCGGCGCAGATAATCAATATGCCAGTGGGGAAGTGCCGAGACACGACAGTGATGGCGGAGCCGAGCTCGGAGGCCTCCAGGGCCGAAGGCGCTACCGACGTAGACATACCAACCGGTCTCGACACGCAAGGCTCCGCAGCGACCGATCTGGAGAATTGGAACAAGCCGCCCGGTGGGCCAGGCTCGGAGTATCAACGCATAGGTACCGGGCCGGGCGTCTATTGTGCTCTCCATTCCTGGTCCTCCCCCCCGGCTCACCTCAGGCGTCAAGTGAACGTGACGAAAAAACCGCCCAATTCAGTCGCCCCGCTTTGTGCAGGAGGACGGCGAGCGTGCACCAGAACACCTGGACGCCAATCGCTGCGCTCCACAGAAACCACGACAGTTTCTGGATCAGCGCACACAGGAGGAGGATGATTGAGTAGTCGCGACTCGTCAGCCCTTCGATCATCTGCTGGATAATCGTATTCTCCCAACCGCCCTGCTTTTTACCCCGCTCCTCGGTCTTCTCGGCCATGGTGACAAAAGGAAAACAGATTGCCGCTCCAACGGCCAGCGCTCCGCCAAGAAGCGGCGCATAGGTGGCACCCCCCTGTTTCCAGACCGCTATACCAACCCCCAGAAAGATGACGATATGCACGACGGTATCAAGGGTGATATCGAGCCACGCCCCCAAGGGGGATTCCAGAAACTTTACCCGCGCAACCTCGCCGTCGATGCAATCGACCACTGCGGAAAACTGCAACAGCAGGCCGCCGAGAATCGACCAACCATAGCCTCCGCCCCAAAAGCAGGCCGCTCCAAGCAGACCGATGCTGCACGAGAAAAGGGTAATGTGATTAGGCGTCAGCGGAGTGCGGAGCAGGAGACGGGTTAAGGGACGCGATAATTTCCGGTTGAGATAGGCATCAACCAGGCCGTCTTTGGGGTTTGGTAGAGACAGGAGCAGGGCTTTCTCGGTGTCGGCTACCAAGCCGGGACGAGACACCTGGGTCAAAAAATAGCTGTCGGCCGAAAAGCGACGCACATCTTCTCCCCAGTCTCCCCTAGCGAGACCCACACCCGTGCTCAGCAGCCGTGCCACAGCAGTAGGGAGTCTCTGCAGCGGAAAGAGAACAAGGGTGTAATCCTGCGGACCTACGCCCACCGCCCAAACGTCCTGCGGCGTTGCAGCATCGGCCAGGGCGCGGCCCAAATCGACCGAAAACACAGTCTGGACCTCAAAGGCGAGACACTGCTCGCCGTTCGGCCTGGCCGGCAACGATGTGGCGGCCATCTCGGTTTGCTGTGGGCCAAGCCACACCAACTCACTGCTCAGGCGCGGGTCGTCGGACAGCGACTGATGCAGCCCATGCGTCTGTTCGGCCGTTTGACCGGAGACCAGATAGCACGTTTTTGCACCCACACGCTGGGCGGTAAAAATCGCCCGCTTGAGCAAAGACAGTCCGCCAAGCATGGTGAGCGGATGACAGGTTGTTGGTAACAAAATGACAGCAGCACTAATCATAGACGTTCTCATTATGCGGTCGGCTACCCGCCACCATCTCTTAGGCTCCGCAGATATCTTATCGCTCGTCCTCCAAATCGGCTAACCACTGCGCAACTTGAGCGTCACTCGGCATACGCCAGTCGCTGCGGGGCGACAGACTCACCGAACCAACTTTCGGTCCATCCGGCAGACATGATCGTTTGTACTGATTGGCAAAGAAGCGGCTCAGAAAAACCTTCAGCCACCGCTGGATCTCTTGGGGCGAGTAGGGCCGGCTAAAACGGGCCTGACCGGCGAGGTATAAAATCTTGGACGGAGCGGTGCCGTAGCGCAGAAAATGGAACAGAAAGAAATCATGCAGTTCGTACGGACCAATGATGCCTTCTGTTTCCTGGACAATGTCGCCGGCCGGGTTGGTTGGTAAGAGCTCGGGCGAGATCGGGGTATCAACCACCGCCCGGAGCGTTGTCCGTACGGCTCCGCTAAACTCGTGCTCAGCCGCCCAAGCGACCAAAAACCGGACCAAGGTTTTGGGAATACCGACATTCGGATTATACATGCTCATGTGATCAGCATTATACGTCGCCCATCCCAGGGCCAGCTCAGATAGGTCTCCGGTGCCAATCACAAACCCGCTATTCATCAAGAGACTGGTCCGCATCCGGGCTTGCACATTCTCAAAAACCAGATCGTGACGCGCCTCGGACGGCAACTGCCTGAGCTGCTGGCTGAGGGCTGCGACACTCAGCCCCTCCAGCCGTATCCCGAACGGTCTATGGTCGAGGGTCCGCATTTCATCCAGACACAGTTGGCGAATATCGATCTGACGGCTTGATACGCCGAGTTGGTACATTAAATCGGCCGCATTTTTTTTAGTGCGCTGGGTGGTACCGTAGCCAGGCATAGTGAAGGCCTGAATATGTTGACGCGGCATACCGATCCGATCCGCAGTGCGACATGTCACCAAAAGCGCCAAGGTTGAGTCTAGGCCGCCCGACACCCCAATTGCCACCGGAGGGATGTTGAGGTGACGTAAACGCGAACCCAGACCTGCGACCTGGATGCGAAAGATCTCTTCGCAGCGCTCGCGCAAATCGTCCTGACCGGAAGGAACAAAGGGATGAGCCTCAACCGGTCGAGCTAGGCGAGCCGGAACCGGACGCGGAGCAAAGGCAAACAACTCCCGCCGGAGGGGCGGCTGCCCGAGGCTCCGACTGTCGTGAAAACTGCCCATCCGCAGCCGGTCGGCGTGTAAGCGTTCGAGGTCAATGTCGGCCATACACAACACCTCGTCCCCACCAAACGGTTCAGATTCGGCCAGCAAGGTGCCGTTTTCGGCAATCAAGCAGTGTCCGCCGAAGGCCAGATCTGTACTCGATTCCCCATCTCCACAGGCGCTGTAGGCATAGGCGGCGACACACCGAGCCGCCTGACCGATCACAAGCTGGCGGCGGTACGCGGCCTTGCTAGTGCCCTCATTGCTGCCCGACAGATTGACGAGGACGGTTGCCCCGTCTACGGCCTGGCGTGAACTGGGCGGCTGCGGGACCCACAGGTCTTCACAAATCTCAACGCCGACAACGAGCTGCTCCCAGCCGTCGGCCACAAAGAGAAGGTCGTTGCCAAACGGGATCGATCGGCCAAGCAGGGAGATCTGCGCGCTTGGGGTGGCTGCAGCCGGCGCAAACCACCGCCGCTCATAAAATTCCCGATAGGTGGGCAAAAAAGACTTGGGCACAATCCCTAGCAACGCGCCCTGGCAGATGACTGCCGCGCAGTTAAAAAGTTGCCCCTCAACGGCTAGCGGAAGGCCGACCAAAACGAGCCCCGAAAACTCTCGGGCAGTATGTGTGATAAGGTTTTCCAGAGCGCTCAGCGCCGCCTGCTGGAGACGCTGATGGTGAAAAAGGTCGGCGCAGGTATAGCCGGTCAAACATAGCTCGGGAAGAACCAGAACCGCCACGTCTTGCTGTTGAGCGCGTTCCATCATAGCGAGGATACGCCGCGCGTTGAAGCCACAGTCCGCAACTCGGACTGACGGCGAAGCCGCAGCAACCCGGACAAATCCAAACCCGGCACGGTCGGCGAATGACACGGACATGCTCTTTCTCAGACCAAGGCTCCGGTTCAGCTTGAACCGCTAGGATAAACGGTCAAAATGGACCTCAATATGTGTTGATTCGACACGTTTTTCGAGAGCGCGGCGGATAGACCGCTTGAGGGCGCCACGGGTGGGCGGAAACAGCAGGCTCAAACCAAACACATCGGTCAAGACGCCAGGCGTAATCAACAATAAGCCGGCGGCCATAATCAGGACTCCGTCAATCAACTCATTTGCCGGCATCCCACCCCGCTGCCACTCGCTCTGGATCTTCCACCACGTCCGCCAGCCTTCCAGTCGGGCCAAATACGCCCCGGCCATACCTGTGCCAAGAACGAGGAGAATGGTCGGTCCGACTCCAAGGTATCTCCCGATGGTAATGAGCAGGTAGAGTTCAAGGAGGGGGAGAAGGGTGAAAAGGAGGAGAAGACGTAGGAACATAGGCTCAGTCAAACAAAAGACAAGTCAAATGTCAAAAGGCGGAACGTACAGGGGATTTAAGGTTTAAGACAACCTGTCACAAGCCTCATCCCTTTCTCCAGCTTTGGCCTCCGACTTTTAATCTCGCCAAGCCGCTAGCACGACGCAACCGAATATGTCAGAACGTGTTCAAAGTATTTTGTGAAGGAGTGCGTGATGGCCTCGGTCCGGGCCGTATTGTTTGATTTTGGGGGCACGCTTTTTGACTATGAGACCCTGGCTGCGGGCGAGCGGGATGTCCTGATCGCCCTCGCCCGCTGGACGGGCATTGGGGCAGATGAGCGAGATATTCGACGGACCTACCGGGCAGCCCTCAAGCGTGTCTTTTATGACTATTTAGACCGTCCATATTATCTGCACCGTGATTTATTCGACGAGGTATTGCATACTCTGGCCAAAAAGTACGGTGTGACCCTCAGCGACGAGCTGCTCAGCCGTTACCGGGCGGCTCAGTTTGAACGGCGGGCAAAAGATTTCGTCTTGCGGGACGGCGTTCAAGAGACGCTCCGCGAACTCCGCCGCCGAGGACTCTACCTCGGTATTGTCAGCAATGTCGATGATGACCAGTTTGCCCACATGATGGAACTCAGCCGCTTGAAGCGCTACTTTGACTTGTTGCTGACCAGCCAGCAGGCCCAATCGTGCAAACCAGATCTCGGTATCTTTCACCGGGCCTTAGACCACGCCGGCTGTGAGCCGCACGAAGCGTTCTTTGTCGGTGACTCGCTGCAGCAAGATATTGCGGGAGCTAATCGGCTGGGGCTGCGGTCCGTTTTGATCTGGTCCCGGGATGACCAGCCGCCACCAGATCGCGAGCCGCGTCCCCAGCACGTCATTCGCCGTATTCCGGACGTGCTGACACTTGTTCTCAACGCGGGAGAAGACGGACTACAATGCGGAAATTGATTGTCTGTGGCCTAGTACTCTTACTCCTTATCGGCGGCCTGCTCGGCTTTGCCGTGTCGAATCTCAATGGGCTTGTCAACGCCAATAAAGATCAGCTGTTGGCTCAAGTTGAGCAAGCGCTAGGCCGTACGGTAGAGATTGGGGAAATTGAGATTAGCCTGTGGGGTGGAGTTGGAGCCCGGTTGCAAAACGTGACTCTGGCCGATGACCCGGCTTTTTCCTCGGAGACTTTTGTTCGCGCAACCGACTTGCAGATCAAGGTCAAGCTCATGCCGCTTCTCAGGCAAGAGATTGAGGTCAGGCGGGTCCTTGTGCGTGACCCAGTCATTCGGGTGATTCGCAACCCCCAGGGAGTGTTTAATTTTGCCAGCCTAGGTGGAGGAGAGACGCAAGACGCTCCGCCCCAAATTTCCGAGACCACAACAGCGTCGAGCGCCGTGGAGAGTCTTCCGCTGCTGTTGGTGGCACTGGCCAACATCTCTAACGGCGATATTCACTACACAGATCAACACACCGATACCGAGCTGCGCGTCAGCCAGCTCGACCTCAAGGTCGAAAATCTCAGCTTTGATCGACCCCTTAGCCTAGAGCTGGCCGCAGCGTTTATGTCCGAGCAGCAGAATCTCTACGTAGCGGGCAGCTTCGGCCCGCTGGGCCGAGCGGTTGAGGCCGAACTCCTGGCCGTTGACGCTAGCCTGAGGCTAGACCCGCTTGAGAGTGCCGTCCTGCGCCAGACTCTTCCCCAGATCCCACCCGGCCTCGGCCTGTCTGGCCCGCTACGTGTCAGCAGTCGCGTATCTGGAACTGCCGGAGCCCTGATGGTGTCGGATTTGCGACTGACGGCGTCGGTGTTTGAATCCAACCAAGCCAATCTGCAGGTGACAGGTGAGGCGGGTCCGCTAGGTCCCGATATGGCTGCGCTGAACCTCAATAACGATATTGCCCTGGGGCCGGTCGACTTGCCCCAGCTGCTGAAATTTGCCCCGCTGGCCGCATATCTTCCGCCCCAACTAAGCGCTGAGGGCTCGGCCACGGTGACGGTCCATGCTGAGGGCGGGCTGAACAAGCTGGCCCTCACCGCAGCACTCGATGCAACGGACAGCGCTCTTCGGTTTGGCGACCAGTTTCAGAAACCTCAGGGCACGCCTCTAGTCGTGTCAACCGACACCCGCCTGGCGCCAGAGAGCATTGCGGTACAAAGGGCAAAAATCCAGCTGCACACGCTTGTATTGACAAGTAGCGGTGAGGTGAGGCTCGGCAAAACTCCGGGCCTAGACCTGCAGCTAGACTCCAATGTTGTCGACCTAGCCGGCTGGCAAGAGATCTTGCCCGACCTGCAAGCTTTTTCTCCCCTCGGTCAGATGGAGCTGGCCCTCCAGGTCAACAGAGAGGGGGCCAAAGAAGGGCTACCCGCGATTACGGGGACGCTTGACCTACGCCAGGCAAGCGTGAGTCCGGCCCAGCTCCCCCAACCGGTGACCGACTTGAACACCTCAATTACCTTTACCGGTCAAGGTGCCGCTATTGAAAACGCCTCGGCTCAAATCGGCAGATCGGTCCTTGAGTTTACCGCCAGCGTTGCGCGTTTCAGTCCTCTGGAGGCCAGCTATAGCCTGAGTTCGCCCGAGCTGTGGCTGGCAGATGTCGGGGCCAGCGGCGGGCAGGCCGTTTCCAACGACGTCCTCAGCACTCTGAAGAGCGACGGCAGACTCTGGCTGGAGCATGAGCGGCCGGCACTGAGCGCCACGCTTTCATCCGCCCAAGGCAGGCTGGCGGATGCTCCCTATACTGACCTGCAAACCGAGCTGTCGTTGCACAACCAAGTGGCCAAGCTTGATCATCTCAGCCTTCACACACTCGGCGGCTCAGTCACTGCCTCTGGACACTACGATACGGGCGCGGTCCCGCCCCAGTTCCAGCTCGCTTCACACATCTCGCATATTGAGCTAGTTGAGCTGTTTAAAGCCTCCCTGCCAGGAGCGCTTGACGCGGCGCACGGCACGGCCGGTCTCACTGTGGATCTCACCGGCCAGGGCCAGGACTGGCAGGCGATACAACCCAGTTTGCACGGTCAGGGCGAGTTGGAGGTCACGGACGGCGCGCTGACCGATGTCAACATTGCCGACGAAGTACTGAGGAGGGTCAGTGGACTTCCCGGCCTCACAAATCTCATCTCTCCAAGAGTACAAGCCAAATATCCGGCCCTGTTCAGCCGCCACGGGACCGAGTTTTCCCGACTTGTCAGCCAGTTCCACCTCCGCCAGGGAAAAATTCTGCTTGATGACGTGCGTCTGGACGCAGCGAGTTATACGACCCAGGGCAAGGGCTGGCTGGACTATGATCGGAACATTGATTTTCATGGCCAGCTGATTCTGGCGACAAACCTGTCACAGGATATACAAGACAGAGTGAAACTAGCCGGCCTGCTCCGCAATCCTCAGGGACAAATCGCGCTCCCCTTTGCGCTAAGCGGCAGCCTGCCCGACGTCAGACCCGTCCCCGATGTTGCAGCGGTGGCGCGGCAGGTTCAACACGGCGTTGTCACTACCGGCCTTGAAGTCTTGCAGGAAACAATCTTGGACAAGTTCCTGCCCTCATCAACGCCGCGGGACAAAGAGACGGAAGACGACAGCCAGGAGGACTCATCGGCTGGCCCGGTCACGCCCCAGGATGTGTTGAGAGAAGGCTTAAGACAAGGGTTGAAGGGAGTGTTTGGACGCTAGAGCGGGACACAAGGGCTCTGGGAAGCTGACAGACTCTCAGCTCTCCTGTTTGCCTAAGAGTCGCCCAATCGCTTGCTCTAGACGTCGGACCCGGCGTACCAATTCGGGCAACTTGGGGAGGACGGCCGAATAACGACGCCAGGACAAGATGTCGACGGCTGGATAGCCACCGATGACGGTGTCGGGCGGGACATCGTTGGGAATTCCGCTCTTGGCCGCCACCCGCGTCTTCTCCCCGACTGTTAAGTGACCGGCAACACCGACCTGCCCCCCCATCTGCACTCCCGCCCCGACTTTCGTGCTCCCAGCCAGCCCAACTTGGGCGGCCAACAGCACGCCTTGGCCAAGCTCACAGCCGTGGGCGACCATCACCAGATTATCGATTTTAGTCCCACGACCGATACGCGTCGCTCCCAGGGTGGCCCGATCAACCGTGGTGTTTGTACCGATTTCAACCTCATCCTCAAGAACAACATGGCCGGTCTGTGGATTCGGCACAACCGTCCCATCAGGAAGCGGGACGTAACCAAAGCCGTCTCCACCGATGACTGCCCCACTTTGTAGGACGACCTGATGACCAATATGGGTGCCTTCGCGCACCACCGCCCCGGCGTGGGCGATAAACCGGTCTCCAATCCTTACCTGGGGATAAATGACGACATGGGCCGCGATACGTGCGTCCTGGCCAATCACCACTTCGTCTCCAATCACGACGTAGGGCCCGATCGAAGCGCCGCCGCCGATCTGAGCCGAAGGCGCAATCACGGCCGTTGGATGAATTCCTGGGGGAGGAACGTAGGGCGGGTAAAACCAGCCCAATATCTGGGAGAGGGCCAGCGCCGGATTGGCCACCCGGACAAGGGCAAGCCTGCCTTCAAACCGCTCAAGCGGCATATCCTTGGCCACGAGGACGGCAGCCGCCTTGGTCAGCGGCAGTTTAGCCGCATATTTTTTATTGGTCAAAAAGGTCAAATCCCCCGGCTCGGCCTCTTCTATTCCCTTGACGCCGATAATCTCAAGCGCACCGCTGCCCTGCAGTTCGGCTCCCAACCGCTCGGCGATCTCCCCGAGTTTCATCCGACCTATCCTTTCTCCCCCGCCCTGCGGGTCGTATCAGCCCTCCTGCCCCGACATAGCAGAGGCGACGTCAAACCACCATCTGCCAGCACTTTGCTTGTCACTATCCGCCCCGTATGTTAGGAATACTGCCGGCCTCAACAAAAATCCGCACCGGCAATGCAAAGGCATTCATGCAAACATTAAAACTGGGTATTCCGAAGGGCAGTCTGGAATCCACCACCATCGACCTCTTCCGTAAAGCCGGTTGGAAAATCACAACAAGTTCTCGGAGCTATTTTCCGAGCATTGATGATCCGACGATTCGCTGCATGCTCGTCCGGGCCCAAGAAATGGCCCAATATGTGGAATCGGGCGCGCTAGATGTCGGCCTGACCGGCAAAGACTGGATCATGGAGCAGAATGCGGACGTCGAAGTAGTAAAAGACCTAGTCTACTCCAAAGCCAGCTTTCAGCCAACCCGCTGGGTCATTGCGGTTCCGCACGATTCGCCAATCACAACTCCGCAAGACTTGCACGGCAAACGGATCGCAACCGAGTTGGTCAGCTACACCAAGCGCTACTTTGCCGAACGACAGATTGAGGTCGCGGTCGAATTTTCATGGGGAGCGACCGAGGCCAAGGCGGCCGAAGAGCTGGTGGATGCGATTATTGAGGTCACCGAATCCGGCTCAACCATCCGCGCCCACGGCCTCAAGATTATCCATGAGCTGTTCACCTCCAACCCTCAGCTCATTGCCAATCGCCAGGCCTGGCAAGATCCGGCCAAAAAGGAACACATCAAACAGATTGCCCTGTTGCTGACCGGTGCCCTAGAAGCCGAGGCCAAGGTTGGGCTCAAGATGAACGTGCCCAAAGAGAAGCTCGACCACATCGTCGAGATGTTGCCGAGTCTGACCGCCCCAACCGTCTCCCCGCTGTATAAGACGCCGTGGTTTGCCGTGGAAAGCGTGATTAGTGAGAGCCGGGTCAGAGAGCTGATTCCGCAGCTGATCAAAAACGGCGCGGTAGGGATTATCGAATATCCCCTGAACAAAATTATCTAGCCACAAAAAAGCCCGCATTAAAGAATGCGGGCCCCGCCGTCCCTATTCCTCTTCTTCGATCGGCTCGGTCAAACGTCTGCCCCGATAATAATACGCCCCGTCAGTGCCAACGTGGGCGCGATGCGACAGATGGACTTCCTTGGTCTGCGTATCTGTTCGCAAGGTCGGGGCCGACAGGGCGTGGTGAGACCGTCTTTTGTTGCGTTTGGTGCGAGAGGTTCTTCGTTTGGGAACTGCCACAGCTTTTCCTTTCCACGTCTGCGCTTAAGCCGAGGCTCCACTGGCCTCTGGTGGCTGTTCCTCCATAGTGCTGAGGAATGCATCCTTGTCCGCTCCAGTCATGATAAAAATCCCCTCCCAACCACACACCTCTTCGCACAACTGGCAGCCGACACAGGTCTTCTCATCGACCTCGACACGGCCAAGGTACTGGGGACCGTTATGGGCCGATGGGGCAATACAGTCAAAAGGACACACATCGATACACACCCCACAGCCGTTGCAGTTATCGAGATGGACAACCGCGATGGGGCGCTCAACCCGCTTCAAGACGGACGTCACCGTCCCGAAGGTGTCCAAAATGGCGGCATCAGGACAGATCACACCGCAAGCCCCACAGTCGATGCACAGCGAGGGTTCGATATAGTAGGCTTTTTTAGGATCTCCGCTGATGGCTTTGGTTGGACAGCGTTTCTCGCAGGCGCTACACCCCGTGCAGTTTTCCGCTACAATAGCAAACGGCATATGGTCGCTCCCTATTTCTGCATCTCATCAAGAATTTCGTCAGCCCGCCCCTCTTCGATCAACTGATCGTTTTTTCGGCCTTCCCGAAAGGCGAGCCAGGTAAAGTATAACACCAGAAACATCAAGCCAACAATAGGGATATTGTCGGGCTTGGTGATGATTTCGACGAACTGATCCCATCCCGTCTTTTGCATAGCTTCTCCAACACTAACGAGCCGTCCAGGATTTGTCAATGTAATGTAAGGAGCGAGAGGCTTGCGGGACGTGTTCGGTTTTGTCAGTTCTGCCCCCCTCCCCTTGCGGCGGAATAGTTTTTCGGTATACATGGGGACGATTCTGCACAGGGAAAGAAGGAAAGAGGATTCATGTTAGGATGGCTGCCCGAAGACGTCTCGCCGTATGGAGCGGACATCGATTCGCTCTTCTATTTCATTTATTACCTGACCGCCGCGGCTTTCATTCTCGTGACCGCCCTGATGCTCATCTTTCTGTTCGTCTACCGAGACCGAGGCGACCGACGTGCCGCCTACACCCACGGCAACACCACCTTGGAAATCATCTGGACAGTCATTCCCGCCATGATCTTCATCGGTCTCGGACTGGCTAGCAGGTCGCTGTGGGAAGAGATTAAACTCGTGCCGCCTGACACAGACACTGTGGTGAAGGTGACCGGCAAGCAGTTCAACTGGGAGATCCTGTATCCCGGCCCGGACGGCGAGTTTGACACCGCTGACGACAAGCAGGTCGACAACGATATTCGGGTCCCGGCCGGCAAGCCTATCCGCGTGATCCTGTCCTCCCGAGACGTTATTCATAGCTTTTTCCTTCCCAACCTCCGCTTTAAACAGGACACCGTCCCGGGGCGAGACATCATCGGCTGGTTCCAGGCTAATAAACCGGGCAGATATGAAATTCCGTGCGCCGAACTGTGCGGCTTTGGCCACTCAGGCATGAAGGGTTGGCTCTACGCCCTGGCCCCGGATGAATATCAGGCCTGGGTAGACGAGCAGTGGCCGCCGCCGGCCGCCTCCAATGGAGCAACAGCTTTAGATTCAGCCACCGGCATGATGGAAACGGCTCAGGCGATAACCAGACCAACTCAGACCACAGCCCAAGAGGCGGCGGTCGATTCCCACTAGCCACAGAGACTACACCAATAGGAGAGTAACAATGAGCGATGCAGGAGCGGTAGAAGCCCATGATACCCACGCTCACGATGCCCACCACGAGCTAGGATTTATCCGCACCTATATCTTTTCTACCGACCATAAGATGATTGGACGCCAGTTCTTGTTCTCAAGCGTCCTTATGCTCATCATTGGTGGCCTGTTGGCCATGATGATGCGCTGGGAGCTGGCCTGGCCGGAAACCCCGGTGCCGTTCACTAGCTGGATTTCCGAGCCCTTCATGTACGCCGAGCCGGAGCACGGCTGGTACGGGGCGTATATGGATCCGGGCTTCTACAACGCCCTGTTCACCATGCATGCCACGATCATGATTTTCTTCGTGGTTATGCCGTTTATGGTCGGCGGATTTGGCAATTTCCTGATCCCGTTGATGATTGGAGCGGCCGATATGGCTTTCCCAGTCCTCAATATGCTGTCGTTCTGGACTGCCGTTCCCGCCATTGTCATCATTCTGTGGAGCTTCTTTGTCGAAGGTGGAGCCGCATCCGGCGGCTGGACCATGTATGCCTCCCTGTCGGCCGATCCGACCCTCAGCGGCGTTGATCAGGGCGTCAACTTGTGGGTTATCAGCCTGATCATCCTAGGTTTTTCGTCTTTGATGGGCTCGATCAACTATATTACGACGGTCATCAATATGCGGGCCCCCGGCATGACCTGGTTTCGAATGCCCCTGGTGATCTGGTCTCTGTTCGTGACCGCCATCCTCCTGCTATTGGCTCTGCCCGTCTTAACCGCGGCCCTGGGTATGTTGCTGTTTGACCGTACAATGGGAACGAGCTTTTTCCTGCCGTCAGGCGGAGGAGAGCCGCTGTTGTGGCAACACTTGTTCTGGTTCTTCGGCCACCCGGAAGTATACATCTTAGTGCTGCCGGCAATGGGCGTCACGTCAGATATTCTCTCGACGTTTGCCCGTAAGCCCATCTTTGGTTACCACGCCATGGCCTTCTCCATGATCGCCCTGGCCTTCTTGTCCTGGATTGTGTGGGGCCATCACATGTTCCTGAGCGGCATGAACCCGCTGCTAGGAACCGCGTTTATGCTGACGACAATGGTCATTGCCATTCCGTCCGCCATTAAGACCTTCAACTGGCTCGGCACCCTATGGGGGGGGACTATCCGTTTTACGAGCCCGATGCTGTTTGCCCTTGGCTTTGTGTCCAATTTCGTTATTGGCGGACTGAGCGGCATCTACATGGCAGTCACACCGGTGGATATTTTTATTCACGACACCTATTTTATCGTCGCCCATTTCCACTATGTAGTGGCAGGCATCATCTTTGGCATGTTTGCCGCCCTGTACTACTGGTTCCCCAAGCTGTTCGGTCGGATGATGAACGAACCGCTGGGCAAGCTGCATTTTGCCCTGACCTACCTCTTTTTTAACGGCGCCTTCTTTCCCATGCACTTCCTGGGGGTAGCGGGCCATATGCGGCGGATTTATAACCCGCTGCAGTACGAGTTTCTGGTCGACATGCAGTGGTGGAATGTGTTTATTACAATGAGCGCCTTCTGTCTCGGCGTGTCACAGCTGATTTTCCTGTTCAACTTCGTGTGGAGCTTGTTTGCTGGGAAAAAAGCCGAGCGCAACCCCTGGGAGGCCAACACGCTGGAATGGAGCGCTCCGTCGCCACCACCTCATGGCAACTTTGAAACCATCCCAACCGTCCATCGCGGCCCCTACGAGTATAGCTCACCGCTGGTCGAGGAAGATTGGCTCCCCCAGGATAGACGGCTTGGCCCTGAGGCCGCCACCGCAACCCACTGAATCAAGACACGAGATTTGGACCCGGCTGTTGATGAATAGCCGGGTGGCCTGATACGAGTATGGCACACGTCATCCCTTCCTCGGCACGGCCGTCTTCCCCTTTTTCACCCTGGCCGTACCGTTTTGCCCTGCTGACCACCGTTTGTACCTTGCCCCTGCTGTTTGTTGGGGGGCTTGTCACCAGCCTAGGAGTCGGTCTGGCTGTACCGGACTGGCCGACCACTTTTGGCTACAATATGTTTCTTTATCCCTGGTCACAGATGGTTGGTGGGATCTTCTATGAGCATAGTCATCGACTGCTCGGCTCGGCCGTTGGCCTGTTGACCATCCTGCTCACCATTACGCTGTGGACCGCAGAATCGCGGCTGTGGATGCGATGGCTAGGTCTGATCGCATTGCTGGCCGTGATCGTTCAAGGGGTGCTGGGAGGTCTGCGGGTCGTGTTGGTAGAAAACCTGTTGGCTCTTATTCACGGTGGTTTCGCCCAGGCGTTTTTTGCCTTCCTCGCTGCCTTAACCCTGCTGGTCTCAGCGGAATGGCAAAACCAGTGGCCACAAAAAACGGTCCCAGACGCCACATCTGTCCAACGTCTGAGTGTCATCACGACAGCAGCAATTTATGTCCAGATCATTTTGGGCGCGGTCGTACGACACACCGGTAGTGGGGCGGAAGTCCATATCCTTGGCGCCGTTCTTGTGGCAGGGATCATTTTTTGGCTTGTTGATTGGGTCGTTGAATCCTACGCCGGGTATATCCCTATCACTCGATCTGCCCTGTTGCTGCGGCGTTTGTTGCTCTTTCAACTCGTTCTGGGCCTCCTCTCCTATCTCGGCAAATACACATCCAACGAATCTTTTCTCAGCCTCTATGTCGTCCTGCTGACCACCGCTCATGTCGTCGTTGGCGCGCTCCTGTTAGCCACCAGCGTCCGCATTACGCTGCGGTCCTACCGTAACGGTGTCACCCTTTCTGCTCGTCCGCCATTCACTTCGGAACAGGTTCCGGCATGATACTCCGCACCCCCGTACCACCTATGGCTCGTACAGACCGTCTTGATCGGGCTTGGTGGCACCAGAGCTTAGCCTTTCTTGAGCTGACCAAACCTCGAATTGTGAGTCTTGTCCTGATTACGACCTGTGCCGGGTTTTATCTGGCATCGTCAGGCGTTGCAGACTACCAGCTGCTGCTGCACACTCTGCTAGGGACCGCCCTGGCTGCTGGCGGCACCTTGGCCCTCAATCAGCTGCTTGAACGTAAGGCTGATGCAAAAATGCAGCGCACCCACCTGCGGCCTTTACCGGACGGGCGTGTGAAACCCGTTGAGGCGTTTGTGTTTGGGGCACTCGTCACCGCCGCGGGACTCGTCTATCTGGCGTGGACCGTCAACCTTGCCAGCGCTGCGGTCACTACGGCTATCGTGGCCAGCTATCTGGGAGTCTACACCCCGCTCAAGAAAATCACGTCTCTGTGTACCTTGATCGGCGCCGTCCCCGGTGCCCTACCGCCAGTTATCGGCTGGGCGGCCGTCCGTGGCTCAATCAATCTGGAAGCCTGGATCTTGTTTGCCATCATGTTTCTGTGGCAAATGCCCCATTCGCTGGCCATAGCCTGGCTGTACCGGGACGATTACGCCCGTGCCGGATTTCAACTCCTCCCGGTGATCAATCCTGATGGCAAAAGCACCGGCCGTCAGGTGATCAGTCACTGTTTGGCATTGTTAGCCGTCGGCCTGTTACCGACCCTGACCGGCTTGACCGGACCCCTCTATTTCTGTGTGGCGTTTGGGCTAGGCAGTATGTTTTTGTGGTACGGGGTGCGTCTGGCCCGTGTCCGCTCTCTGGAATCGGCTCGGCAGCTGTTATTTGCTTCGTTAATTTATCTCCCGGTACTGTTAGCCATGATGGTCTTTGATAAAGTCTCACTGTAGTCACGTTAGAGACCGAGGGACAAAAATGCCGAGTCGAGAAGAGAAGCACACGGTCAACCGCATCATCGGTCGTGGCCTAGCCATTTTTATCGCGCTGTATATTGCAGCTACCGTTTGTTTTATTATCCTCGTCTAAGTTCGTGTGGAAGAGGAGTGTCCTATGTCAAGCGCAACTGCTGCCGTACCTCAGATAGCTGAACGACCCCAGGCGCGTCCAGCTCCAAGTTTTGGCGGCGGGCCGCCACCAGGCGTGTCCGACCCACCAATCAGTAATGCCCGGCTGGGCATGTTAATGCTCATCAGCGCCGAAACCATGTTCTTTGTGGGTTTGATCGGCGCATATGTAGTCTTTCGGGCCGGCAGCTCGGTCTGGCCGTCCGGCCATTTATACCTGCCAGTCGGTATGACCTGGGTGAATACTCTGGTTTTATTCGTCAGTTGTTACACCATGCATCGGGCCATTGCCGCCCTACGGCTCGACCAGGTGAAAAGTTCAGGCAACTGGTTGGGCGTGACCGCGTTGTTGGGAACACTCTTTCTAGGCGTCCAAGGCTATGAATGGACCCAACTAGTTCGGGACGGCCTCACGATTTCAACCGGCATCTACGGCGCAACCTTCTACACCCTGATCGGCTGCCACGGCCTGCACGTTTTGGCCGCCGTGATCTGGTTACTAGTCGTTCTAGTCTTGGCCAAGCGGGGCGCTTTCTCTGCCCATCGGCCGACCGCCGTTGAGGTGTGCGGCATGTATTGGTACTACGTTGGAGCTCTGTGGGCCCTGTTATTCCCCCTGGTCTATTTGAACTAATCACACTACGGAGTATGCGATGTCACCAAAGACCGCCGTTCTAATCTACCGTAGCCAACTCAGCCTAGGCCTGGTTTGGGGGCTGGCAGGGCTGTTCCCGGCTCAGGCGCTGGCTCAGGGCTGCGCCATGTGTAAGACAGCCTTGTCCGGCTCTGAGGACCCCCTAGCAGTTGGAATTTTTTGGAGCGTCATGCTGATGATGGGCATGCCGTTTGTTCTCTTTGCCTCGATCGGCGGATGGATTTTTTACACCTATCGGAACGCCAACCGCTCCCCACATCCGCCGGCAGAAGTGTTGCCTTTCGATGCTACCCTGACCAAAAAGAAGGAGGATGGGCCTTGAGCGAAGCGGTTATTGAGACACATGGGGCTGTTGAACCAGCCGAATCGCCATTAACCCCAGAGAGCTGGGGCAAACTTGGCATGTGGGTTTTTCTGGCCGGTGATGCCATGTCATTCGGTGGGCTGCTCGCCGGGTACGGCGCCCTGCGCGCCAGCAGCCCAGACTGGCCCGACCCGCTTGAGACGCTGGGGATTCAGCTCACGGCGGGCATGACCTTCCTCCTCATCTGCAGCAGTGTCACCATGGTCAAGGCGCTGTCGGCAGCCCGGCATAATGATCTGGCCGGGTTCAAAAAATTCATGCTGCTGACCATCATTGTCGGGACCATCTTTCTCGTGCTCCAGGCCTATGAGTGGACCCACCTGACCCACGAAGGCATGACCATGAGTGGCAATCCTTGGGGAGCGGCACTGTTTGGGACGACCTTCTACATCCTGACCGGCTTTCACGGCTGCCACGTGTTTGGCGGCGTGATCTATCTGACGTGTATTCTGCTCAGCGGTCTTAAGGGTAGATACACCGGCGAAGATGCCAACCATGTCGAGATCGTTGGCCTGTACTGGCACTTTGTAGACCTGGTCTGGATTTTGGTCTTTACATTTGTGTATTTGCTATAGGGAGAGCGCACTATGGATAACGCCCACCACGAACCCAACTACATGAATATCTTTTGGGCCTTGACCATTCTGACGATCGTTGAGGTCTTAGTCCCGGTCCTCGGCGTATTCAGCCGGTCAATAAACGGCACCATCCTGGTTCTCCTGGCGGTAGCCAAGGCGACTCTGGTTGCCCTGTACTTCATGCATCTCAGGTTTGAACGGACGACGTTGGGCGCCATCGCCCTTACCCCCATGATTCTCTGCGTCTTTCTGATTTTCATGCTGTTGCCGGATCTGACCTCAGACGAAAGAATCCACACACCGACGGAAACACCGGCGGTCAGCGCCGCCGAACACTGACACGAAACACCCCTCTGCTTGCACGGCAAGGGAGGCAAATTTGTCTCCCTTCATTTTCTCGGCGGGATTGCTCATTTCGGGATGCAGCAGCCACACGCGCAGCCGTATCAGACATCCGGGATTCTCTTTTTCCGATATTCCCGAAAATGCTCTACTTCCCGTCTCAAACTGTGGAGTAGCATTGCGGCGACTTCTGCCGCTTGTTGCGACGACAAATCGTAGACATTCTCGGGAAGCATTCCCGCCTCTCCTATTCTGCCGATTTGCCGGTCGTCAAGATATAGGCCAGACTGAGCCACAGGCTGCGAGAATAGCGAAAGAACCACAAGGGAAACAGTCCAGCAAACGTCACCCATATCACCAATTGCTGAGTGAGGGTCATACTGATGTACGCCTCAATGGCGAAAATACCAGCCATGCCCAGCACCGTAGTGGCCCCATAGTTGATATAAATCGCCCCGACGAAATAACCCTGTTCTTGTTCAAACACGTAGCGACACTGCAGACACCGATCGTGCATGGTGAAAAAGCCGCTAAACAGCCGCCCATCTCCACACCGGGGACAGCGCAGGAGCACCCCTCTCAACAGCATTTGTCCAAGCCGGTGGCGAGTCCTCATTTCTCCTCCGACACATTCTCTGCGGGGACACTATTACATCAGAGATTCACCCGCTTCTGTCAACCAAGCAAGCGAATGCTTTTTGAACTCTACGGGGCCGACAATTCTCATTTTGGCCCGACGTGCCTCCAGAGCAGAGGCCTATTGCGTTCAGGCCGGGAAGTTAAAGGGGGCTGGACATCGGAGGACGAGCAGGGCCTCTAGGTACGGGCCCTAGGAGCACACGTGGGTCGGCTCAAAGGCAGCGGGGGGGCTGCGCCGGGTGGCCCCGGCCCCGGGCCGCGGCCTCACCGGCCAGTCCTCCCTGACGGCCGTCGCCCCGGCGGCGCTGTCGGTGTGCTTCCTGCCGGCTCCTTCGTTCCGTGTCCCCCAGCGGGCGGGGGCGAAAGCGCCGACGCGCTCCCACGCCCCCCTGTTCGGCCACGGCCGGCCGGCGTGTCGCCGGCCCCCTTCGCCGGGCCGTTTCCCGCCCTTGTCGAGGTCCTTGAGGCGCCCCGCGCCCTCGCGTCCCTGGGCCGGCTTGCCGCCCGCCGGCTGCCTGCCATGGCCGGCCCGGCGTTCTTTGGCTCGCGCCCCCTCGTCTGTCCGCCCGGCTCGCCCCGCAGGCGGGCCGCCGGCGCGCCAGGACATCGGTCCCCGCCGCACCCGGTTCCCGCCACTGCGAATCCTCCCCCACCTCTCACGTGGCCCCCTCCCGACACACCCAGCTCCCCCACCCCCCATGGACGCCAATCCACATCACGGAGCCGCAGGCAACCCGACATAAAACAGCAAACAGTCAAAAGGAGAATTGCTGCTACAGGGCCAACAACATTGCTTGCCGCTGTTGCACATGCTATGCACAATCCTCCCTTTAATGCCCTCGTGGTGAAATGGATATCACACAGGTCTCCGGAACCTGGGGTCTGGGTTCGATTCCCGGCGAGGGTATTCTCTCTTCGGCGCCGGTATTTCTGCTCTCTGAGCAGATACGCGCCATACACACACTAGGAATAAGGAGGGATATCGCATGCAGCTTGGCAGAATCGTTGACGCGGACGGCCATATCCTTGAACCGCCTGATCTGTGGGAAAAAAACCTTCCCGCTAAATTCAAGGATCGCACGCTGGGGATTGCCCGCAATGAAGAGGGCACGGAATGCCTTGTTGTCAACGGACGCATCTCAGAGTTTACCCAGGGACTTGGGGTTGCGTCGTCCTTTGGCCGGCCGGGCGAGGTAGCCTTCTCAAACGAGTTCAGCTATATGCACGCACCACCAGGGGCGTACGATCCACACGAGCGGGTCAAACTCCTGGACACCGACGACATTGACGCGGCCGTTCTCTACCCAACGCTAGGTCTATTGTGGGAGGGCGAAGTCAACGACCCCGAACTGGCCGACGCCTACTGCCATGTCTACAACGAGTGGATTGCCGACTTCTGTCACCATTACCCGGACCGCCTGTATGGAGTCGCCCATATTTCGCTGATGGACGTTGATAGAGCGACTATCGAACTCAAGCACGCTGCCAAGATCGGTCTCAAATCGGTCATGCTCACGCCCTGGCCGACCAATGGCAAAGCCTACGGCGACACCTATTACGATCCCTTTTGGGCGACCGCCCAGGATTTGGGTGTTCCAGTTGGCTTACACGTCATCGCCCGGCCCAACTTTCACGGCAGCCAGTGGTATGACCATATGACCTTTAAGGGATCGCCGTTTTATTTCCTGTCCGTTACCTTAGGCTTTGATATTCAAGCCTCGTTTGTCAGCTTCTTTGAAGGCGGGGTATTAGAACGCTTCCCCAGGCTGAAACTGCTGTGCCTCGAAGTTGGCGCGGGGTGGGTGCCGCACTTCATCGAACGTATGGACAGCAAGTGGCAACACAGCGGCTTTATGACCGCCTGCAAACGACCCCCTAGTGAATACTTCCGACGTCAGGTGTGGGTGGGCGCCGATGTGGACGAAAGCATGATCCCGGCCGCGAGCCAACGCTGGGGATCGGATAAATTTTTCTGGTCAACCGATTTTCCCCACTTTGACGGCTTTCCCGGTGCGCTTCGGATCCTGAAGAACAATATCAAGAGTATGGATCCGGCCGATCAGCAAAATATTCTGGGCGATAATGCCGCCCGGGCATACGATTTGTAGTTGTTCTCCAGTCAACCCTCTCCCGGCCGGGGAGAGGAGGCAGCGGCCAATCAGCTCAACGCACCAATTTGCGCAAGCCCCGGCTGAAACGTTCATAGTAGGCGTGCTCTCGTGGGTAGACCGCACGGCGTAATAGGCGATGCAGCCGGGGCAGCTGGTAGAATGGCACTCCAGGGTACAGATGGTGCTCAAGGTGGTAGTTCACCCGCTTGGGGGAGAAGAAGAACGCCGCTATTGGGTGCATAAGATACGTCCGTGTGTTCTGATACGGATTGCCGGGATCAGGCACATTGCCATGTTCGATCGCCCCGCGGACGCGAAAGAATATTTGGGTGAGCGTGCAGTAGGGGAGCAGCCAATACAGGACGAAAGCCGCCACAAACCGCATTCCGCCCCAGTAGCCGCCGCCGATCAGGACAAAGCTCCAGAACACACCGAACGCCCGCATATCCGAGAGCTGCCGGTAGTGTTGTTCACGCGCTTCCCCCAGAAAGCGCCGGTTAAACTCAGCCGTCACAAAGGGGATATCGATAAAATATTTTAGGGTTGAGAGAACGTTCACCCCGCACCCGTCACGCATCACCAGACGCCAAAAGGCAGAGGCGGCAATGGGATAGCGAGCATAAATCGCCCGATCCGGATCATCCGCAGTATGGGTGCATTGGTGATGGTGGAGGTGGATGAAACGCCACTTGGCCAGCGAGATGAATACCGGAAAAGCGGCGAAGATACGCCCGAGCCAATCGTTGACCCACCCATTCGGTGACAAACGTTTGTGTATGGCCTCGTGGCCCAGGACCATGAGGGCGTGTTGACGGGCGGCAATCACTGCCAGCATGCCGAGGTACGCCCCAAGGCCCAGCAGTCCTGAGGCGGGCGGGACCAGCACCGCGCTGGTGTAGATGGCAGCCGCAATCACGCCCCACACCTCGGCCAGATGATAGACGGTGCTGAGGCTGTGGGGGCGTGACAGCCGCTTGATTGCGGATCGTAAGTCGGCCGCATCCGCCGGCACTGTCTGCATAGCCGCAAATGTATACCTCTCCCGTCGGCCCAGCAATACGGCTCTGGCGTTTTTTGACTGAAGATTATAAGACCGCGTCATAGAAGGAGGGCTTATGCCATACGCACACGTCAACGGGATTCAGCTACACTACGACATTCAAGGCCAAGGCCAGCCCCTCTTGCTCATCATGGGTCTTGGCTCACCGGCCGCGAATTGGGATCAGCCATTTGTCGAAGCCATGGCCGAGAGCCACCAAATCATCACCTATGATAATCGAGGCACCGGCCAGTCCGACAAACCCGATGAAGAGTACTCAATCGCACTGTTTGCCAGCGACGCGGTCGGACTCCTCGATGGATTGAACATTCCCAAAACCCATGTGTTTGGGATCTCAATGGGCGGTATGATCGCCCAAGAGCTGGCCATTCATTACCCCCAACGCCTGGCCAGCCTGACCCTTGGCTGTACCACGCCAGGCGGAAAGCACTCCGTGCCGGCTCCGCCGGAATCGATGGAGGCGCTCAAAGGCCGGGCGGGACAGACGCCGGAAGAAGCTGGCCGGGCAGCCTGGAAACTGGCCTATTCAGAGAACTATATTCGTGAGCATCGCGACGAACTTGAGGCGCACCTGCAGCAGTCCTTGACCCACGTCACGCCACGCTTTGCCTATGAACGCCATATTCAGGCAACCATGACCCTGCGCGTGTTCAGGCAGCTCAAAGACATCACCGCTCCGACCTTGGTTGCGACCGGCCGTGATGATGTCCTGATTCCATCCGCCAACTCCGAAATTCTGGCACGTGAGATTCCAAACGCCGAGCTGCACCTTTTCGAGAATGCCGGCCACGGCTTTGTGACGGCCGCCCGCGAGCCCTTTTTGGCTGTCTTTAAGGAGTTTCTTTCCCGGTCCAGTGTCTAACCCTGCTAAAAACTACCAAAGCGCTGAAGGGGTGGGGGGGAGCAGATGGCTCTGCTGAGCGTGCAGCGGGTTGGGATGAGCTTTGGTGGTTCGCCACTGTTAGACTCCGTCAGTCTGCACCTCGAACGCGGCGAACGGGTGTGCCTACTAGGCCGTAATGGGACCGGCAAATCAACCCTGATGAAGTGTATTGCGGGTGAGCTTGTTCCGGATAGCGGCCAGATTGTTCGCCAACAGGATATCCGAATCAGCTTCCTGCCCCAGGAAGTGCCCCAGAGTCTAGACGGCACAGTGTTTGATTTGGCCGCTGGCGGGCTGGGCCAGCTGGGCCAACTTCTGACCGCCTACCAGCATGTCAGCGCTGAGTTGGCGCACGGCCAAGGCGAATCCCACCACCAGCTGCTGGCCCGGCTCGATCAACTCCAACACAGCTTGGACACCAACGGCGGGTGGCTCATCCACCGCCAAGTCGAGCAGATTCTGTCGCACCTCGACCTCGACCCGAGCGCGTCTTTTGCCAGTCTGTCTGGCGGCCTCAAACGGCGCACCCTGCTGGCCGCAGCCCTGGTCTGCGACCCCGACCTGCTGCTGCTCGACGAGCCGACCAACCACCTCGATATTGCCGCGATTGGCTGGCTCGAAGAGTTTTTGCTCCAGCGGGAAAAGTCCCTGCTGTTCATCACCCACGACCGTATGCTGCTGCGCAAGCTCGCCACCCGAATTGTTGATCTCGACCGCGGTCAGCTCACCAGCTGGTCGTGTACGTATGAAGCCTTTTTGCGACGCAAGCAGGTAACGCTTGCTGCCGAAGCAGGAGAGTGGGCGCGCCTAGATAAAAAAATCGCCCAAGAAGAAATTTGGATTCGTCAGGGTATTACTGCCAGGCGGACTCGGAACGAGGGCCGGGCCCGCGCCCTCCAGGCGCTTCGCGCAGCTCGCCAATCCCGACGGCAACAGCCGGGAAGCGTTCGTCTCCAGGTTCAAGACGCGGGACAGTCCGGCAAACGTGTCATCCGAGCCACAGACCTCAGTTATCGCTATGCCGATCAGCCACTCGTGCAAAACTTCTCCACTACCATCATGCGGGGTGATAAAGTCGGCATCATCGGTCCCAACGGCTCGGGCAAAACAACCCTGCTCCAGCTCCTGCTCGGTCTGCTGCCGCCCCAGCACGGGACAGTTGAGCACGGCACCCGGCTGCGGATCGCCTATTTTGACCAACTGCGGATGGAGTTGGACGAGAATAAAACTGTGCGGGACATGATCGGCGACGGACACGAAACCGTCACCCTGAACGGTAAGCAGCGCCATATCATGAGCTATTTGCAGGACTTCCTGTTTTCACCCGAACGCGCCCATAGTCCGGTCAAGGCACTGTCGGGCGGCGAGCGTAACCGTCTGCTGTTGGCGCGTTTATTTCTCCAGCCGTCGAACGTCCTAGTCCTTGATGAGCCGACCAACGATCTCGATGCGGACACCTTGGAACTGTTAGAAGAGCTGCTGCTGGAATATCCCGGAACGGTCTTGCTCGTTAGCCATGACCGAGCCTTACTCAACAATGTCGTTACCAGCGTTGTGACCTTTGAGGGCAACGGCCAGGTGCATGAATATGTCGGTGGCTATGACGACTGGCTGCGCCAACGTCGCCCGGTCCAAACGCCCGCAGCTCCGCCCAAGCCGAACAAACGTCGTCCGCCACGGGCGACCAAGAAGAAGCTGAGCTATAAGGAGCGGCAAGAGCTCAAGACGCTGCCCGAAAAAATCGAACAGCTCGAAGCCGAACAGACCAAGATCCACCAACAGTTGGCCAGTCCGGAACTCTACCAGCACGACGGCAGTCAGGTCGGGCCACTCAAGGCCAGACTCAGGGCTGTGGATCAAGAACTCGAAGCCGCCTTTGCCCGCTGGGAGGCACTGGAGGCCGCTCAGGGCGACTGAGGCGCCTTGGTTATTTGTATTCAAAGGCGGGACTCTTCGGGACACCTCCTCGTGATCTCGGGCTGACTCACCCGCGCAATCCTGTTTCGACACCGAGCAATCTCAGCCTGAAGTTTGACACCCTCTCGTGGAGGGTGGGTTCTACAGAACGCCATTAGTGAATGGACTTCGCCGCCTTTCGATCTGTCTCAGGGCAACGAAGAGCACTGCTCATCTGTGAGCCGATGTGAGCCGAGATCGTCAGAGCTCGAAGTCAGTGAGGTAAGGGAGCTTCGTCATATACGGATTAGCGTCAAGTGAGGACAGCATCCTCACTCCTCCTCTGAATCTAACGCCGCGAATGACGCGAGCCAAATACGCATGCAACGCCGGTATTTTCTACAACAGAGATATCCGCAGCCCTTAGCTGTTCCGCAACTCTCTTCGCACAATCTCGGCCCCGGCAACCAGAGCGTGCAGCTTGGCTCGGGCCAGCCCCCGCGATGAGGCCGAAAAGCCGCAATCACAGGTCAGATACAGTTTTTCGGGATCAACGTGCTGCAAAATAATCCGTATCCGCTCAGCCACATCTTCCGGCGTCTCCAGATACATGGACTTCACGTCAATCACACCGGCGGCCAGCTCCCGCTCCCCACCAAACTCGCTCCAGAGTTCGACCTCCGACATTTCCCGATTGGAAAACTCGAGGGCAAACTGCTCCGCCTTGGCCTCAAGAATGCCGGGAAAGAGCGGGCGGTAGGTACGTTTCATGGCTGGTCGGCCCTGATTATTGCCAAAGCAGATGTGCAACGCGATTTTGGCCTCTAGGCCCTCAACCGTCTTATTAAACAGGGCGACCGTTTCTTCAATCGGCAGCACCGGCGTACGACCAACGGCCGAGGGCTCATCAATCTGGATAAACGTCGCTCCCGCGGCCACCACCTGTTTGAGTTCGCGGTTCACTAGCCCGGCCAAATCGTACAGCAGCGGCATATAATCGCCCTCATAGCCGCCTTTGGGGGTAATCGGCATGACAATCGTCAGCGGTCCTGGGCAGCAGACCTTGAGGGGCTTTTGTGTCAGCTGACGGACATCCATATACTCTTGGACTAGGCCAAATCCTTCAGGCGCACTGACCCGCTCAACCGTCTCAAAACGCGGCGCGCTGTCATAACTCATCACCCCCAGCTTGCGTTGGGCGGGAACCACTCTCAGACCGGACAGCTTTTCGACCACATTCCACAGGAAACGCTGGCGGCGGATTTCCCCGTCGCTCAGAATGTCGAGCCCGGCGTCCTCCTGGTCACACACTGCAACTCTGACTGCATCAAGAATAGCCTCTTCCAGATCTGCCGGTCCGGCGGTACCGGCCCGCAGTGCTCGACGCATCGCAGTCAGCCAGCCCGGCGAGGCGTACGATCCCACTCCCATGGTGGGCAGTACACTCAGCTCAATTCCGTTGAGAAGCGGCATCGTTCGACCTCCTTTGCGGCTGCGGCGCAGCCCTGTTCTTGCGACGCTCTTGTAGCAAAAAAGCACGTCGGTGTCTCTCCTTGCCCGGCCCCCAGCGCTTTTCCTCATCAGCCGTCCGTGCTAGGCTACACAGGTTCACATTGAGCGATAAGAGGAGAATCATGGCACGGCTTGGTCACCTATCCATCCCACAACGGGTCCTGCTTGGCCCAGGTCCTAGTAATGTCCATCCGCGCGTCCTCCAGGCTATGTCTACCCCCTTAGTCGGCCATCTTGATCCCAAGTTCGTCGAACTGATGGATTACACCCAAGACCTGCTGCGGTTTGTTTTTCAGACCCAGAACAGAATGACTTTGCCCATCTCTGGCACCGGGAGTGCAGGCATGGAAACCTGTCTGGTCAACCTGATTGAACCGGGCGATGAGGTCATCATTGGGGTGAATGGGATCTTTGGTATGCGTATGGTTGAGGTTGCCAAGCGCTGCGGTGCAACTCCGTTTGAGATGCACGCAGAGTGGGGCCACGTCTTTAGCCGTGAACAGGTCCAAGAGGCCCTGGACCGCTGCCGACGGCCCAAGTTCGTCGCCCTAGTCCACGCCGAAACCTCAACCGGCGCCTGGCAGCCACTCGAAGACATGGCCCCCCTCATTCACCAGGCTGGCGCCCTCTTTGTAGTCGACGCCGTCACTTCGCTCGGCGGCTGTCCGCTTGAGGTCGACAACTGGGGCATTGACGCCTGCTATAGCGGCACCCAGAAATGCTTAAGTTGTCCTCCGGGGTTGTCCCCGGTGACCTTTAGTCAGGCCGCACTAGATGTCATTGGCCGACGCACCTCTCGGGTCCAGAGCTGGTATCTTGACGTCAGCCTGCTGGGCAACTACTGGAGCGAAGGGCAGGCCAAGCGTGTCTACCACCATACCGCTCCAATCTCGATGACCTATGCCCTGTGTGAAGCCCTGAGCCTGGTCAAAGAAGAGGGACTGCCAGCCCGGCACGCCCGCCATAAGCGCAACCACGAGGTCTTAGCCGCCGGACTCAGCGCCCTAGGCATTGAACCGGTCGCCCAGGAAGGCCACCGGTTGTGGATGCTTAACAGCGTCAGCGTACCCGACGGGATCGACGAGGCCGCGGTGCGGAGTGCCCTGCTGAGCGACTACAATATCGAGATCGGCGCCGGACTAGGCGATTTTGCGGGTAAGGTGTGGCGGATTGGGCTCATGGGAGAGTCCAGCTCTGAGGAAAACGTCTTGTTCCTGTTGGAATCTCTGGAAGCGATTTTGCGCCAACACGGCCATCCGTGCCAGCCTGGCGCCGCAGTACAGGCAGCGCGGAAAGGCTATGAGACCTAGGAAAATCAAAACGCCGAGGTGGAGGAGGATGAAGATGGAGATGTGGAGTCGGCTGAGAGGGAGTGTACTTTTACCATTCATCATTTGCTTTTTGACTCTTCTTGTCTGCCTCCCCCCCCTCCACGCAGCCCCACCCAACCTCTTCCGCCTCACCGCCTACACCACACCGGCCCTGTACGACGACCTCAGTCGGACCTCTCTCAAGTATGCGGTGAGACGCAGCCTCACGGTGCTGCGGCCCAGGTCCGGGGCCGCCCCCATGGTCTTTGGCTCTCAGCGTATCAGCCTGGCCGACATCCGTACCAGCCTGCAACACTTCCACACCCTGCTAGAAACCGAAGAAGATCTGTCCGCCGCGGTCCTGCGCGACTTTGATATCTATCGGGCGAGCTCCCGAGTGCTGTTTACTGGCTACCACGAGCCGCTGCTCAGAGGCAGTTTGGTCCGCACCCAACGCTACTGCTACCCCCTCTACCGCCTGCCCGATGACCTAGTCGAACTCGCCCCGGCCTCGGGCCAAAGCGCCCCGCGGATCGGCCGCTGGGCCAACGGCCAGTTCGTGCCCTACTTCACCCGGGCCGAAATTGATGGCCAAGGTGCACTGGCCAACAGGCGGGCTGAGATTGCCTGGCTGGATGATCCGGTCGCCCTCTTCTTCCTGCATATCCAAGGCTCTGGACAGATTGCGCTGACAGACGGATCGCGTCTGCGGGTCGGCTATGCCGGCACGAACGGACACACCTACACCAGTATCGGCAAACATCTGCGCCAACAGAACAAGCTCCAACCTGGCAACACTTCTACCCCGGCTATCAAGCGCTACCTGTATACCCATCCGGAAGAGCAGAGCGAGATCTTTTTCCAGAATCGACGCTACGTTTTTTTTCGACCCAGCCGAGGTGAGCCACGCGGCAGCCTAGGCAGCCCGCTCACAGCCGGACGTTCGATTGCTATTGACCCACGTGTCTATCCGCTCGGCGCGCTCGGGTTTATCCACACCAGAAAACCTCTAGTCGGTCCGCGCCAAGAAGTGACCTGGCAGCCCTTTTCCCGGTTCGTCCTGCTCCAGGACAGTGGTGCAGCCATCAGCGGCCCCGGACGGGCAGATATCTTCTGGGGCAGCGGCGCTCAGGTCGAAGCCGGCTACATGGCCGAGCAGGGCGAATTATATCTGCTGCTGAAAAAACGCTGAGCGGCTATGAGCAGAGAGGGCAGATCAATGCCGGAACCAGCCATTCCCACCAGGGGTCTGCGCCATGTAGCACTCAACGTTGCCGATGTTGCGACCTCGGTCGCCTTTTACACCGCTCTGTTCGGGATGCGGGTCGTCTGGCAGCCCGACGCCGAGAATGCCTATCTGTCGTCCGGCTGCGACAATCTAGCCCTGCACCGGGCCTTGCCCGGGCCGCATGCCGGTCAGGCGGCAGGGCAGCGACTTGACCATTTTGGTTTTGTGGTGGCCCAGCCGGGCGATGTTGACCGGGCGGCCGAGGTGCTGGCCGCCCGGCAAGTCTCCGTTGTTACCGCTCCACGAACCCACCGCGACGGGAGCCGGTCCTTATACTGCAAGGACCCGGACGGCAATCTGATCCAGGTCCTGTATGAACCAAGCCTCAGTCCCCAGCGACTCGGCTGAGGGTCGCCAGCTTGCTTTCTCAGCCTTGCAGTACGCCGCAGCCTGGGCAGTCCACGTCTATACGGCCTCAGGCTTTGTGATTGGCTTCCTAGCCCTGCGGGCGATCGTGGCCGGGCGGCCACGGGAGGCGTTTGGATGGATGCTCCTCGCGGTGCTAGTTGATGCCACAGACGGGATGCTGGCCCGAGCCGTAAGGGTCAAACAGCTCATACCGTGGTTCGACGGGGCCAAACTTGACGACCTCGTCGACTATTTTACCTTTGTCGTCGTGCCTGTCATGTTTGCGTACCAATTCCACCTCATGCCGGCCTCAGCCAGCCTACCTCTTGCCGCCCTCATACTAATGGCCAGCGGTTATGGCTTCTGTCAGGCCCAGGCTAAAACAGCCGATTTCTTCTTTAGTGGTTTTCCGTCGTACTGGAATATCGTGGTCTTTTATCTGTACGCCGCCCAGACCCCAGCCTGGCTGAGCGCCGGCTTGGTGTGTCTGTGCGTCGCCCTTGTCTTTGTTCCCATGCGCTATGTCTACCCCTCCCGAACTGTACAGTTCCGCCGCCTGACCAACGGACTCGGGGTGGTGTGGGGGGTGCTATTAGGCATGCTTATCTGGCAATTACCAAGACCGAACCCATGGCTGCTGGGCGTGTCGCTGGCCTATCCGCTGTACTACGCGGCCGTGTCTGTCTACCTGCATACCACACTGCCGCGGAGCAGCTAACGCCAGCCGGACCGCGAGTTCTCCAAGATAAAGGGAGAGGCCGGACGCCAGGACTGGGCCCGTTTCTTGTACAGCCGCCGACGCTTGAGGGCCAAAGACAGCGGGCCAAAGACGACTCCAGCCACAAATCCCCCCACATGTGCCCCCCATGTCATTAGCTGTTCGTCGCGGGCGACGAGGTATAACTCAGAGGTGAGCAACAAGACCAGCCAGGCCAGCAAATAGCCAAGGGTCGGAACTCGGACGACCTGAAAGAGAGGCGGAATGACCGTCAGGACGCGCTCGGTCGGATAGAAAACGCAGTAGGCCCCGGCTAGCGCGGCAATAGCACCGCTGCTCCCGATCATCGGGACAACAGAAAAAGGTGCAACAGAGGTCTGCACCAGCATGGCCACCACCCCGCCGAAGCAGAAGAAGGCGGCGTAGCGGCCAGCGCCTAGGCGCTCCTCAACATGCCGCCCAAAAATGTACAGAAAAAACAAGTTGCCCATTAAATGGGTCCATCTGCCGTGTAAGAAAATGCTGCTGAGAAGCGGCAAGAGACGCGGGAATTGGCGCTGCTCAATGGCTGCAGAGAACTCGGCCGGAACCCAGCCATAGCTGACAAAAAAAGCATCCAGATCAAGACCGCTGTGCTGCCGGTACAATTCATAGCCGAACAGGCCGATACAGGTCACCATCACAGTGTAGGTCACCCACGGCGTGCGCTGCAAAGGAATCGTTGACCCAAGTGGAATCATGTGGGTAGAGACACTAGCGGAGGTTTTTTGCGTGCCGGACTGAGCGAGCTTCTTATAGCACCACCGCGTCAGGTGTGATAGAGGAAGAAACCGATGCCGATTTACGACTACCTCTGCCAAGCGTGTCACAAAACTCAGAGTCTGCTCTTCCTCAGTTTAGCCGAGGCAGAGACTGAGGAACGGACGGCCATGTGTCAGTGGTGCGGCAAACCTCGGCTCAGCCGCATCCTGTCTCGTTTTGCCTATCATCAGAGCGAGGCGAGTCGCCTCCAAGACCTTGATACTAGTGCTACCCGGGACGAATCCTTCTACCGTGACTCTCGCAACGTCGGTCTGTGGGCAAAGAAACGAGCCAAGGAGATGGGGGTCGATCTAGGTTCGCAGTTTGAAGAAACCGTGGAAAAAGCCCGGAGCGGGAAGATCACCGATGACCTCTAAACCGACCTCTACACCTGCCCTCCTGCTCTTTCCCACGCCCGCCGTTTCCCGCTCACTCCGGCACGGGTCGGTACTATGATCCGTCGGGCGCGTACTCTAGTGTGGCGGGGGTGTCGGGTGGTCGGCGGGATTGCGCTCGTCGTGGTCGGCGGCCTTCTTAGTCTACCGGGCATTCCGGGCCCCGGCATCGTTGTGGTTATCTTAGGCCTAGGCCTGCTGAGTTCGGAGTTCCACTGGGCCGACCGGCTGTACACCCGCATCAAGAAAACAGGTCAATCCCTCATCCGACGCGCCCAATCAAAAAGGGAGCACCCGGATGGACGACGAGGACCGTTTGGGCACCCAACTTCACGACAGAGGTAAGGCGGAAGAGTATTTTGCCACGCGCGATCGCGAGCTCGTCGAAAAACTCCAACGGAAAGAAGGAGGTGTCGATGTCCAACACCATCAAGCTGTACGATTTCCCCATGTCTCCGCGGGTCCGCAAGGTCCGCATCGTGCTGGCAGAAAAGGGGCTGAAGTACGAAAAGGTCAACATTGACATCACCAAAGGCGAGCAAAAAACACCCGCATATCTGGCCATCAACCCCTACGGCAAGGTGCCAGCGCTCCAGGACAACGGGACAACGGTGTACGAGTCGACCATTATTATGGAATACTTAAATGATACCTACCCAGATCCAGCCCTACTGCCCCAAGACCCCGGCCAACGCGCCCGGGCGCGTGTCCTCATGCACTACGCCGACAATCCGTACGAAAGCGCTATTGCGACCTTGGCCGGAGAAATTATCTTCAAGCCGATGCAGGGCGCCAGCCCTGATGACGCGCTTGTGCATCAAGCGACGACCGATCTTAACGTCTGCCTTGACAAAATCGACCAAGAGCTAGGCAACCAGGACTACCTCTTATCTTCGGGCTTCAGCTTGGCCGATATCCCCTATGTTTCCTGGTCACTCCTGTTTCCGATGCTCAAGGTTGCGCTCCCTCACCCCAGGGTCGAGTCATGGCTCAAACGGCTGCAAGACCGCCCGAGTGTCCAGGCGGCGGGATAAAAAGGCAAAGAGTAAAACTGTAGACCCACCGGAACAGGGAGAGGTGTCTTTGCCCTCACTCGTTCCTTCAAACCCTTGGCACGGCATCTTATGTTTAGCGGTATTATTGAAACGAGCGGCACGATTATCCAGATTGACGAAATTGCCGAGGGGGTGCGGCTCACGCTGTCGAGCGCATTGCCCGTGGCCGAGGTCGATCTTGGGGAAAGTATTTGTGTAAACGGGACCTGCTTAACGGTGACGGTCGTCGGCGACTCGGGCCTGAGCTTTGAGGTCTCGGCCGAATCGCTGCGGCGCACCAACCTGGGCGACCTGAGGCCGGGCTCGGCCGTCAACCTTGAGCGCTCACTGCGACTAGAGGACCGTTTATCCGGCCATCTCGTCTTTGGCCATGTTGACGGCCTAGGCTCGGTTGCCTCAATTCAGGCCGAGGGGGATTCGTTTCTGTACACGTTTGAGGTTCCCCGTGAGCTGAGCCGCTATCTGGTCGAAAAGGGTTCAGTTGCCGTGGACGGCATCAGTCTGACGGTTTTTAACTGCCAGCCAACGTCCTTCACCTGCGCGATCATTCCCCATACCTACCAGGTCACGACCCTCAAACACCGTAAGCCCGGCGACCGGGTCAATATCGAGACCGATATGCAGGGCAAGTACATTGAGAATTTTGTCAAAGAGGCGGTCGAGAGCTATCTGTCGGGTCCGCTGCAGGAGCTGCATGACGAGCTAGCCTCGCTCAGACGGCAGGTACAAGACCTGAAAACGTGAGAGGTTTTTGCGATTTTTTTGCCTTGTCCTAGGAACTCCACCCATGGCACAGCCCGACCCCACGACAATCATCCACCGCGCCCAATCTCAAGACCGACACCTTCTGACCGAAGTCGAGTCCAAAGCCCTGCTGAGCGCCGCCGGTCTCAACGTGCTTCGCACCGAGCTGGCCCAAACCCGTGACCACGCTGTTGGCTTAGCTGAGGACCTCGGCTGGCCGGTCGCTCTCAAGATCTGTTCTCCGGACATTGTCCATAAGAGTGATATTGGTGGGGTGAGGCTCAACCTCGGCTCAGCCGACGCCGTTAGCCAGGCGTTTGACGATATCATCAAGGCTGCTCAGACCGCCCAGCCACACGCCCAGCTCGACGGCGTGTCTATCCAGCCGATGGCCAAGCCCGGCATTGAGGTCATTATCGGTCTGACGACAGATCCCCAGTTTGGTTCTTTGGTCATGTTCGGTTTAGGAGGGGTGACGGTCGAAGTCCTTCAAGATGTGTCCTTCCGGCTGGCACCGCTTACGGCCTACGATGCGCACGGTATGGTCCGCGAGCTGCGCAGCCTGCCTCTGCTGACCGGTCACCGCGGCCAGGCCGCGGTGGATCTGGCGGCGCTGGAACAGCTCCTGCTCAGTGTTTCCAACTTGGCGGCCAACTATTCCCAGATCAAAGAACTCGACCTGAACCCGAGTGTTGCCTATCCGGACGGCTGTCTGACGGTCGATGCCCGGATCGTGCTGCAGTCTGCTCCTCTTCCCCCTCCTCCACGTCCGCTGTCTGCACGTATCCAGGCGTCCCTGGAGCGAGCGTTTCATCCTAAGGTGGTGGCGGTTATCGGTGATAAGAAAGCTATGAACTATATGTGGCTGCGCAGCCAGAACCGGTTTCAGGGCAAAGTCTATTCGGTCCAAATCGACGAACGCGAGCTCCCCGGCATTGAGGCCCTGGGGGTGCCCAACTACCCCAGTCTGGCAGACATTCCGCATGAGATCGATTATGTGATGACCGCCGTTCCGCGTCAGGTCGCGCCCAAGATCATCGCCGATTGTGTGGCCCACAAGGTCGGCGGCGTGATGCTGTTTACCTCGGGCTTCTCCGAAGTTGGTGATGAGGAGGGGAAACAGCTGGAAAAGAGCCTGATTGAGGCCGCCCAGGCTTCCGACCTAGCCCTGATCGGTCCGAACTGTATGGGAATCTACAACCCCCGGATCGGGCTGCGCAACTACCCTGAACTCCCGACCGGAGAGGCCGGTACTGTCGGTTTTATCGGCCAAAGCGGCACCCATACCATTACCTTCAGCCTAGCCGCTCCCCAGCACGGGATTGCGATCAGCAAGGCGGTCAGCTTCGGCAATGCAGCGGTGCTCGACGCCAGCGACTATCTCAACTATCTGGCCGCGGACGAGCAAACTCAGGTCATCGGGATGTACCTGGAGGGCGTGCGTGACGGACGGCGCTTCTTCTCCCTGTTGCGTGAGGTGACCCAACACAAGCCGGTTGTCATCTGGAAAGGCGGCCAGAGTCAGGCCGGTCAACGGGCGACTTCGTCGCATACCGGCTCGCTGGCCACCCCGGTTGCAATTTGGGATGCGGTAGTGAAACAGGCCGGGGCTATTCCGGTCGAAGACTTCGACACCCTACTCGATGTCCTCCAACTCCTCTGCTTTGCCAAATCCACAACCAAGAATAGGGTCGGACTCATCGCCATGACCGGCGGTCCATCGGTCGTCATCACTGATGCGTTCGAACAGGCGGGCCTGAGAGTTCCAGAACTCAGCGAAGAATCGTATCAAGAACTGGCGTCCTTTTTCACCGTCATTGGCGGGAGTTTCCGTAACCCGCTCGACTCGGGATATACGATCGGCATGGGACAATCGACCGACAATCTTAGCCGTCTGTTGTCGATTCTGGATCGCGACCCCAATATTGATGCAGTAGTCATGGATACCGGTGCCGGGCTCGTAGCCGGTCAGTGGCAGGCCCGACCGCATATCCTCGACAGCCTGCTCGACACCTTGTCGGCCTTTGCCAACCGCTCGGCCAAGCCGTTTCTAACCGTCCTTCAACCGTTTAACCGTGAGGCGGAGCTGCTATCGGTACGGGAGAAGTTTCACGCCAGAGGCCTGCCCACCTTTGCCACCCACCCACGGGCCGCCCGAGCCTTGTCTCTTGTCACCACCTATCGACGCTTTCACGCTCAGGCCGTAATTGACCCGCTGTCAGCGATACGATAGCACATGCGCAAGGCCCCCTTTGGCTAACGAGAGAAAGCGGAGTGCACAGGTAAGGAGGAACCATGACCTATATCATTACCAGGCTGTGTCGGGACTGCCTTGACACCGGCTGCGTCGCTGTCTGCCCAGTCGACTGCATCTATAAATATGTTGGCAGTGACCATGAGCAGTTTCCCAACCAACTGTATATCCACCCTGACGAATGTATTGACTGTGGGGCGTGTGAGCCGGAATGCCCCTGGCAAGCTATTTTTGAGGAAGTAGCCGTTCCCGACGTGTTTGCAGAGGACACGCCTTTGAATTATGCGATGGTTGACCCAATTGACGACTTTGAGGTCGCCGTTCACGAGAAACCGGAGAATCCGTCGCCCGAAGAAATCCAGGCCAATAAAGAAAAATGGGGCTGGGATGGCTGACTATACAGGGCAAAGGGATGCTCTTTGCCCTTGTGACAAGCCCCGTTAGCTGTTGCGTTTCAGCTCTTCTTCGACCAAGACTAAGCGGTCGTTCCCAAAAAACATGGAGCCGTTGACAAACATGGTCGGGGTGCCATATCCACCGCGCTGCATGACCTCGTCCGTGTTGGCCCGAATGCGGTCCTTGTAGTCCTGTTGAGCGATTTTTTCGAAATACTCCTGTGGGTCAAGTCCGACTTCCTCAACAATGGCGCGCAGTACCGCGTCCTGGCTGATATCTTTGTCTTCACCCCAATACGACTCAAACACGCGGGAGCTATAGGCTAAGAACCTGCCCGGCTGCTCCAGCGCCACGAGGGCACCGCGCAGGGCTTTAACCGAGTTGACCGGAAAAACGCTGGGTGGATTTTTAATTTTGAGCCCATAATAACGTGCCCAGTCCCGCATGTCCTTGGCCATATATTTTTGCTTGGCCGCGACGCCCTTCTCGCGGAACTCGTATACCGACGGATTGATCGTGTTAAAGATTCCGCCGACCAAAATGGGGCGCCAGCTTAAGTCGGCTCCGTACTTCTGACACAAGCCGGCAATCTTGGTAAAAGCCAGATACGTCCAGGGGCTGGAATAGTCATAAAAAAATTCTACCTGAGCGGCCATGTGTGTTCTCCTTTGCAAACGGCTAGGTCGTCAAGAAATCGGCGATCATCCGATTCATTTCCTCGGCGTAGGCAATGTGAATATTATGTTTGCCGTCGGGAAAAAAATGCACTCGCGAGCCGGCAATGCCCTGGTGCAGGACAGCGGCATGAAAGCGCGGGACGAGCGGATCTTTGTCGCCGTGCAGAATAAAAGTTGGACACCGAATCTCATCCAGACGATGGAGACACACCTCGCCCCCGGCTTTATACAGGGTCTGCATGACGTCACACCAGTTCGTCCACAGCTCCTGTAGCTCATCGCCGTACACTGCGCCCATCGCTTCGAGCATCCGGGGCGACCAGGAAGACAGGGAGCGGGTTTTTTCATAGCCCTCGATATCCTCCTGACTGACATAGGCGTTGCCACCCCACACGACGAGTTTTTCCACCTGTCGAGGATGGGCCAAGGTCAGCAGCAGACCAGTGATGGCTCCGTCGCTCCAGCCCCCAACTGCGTACGACTCACACCCCAGATGGACCATCAGAGCCGCACAATCTTCGGCATCCTGGTGGTAGAAGTCAATCGAAAACTCGCGTTTGGGCGGCCGTGACTTACCATAGCCACGCGGGTCAAAGGTAATCGTCCGTACTCCCATCTCAGGCAAGTGTTCGAGCTGCGGACCAAAGTCCGACTGGCCGGTTCCGAGTGCGCCGGGAATCAAGACCAGCGGCGGTCCGTGTCCGCGGTCTTCGTAGTACAGTCTGACTCCCCTGGCCTGTGCATAAGGCATGTCTTCACCTCCTCTGACTGACTCAAACTGATACCACGATCGTGACCAGGAGAGAACCGGGCGGTGGCTCTCTTGCAGAAATCGCCGATCTCTGAAACAACACACGGGGCGTCACAAGGACCTCCGGACAACGAGAGGGGCGTATGAAAACCATAGGATTGACCGGTGGGATAGGCTCGGGCAAGAGCACCGTATCCCAACTGCTGGCAGAACTTGGCGCGTTTGTCATCGACGCCGATAAAGTTGGTCACGAAATCTACCTGCCGGGCAAAGAAGCTTGGAAGCAGGTCACGGCCGCGTTTGGCCGAGAGATTTTGGCTGCGGATCAAACCATCGACCGTAAAAAACTCGGAGCGATTGTGTTTGGCGGCACCGAGGCACGTCAGCGCTTAAACGCCATCGTCCATCCCCTCATGTTCCAAGATATCGCTCGGCGTATTCAGGATAAACGGGCCGCGGGGTTTTCTGGGCCCATTGTGGTTGAGGCAGCCATCTTGATTGAGGCCAACTGGATTCCTCTGGTCGACGAGGTCTGGCTGGTCGAGACCAACAAACAGGCCGTGGTTGAGCGCGTCGCGGCTCAGCGCGGCTCGCCGGCCAGCGAGACAGAGGCTCGTATTGCCAGCCAGCTGTCCAACGCCGAACGGCGTAAACACGCCCAGCTCGTTATCCATAATGACGGCTCGCTAGCCGACCTTAAGCAACGCGTGAGCCAAGCTTGGGAGCGGCTCTCATCATGAGCGGGCGCAAGACTCTGACGGTGAAAGGTGTCATCTTTGATATGGACGGCACCCTGGCCGACTCGGTGGAATACTTCTATCAGGTCTCTCTCGAAGTCCTCGAGATGGCCGGCGTCCCCCTGCCGTCACGGGACCGAGTGTATGGGCTCATGCGAGCTGGGGATGACAATCCGCTCGCCAAACTCTTTCCGCCCGACTATCCTGACCCGGCGGCCACCCTCAAACGCATTGTTGAGAGTCGCATGGATACCTGGATGGATCACTATCACCACAAGACTGAGGCAATTCCAGGCAGTCTGGAGCTGCTTAAGAACCTGCACACCCAAGGGCTGCGGCTCGGCATTGCCACCTCCTCGGGGCGCGCTCTGCCATTTCTGGATCACTGGGGAGTCCGCCATCTGTTCAGTGGCATTGTCGGTCGTGAGGATGTTGAAAACAGAAAACCGCATCCCGAACCGATTCTCAAGTGTCTTGAACGCTTGGCGCTCCAGCCGCACGAGGCGGTGTATATTGGCGACTCGCCAATCGATGTGCAGGCCAGCAGAGCGGCCGGTTTGCATACCGTCGGTGTCTTGACCGGCACCAGCAACCGTGAAGTCATGCTGGACTACGCACCGGACTACATTTTGGACAGTGTGGCTGAGCTGCCACACATTTTGGCCCCCGATTACGGAGGATAAAGGAATGGGACGTCTGCTTGGTATCGCCGTCCGCAGCGCGCCGCGTGCGCCAATGGAAACCCAAGACAAGATCTCCATTAGCCAACAGAACGGCCTTCAGGGCGACTATCGGGGCAGGTACGGCCCCCGTCAGATCACCGTCCTGTCCCAAGAGGCGTGGCAGGCCGCCTGTCAAGAGGTGCAGACCGACCTATCGTGGACGGCCCGCCGGGCCAACCTTCTTATCAGCGGCATTGAGCTTGAGCGAACGACCCGCCAGATTTTGCAGATCGGTCCGGTCAGACTGGCTATTACGGGCGAAACCGATCCATGCGAGCGGATGGACATGCAGCACCTGGGGTTGCGCCAGGCCCTAGTGCCAGCCTGGCGGGGTGGGGTCACATGTTTTGTCATGACCCCAGGCGAGATTCAGCTTGGAGACGAGGTGCAGCTGCTATCCAGCACCGACGGCGCAGACTAGTTGCCCCTCAGTCATATCGCCGCACCATCTTCACCTAGCGCCCTTTGACTTTTCTCTTGCTTTCTCCGCTACGCCTCAAGCGTCCATACATCGCACCACACCTCCCCTTCTCGCCTTGGTTCCGGCAAAACCAGCGTCCGTATCGTAGCGGCAACCCCCAACGGAACCGTCTCAGCCGCTAGCTCTCTCAGCTGAGCGACAACCGTGCTGGGCAAAAAGCCCAACCGAACCCCCTGGACAACATTCTCCGCATCCCGCCACTGTCCCCGCACCGCAACCGTGTCCTCATCCTGATACTCGAGCGACAGCCGGCGCGCCTGGCCAGTCATAAAGGCGGTAATGCGCCCTCCCGCAGTCGACCGGCCAAGCCCTTCCAGCCGAACGTTTTCGGCAATCCGCGGCGTGAGGTATGAGGTCGAATACGGAGATAAACGCGACGAGCTGTCTGCCGTATTAAACAGCGCACCGGGATCCTGACGCAAGCGGATGATGGACGGTGCATCCGTCACCAGGCGAAACGCCCGTTCATACGGCACCGTGACCATATCGTCCACGTTGTCAAGCAGCAAAATCTCTGCCGACCGCTCATCAGACATCTTCATAGTGCGGCTCACGCCGCTCCAGAAACGCGGCAATCCCTTCCCGCACGTCATTGGTCCGGGTGGTCAGAATTTGATTCCGATCTTCCATCGCAATCGCGGCCTCAAGTGTTGGCGCATCAACCGAGTAGCGGAGACACTCCTTGGTCAGCCGGACACCGAGCGGAGAGTTGCGCACAATCTTGGCAGCCATATCGGCGGCCGTCCGGTCAAGTTCATCCTCCGGCACCACCCGTGACACCAACCCAGTCGCCAGAGCTCGTGGGGCGTCAATAAACTCACCGGTCAGCAAGAGTTCTGAGGCGACCGAAGTCCCGACCACACGCGGCAGAAAATAGCTGACCCCCACGTCACACGCCGATAGGCCAATCCGAATAAAGGCGGCATTCATCCGCGCCGACTCAGCCGCAATCCGAATATCGCTGGCCAGGGCCAGACCAAATCCCCCGCCCGCGGCCGCCCCATGGATGGCGGCAATAAACGGCTGGGGAGCACGGTGGATTTTAATCGCCAGCTCGGCAATGTGCCGCTGTCCGCGCAGGCCCTCGGCAACCGACCCGCGTCCCTCTGCGTCGCCCGCCTCCTTCAGATCAAGTCCGGCGCAAAACGCCCGTCCGGCACCGCGCAAGATCACCACCCGCACGCTGTGGTCGGCCGCCAGCTCATCCAGGCAGACGTGCAGCTCGTTAACCAGCAGGCTATTTAACGCATTCAGCACGGCCGGACGGTTCAAGACCAGCCACAGTACGTCTTTATCACGTCGTAATTCTAAAGTTTCATAGCGCTCATTCATGCCTCTCTCCAACTTTCCTCTCCCGCGATGGACTAGCGTTTTGGGTGATCTTGTGTCTCAGTAGGGTGGTCATCCTCACAACGCGACTGATTGGACCCTCAGCGGCAGCAGCCAAATCCTCCCAGATTAAATTAACGACCGCGACTGACAGCCATCAACCGTAATACAGGCTCCGGATACCCAATTTGCCCGACCCGAAGCCAGGAACACCACCACATCGGCCACCTCCTCAACCGTGCCAAAGCGGCCCGCCGGCAGCTCGGCCTTAATGAACGCCGCAATACCCTCCGGATTCTCCTGCCGACGTCGCTCCCACGACCCGCCGGGAAACAAAATCGAGCCAGGTGCCACGCTGTTGACCCGAACGCCATGCGGTGCCAACTCGCGGGCCATTTCCTTGGACAGGCTAATCATAGCGGCTTTGGACGCGTTGTACGTCATCGGCCCCCCCCACTCACGACCATAGATCGAGCTAATGTTGATCACGCAGCCACTCTTTTGCTCCCGCATAGCTGGCACAACCAGCCGACACAGATCGAGCGCTGAAAAGAAATTGAGGGCAAAGCCCTTCTGCCAATCTTCACCTGAGGCGTCCAGATTGCCACCCGGACGTGAACCGCCAACATTGTTGACCAAGATATCGACGGCGCTGTACTGCTGGCGTGTTGCCTCAACCCACCCCTTGGCTTCGCTTTCCTTCGAAACATCAAGAGCCGCGGCCAGAGCCTCGCCCCCCTGGCTGCGAATTTCCTCAGCTGTCTGCTCCAGCGCTTCCTGGCCCCGCGCACATATGCTGACTCGGCAGCCTTCCGCGGCCAGACCCCGCGCAATTGCTCTGCCAATCCCACGGCTAGCCCCGCTGACCATCGCTACTTTCCCTGTAAGTCCCAGATCCATAGCTCCCTCCGCTGTGGTGTGTAATATCAGGTTTACATAGCCTTTCTGCGGCCGAGCTGCCAAGAGCCGAACAACTCTTGCCAGCCTGCGGCCTGTCCGGATAGACTAGGCAGCCGCCGCAGGGAGGGAGAGTATGCCAGATCATTTTGTGCTGGAAAAAGATGGACGGATTGCCACACTGACCTTTAACCGACCCGAAAAACGCAACCCGCTAAACGAGGAGATCCTGCACGAACTCGAAGGGCTGCTCCACCAGGTCCGCGACGATCCGGACGTTCGGGTCATGATCTTGACCGGTACCGGCAATACGTTTTCTGCCGGAGCCGACCTGACTCAGACCAAGGGGATCGCCGACAGGCATGAACGGGAGCGTCTCTTCGCCAGCTATAGACAGCGCCGGGGGCGTCTAGTCGGGCGGATTTTGGACACCCTCGTGCACCTCGAGCCGATCACCATCGCCGCGATCAACGGCTATGCGGTCGGCGGCGGCTGGGCGCTGGCCCTGGGCTGTGATTTTCGGATCGCGGTGGAAGCTGCCCAATTTTGGTTTCCCGAAGTAGACCTCGGGGTTCCGCTGAGCCCGGATTCAACCGCCCTGCTGACCGCCCATGTCGGCCCAACAGTGGCCAAAGAGATCATCATCACCTGCCGCCGTTATATGGCCGAGGAATTAGTCCCCCTAGGGCTGCTCAACCGAGTTGTCAAAAAGGACGCCCTAGCGGCCACGGTACGCGAACTAGCCGACAGCCTGGTCGACAAGAACTCCAAAGCCGTGATCGCCTCCAAGGCGACGGTTAACGCCGCCGCGTTCGGAGGAGCTATGGTCAGCCCGGACCTGCTCCTGACCAGAGAGTAACAGGGCTGGGGGCTTAAGGCGTGAGGAAAGGGGGCGCCTTCTCGTCCGTCGCCTCCATTTCATAAGGAGATCCCCGTATGCCGCACACAGAACAATGCCCTGAAATCCGCGAAGAGATTCGTAAGCTGTGTCACAAATATCCGGATGAGTACTGGCGCAAACTCGATAAAGAGGACGAGTATCCCGAGCACTTTGTTCAGGATTTGACCGAGGCCGGTTGGTTGGCTGCGCTGATTCCGGAGCAGTACGGTGGCTCGGGCCTGACGGTTCGCGAAGCCAGCGTGATCCTCGAAGAAGTCAACCGTTCGGGCGGCAACGCCGCCGCCTGCCACGCCCAGATGTATATTATGGGCGCCCTGCTCCGCCACGGGAGCGACGAACAAAAAGAGCGCTATTTACCCAAAATTGCCAGCGGTGAGATCCGCCTCCAGGCGTTTGGCGTGACCGAGCCCAACGCTGGCTCAGACACCACCCAACTCGAAACCTTCGCCCGTAAGGACGGGGACTCCTACATTGTGAACGGAGCAAAAATCTTTATCTCGCGCGTCCAGCATTCCGACATGATGCTGCTCCTGGCGCGGACCACGCCGGCAGCCGAGTGCTCCAAAAAAACGCTGGGGCTGAGCGTGTTCTTGGTTGATCTGAAACAGGCCGGCGATGCGGTCGAGATTCGAAAAATTGACGCTATGATCAACCATGAAACCAACCAGCTGTTCTTCCACGATCTCACAATTCCTCAAGAAAACCTGATTGGCGAAGAAAACCGGGGCTTCTACTATATTCTGGATGGTATGAACGCCGAGCGCATTCTGGTCGCGGCCGAGTCGATTGGCGACGCGCGCTGGTTTATCGACCGCGCCGTCAAATACGGCAAGGAGCGCGTCATCTTTGGCCGACCGATCGCCCAGAATCAGGGCATCCAGTTTCCGCTCGCCCAGGCCTACGCCCAGACCGAGGCCGCCGATCTGATGCGTTTTCGGGCCGCCGAACTGTTCGACGCCGGCCAGCCGTGCGGGCCCGAGGCCAACATGGCCAAGCTGCTCTGTGCCCAAGCCGCCTGGGCGGCGGCCAACGCGGCCCTTGACACCCACGGTGGCTACGGTTTTGCCGCCGAGTATGACGTGGAGCGTAAATTCCGCGAGTGCCGCCTATTCAGCATCGCCCCGATCTCGAACAATATGATCCTCAACTATGTGGCCGAGCACGTGTTGGGGATGCCACGTTCGTATTAAGGACTGATCACCGCGTCAAAAGACCGTCGTCGTGAACGCGCTATCATACAGGAGGCACCATGGGAGCACTGACCGATAAATATTGCATTGTTGGAGTGGGCGAGACGCCACATATGCGACCGTCGAACCGCACCACCCTGTCTATGGCCTGTGAGGCCATTAAAAAGGCTATGGCCGACGCCGGCCTTGGACCGGGCGACATCGACGGTATGACGAGTTATCAGGCCGGCGATTCGACTACCTCGAACCATATTGCAACCTCGCTGGGTATGCGCCTCAATTATTCGGTCGATATCCTGGGCGGCGGCTCAAGTACCGAGGCCTTGATCGGGAATACGATCGGCCTGCTCGAAGCGAGCTATTGTAAAACCATGGTAATCTTCCGCTCGATGAACGGTCGCTCGGGCCGTCGCATGGGCGGACAAGCACCGAGCGGTCCGGTTCCGCCAACCCGGGCGGCCGAAGACAATCAGTTCATGATGCACTGGGGCTGGACCTCTCCGGCCCAGCGTTTCGGCATGTCGGCCATGCGCTATTTACGCGACACCGGCACAACCACAAAGTCCTTGGCCGAGGTTGCGGTGGCTCACCGACGCCACGCCAGCCTGAACCCCAAGGCCATTATGCGCAACCCCATCACGATTGAGGACCACCAGAACTCGCGCTGGATCGTCAAACCGTTCCGCCTCCTGGACTGCTGTTTGGAGACCGATGTGTCTGCTGCTCTGATTGTTACCTCGCGTGAGCGGGCCTACGATCTGCGCCAACCGCCGGTGTTTATCATGGGGGGGACCGGCCGCACCATGGCGCCAAACGCGGCTTGGAACTATTCCCGTCCGGAGATTCATTATGTGGCCGGCAATTATGGTCGTCAGCGTTTGTTCGGTATGGCCGGCATCAGCCAGAAAGACGTCAACCTGATCTCGTGCTACGACGCCTTCACCTTTACCACTCTGATCCAGCTTGAAGCCTACGGGTTCTGCGGCAAGGGCGAAGCCGGCGAGTTTGTCAAAGGCGGGCGCTTACAGATCGATCATGAGCTGCCCTCCAACCTGTCCGGTGGCCATCTGTCCGAGGGCTATACCCACGGGATAAGCATGGTGATTGAGAATGTCCGCCAGCTCCGTCACCGCGCCGATGACGCCTGTCTGGGCTGGGCCGAGGGGAAGCACCGCTACGACCGTGAGGCCGGCTGTCGGCAGGTGAAAGACGCCCGGATCGCGGCGTGTCTGGGATGGGGAACGGAAACTATGTCAAGTTCAGCGATTCTGCGCGGGATTTCGGCCTAAAGGAGGGCGGAGTATGCCAGGTCCGATTGATTACAGCAAAATTACGATTGTCCCAGATTTCGACACGGCCGAATGGTGGATGGGCACCAAAGAGGGCAAGTATTTGGTCCGCCAGTGCAAAGACTGTGGTCACAAATGGTTCCCGCCCTTTCCGGCCTGCAACAAGTGTAACTGCATGGACCTGGACTGGTTTGCAACGGCCGGCAAAGGCGTACTGCACAGCTATATTGTGGTCACTCAGCCCATTCTAGGCGCCTTTGTCGAGGCCGTGCCGTATGTCGTGGGCTTGATTGAGCTCGACGACTGCCACGAGGCCGACGGCTCGCTAGTTCGCGTCGGCGGAGTCCTGCTCGACGACGAGGACGCCGTGGCTATTGGTCTGCCGGTCGAGGTCGAGTTTGAGCAAACCAGCGAGCCAGATATTGTTGTGCCGCGCTGGAAAATCTGCGGCACCGCAGGCGATACGTGGAAGTTTAACGAGTAGCGTGGGCCGGACAAAAAGAGGAGACAGACTATGGCTGAGGAAATCCTGTGTTCCATTCAAGACGGCATTGCCACCATCACCATGAACCGCCCCGAGAAACGCAATGCCATGAATAGCGCCTTGCTCGACGGCCTGGTCAAGAACTTCACCGAACTCGAAACCAACACAGCCGTCCGGGTCATTGTCATCCGTGGCGAGGGGCGAGCGTTTTGCGCCGGTCTTGATCTGCGCGAACTCAGCGCTCGTCAGCAGGGCGCTGATGCTGAGATGGGCGTGGTCGAGATTCTGCAGATGATCGAGGGCTCGCGCCACCCAACTATTGCTATGGTCCAGGGCGACGCCCTAGCCGGTGGCTGTGAGCTGGCCCTCCACTGTGACCTGCGGGTCGTGTCAGACCTGGCCCGCTTTGGTATGCCGCTGGCCCGCCTGGGGTTGGTCATTCCGTTTCCGCTGTGCCAAAAACTGGTCGAGATTGTTGGACCGGCCTTTACCAAACAGATTTTGCTGAGCGGCCAACCGGTCGAGGCCGCACGCGCCTATGACATGGGCATGGTGCATCAGCTAGTCCCGGCCGTCGCACTTGAGCAGGCCACGTATGACTTGGCCCGGACGATTGCCGATAACGCCCCGCTATCCCTGTCCGGCATGAAAACTACTATCCACCGCGCGATTTCACTGCGCAAAACAATTGACTATCAAGATTTGCAGCAGATGGCGGCCGCAGCGCGGACTAGTCAGGATGCGAAAGAAGGCGTCAAAGCCATGCTGGAGAAACGCAAACCGCAGTTCCGGGGGGAGTAAGCAGGGCTCTGTGTCTATGTGAGAAAGGGATGGCGGGTTCGATCGGTCTTGCCTGCACTGTTGTTGGAGTGGTGTTGTGTGTGGGCGGAGCCGTGGTGTTCTTCTCCGCCGCCTCCTATCTCACCCGCCGAGGAGATACGACGCTCCTGTCCTTTGCCCAACCAAAGCGGATGGTTGTCTCCGGCCCCTACGCCTATATCCAGCATCCCATGCTACTCGGGGTCTTTTGTCTCGGGCTCGGGGGCGCGGCTTGGTTCCGGTCTGCCGGCTTGGGTGTGTTCAGCGTAGCTTTTGCTCTGCTAGCTCATCTGTTTGTGATCCTCAGAGAAGAGCCGGCTCTAAGAAAGCGGTTTGGTGGGGACTATGAGGCTTATCAGGCAGTTACGCCGCGCTGGTTCCCTTTCCTTCAGGGCCGCGGGAAGGACCGCGAGAGAGTCTAAGAAAATGGCAGCGGGCAAAGGGATATTGAAGAATCGTAAAATGCCACGCCAGCATAAAGGACGATTAGACAGCATGGCAGGTCTCCGTCCACAGCCCTCCCTAAAAAGCTGTCCATCAAGCGGCAAAATTTGTTCCAGTCTTGGCGGTCAGGAACGACAGGAAGTAGAGCTCCTGCCTTTTGTCTTTGAGATTCGTCGATTTTTTCTATACGTTCACGAAATTGCTTCTCCCAATCCCAAATATCCATGCGCCCCCTTTCTCTCCTGTCAGACAGCATCCCGGATTACGCTCTGCTAACCCGACCTACCGCGCACAGACCCGACGCTGTCCTCGGATAAAGTTCCGGTCTTGGTCCAGCGGCCAGACCCCTTGTCCCCTACACGACCGCGGACACTCCGCCGTCGATATTAATCGCCGTTCCGGTGATGAAACTGGCCTGATCTGAGACCAGGAAGGCAACCAGAGCGCCGACCTCTTCGGGCTGGCCCAGACGCTTGAGCGGCACGTTTTGGGACATGTTGTCCTTGAATGCCTCAAGCGTTCCCTTGGCTCCCATCCGCCGCCAATAGCGCTCGGTCTGGGCACTGACGATATTGGTCAGACAGACGGTGTTGACCAGAATATTCTCCCCGGCGTAGTCCAGGGACAGGGCTTTGGTGAGCGCAATGCCCGCGGCCCGGCTGACCGAGGTGGGCAAAGACCGTGCTCCCGGGGCTTTGCCTCCCGGATGGGTGACGTTGATGATCCGCCCGCCCCCGACTGCGCGCATGTGGGGCAGAACGGCTCGGGCGCAGCGCACCGCAGCGGTGAACTTCAGGTCAAGATCTTCGTTCCACTCTTCCTCGCTGATGTCTTCAAACTTCTTGGCCGCCGAGCGGCCGGCGTTATTGACCAAAATATCGATTCGTCCAAAATGCGCGGCTGCTTTGGCCACGAAGTTGTCAACGTCCTCACGTTTAGTGACATCAGCCGCTACGGCGAACACTCCGCCACCGGTTTGCCTCCGTACGTCGGCTGCGGCCTGTTCGAGTACCTCTGGGCGTCGGGCGCAGATGGCCACCTTGGCGCCTTCCCGCGTCAAGCACACCGCAATGCCCTTGCCAATCCCCTCACTACCCCCGGTGATAAGCGCGACCCTGCCCTGTAATCCAAGCTCCATAGCGTGTTCCTCCTCAAAAAATTTCTCGGCACCAGAGACCCAGCCTAGCCTGCTCTATTGGTCCGTTGTTCTGCTTGGGCAACCACCCCTGCCAAACGTAAGCGCTCAACCTCGGCCTGACTATAGCCCAGGCCGGTCAACACCGCCTCAGTATGCTGGCCGAAGAGCGGCGCGGGCGTCCCGGTATGCCCCGGGGTGCGGGTCAACTTGACCGGTATGCCCAGCGTTCGAATCGACCCGGCCTTGGGATGCTGCTGACTGATAACCATTTCATTGTGGATGACCTGGGGGTCGTTGAACACCTCCGCGTAGGTATAGACCGGTGCGGCTAAGACGTCGTATTCGGCAAAACGGGCTAACCAGTAGGCCGCGGATTTGTCCTTAAAACGTTCTTCGAGCAGCGTGTTGAGCGCGTCGGCATGCGTCCCTCGGGATTCTCGCGAGGCAAAGCGCGGATCGGCACAGATATCCTGCAATTCGGGAACTTTGCACAGCCGCCGCCACCAGGCCTGCGAGGGCGCAACCAGGGCGAAGGTACCGCCCTGGGCCTCAAAAATCCGATATGGGGCCGGGGCAATACCGTGTCCGGCCCCGGCTTTTTTTGGCGGCACCCCAGTGTTGAGGTAGCTCGTCGCTTCCATGGTTTGTAGCGCCAGCAGACTATCCAATAGTGACACCTCAAGTTTTTGGCCGAGCCCCAGCCGCTCGCGGCCCAACAGTGCAATAGCAATGCCATAGGCACAGTGAAAAGCACCGACCATATCGGCCACGAACGTGCCGACCGTGGTTGGCGGGCCGCCGTCCCAGCCAGTGATACTGACCAGCCCGGAGAAAGCCTGAATGAGCAAATCCTGGCCGGGCCGCTCGCGCTCCGGTCCCTCCTGGCCATAACCCGAGATCGCGCAGTAAATGAGCTGTGGATTATAGCCTTTGAGCCGCTCGTAGCCCACCCCGAGCTTTTCCGCCGCACCCGGTCGAAAATTTTCGACAAACACGTCGGCCGTCTTCATAAGCCGATATAAAACCTCACGGCCGGCGTCCTGTCTAATGTCCAGCGCGAGGCTCTGCTTGTTACGGTTGCGTGCCAGAAAGAACAGGTTCTCCCCGCCCCAGTCTTGACTGCCCGCCGCCCGCATCAGATCTCCGCCGGGCAGGGGTTCGATTTTGATAACCTCAGCCCCCATATCCGCCAGCATCTGGGTGCAAAACGGTCCGACCAAAAAACGTGAGATATCCACAACCCGCACGCCCCGCAAAGGAAGAGGACGGTCGGGGGTGGCGGCTTGGCTTGAACCGTAAACCGCCCGGCGTTGCTTGAGTTCGGAGAGCTGACGTTCCAGCTCTGCAATCTGTTGATCAAGATCGTCCATGGCTCCTCCACAAGGTGCCGGGCCAGCAGGCGGCTCTCAGCGGCCCAGCCACAAGACGGTATAGTGTATCCAGGGTGGGTTTGGCAATGCTGGGCTTTTTTGGTATTGCCCGGAGAAGCGCCGTACGGCCTAAGCTTCTTTGTCACACCTTAGGTTCCACCCCTAGAAGGGAAAAATATGACGACACTCAACACCGGCAGCGTCCAAGCGAACGGTATCCGTTTTCACTACCTTGAAGCGGGCCAAGGTCCGCTGGTCCTGTGCCTGCACGGTTTTCCGGACAACGCCTATTCCTATCGTTATCTCTTACCGGCTCTGGCCGAGGCCGGATTTCGGGGCGTGGCCCCGTTTATGCGCGGTTATGCCCCAACCGCTGCCGCTCCAGACGGGCACTATCAGTCGGTCCTTTTAGCCCAAGACGCGGCTGCGCTCATCAGCGCCCTTGGCGCTGAGCAGGCGTGCGTAGTTGGCCACGACTGGGGCGCGCTGGCAACCTATGGGGCCGCAGCCCTGGCAGCCGACGCCGTGCAGAAGATCGTCACCATTGCAGTTGCCCATCCCGGGGCACTGCTGGGCGCTCTTGCTACAGACTATGACATGATCAAGGGCGGCTGGCACGCTTATTTTTTCCAGATGCCGTTTGCCGATCAGGCCGTGGCCGCCAATGACTATGAGTTCATCAGACGCTGGTGGCAAGACGCCTCACCCGAATACGACATTCCCGACGACGTCATGGAGAGCGTCAAAAATACCTTTCGACAGCCCGGGGTAGTCAACGCGGCGCTTGACTATTACCGCCACACCTTTAATCCGGACAATCGCGACCCGGCCCTCCAAGATTTACAAGGCCGTTTGACTCAGCCGACCCCGGTTCCTAGCCTAGCCCTCCACGGCACAAAAGACCGACCCGGTCGGCTAAACGCTTTTAACGCCATGGATCACCTGTTTGCCAAGGGGATAGACAAAGAGATTTATCCCGGTACCGGACACTTTCTCCATTTAGAGCGGCCCCAGGAGGTGAATCAACGGATCATCGCCTTTTTGCAACACTAGAGGCAGCTCCCTGTGGCTGTCCCTCGGACTACCTGCCCAGCTGATACAGCTGCACGCAGTTCTCAGCCACAATAGACTGCATGTGTTCGGCGGGTACGCTGGCAAAATGTCGACCGAGAAACTGCCGCGACTCTGGCCAACTGCTGTCCAGGTGGGGAAAATCTGACGACCACATAATACGACCAACGCCGATAAACTCACGCAGCATAATCCCTGGGACGTCATCAATAAAGGTCAAGTAACAGTGCTCGTGCCAGTACTCGCTAGGCAAACGCCGGCACCTGACCAGCGGGTCCTTGGCCATGGTGCGCCGATGATAGCCCCAGTCCAGGCGATGCAAAAAATTGGCCGCCCACGACAGTTCGTTCTCGGCTGAGATCAAGCGCAGACCGGGATGACGGTCAAACACCCCTTCCAAGATAAAGGTGGCAAAGGCCCGTGCCATCCGGACCGGCAGAACGGCATAGCCAACGGCTGCACTCTCTTCGCCGGTTTCATCCTGTGTCCAGTTCACATTGGCATGACCGGAGGCAATAATGTGCAAGCTCAGCGGCATACTCAGCTCGGCCAGCATCGCCCACAGCGGGTCCCACTGGGGTGTCGAATAGCGTGAGCCGTCCGGTGTATCCTGGGGGAGGAGCACGCCGACGAGCCCCTTTTCCTTGGCCCGGCGGCACTCCTGAATCGCCCACTCAACGTCGAAGGCCGGGACAACGGCAACGCCGAACAAATCCTGGGGGTGGGAGCGACAAAAATCGCTCAGCCAGTCATTATACGCCTGACACACCGCCTGCTGGAGCTGTTGGTCCGGAATCCCAAACGCCCGCATGGTATAGTTGGGATACAGCACCTCGGCATCGACCCCGTCCATACGCATATACTCGACCCGGGCATCCGGCTGCCAGTCGTTGTTATCCGTGGCGTAGCGTTTATCGCCCTCAGCCGCTGCGGCATAGGCTTTGTCCCGATTTCTGGCCACCGCCCCCATAGGACGCTTGGCCACGTGAGACGGCAGGCCCTCACACACCCAGCGATCGCCAGAGTCGGTCGAGACAATCCGTGGACCACGGTCTTTATACCCTTGGGGCAGATAGTGTTGCCACAGGTCGGGCGGCTCAATCGCGTGAGAATCGGCCGAGACAACGCGATAGTGTTTCATGGCGAACTCCTTATCTTTAGCGGAATGCCTCTATTGTCTCTTGGAGGGCAACCATTTGATTGCCGTTTGCCGATGAGGGAACAAGAATCGGCGTCTTCAGACCGGTCTCATACCAGGCCTCGACCCCGTCTCGTACTTCGGAGACGCTGCCGTACAACGTCGTCTGTTGCAGCCAGCGGTCCGACATCAGCGCCGGAATCTTGTCGAGCTGTTTATTGGCGGTCGCCTGCTGGATATCCCCCATCTCTTCCTCAAAGCCGGCCTCAATCCAGTACTGCTGATAGTTGGGCAAGATTACATACGAGCTAAGGATGCGTCGTAGGACTTTAGCAGCCGCGGCCTTATCGTCCGTAATCACGGTCGGGATCATATTCCCGACAAAGAAGTTGTCATCCTGCATCTTTTCAGGCGGCAGAAAGCTGAGCGAGGTCGCCATATGCGACCGTGCGGCGTTGGCCCACACCGCGCCCTGCGAAACCTCGGCCGACAGTTTAGCCATGGCCCTGCGCAGGGTGGCCAGAATAATCGGCGGGAGGCTGTCGTTTTTCGGGAGTCCGGCCCGCATGTCTTGAATGAACCGGCGCACATCAGCCAGCGGTTTTCCGACCTGGAGATTCATGCGTTTATGGACCGGGCCGTGACTCACCCCAATACCGAAACGGAAGCGGCCGCCCGAAATTTCGTGAATAAAGGCCGCGGTTTGCGCGTAATCGTAGGGATGGCGGGTGTACAGGTTGGCGATGCTAGTCCCAAACGGGATTTCGTTGGTAACCAAGGCCAAGGCTTCGCATAAGCCTAGGCCATCGCCCACGCTCTGGCAGTAAATGCCGCTAAAGTCTTCGTGTTCGAGTTGTTGAGCGACTTCCAGGGTTGCTTTGCGTCGTCCGGCAACCGCGACCAAGGCAACGGCGGGTTTGGGGTGTGGCATGGCAATCCTCCTTGTTTGTAGACATCGTACCGATTGTAGCTGGAGTTGGTTGGGTTGGCTACGAGAGGAGCTTCGGAGAGGAGGGGTGCCGGCAACAGCAAAACCCGACGTGTATCCGCCCGACCCGCTTCAACTGTCGCTTCTCCACCCCTTGCTCCACCCCACTTCCTGGCGTATGAGCCACAATCAACACACCGACAGGAGGAGACTATGAGCATGTGGACGACCGAAACAACGGACGGCGTTGTGCTAGCTCGCTATAACAACCCGCCGATGAATTATTTCTGCGCTGAGGGGACTCAAGAGTTGAACCGACTCATTGAAGCCTGGCGCGAGCCGTCCTACCGAGCCGTCGTTTTGAGCGGTGCCCTACCGGGCAAGTTCATTACCCACTATAGCGTGGAAGAGCTCGTCGATCTGGCCCGTGACCGGGAAAAGATGCGGGCGCTGGGTACCTCGCTAACCGCCGGCTATCACGCCATGTTGTTGCGTCTGCGCAATCTGCCCAAGCCGGTCATCGTGGCCATGAACGGTGACACGATGGGAGGCGGCTTTGAGCTGAGCTTGGCCTGCGATATCCGTATTGGCCAGCGTGGCGACTATCGCTTTGGTCTGCCGGAAGTGAAACTTGGTATTCTGCCGGGCGGCAGCGGGACCCAGCGGCTGTCCCGTCTGATCGGTCCCGGCCGGGCGATCGAGTTTGTGCTGCGCTCCCGGGTAGTCCGTCCCGAAGAAGCCCTAGCGCTCGGTCTGGTGCACGAGCTTGCCGATGATGCCCTGGTGCGGGCGCAAGAGATTGGCCGGGAGATTGCCAGCTTCCCGCCGCTCGCCGTCGCTCGGGCTAAACACGCTGTGTATACTGGAAGTGATACGCATCTGAGTGCCGGCTTGGAGATTGAAAGCGCCGACTTTCTAGAGACCATGCTCTCGGACGACGGACTGCTGGCCATGCAAACCTATATCGACCTGCCGTATGACAAACGCCGTGACTGGCTCGAACGGCCGACCAATCCCGGCTACACGGGCAGCTAGGAGCGCCCGCCGCGGTGGAGGGCATTCAATTCCACGGCTGGCGTATCTCGCAACCGGTGAGGGACTTTTGGAGCTGGTTGATGCCGCCCTTGGTGACTAGGGTGCTGCGTAAATTCAGGACCCGTAGACCGCTCAAGCCCTGAAGGAGGGGAAGACCGGTATCGCTGATGCGGGTGTCGTAGAGCCACAACACGCGCAGTCCGATCAGGTGCTTAATGTGTTCAAGCCCGGCATTTGCCACGCGGGTGCCGGACAGCTGGAGGTATTGCAGCGCGTTGGCCGATAGTGCGGCCAAGGGCGATAAATCGGTGGACGCCTGGGGGGTGACGTTGAGACGCAGTTCCTTTCCAGCCGCGATCTCAATCTGCCCCTGGGCGCGACCAAACTTCTCCCAAAAGGAGTACACCTCGGGCTCAAAAACCTTACGGACGAACAGTTCTCCCATCGAACGATCCGTCGGAAAGACCGCTGTCCGGGCTGGCAGCGGTGCGGTAACCTCTGGTTCATCACGCATGAACGGGAGCAGTGGGTCGTCAAAACGTTTAAATTTTCTCTTCATCAGCATTGTCAAAGGGAGGGGTACACGTGAGCCCCCGCCTGTCACGGACCGTAAACCCGTGCGAGCGGGAGCCGAGAGGCCGACTGGACCGGCCCCCCAGGTGCTTAAATCGCCCGATAGGCGGCAAAGGACTGCGTTGACGAGCGGGCTTTTGGATCAACGATGACATTGACTACAGCCGGTTTTCCAGAGGCAGCGGCCCTTTCTAGGGCAGGCCGAATATCCTCGGGTTTTTCAACAAACTCCCCGTGCGCGCCAAACACCTTGGCCATCTCGTCGTAGCGGCTAAACCCTAGGTCACGTCCGGCATTCATCACCCCTTGACCGGCCCAGCCACCGTTGTTGCTGATCACAATCAGGGCCGGGATGTTGTGACGCACCATGGTGTCGATCTCCATACCGTTCATGCCGAACGAACCGTCACCGCTGAGCACGATAACCTGTGTCCCCGGCTTTGCAACCTTGGCTCCCAGCCCAAAGGCGGCGGCCACCCCCATGCAGCCATTCGGACCAGCGTTGACCCGATGACCGGGCGCGTTGGTAGGCACCGACTGGCGAGCAAAATTCAAAATCTCGTGCCCGTCAACGACCACAATGGCGTCCCGGTCCATGAAGTCCCTGACCTCTTTACACAGGCGCAGGGGGTGCATCGGCGAGGAATCCGCATTCATGACCTCCTCGGATCTTGCCTGCGAACGTTGGTCATAGCTGCGGAGTGCTTCAATCCAGTCGGCCGACACTTGGACACTGTCTGCCCCCGCGTTGATAAGCTGGCGCAAGACCGTTTTGGCATCCCCCACGATGCCAAGATCGACCGGGCGGTTGCGGCCGATCTCTTCGTCGGCAATATCGATCTGGATAAATTTGACATCTTCGGCAAAACGCGGCGGCCGACCGAAACCAATGATGAAGTTAAATCGCGTGCCGACCACGAGCACCACATCGGCTTCCTTCCAGGCTCGGTTACGGGCACCGAGGAAACTCAGGGCGTGGTCTTCTTCAATCACTCCCCGACCTTGGGGGGTGGTAAAAAACGGAATACCGCTGGCTTCGACAAATTCCTTCAGCTCAGCCATCGCATCCGACCAGAACACCCCGGTCCCGGTTAGGACTAGCGGTCGCTGGGCGCCTTTGAGCAGGCTAATAGCTTGGCTAACCTGATCCGGATCGGCCGCAATACGGGGAATCTCATGCGGCCGCTTGATGAACGGGGCTTCCTCTTCCTCAACCTCGCGGTACAGCACGTCACCCGGCAGGTCGAGGTATACCGGCCCTGGCTGTCCGCTCGTCGCTACACGAAATGCCTTGTTCACCAGTTCGGGAATACGTCGGACGTCTTTCACCCGCTCGGCCCACTTGGTGATCGGCTTAAACATGCCGACCTGATCCATCTCTTGGAATGCTCCCATCCCGTCTTGCGAAATTGCGCTCGCCCCCCCTAGGGCGACAACTGGAACGGCGTCCAAATAGGCGTTTCCGACCCCAGTAATCAGGTTAGTCACGCCCGGTCCTGAGGCGGCAAAACAGACGCCCGGCTTCCCGATCACCCGACTATAGGCATGAGCGGCCATTGCCGCCGCCTGTTCATGGCGCACGTCTACCGAGCGAAAGCCGATCTCGATGCATTTTGTCGCCACGTCAACCATCGGGCCGCCGGTCAGATAAAAGACCGTGTCTACCCCTTCGTCTTTCAGAGATCTTACGACAAGAGAATTGCCGTCAACCTTGGCCATGTGGTTTTCCTCCTCTTAAATAGTGCTCAAGAAACCTGCGTTGGATCGGGCGCATCATAGTCACACTCTCCACAAAAATGCCAGAGGCGGTGTGGGCCGGGCCTAGGCAACCCGGATCTGTACCTGGCGGTCAACCGACAGCGCCACACTCATGGCCGGCGTATTATACGCGTAGCCGATACGTCCGATCGTATCGATAATAACCAGTCCAGCTTCGGCGCTCGTTCGCCGCTTGAGCAGCCGCAGGGCGCTCTGGGCCGCCCAAGTCGGATCCTTGCCGTCGCCGAGCAGCTCGACCGCCGCACGGGCCAGGCTTGAGCGCAGAATAGCCTCACCGTCCCCCGTGCTGGAACAGCCGCCAAGATTATTATCCGCATAGGTACCGGCTCCGATAATAGCCGAGTCGCCGACCCGGCCGCTGCGTTTGTGTACCAGGCCACCGGTTGAGGTGGCGGCGGCCAGATTACCGGCCGAGTCCATGGCCACCGCGCCGACCGTTCCCGGCTCGGCAGCTGCCCGACCCGTCCGCCAGAGTTTGTACTGCCGTGCGGTAATTAAGCTCTGGGCCGAGACCGTTGGAACACCACGCTCACAGGCAAAGTGGTAAGCTCCTGGGCCGACCAAGAAGGCGTGGCGACCGTCTTCCATGACCGCCCGCGCCAAGCGAATCGGATTGCGGATGGCGCCAACCGCGCCAACCGCGCCGACCCGCCAGGAGGCCCCGTCCATCACCGAGGCGTCGAGCTCAACCGTGCCGTCGTGGGTCAGGCAAGAGCCAAGCCCGGCGTTAAAGACCGGATCGTCTTCAAGCGCAGCAACAGCGCTGATGACCGCGTCGAGCGCGCAGCCGTCCTCCAGCAGGATTTTCCAGCCGATCTCAAAAGCCGAGCGCAGCCCCCGTTCGCGCTCATCGCGCAAATCTGGCCCGGCGGCGCCAGCACCACCGTGAATAATCAGGGCTGTTCGCATAGGAAAGCGGTCAACTGTGACAAATCAATTCAGACCTCTACAGATTCAGCTCTTGGGCCACCACTTCACGGTGCACCGGCGCGCTGCCAAAAGCCGCCTCAGAGGCCAGCCCACGCCGATAAAACAGGTGCATATCGTGCTCCCAGGTAAAACCGATGCCGCCGTGAACCTGAATGGCCTCGCTGGTCACAGTTTTGCACATGTCACTGCAGTACGCCTTGGCCATAGGAACCGCCTGGCGGGCTTCAGGCGCGTTCTCATCAACCGTCCAGGCCGCATAATAGGTCAGTGAACGGGCGTTCTCGACCTGGACCATCATATCCACGCATTTATGCTTGACGGCCTGAAAGCTGCCGATCGGCTTGCCGAACTGAACCCGCTCTTTGGCGTAGGCTACCGCCATATCGAGCGCCTGCTGGCCGGAGCCGACCATTTCGGCACATAAACCGGCCATGGCTTGATCGAGCGTACGCTGGACAATCGGCCAGCCCTTGCCCACGCTTCCCAAGACCTGGGCGCCAGACACAGCCACATCCTGGAACGCCACATGGCACTGACGGCGGGTCATATCAACCGTCTTGAGCTGGGTAATCGTCACCCCGGGGGCCTTGGCATCGACCACAAACACACTGAGGCCGTCCTCGGCCACACTCCCCTGTTCGGTTCGTGCAACCACAACAATCTGATCCGCTACATGCGCGTCGGGGACAAAAAATTTCTCTCCTGACAGAGAAAAATTCTCTCCTTTAGGCGTTGCCGCTAAGGACACGCCACCCGCATCATAGCGCCCGCTCTTTTCGGCCAGAGCCAGGGTCAGGGTGGTTTCACCGGCTGCCACACCGGACAGAATGGCGCTCTTCTGCTCCTGCGACCCCCCGGCGATAATGGCCGGCGTTCCCAACAGAGCGGTGGCAAAGAACGGCCCAGGCAAGAGCGAACGGCCCATCTCTTCCAGGATCACCACCATGTCCAGAAAACTACCCCCAACCCCACCATGGGCTTCGTCAATCAGAATAGCCGGCCAGCCCTGCTCCGCCACCTTCTTCCACATCTCCGTGGCGTGAGCGCTGTCATCCTCCATCATTTTACGGACGAAGCTTGTCGGACACTCGTTATCGAGAAATCTGCGGGTTGCGTCGCGCAGCATCTCTTGCTCTTCGCTAAAACCGAAATTCATAGCTCCTCCTGAGGCAGAAACGTTCGCTATCCCTTTGGCAGCCCCAACACCCGATCTCCGACAATATTGCGCATAATCTCCGAGGTGCCGCCGGCAATCGTATACAGCCGTGAGCGCAGCGCACACCGCGACCAATGGCCCCCGTCGAGTCCGTGGCTATCGCTCAACTCAATCTGCCCATACGGTCCGAGCAACGCGGTTGCAAAATGAGCGATCTGAATGTACAGCTCGCTCCCGGCCAGTTTGGCAATTGAGCCTTCCGGCCCAGGCGGCTCACCTTTGAGCTGGCGCGTCAGCATCCGGTACCCGTTGTACTTCAGGGCTTGGGTGGCCACGTGGAAAGCCGCGATCTTTTGGCGCACGGCCGGGTCTTCGGCCGCCGGGCGGCCGTTGAGACGGAGGCGCTGCGCCAGCTCGGATAGCTGCTCAAGCATCGGCTCCAGATTGTAGACCATGCCAAAATTCGCCCGCTCAAACATGAGCGTGGTGACCGCCACCTGCCAGCCCTGATTTTTTTCACCAACGATATTGGCCTTAGGGACCCGCACTTCTTCAAAAAAGACCTCGTTGAATTCGGCGTCGCCAGTCATCTGCGTCAGCGGCCGAACCGTCACCCCGGGCGTCTTCATGTCAACTAGTAGGTAGGACAAGCCCTTATGTTTTGGGGCATCCGGGTCTGTCCGCGTCACCAGAATACAGTAGTCTGCCTTATGGGCGTAGCTCGTCCAGACCTTCTGACCGTTCACCACAAAATAATCGCCCACCTCAACCGCTCGGGTTTGCAAAGACGCCAGGTCAGAGCCGGAGCCCGGCTCTGAATAGCCCTGACACCAGACCTCATCCGCGTTCATGATCTTGGGGATATAGCGCTGTTTTTGTTCTTCGGTTCCCCAGTGCATTAGGGTCGGACCGACCAGAGACAGGCCGAGCGGGTTGGCAAAACCGGGCGAGCCGGCCCGCGCCATCTCCTGCTGATAGATCGTCTGCTCAATAATCGTCGCACCGCGTCCGCCATATTCCTTGGGCCAATGAATGCCGACCAAATCCGCGGCGTGGAGCTTGCGCTGCCATTTCAGCTTGATCTCAAAGCGCTCATTCGGGTCGATCAGTTCAAACCGGGTCGGATCGTACCCCTCGGGCGGATTTCTCTCCAACCACGACCGTATCTCTTGACGAAAGGCTTCTTCTTGGGGGGTGTAATCAAAATCCACAGCGCTCTCCTGGTGAGGGACGGTTCACTATTGTGTCAGGGGCAAATTATAGGTTTCAGCCGCCGGGAACACAAGACGAGCAGACCCTGCCGAGGCTTTGGACCTTTGACTTTTCTCTGTTCTCATATACGCTCTGAGCCGTACCCAAGAAACATACAAGGAGGACCCTCCATGAGCGATAGTTTCTATCCGAAAGACGGTATGGGCAGCCTGCGCAAACTGCGGAACGCCCGCCCTGAGTTGTTCAAAGCCTTTGTTGAGTTCGATACCAAGGTGTTTGAGGACGGCGCGTTGAGTGTCAAAACAAAAGAGTTGATCGCCGTGGCAACCGCCCATGTTACCCAGTGCCCCTACTGTATCGACGTACACACCAAACGGGCCGAAAAAGCCGGTGCGTCACAGGAAGAAATTGCCGAAGCGATCTTTGTCACGATGGCCCTACGCGCGGGTGGCGCCTTTGCCCATAGCACGGTGGCTTTTGGCGCCTTGGAACACGAATAAATCCTCGGCCGCCTAATCCTTCGGTTTCATCCACACTCCGGACCGGGTTGTTGGACTGTGGACCGTACAGCGGAACCTGGACAGAATATGGCCCGCTCTCTCCCTTTCCCGGCCCGCTTAGGGGCCGTCAAAAGACGCCCCCTTCTCCCGCTTGATGTTGTATCGCCGGCAGAGGCCAAAGTCAGGCGGCCGCCCAACGAGATCAGGATGTTTAAGGGTGGCAAACCGCTCCTTCCACACCCCAGCCCGGAGGCGGCTCGCCGAGTCCACCACCGGGACGGACAGGTGTCTGCGGAGCTCACCTTCCACAACATTCCCCGCACTGCGGCAAACGCCAGGAGCGACACCGCCCGTCTGAGGGTTGCCCTGTTCAACGTCCATGCCGCGGACGGACCAGACATGAGGCACACAACTCGGACCGAGGTCCACGGGCGGTGTCGGACGGAAGGTTGGCGCCGCCCGCTGATCTTAGCCGTCACCGCTGCGCCCAGTGTGAACGCCAGCGCCCTAGGCCAAACCAGCGTTCCTGTTAGTCCGCAAAAACAGGCCGTCCACTCAGCCAAACTGGCCCAGGCCGCGGGTCTGAGTGGAATGGAGACGTCTTCGCAAGAGACCCCCTGCCCGCCTAACAAATGGAGGCCTAGACGCCGCTTGATTGTGCCGAGCGGCCGTCAGGACTGGGGCGACCAAAAACGGGGGCTGCTCTTGCAACAAGCGATCGGCCGTGGCGCGGACTATGTAGGAGTGGGGAAACCGGTCCAAGATGCGGCTGACCCACATCTTGCCGCTCGCCAGATCGTCAGCGGGCTTGCCTAGCGAGCTGGCCAAGGCACACGGGGGAGCGGCACGAGCATGGCCAAGCAGCACCCACTACTCGCCAAACGACAGCGGAACGTTGGCCGGGAAGCGGCTCAGACACACCCGTTGCCACGGTGCCACGGCATCACTGGCCGGCGCTTCAAAGCGGTAGACCAGATCACCCGGCCGAACAAAACCGAGTTCTTCGCGGACGACTTTTTCCAGAAACGTATCGTCGGTTTCCAGCCGTCCAATACAGTCCCGCAGCGCCTCATTTTCACGCAACCGCGCAAATACATCGGCCTCAAGGGCTTTCCGCTCCTGGGTTAAGCCCCCCAGATGCAGCAGCCCCCGCCCGCCAAACACCGTGGAGATGCCGAGCAAGACATATAAGCCCAGGACCGTTGGCAGCCACAATGTCCGCCACGAAAGAAAACGACGCACGGAGCGTATTGTAGGCACCGCCCTGTCCGGAAGCAAGGTGTGGGGGCCAAGAGAGGAGACACGAGTATGAAGATCAAGTCCGTCCGGGGTCGAGAAATCCTCGACAGCCGGGGCAACCCAACCGTCGAGGTGGATGTCACCCTGAGCAACGGCCTGCGCGGCCGCGCGGCCGCGCCCTCCGGCGCCTCAACCGGCGCTCATGAGGCTTGGGAGCTGCGTGACCACCGCAGAAAGCGCTACGGCGGAAAAGGCGTGCAAAAAGCGGTCGCTCATATCAACACCGTGATTGCCAAGGGTTTAGCCGGAAGAGATGCCAGCGATCAGGTCGGTCTTGATCGTTTGCTGTGCGAACTTGACGGCACGTCGAATAAAAAAAAGCTGGGGGCCAACGCCCTGATTGCGACCTCCCTCGCCGTAGCCAAAGCGGCCGCAGCAGCGAGCGGCGTGCCGCTGTACCGTTCGCTGGGCGGCCGCCGAGCACGTACCCTGCCGATTCCGCTGCTCAACGTCCTGAACGGCGGCGCGCACGCCACAAACACCCTTGATATTCAGGAGTTCATGATTGTTCCGTTCGGGGCCAAGTCTTTTGGGGACGGGCTGCGTATGGGGGCCGAGGTCTTTAGCACCCTTAAAAAAATCCTCGAGGCCAAGGGCTTGACCACTGCGGTCGGCGACGAGGGCGGAGTGGCACCAGACTTGGGCTCCGACGAGCAAGCGCTTGATATCCTACTCGACGCCATCGACCAGGCCGGCTATCAGCCCGGGCGGCAGATCGGGTTGGCGCTTGATGTGGCCGCCACAGAACTCTACCGGGACGGCAGATACGTGTTTCATAAATCGGGCGGCACCCAGTACACCGCCGGCCAACTAGTCGATCGCTATCAGAGATGGGCGGATCGCTATCCGCTGGTCTCAATCGAAGACGGGCTGGCTGAGGACGATTGGCAGGGCTGGCAGCTCTTGACCCAAGCCCTCGGCAGCAGACTCCAGCTCGTCGGCGATGACCTCTTTGTCACCAACCCGAAACGCTTAGCCCGTGGCATTACCCAAGGAGTGGCCAACGCCATCCTGGTCAAGGTCAACCAAATTGGCACCCTGACCGAAACTCTGGAAGCGGTCCGGCTGGCCCATAAACACGGCTATGCCGCGGTCATCTCTCACCGTTCGGGTGAAACCGAAGACACCACGATTGCAGACCTGGCCGTGGCTGTGAATGCTGGACAAATTAAGACCGGCAGTGTGAGCCGTGGGGAGCGCACGGCAAAATATAATCAGCTGTTACGTATTGAAGAGCAGCTGGGCAAACGCGGCGTCTACCCAGACAAGACCATTTTTGCAAAAAAATCCTGACACTACGATGAAACAGCGTCTGGCCAGCTTAGGTGCGGATGTCAGCTTTCCTGAACGCAATAAATTTACCGCTCCGCTGTTACTGATCCACGGCCTGTGGACGGGCAGCTGGATGTGGCACCCCATTGCTACGGCTCTAGCCCTACGTGGCTGGGAATGCTGGGCTCTTGATCTCCGCGGACGCCGGGACAGTCGGGCGGCCCCGCGTATCGGCCGCGTGCGACTGGAGGACTATGTTGAAGATGTGACGACCGCCGCGCAACAGCTGTGGGCGCCCCCGGTTGTCTGGGGAGCCGACCTCGGTGCCCTCCTCGCCCTGCGGGCGGCCGCCCGTATCACCCCGCGTGCCGTGGTGTGCAGCTCCCCGCTCTTGCCCCGTTCATGGCTGCCCGGAGCACGACCGCCCCTCCCCTTGGTCCGGCTGCCCGCTCTTGCGGCTGTGCTGTGGGGCCGGCCTCTGTCCCCCCCTCGTCCCGGCATCGCCCGAGAGTTTCTGTTCCCCGGCTTTAGCCCCGGCCTTCAGGCCCAATTGCACCAGCAGCTTATCCCTGATTCCGGCCGTGTCGCTCGGACGCTGAGCCGCGAGACAGTCACTCAAGATCGTCCGGGCTGTCCACTCCTAGTCGTACATGGCGGAGCCGATCGTATGAGTTCACCGGCCGCTTGCCAGGCGCTGGTCCGCGAGTTCGGGGCAGACCAACACACGTATCCAGACCTCGGTCATTGGCTGTACAGCGGTCCAGCGGCCATTGATCTGGTAGGCGACGTGCACCGCTGGATTATTCGGGCCCTGGGCGAGCCCCTCCTCGTCCCCCCCGAAGAGGAAGAAGCTTAGGATCGCACGCTGGCCTGTGCGTTTTCGCTCCGCTACACTGCCCGCGGGTGGGCTCTAGGCGGAGTTCGAGTCGTTATGTTGCAGATTACCGATCTCTCTTTAGCATTTGGCGGGCAGGAACTCTTTCGTAAGCTCAACTGGCAACTCCGCAGGGGAGACCGGATTGGCCTTGTCGGTCCTAACGGTGCTGGTAAAACAACCCTCTTTCGGCTGATTATGGGTCAGCTCGAACCGGACAGCGGACAGATTCAGCGCGGCCGGGAGACCAGCCTCGGCTACCTGCCCCAGGAGGGGGGACCGATTGTTGGACGCAGTCTGTTTGAGGAAGTCCGGTCCGCTCTATCCGAACTGAGCGCCATTCAGCACGAATTGGCCCGCCTGCGCGCCGTGCTTGAGAGCAAGAGCCACACCCGGACGGCAGAGGAGTTGACCCGCTACGGCCAGCTCCAGCACCGCTTTGAAGAACTGGACGGCTTTCGGACCGATGCCGAGGTAGCCAAGATTCTCTCCGGTCTAGGCTTCCGCCAGGAACAGTTTAGCTGGTCAACCGAGCGCTTTAGCGGCGGCTGGCAGATGCGTATAGCGCTGGCCAAACTGCTCCTGCAAGGCCCAGACATTCTCCTCTTGGACGAGCCGACCAACCATCTGGACCTCGACTCCGTGCTGTGGCTCGAAGGCTATCTGCGAACCTATGCGGGCAGCGTCGTCATCGTCTCCCACGACCGGATGTTTCTTGACCGGACCGTCACCCGTATCGCCGCCATCCACCGCCATAGCCTGACCGACTATACGGGCAATTACTCGGCCTTTGAGCGCCTATTTACCCAGAGGCTGGAAGCCGACCACAAAGCCTATGAGGAGCAGCAGGCCGAGATCGAACGCATCACCCGTTTTATTAACACCTTCCGCTACAACGCCCGCAAAGCCCCTCAGGTTCAGAGCCGCATTAAGCAGTTGGAGAAAATGGAACGTCTTAGCGCCCCGCAGACCGTTCCTACCGGAGTCCGTTTTCGCTTCCCCCGCGCGCCCCGCAGCGGCCGGGTCGTGCTAGAGCTGAAACAGGTCGCTAAACACTACGATCAGGTCCAGGTCTTCAACGGTCTGGATCTGATTATTGAGCGCGGCGACCGGATCGCGCTGTTCGGCATGAACGGGACCGGAAAGTCCACCCTGAGTCGGCTGCTGGCCGGGGTTGAAGCGCCGAGCCACGGACAGCGCGTGCTGGGTCACCAGGTGGTGCTCGATTTCTATGCCCAGCAGCAGGCCGATACGCTCAACACCGAGCGGACGGTGTATCAAGAGATTATGAGCGAGGCGGCGTTCGATATTGTGCCCCAACTGCGAACCTTGCTCGGAGCGTTTTTGTTTTCTGGGGACGCGATTGAAAAACGGGTTTCGGTGCTGAGCGGTGGCGAAAAAAGCCGCCTGACCTTAGCCAAAATGCTGCTCCAAGCCTCAAACTTTCTGATCCTGGATGAGCCCACCAATCACCTGGACATGCGGACCAAGGACGTACTCAAACAGGCCCTCAAGCAGTTCACCGGCACTTTCTTGGTGGTCTCGCATGACCGGGACTTTTTGGACGGTTTGGTGACCAAGGTGATAGAAATGCAGGACGGTCGCCTGATACTGTATCCAGGGTCATTTGAAGAGTTTCTGGTACGGAAAGAACGTGAGGCAGGCGGGCAGGAGAAATGGCCAAAGTCAGAGGGCCAAGATCAGAGGACCAAGACTGGCGAGAGCAGCGTGCAACCGCCACAGGAGATACTCGGCGCCATTCAGCACGCTAAGCGCGGCAAGACGCTGTATGCACGCCGGAAAGCCGACCGCGCCGAACGTTCCAAGCGGGAGCGCCGTATGGCAGAAACCGAACGGCGGATCACCGAGCTAGAGGAACAGCAGCGAGAGATTGAGGCCCTGATGGCAGACCGCAGCGTCTACAGTACGCCTCAGCGGGCCAAGGAAGTCGCCGCTGAGTATGAAACGCTCAAGGGAGAACTGGAAGAACACTACGCAAACTGGAGTGAGCTGGCTGAGGAGTTGGACGGCTAAGCTCGCTGAAAGGAAACACACGATGCGCATGGGACTTGGACTACCCCCGCTCGGTATGGCGATGGACACCTGTACCAAGATTGTCCAGCGGGCAGAATCGGCCAATTTTGACAGCGTATGGGTCGGTGAAGCCTGGGGAACCGAAACCTGTACCATGGTTGGTGCGCTATTGGCCCGTAGTCAGCGCATCCATATCGGCACGGGGATTGTCTCCCTTTATCTGCGCCCACCGACCCTGACCGCGATGCAGGCCGCCACCCTCGACCTGATTGCGCCAGGTCGGGCCCGGCTCGGCCTAGGGGTCAGTACCCGCAACATCAATACATTCCACGGTCTCGCCTGGGACTTTCCGCTGGCCCGGACGCGTGAGTACGTCGCCCTGCTGCGCCGGCTTCTGGCCGGAGAACGCGTCAGCTATGAGGGACGATTTTATCGGCCCCAAGGGTTTCAGTTGAGCGTCCCGGCTCCACACCAGCTACCCATCTATCTGGCAGCGGTGAATCCCAAGATGCTGCAACTGGCTGGAGAGATTGCAGACGGCGTTCAACTGGCCTGGCTGCCGGCCCGGCAAGTCTCACACTCACTGGCCGAAATCGCCAAGGGCGCCCACCGCGCCGGGCGGAGTGTGGAAGAGATCGACGTCGGCTGTTACATCCATACTATGGTGACCGACGATCGTGAGCGGGCACTCGAACAGCTGCGGCGTATCTTAGTCGGTTATTGTCAGGCCAACACCTATATTCAGGGGTTTCGGCGCTTTGGCTATGGCGAGATCCTCGACCAAGTCCACGCCTACTGGAAAGCCGGAGACCGAGCCCAAGCCCAAGCTGCCATCCCTGATACGATGGTGGAAGACCTGTACATCTTTGGCACGGCTGAGGAGTGTCACGCCCAACTCAACGCTTTCACTCAGGCGGGGCTGAGCTTGGCCGTGGTTGCTGCTCCGCCAACCAGCCGTCTTACCCCGGGCGACCTACAAACCCTGGTTGACACGTTTGCTCAGTAAACTGTGCTTGCCACACCTCCAGGAAGAGATAAGACTGGGCTGGCAGGGAGAAATGTCCGATGGCAATACAAACCAACACACCAGATGTTCAGCAGATCAGTCCCCAGGAGCTGTACGCCCGTATGACTGGCGGAGAGACGGTTGTTCCGATTGACGTGCGGACCACAGATGCGCGCCTGTTCTTGCCCGTCCAGCTGCCGAATACGCGTTGGCTGCCCATAGCCGAAATCGTACAGCAGGCGCATACCTTGCCCCGGGATGGGCTGATTGCGCTGTATTGAACCTGACCCGAGGAGGCGAGTAGCGCCCGGGTGGCGCTCTGGTTACAAGCCGAAGGATTTCGGTCGGTTGTTACTCTGACGGGCGGCCTCACAGCCTGGCAAGAGGCCGGCTATCCGACCGTCTCACTGAATCAGGATCAGACCTCTCCCCCTCACAGCGCCGCCCTTTCCGGGCCACTGTCTGCCGTACAGACGCCAAGTCATGCCCATACTTTTCTACCCGGTTTGGCTCAGAGTTATCTGTCCCAGAGCAACGCGCCGATCAGAAAAGAACTCACCGTTGTTTTTGTTGACATTGCCAATTCTACCTCCACGATTGTCAATCAGCCACCTGAACACGCTCTGGATTTAGTCCAAGGTTTTATGGCTATGGTGACCGAGATTGCCTTGGAGTATTGCGGCGACGTCAAAGACTACGAGGGCGACGGGGCGCTGCTCTATTTTGAATCGGTGACCGAGGCCGTGCAGGCTGCCCTCGCCATCCGCAAAGCCCTCTCAGAGACTCGGCCCGAGAACGGCCAGGCAGCTCTCCAGGCCCGCATCAGCCTTAATCTGGGAGACATTATCATTGGCGTGATCGGCGTTGCTATGCGTCGCTCGGTCGCCCTAATTGGTCCGAGTATTAATCTGGCTTCGCGGCTGCTCAAACACATCCCGCCTGGCGGGATTATTGCCACCCAGGCCGCGCTTGCACGACTCACACACGAAACACCGGCCCTGGCCGAACGGTTCCACCCCTTGGACCAGCGCTTAGAACTCAAAGGATTTGAGAACGAGTACGTCACCACCTTTCATATCCCCTAGAGGAGCACCCATATGACCACCCGTGTTGGTTTTATTGGTCTTGGTAATATCGGCAAACCCATGGCGCTCAACGTCGCCAAGGCCGGTTTCGACCTGATGGTCTACGATCTGCGCGAAGAACCCTTGTCCGAGCTAGCCAGGGCCGGGGCCAAAAGGGCGCGTTCAGCCCATGAAATCGGCGCCCACGGCGAGATTATTGAACTCGTTGTGGTAGACGACGCTCAGGTCGAAGCCGTGACCCTCGAAGAGGGCGGCGTGCTGAGCGGCGCCCAGTCCGGTAGTGTAATTGCGATTCACAGCACCGTGCATCCCCGCACGATCCGCAAGGTCGCCGAATTGGCCCAGGCCCGCGGGGTGAGCGTGATCGATGCCGAGGTCAGCGGTGGCGAACGCGGCGCCCAAGCCCAGACCCTCTGCTATATGGTCGGCGGCGATAAGGCCGCGTTTGAAAAATGTCGCCCCGTGTTTGAAACCTCGGGAGCAAATATTTTTCATTTGGGCGATCTCGGCATGGGTGCTGTGGCCAAACTGGCCCATAATTTGATTGTCTACGTCAACATGTTATCCGCCTCTGAGGGCATAAAGCTGGCCGAAACCGCCGGTCTTGATCCGAACGTCTTCCAAGAAGTTGTCAAAGCCGGTGCCGGGCAAAGCCGCGTGGCCGACAACTGGCTGGCCCAACGCAGCTTCAAAGACACCTATACCAGCGGCCAGGACGCCTTGGTGCAGCTGATGCATAAAGACCTACGCCTAGCCTTAGAACTGGGGCATGATGTGGGCATCGCCCTACCCGGAGCCGCCCTAGCGCAGCAGTTGATTGACCGGTTCTTGGGGATTAAGGATTAGTTGTAGCCCTGCCAGTTCTCTCCTGTCTGTCCGCTTGGCAAGCTCCGCCCCACACGTCTTTTGTTCCGTCTCTCTCCTGGAGGGAGAGGGGACGAGCCACGGTATCCAAAATCCCCATCTCTTTTGAGGGCAAAGCAAGTGCTTTCCAAGTAGTTTCACTCGGAAGCTTGAACTCGACCTTCGTTATGCAACTCCACAACGAGCTCTATAAGGGGACATGACTTTTGCACGTTTCGTATCCATCTCCCCGGCTCGTTTCAAGAAGCGAGAATCACAAGTACAGAAAGAGGCGACTGCTCTGGCTACGGTCGACGCCAGCCGCAGAGCATCAACCGCTTTGAGACCGACGGAAAAATTCGCTCCATGCCCTCGCCCCCGTCTCTTTTTTTCGAGACTCAGTCTCTCCAGGTTGAGACTGAGCGTAATTTTCCTTATCAGGATTCCTTTTTTCTAATTGACTGAGTTTCCCACTCTGCCTAGCATGTCAGGCGATGGATACAAACAAATCCAGCCGTTTATTGCTGCACGCAACCAAGGTCAAAACCGACCCTTACCAATCGCCGGAGAACCTGTGGAATTCACTCGGCATAGGAAAAGCCCAGTACTACCGCGACAAGGAAGCCCTCAAAAAAATAGGATTTATCTACTCCTACTCTCGGCAACAAAACCGCTTTGTCATCCATAAAGAGCCCTACCTCCCTGTCTACGACCTGACCATGACCGAGATGTTGGCCTTGACCATGGCGGTCCGTCAGCTCTCGGCAGCGGGCGATTTCGTTCTGACCTATGACGCTCTGGAAGCAATCAAAAAGATGATTGTCAACGCTCAGGGCGGGCAGCGGGAAATCCTCAACACATGCTTGAACGAAGTGGTGCTTCGGGAGGGCTTTGGCTGCCGACGAGATATTCTGGAGGAACTCACCCGAGCGGTCCAGGCTTGCCGACAGGTGACGATTGTCTATACCCGTCCGAGCGACGAGACGGCCAAGACCCATACGATCAATCCGTACCAGGTCTACTTCAAACGCCGAGCGCTGTATCTTGATGCCTACAGTCCCAAAGTCGGAAGGGACTCGGTCTTTCGGGTCAACCGCATTTCCGAGGTCCAGCAGCTGCCGGTACACTTCACCCGCCGCCCTGCATATAACTTTGCCCGGCGGCATCGACACGCCTTCAGTGTGTTTGTAGGGGACACGGTTCAACGGGTCCGAGTACGTTTTGCTAAACGTATTGCACCGTTCATCCGTGAAGCCTGCTGGCACCATTCACAGGAACTTACCGAAGAGCAAGACGGCAGTCTGCTGTTTGAGGTCGAGGTCAGCGAACCCCGCGAAGTCGGCTGGTGGGTGTTGCAGTGGGGAGCTGAGGCAGAAGTTTTGGAGCCGGAGAGTTTGCGGCAGGAATTAGGACAGACGGCGGAGCGGTTGGCGGAAGTGTATGCCGATTCGCAACCAACCCAAGAGCCAGGATAACAAGAGACGCATGCTCACAGCTGCCTTGAGAATCAAGCTCCTACGGAGAAATTAGGAAAGAAAAAACCTCTGTATTTCAATGTCTTACAGACTTTGTTGAGCGGGCCTTCCCTACTATATTGACACCAGCCAGATTTTTTTATCCTATTGACTCTCTTTCAGGAAAGTTGTGACCTCTGTAACATCTTTTAAGGGGTCATGAGGGATGAGATGACGAAAGCCGAAAAGAGAAAGCAAAAAGGCCTCTTCACTGCGGGACCTCATTGATCGTCAGGAACAAGAATTTGACCAAGAATCTCAAGAACTGAACAACAATTCATAATCTTTACTACCCAATCTCTCTTTTTACCGCAAGGAGACAACCATGGCAGACGAAATTCTCTTGATTCTTAGTAATAAGCAAGAGTCCATCGTTGATCGTTACCTTAAAACAGTTGCGAAAGGCAAGTTGCAAAAGTACCGTGCCTCCGCTCAAACGGGCATACGACAAGGGCATGATCTTTACTCTCACCTAATCCGAGGGTCTCTTTTGCTCCATTCGTTGGGTTCTCTCTTCCAGTATTCTGACGAAGACATCCGCCTCCTCATGGCTGCCTTTAGCATTCATGATCTGAACAAACTATACGAGCCAGGAGGGAAGAGTTTACGCAAGTTGGTTGATGATCGAGCCTTCCTCGAACAAGTGATTCGTGATTCAGGCGTGGCAGAATTCCTGCCCGAGTGGCAAGAGGTCTTTGCAGACCTGAAACAACTCATCCTGGGTCATGGAGGCCACACGACTGTTGCAGGGGAACGCCTGCTGGCAGAAATTGAAGGCAGTCGAATCGGCAAGACTCATCTCGAAGCCCTCACCTTTCTCATGCGTGCCGTGGATATCTCCGATCTCTCTCAACGTTTCGAGGAGCGAAAATTCAAGGATAAATTTCTTTTGGAGATCAATTCGGTTGGGGTGAAGCAGTACCGTCTAATCAGCTACCGCCTTGGAGAACATCGTGGGGTCCTCTCAAACATAATCCACAACAGCGCCCGAGAAGTGCTTGAAAAAGAATACACTGCGACCGCCGTTCTCCTGTACCCAGAAGGAACGTGGTATCTCGTTCCTTCTGGGGCCTCCCTTCCTGACCGTTCCGTCTTTCACCAAAAAGTGAGTGCGGCTGTCCAGAGATCTCTAGGAAAGATACGAAGTCAGGACTTATCCAAGATCGTTTCCTTGACCAAAGATGGGGTAAAAACAGACCCAAGTCTCTTTCGCCTCGGATTAGACGCTCCTGAAATCGTCACCGAAATCACCAAGCAAGTGTTCAGACGTCGGTTCGACCCTCGTAAGATTGAAGGGGAGCGACAGAAATGTGCCGGACGACTTCAACGCAAAAGCTCCATAAATATAGAGATCTATTGCAACGAACATAGGATATCCTATCCTCAAACAGAAGACCTGATGCGTGCAGGGGAACTGCTCCGAGCACTATATAACCTCATTAAAACCCACTTCTCAAAACAGGCAGTCCTTCTCACTAATGGAGAAGATGATCCGTGGTCCTCCTTGTACATCTTGCTCGGGATAGATGGAGCTGTCTTTGAGCCTTTCGACAAATTATACGACCGACCTTTTGTTGTCGCAGGGACTCTGAAGAAAGCCTACTCAAATCTTGAACAAGAAGTAGAAAATATTCTTTCGCGTCTTCTGGATGTGAATTTGAACGTGAAGCAGGGGAAAGGCAACTCCGACCCCCCGGATTTCCTGACGAGCTATTTAGGACACATTCTCGACGTGGATTTTGCCCCGCGCCCCGCTTCTGACCTCGCTGCCTATTTTTCCTCCTATGTTGCTCAAAACCACAAACAATGCTGTTACTCCGCGTCTGTGGCTCAGGCTGAAAGTTGGATGAGTGCAGAAGTCCCAAAAGGAATCGTTGTTCAGCAGTTCTCAAATCGACTCGAGGGTGGCGTAAAACGAGAACCAAAGCGTAATATTTGTCCTGTCTGCAGAGAGCAGTTCTTTTTGGAACAGATGCTGTTCCGCTCCGGTGGAGCGAAGGGCATGTACCTACACTTCTTTCCTCGAGGCAGCCTGCCAGCGGTGTACATGGAGACCCTTCGTAGCAGCTTGGAAGAGCTGGCTCAAAAAGCTGACCCCGATACTTTCTTCTTACCAACCGAAAACAGTCTCGCAGACAGGCAGGACACCAACTTAGAGCTACATCTCCTATCACAGAAGGCTCGGGGCTTCGCTGTTCCAAAACGGAGCGAAGCCATTGGTAACACCATTACTCTGTCGATCTGTCCAGGAGTTAGGGAGAGCCGCGACGGCAGGCGGATATTGCAGAGCGTCGAGATAGGACTCCGCTTGGGAAAACTGCTGGGTTTGCGTTGTATAGTATCAGAGTCGCCGATTCCACCTATAGGTCCCCAGCAGTTTGACGCATTTTATATTGATACAATACCAAGCGCCCTGCAGGGCTTCTTTGGCCAGAAAAATCTCAGCTTCTCCCAGACGGATGCTTTGCTTGAGCGTTATACCGCTCTCCGTATTGTAGATCGTGAAGTTAGAAGCGGCTTCGATTCCATAGACTGGGATCTTGCCCAAGCACTAGGAGTCACCCCGCTTGCAATATTTGCAGTGGCAGGGCGAGCTCTTGAACGGAAGCTCAGGAGCAGTAAAGCTGCTGCGCCTGAAGTGCTTGCCAGTCCTATACGGACTCGCCTGACCGAAATCCTGGAGATTTTAGCATACGGAGGAAAGACAATGGCAGAACAGGCCGTATCAACGCGTTTGAAGACCATGGCCAAACTTGCGGCGGAGCACACTTTGCGAGGGAGCAGCTTTAAACGGAACTCTTTACTTGATCCACTGACTCTTGCCTTCGACCGTTTGCGGCGCAAGTCAGAACCGCTCGATCTCGACGCCGTCCAGGCTGCAACAAGTCAGGCTATCTTCGATCGTATAGAACGCCTGGCCGATCCTCAGTATAAGCCCGGCGCAGCCAAGCACGAAAAGATTACCCGTTTCGTTGCAGTATTCTATGACTTACTGCGCGAGAGTTATGGAAACAGCTTCGCCCGCTTTCTCAGTGACGAAAAATCTCTGAAGGAAGCGTACCTCTTTTACTTGAACGCAGCCCTCCAAGACAAACGGGAAGAAAGAAATAACACCAAGGAAGCGATAAACGCTGAAAGCCCCGAGTAGAAAGCGGAAGGAGAGAAGATGAATACACTGAGCGCGTACCCAGATTTTCTGCTGAGTGAATATTCCAATCTGCCCCAAGGGCGATATGTGAACCTTATTGTCCTACGTGAAACAAAATCCGAGGCCATCTTTCGGACCGAAGGAAGCGGTGAGCCGTTGAACCGTGAGTTTGTCCGAGCAGGACTCAATGACAGTGAAGTGATTCCCCGAATCGTCATTTCCAAGCGCAAACAAACCGCTGTTGAACGCCGGACGGGCAGAGAACTGTTGCGAAGTTTTGGCCTCCTCAAAAAAATCAAAGATGGGACAGAAGAGTGTATGCTCAACACCAATAATCCCTGTGAGCAATGTGTAGACTGTTGGCTCTATGGATTTGCGGCTGGTGGGGGAGGGGCTCAAAAATCGAGGGTTTTGACCGAAGATGCCTTCTCCTTGCTACCGGCTCCTTCAATTGTAGACACCAAGACTTTTAATGCACTCTTTGACAATGGTACCATGCGTAATCCTCTCACCGGAGAGCCGTCAACAAGCATCAACGAAAGCGAGTACGTTAAACCTGAGTCGCATTTCATTGACCTCGAAGTCCTCAAAGATGTCACTGCTGACGAACTGCTTTATGCGTGCGGAAACATTTTGCGGAGCTCCCGCTACGGTGCCATTTCGTCTCGTATCGGGAGAGTCCAGAACAGTATTCTTGGCCTTGTTTTTTCCCGGACTGAAATCTTCAGCTCCTTAGAGCTGACTCAGGCAACCTATCAACGCCTCACTGACAAGGAACACCCGTTACAAACGACTGAGATTGTTTCGGCTATTCGCGGAGAGGACGGCGTCCTGACAAATCTCCTCTCGGAAACTATCGGAGACTATCAGGTAATGAGCGGGCCGCGGCTTGACGAGTTTCTGGTCGAGGTGAAGAAGACATATGAAGCTCCAGAAGCTTTTCTCCGGCGTCTTGACGAATCTTATCCTACTTCAGCCGTGACAAAAAAGAGACAGTAGGAAGCCTTATGTTTGTCTATCGTCTTGATCTCACCCTGCATGAGAAGGTCTTCTTTGCGAGCCGAGAAATCGATGAACTGTTCCAGACAGAGCCCGTGCTCGGCAACTACGCGCTGACCTATGCGCTGGGGTTCTGTTTATCGCCCTATCGGCAGTCAGACCGAGAGGACCGCCCTTACTATCGAGAAGACCTCGGAGGTCTCAACAAGAAAGGTCTCTATGTAACCCCGGGCACTCCTGTGGGAACACCCGCGCTGGAGGTTGAGCGTTTTAACGGTATGGTCGATTCGTACTGGTATAAAATGGCAAACAATGCAATTGTTGCCGATCTCGCCGTCCGTCTTGACAGCATTCGTGCTCCAGCTACCAACTTCCCCCAGAAAGGACGACTCCGCGTGCTCTCCCGGGGAAACCGTTTCCGCTGCTATGTGTTCTCTCGGGAATCTGTCTCTCTCCCTCGCTACATTCGTCTCGGAAAGTTTATGGGGAAAATACGCCTTGAGGTCACTCAGACATGGCAAGATCCACCGACTCAGGACGTTCAGGCCGAGCAGGTCGAGATATTCCTTAATCCTCTCGACCTGCCTCCGACGGTCGAGGTCGGCTATCATGATCTGTTCAACCTACCGCCCGTCCCGCTCATCATTAACGCTCAGCTTTCTGGCCGCATGTGCTATCTAGACGACATTCGGATACCGGCCGGAATGATGTTCAGATTACCTGCCGATGCCCCGCCTCGTAGAAGAGGTCGGCGAAGGGCCCGACAATGACCAGACCAATCCGTATCCATCTTGGGGCAGAATATGAACGAATTGCTGCACCTGAGACCGTCCCGATCAACATTCACAGAGTATTGCCCACCCCCCTCCAACATCAAATGGACACGGTTTCGGCCCTGGCAGAGCACGATATGGTCCTCAATGCTTTCCCCACTGGTACGGGCAAAACGAAGGCTGCTCTTCTGTGGCTCCTCAATCACCCACAGGTCAACACCCTGTTCATCGCTCCGGTAAATGAACTAGTAAGACAACATGCTCAGGATGTGAAGCAATTTATCGCAACCGCTGGCTTGCCTCATGTTGTGGAGAGCGTGGATGCCGCTTTTTTGCGAGAGCTACCCGACACCCTTGGAAAAAGACCTGGCGAGCGGTTCTACCGGATTCTCACCAACCCATCACTGGTCCTGAAGGCACAAAACTCCCAACGCAGCGCAAAGCCTCCTCTCGTCCTGGTGACGAATCCTGACCTGTTTTATTACGGCATTTTCTACCTCTTTAATCGCCTTGACCAGCGCAATATCGCCGAGCAGTTCATTAGTAAGTTTCAGTACATTATTATCGACGAAGTCCACTACTACGACGCTAAACAATTCGCTAACTTACTCTTCTTTGTTCTACTGTCCAAAGCGTTTGGCTACTTCGCGCCTAGTCAAACCGAGCGGAGAAAAATTTGTTTGCTCACAGCAACGCCTGATTCGGATCTGAATCTCTTCGTTGAGCGATTAGCCGACGAAGGGATTTCGATCAAAAGATTGGATCCGGAACCCGCAACGGTGCCTGACCGTCTGACAACCAAAAGCCTGACCAAGTTGGAGCTGGAGCTATTCCCGTATACGCGAGATGCAGCCAGAGAATTTTCCTCCTGTATCGAACAAATTGCCAATCTGGTTGAGCAAAAAAACGATGGGGCAATTCTCCTCAACAGCTTATATGGTGTGAATCGTCTTGCCAGAAAGTTCGAGCGTAGACTCGGGGTACAGAATGTCGGAAGAATAACCGGCCCACTGGGAAAGGAGGAACGAAAACAGGCTCGTTTCAGACCTCTCCTTCTTGCCACGCCTACGGTAGACATTGGTTTCAACTTTGAGGGCCGAGCAAAGGATCAACAAAACCTCGACTTTGTGGGTTTTGAGGCGTTGTTAGAAGATCAATTTTGGCAACGCCTAGGACGCGGAGGCCGCGTCCTAGGCAAACGAATTCAAGACGCTCCATCTCTTGGATTTGCCTTCATCCCAGACGAGCCCTGGCGTAGACTGCATGAAAAAATTGGAGAAGACGTTGCTCTTTCTCGGACAGAACTAAAGAGTTTATTACATGAAGCTGCAAATGGAGATATGCATCGCCCTTCATTTGCAGAATACATTAGCTCCTATACCCTGCTTGAGGTGGCCCAACCGCTATCAGAAATGCAACGACTGCTGGGAGAGAACGGGGACATCATTGAGCAGACATTTGACAGGATTAAGCGGGTCTACGCTCCTTCGAGTAAAAGAACCCTTCGGAGGCTGAAAGGAGAGATCCGCCGTTTGCAGGACTTCCGCCGTTTGCAGCAGGAATTGCGGCAGTCCAATATGAAACCTGGCACCGCGGTAGTCAGGGCTTTACGCGAATATGCGCGAGAGGAAGGAGAACTAGTTCTAAGCAAAGAGGAGGTCAAGGGCAAGGTAGAACAAATTCTATCCACGGACCGGGGCCGGGAACAACTTCGTGACTATCTTGTCCGTGAAGAGGTCGCACTTCGGCCAATATTCAGCTTTCGCAACCCTGACATTGGCATAGAGATTGAGGCTGACGACCCGCACGGATTGGTATCACCGGCCCGCGAGACTGTACAACTCAGGCTTTTTCACCTCCTCCGATTCTACTCTTGGCGGCTCAAGGCAGAGTCGCATCCCGAGAAAGGCAACCTCAAGGTTATCCTCCGGGACATCCTAGATCAGCCTTTACAGGTAAGCTGGATACGGCATTTTGAAGGTAGCTGGAGAGATTTTCGGAGGCGTTATACGAAAAAGCCAACCGCCCTTCCGAAGCTCTCCCTCAGTCTGAAACAACAGGGAGCAATTGTTCCCATTCCAGATCTAGATCGGATGACCGAGGTCCTCTCTACACGCTACATCCCCTGCTTTATTCTTGATACTGATGATCTCAAGCCCTGGCAATGGGGCAGGCTTATCCGGGAGGGAATTCATTATACGGATCTCAACATCACCTTTGCAGAAGATTGTTCCCCTCCAAGAAAACTCCGCCTTCTAGATGGCTTAGATGGTTATAAGGTCATGGGTCGTTATGGTTGGTCGCTCAAACGACAGACGGGAGAGTGGTGGATAGCATAGTGAGTGAAGCTATAGGGTTCTTTGTAGCCAGCGAAAAAATTTTTAAACTTTTCAGGAGATTTAATCATGCCCTACGCCCTCGTCATTTACGCCTTCCCCAGTACGGATATGCCCGTGCTTCACACCCAGGGTAAGATCCTGCACGGTATCTTTTATGAACTGCTCCAAAAGGCAAGCGTAGCCAAAGGGGATGAGGTCCATGATATATCCGGGCTCAAGCCCTTTTCCACTACTCTTCTGCTGGACGATCGTCAGCGGCGGGCAGAGAAGATACGTGCAGGCGAGGAACTGAGAATTCGATTCACCTTTCTGGATGATGCGATCTATCCTCTTCTATCCCGTTATTTTCTGACTGCGCCAGCTCTCAGGCTTGAGCTGGTCCGGACGGACTTGACAGTCGCCCGTATTCTGAGCACTCCACACAGCAATGAAGCTTGGGCGGGCTGTTGTTCTTTTGAGGATATATACGACCAGGCCTCAGTGGAAGAAAAACTCTTTTCCTTCCACTTTGTCACGCCAACGTTCTTCAAACGTGGGGGGGGGGCCGCCTACCCGGATTTGATGGTTCCCCTCCCCTTACCGGAGTTGCTTTTTGGTAGCCTGCTCCAAAACTGGAACCAGTTCTCTCCCCTACCCTTTCCTGATGAAGCGCTGCTGAAAGATATCTTTGCTCATAATCTGGAAATGATGTCCCACCGCATTTCATCGCAGCAGGCACGGCTCGTGTTTCCAAGGGCCGACGGACAATACCGCACGACAGGGTTTCCTGGATTCGTTGGCACCTGCCATTTCCGCTTGTGCGGCAGCGCCATAGGAGAGCTAAACAAGCAACTCAACGCGCTTGCCGATCTGGCCTTCTTCTCTGGTATTGGCGCGCGCACGACGATGGGCTTTGGAATGGCTCGGAGGATTAGGGCTTAAGCGACAGGTTCTCTTATGGACGATTACATCTACATCTCTGCTTTGAACCAATACGAATACTGCCCCCGGAGGTGTTATTATCTGTTCGTTGAAAATACCTTTCTCGACAACGAACATACAGTAGAAGGCACGCTTCAACACACTCGTTCGCACTCTGACGAAACGACCAGACGGGACGACATCTTGCAGCTTCGTAGCGTATATCTCTACTCTCATGCCTACGGTCTCACCGGAAAGGCCGATGTTATTGAAGAGAAAGCGGGTTTGCTCTATCCGGTTGAACACAAAAAAGGTCGACGCGGAAAGTGGACGAACGATGAGCTCCAGCTCTGCGCTCAAGCCCTGTGTCTTGAGGAGATGCAGGGGCAGGAGATTCCAAAAGGCTATCTGTTTTATGCCTCCACAGGGCGACGCAAGGAGGTGCAGTTTACCAAAATGTTACGTCGGCAAACAATTGAGACGATTAGCGTCGTTCGTCGGCTAATTGAGTCCGGCCAGCGCCCACCAAACCCCTATACTCCCCGTTGCGAGGGTTGCAGCTTACACGGCCTCTGTCTTCCAAAAGAGACCGCTCGGCTACAGAGCGGTCGGACTCCCTCGAGCAAGGAGTAAATCCCCACAGTCTACAGCCTCTTCCTATGTCTACACTCTATCTTACTCAACAGGACTCGGTACTACGCAAAGAAGATGAACGCCTCAAGGTCACCCTCAAGGGTAAAAAGCTACTTGACCTGCCCATGCTCAAAGTTTCTCAGGTCGTGGTAGTGGGACGGGTAACGGTAACACCCCACACAGTAGCGGCCTTGATGGACAGAAGCGTCTGCCTCACTTATCTGACGGAACATGGCCGATATATCGGCCGCATTGAACCCGCCTTGTCCAAAAATTCGCTGCTTCGACGGGCGCAATATGTAGCGGCCTTTGACCGGGATCGAACCCTAACTTTGGCCAGAGGATTTGTTGCTGGCAAGCTAGCAAATCTTCGAGTGACATTATTACGGGCGGCTCGCAATACCGAAGGATTGAACCTTGATAGGACCGTGGAAACAATCAGACGAGCAGAACGCCACCTTGCGGGTGCAGAAGATCTCGACGCGCTGCGTGGCCATGAGGGCGAGGGCTCAGCCGCCTATTTCAGCGTCTTTAATCAGCTCATCAAAGCCGAGGGCGTCTCTTTTCCAAAGCGCGTGCGACGGCCACCGACTGACCCAGTCAATGCTTTGCTCAGCTTTGGTTATGCGCTGCTGGCCAGCGATATACACGCGGCTATACAGGTATTGGGGTTTGATCCGTACTGCGGTTACTTGCACGCCGACCGGTATGGCCGTCCGTCATTGGCCTTGGATCTCATGGAGGAGTTTCGCCCAATTGTAGTAGACGCAGTTGTCTTAACATGCCTCAACAAGCGGGTTCTTCAAACTACGGATTTCGAAGTCAGCCTAGGAAAGGTTCATCGTCTCAAGCCAGAAGCACGAAAGAAGTTCCTAGCACAATACGAGGTCCGCAAACAAACAGAAATACAGCATCCGGTGTTTACATACCGCGCGACATATCAACGATGTTTTGAACTCCAGGCACGCATCCTAGCCAAGTGCGTTCAGGGAGAGATCGAACGGTATGAGCCATTTGTGGTGCGATAATACTCAGTGGAAGGAATAAGAGCATGTTTGTTATCATCTCGTACGATATCCGCAGCGACAAACGACGCAATCGTGTTTTTAAGACGCTCAAGAATTTTGGTCAGTGGATGCAGTATAGCGTTTTTGAGTGTGAACTTGACAAAATGAACCTGGCGCGTTTAAAGGACCGGTTGAACGAATTCATCAGGCCGGGCGAGGATGATAGCGTGCGCTTCTATTTTCTGTGTGAGCATTGCAAACAACAAATCAAACGTATAGGCGGAGAAAAACCGCGAAAAGAAGGAGCGGTCATTATCTAGCTCATCCAGCGCGTATCGAAGCTGTTGATCAAATATGGGTAGATCCGCGTTTATTTGAAAATACCGAAGGATCAAGGAGTTGAGAAGATGCAACTGCCAAAGGTAGGGAGGAGAGGCTCAGAAATTCATCTGAAAACCAGCGACCCGCGCCAAAGGGTCCTTAAGATCCTGATTTTACAAGAAAAATGCCCTAGGGGGGGTCGAAACGAACCCAAAGCTCCGTAGGAGATTGAAACCGCCTTTTGAATCTCGAGCCGGGCCAGGTATGGACGGGGTCGAAACGAACCCAAAGCTCCGTAGGAGATTGAAACCACCGTGGGCCCCGTGTCCGACCGATAGAGATCATGGGTCGAAACGAACCCAAAGCTCCGTAGGAGATTGAAACCCTGGCTCCAGGACGCGGCCGACCTGGGATGCCCTGGGTCGAAACGAACCCAAAGCTCCGTAGGAGATTGAAACTTTATGGGGAGCCTCCTGAGCCGGCGCCTGAGCCGGGGTCGAAACGAACCCAAAGCTCCGTAGGAGATTGAAACGAGCATGATCCGCCGTCACCGCCGGACCTGTGGCCGGGGGGTCGAAACGAACCCAAAGCTCCGTAGGAGATTGAAACCGAGTTCAAGATGGTCTTTGGTGTCGATGTGGTTTCGGTCGAAACGAACCCAAAGCTCCGTAGGAGATTGAAACTCAGGCAGGGAGAATCGATTTTTATTGCTCTTCCACGGTCGAAACGAACCCAAAGCTCCGTAGGAGATTGAAACAACAACCTTTTGCGATCCTCGTGTCGGTTGTTCATCAGGGGTCGAAACGAACCCAAAGCTCCGTAGGAGATTGAAACCCCACGAAGGCGGAATTGTCCCGGGGCATCGCGGGGGGGGGTCGAAACGAACCCAAAGCTCCGTAGGAGATTGAAACCTGTCGACCCCCTGGGGATGGGCCGTGCGATGGCGGGTCGAAACGAACCCAAAGCTCCGTAGGAGATTGAAACTATACTCGGGGGGGATTAGTTGTCTTCTCAATTACCGTGGGTCGAAACGAACCCAAAGCTCCGTAGGAGATTGAAACCCGATTAACGTTCCGATGGCATCCAGATTGCGAAGGGGTCGAAACGAACCCAAAGCTCCGTAGGAGATTGAAACCTCCTTTCCTATACCTATATATACGCTGCTCTGTCCGGTCGAAACGAACCCAAAGCTCCGTAGGAGATTGAAACAGATCAGCCAGAAAGACGCGGCCGGCAACATCCTGGGTCGAAACGAACCCAAAGCTCCGTAGGAGATTGAAACATAATCCACACTATGCCCGTGCAAGGTTAAACAGTTGGTCGAAACGAACCCAAAGCTCCGTAGGAGATTGAAACACATTCTAACCGACTGCTTAAGCCTCCGTAATCGGAGGGTCGAAACGAACCCAAAGCTCCGTAGGAGATTGAAACTCGTGACGGCAAGAGCACATAGACTTTCTGGAGATTGGGGTCGAAACGAACCCAAAGCTCCGTAGGAGATTGAAACTGAATAGTAGATTGCCGTCGTACATCCGCTTATTTGGGGTCGAAACGAACCCAAAGCTCCGTAGGAGATTGAAACATGCTCACGAATGCCCACAGCGGTGTCCGACCGGGCATGGGTCGAAACGAACCCAAAGCTCCGTAGGAGATTGAAACCTCCATTAAAGCACATAAACACATCGACCTGTTCCGGGGGTCGAAACGAACCCAAAGCTCCGTAGGAGATTGAAACTCTTTTGCTTTTTCATATTCCCCGCGGGCATAGTGTGGTCGAAACGAACCCAAAGCTCCGTAGGAGATTGAAACAATCAAATCAAGCAACGTGATAATGCGAGGATTCTGCTTGGGTCGAAACGAACCCAAAGCTCCGTAGGAGATTGAAACACCAGGCTAGACAACACCAAGAACGATTTAAGCGAGGTCGAAACGAACCCAAAGCTCCGTAGGAGATTGAAACATTGCGATCACCATCTCCGTTGTGAGTACGGCGTTGAGTCGAAACGAACCCAAAGCTCCGTAGGAGATTGAAACGAATCCTCCAGACAAAGGGTTCGGCTTGTGTCGCGGCGTCGAAACGAACCCAAAGCTCCGTAGGAGATTGAAACCGGAAGAATGACCTCTACCGGGAGGAGCTCCCTCCCGGGTCGAAACGAACCCAAAGCTCCGTAGGAGATTGAAACCGCGCTGTGACGAGGCCGCGGCGGCCTTGCAGGCCGGGGTCGAAACGAACCCAAAGCTCCGTAGGAGATTGAAACGTCGAACGGCCAGTTTACGCTCCCGCAGCGGTTCGAGGGTCGAAACGAACCCAAAGCTCCGTAGGAGATTGAAACGGCAGAAAAACAACGGATGGTGCGTGGAGTTCTGGCAGGGTCGAAACGAACCCAAAGCTCCGTAGGAGATTGAAACACGGACAAAGACGTCCGGCCGCACTACGATCGGCCAGGGTCGAAACGAACCCAAAGCTCCGTAGGAGATTGAAACGAGCTCGTCCCCTTGCGGTGCCCGGGTGACGCGCCGGGGTCGAAACGAACCCAAAGCTCCGTAGGAGATTGAAACAAAACACGCATACGCGTGAGAGAGGCAACTCAGAGGGTCGAAACGAACCCAAAGCTCCGTAGGAGATTGAAACCGGACCGCCGGGACACCCAGCAGCCCTGATATCATGGGGTCGAAACGAACCCAAAGCTCCGTAGGAGATTGAAACTAAGAGCAAGCTGCTCGCAGGCTGGAGCCACATCGCGGTCGAAACGAACCCAAAGCTCCGTAGGAGATTGAAACCGAATGGACCGTCAAACGCGTAACGGAATGATGTGAGGTCGAAACGAACCCAAAGCTCCGTAGGAGATTGAAACCTAGGGTAAGGGTGAGTTGGTTGATCGCCTCGGGACGGGTCGAAACGAACCCAAAGCTCCGTAGGAGATTGAAACTGATCTGGGTTCGACGTGGGGCGGAGTGCGGGGGCGGGGTCGAAACGAACCCAAAGCTCCGTAGGAGATTGAAACATCCATACGTGTCAAGAACGCGGCGGACGCGCTTGGGGTCGAAACGAACCCAAAGCTCCGTAGGAGATTGAAACGCGACCGCGAACTTGGCCATGGAACTCGGGGAGTTGGGGTCGAAACGAACCCAAAGCTCCGTAGGAGATTGAAACTTTGGCGATCGTGGCCGGATTATCAACTTTTCAACTGGGTCGAAACGAACCCAAAGCTCCGTAGGAGATTGAAACGCCTCGCGGCAGAGAGGCGAGCTCCCTATCCGCGTTCGGTCGAAACGAACCCAAAGCTCCGTAGGAGATTGAAACCGATACCGATTTTTCGGCCTCAGCGGCCGTCTGGGGGTCGAAACGAACCCAAAGCTCCGTAGGAGATTGAAACGCGGCGACGCCAACGAGGCCATCGAGAGCTTCGGCGTCGAAACGAACCCAAAGCTCCGTAGGAGATTGAAACTTGAGTTGGGCCGACAACCCTACACAGAGCAGCAAGTCGAAACGAACCCAAAGCTCCGTAGGAGATTGAAACCTTCTTGGCCTTGAGACCCACGCTACTTATGTCGGGGTCGAAACGAACCCAAAGCTCCGTAGGAGATTGAAACTCGTACTGGTAACCTTGCTGGGGACCTTACCCCAGGGGGTCGAAACGAACCCAAAGCTCCGTAGGAGATTGAAACTACTATGGCATCCGCCAACCGGTCATATTGTCCGGTGGGTCGAAACGAACCCAAAGCTCCGTAGGAGATTGAAACCGCTCGAGATAGCGGCTTGAGATGACGAGCTGCCCGGGGGTCGAAACGAACCCAAAGCTCCGTAGGAGATTGAAACGCGACGATATTTTGCGTGTACGAGGTGTTGAACGCATTGGGTCGAAACGAACCCAAAGCTCCGTAGGAGATTGAAACTTGAGGCGAGTGCCTTGCCTTGGGGTGGAGGCTTCACAGGGGTCGAAACGAACCCAAAGCTCCGTAGGAGATTGAAACTCGCACGGGCAATTTGGCCGGCGACCTCACTCCTGCGGGTCGAAACGAACCCAAAGCTCCGTAGGAGATTGAAACGGTCACGCGGCCAGGTGGTTGGCCAGCAGGCGCTGTGGGTCGAAACGAACCCAAAGCTCCGTAGGAGATTGAAACTTCAGTTCGCCGGACAGGGCATAACCCGGGTTCTGGGGGTCGAAACGAACCCAAAGCTCCGTAGGAGATTGAAACTCGGGGGTACCCGGGCTCCAAGCAACGCGGAACCGCCGGTCGAAACGAACCCAAAGCTCCGTAGGAGATTGAAACCGGTCGCACTCCCAGCCGGTCCGCGACAAACTGCAGGGTCGAAACGAACCCAAAGCTCCGTAGGAGATTGAAACTGGCATTCTCGGCTTTACCTATCGGTGAGGGGACTATGTCGAAACGAACCCAAAGCTCCGTAGGAGATTGAAACCATTTATAAAGGCCCGCGCAAGAGCTGGCGGGATTACCAGGTCGAAACGAACCCAAAGCTCCGTAGGAGATTGAAACCTGATGTAGACAAAGCAAGAGTTGGAACATTTCGTGAGGTCGAAACGAACCCAAAGCTCCGTAGGAGATTGAAACAGGGCCGACTCGTTGGAGGGAGGGTGAGCGGGAGACGTCGAAACGAACCCAAAGCTCCGTAGGAGATTGAAACAGGGTGAGCCAAGGAGGGAGTGAGCAGGGAGTGAGCAGTCGAAACGAACCCAAAGCTCCGTAGGAGATTGAAACAGGGCCGACTCGTTGGAGGGAGGGTGAGCGGGAGACGTCGAAACGAACCCAAAGCTCCGTAGGAGATTGAAACCCTCAACGAGCTGATCTTCTCTGCTCACCCTGTCCCTGGTCGAAACGAACCCAAAGCTCCGTAGGAGATTGAAACAGAAGTAGGTGAACCAAGCTCTTAAGTCACATTCAAGGTCGAAACGAACCCAAAGCTCCGTAGGAGATTGAAACAAGCTGATAGTGCTTTTGCAGTTCCCGCTCGGCGGTCGAAACGAACCCAAAGCTCCGTAGGAGATTGAAACCAATTAACCATAGTTATCTCCTTTTGGCTGGCTCTAGGGTCGAAACGAACCCAAAGCTCCGTAGGAGATTGAAACTGACTCGTGAAGCCCACAAAAAGGGCTTCAGGGGGAGTCGAAACGAACCCAAAGCTCCGTAGGAGATTGAAACAGCAGGGAGGGCTGGAGCAGGAGGGACCAGGGCTAGGGTCGAAACGAACCCAAAGCTCCGTAGGAGATTGAAACCGTCGGATACTTATTCGACGCGCCGCGCTCCATGGCGGTCGAAACGAACCCAAAGCTCCGTAGGAGATTGAAACCCTCACCATTATTGACCGGGTCGTGAAGACCCTCAAGGTCGAAACGAACCCAAAGCTCCGTAGGAGATTGAAACTATGACAAGCGGCTGATCGTGCCGCTTGAGACAGACAGTCGAAACGAACCCAAAGCTCCGTAGGAGATTGAAACACGTAGTACCGGGTTTCCCCGTTCTGGGAAAAACAGGGTCGAAACGAACCCAAAGCTCCGTAGGAGATTGAAACGAAATAAAAGTTGTCCCCAGGCGTGATAGCCTTCTTCTGGTCGAAACGAACCCAAAGCTCCGTAGGAGATTGAAACAATACTAAAGTATTTTTCCCATCAAAAATATGTTCGTCGAAACGAACCCAAAGCTCCGTAGGAGATTGAAACGGAACAATTTTATACCCGAACTTCTCTGGGTCTTTGCGGTCGAAACGAACCCAAAGCTCCGTAGGAGATTGAAACGAAATGATTCGTCGTGGGCTGATCGACCCGGCGGACGTCGAAACGAATCCAAAGCTCCGTAGGAGATTGAAACCTTTATACGGCGGTCTATATACCTGACACTCTTGAGATAGAACAGAGGCTGACGCTTCGGTTCGTCTTCGGTCTGTTCGCTAATAACAAAATAGAGATGGAATATCTGAAGAATCGCTTGGTTAAAGCGGCAGGATCGGAGATTATGCCAAAGGACCTGGAGAACCGAACGAGGCCAACCCCGTTCCCATGGTACTTGAATCTCCGGGCTAACGCATTACACACAACTTACCGGACTCCGCGCGAACCCAGGCGATTCCTCCGTTATTCATGAACTCTCCGCGGACAGCGGGCGTCAATCGTCGCTGGGGCCCTGCCAGAGGTTGTCGATCGGCGTCCGTTCGAACGACGGCCAGGCGTCGGTCAACGTGAACGGCGCGCCGGGGGCGACCGTCGTCGGCACCGGGCCGATCCGCCGCCGGCTGCCGCTGTCGTCGTCGAACCGCTGCATCACGTGAATGGTCGCGGCGACCGGCTCCAGCCGCCGCCGCGCCAGAGCCATCGCTGGCCGCCACTGTTGAGGGTCTGCTCCGCCTGCCCGACCAGGACGTCCGACGACTCCAGCGGTCCGAGAAGCGCCGCGGCGGTACCGGTGCCGATGGCCTCTACCAGGGCGTCGGCCAGCGGGACGCCTGCTCGCATCCGCTCGACCATCACGCCAACCGCGTCGGCGGCGGCCGACCCAACCGACTCTGCCCAAGCGACCGTTGCCAAGGGCGTGTACTCCCGCACCCACGGCACGTCGCCCGCCGCGGCCACGCCGACGGCGGGAGCGTTCAGTGCGCCGAGTGCTTCGATGACCTGGTCACTGGCGCGCCTGTAGCGCTAGCCATGCTACGCCGTCCCCCTGCCGGACGCACTCCAGCCCGACCCAGCCGGGTACGCCGACGCGCAGCCAGCCTTTGCCGGGCTTCTTCCGCAGGTTGGCTCCGTCCGCCAGCAGGCGTGCCGCCAGCGCGGCCGCGATCGTCGCGCGGCGCTGCCAGCGGCCGAAAGCCTCTCTCGCGATGTCCCATCCCTCATGCTCGGGCAGCCAGAGCACATCGCCATAGAGGGCAGTTTCTCCACGCTCGCGCGGGGCCTGCTGTTGCGGTTGATTTTCTCTAAAAAGTACGCGGGGTTTCTCCACGCTCGCGCGGGGCCTGCAGCACCCTGCGGACCGATGGCGCGCGGCCGCGGGGCGCGGTGACGCAGGCGTGCATCGCTGTCACGTCGTCGAGGACCCCGTCCGCATCGCGCACGCGCTACGGTCCGTGGAGCGCGGCCACGGTGCCGCGCGGCCCCCGGCAACCGGCGCGGAACTCGTACCACGCTTCCCTTCCGCGGCCACGAAACGCAGCATCGTCACGCCACCGCCTCCTCGTCCCGGAACCCGGCGCGGGCGATCGCCGCGTGGTAGACGTCCTCCAGTCTCGGCGCGTGGGGCACCCAGATCTCCCCTGGGGTCGAGGCCGCCTCGACGACGAGCGAGCCCGCTGGCGTCGCCGAAACGTGCAGCACAGCGTCCGGCAGCGGCTCGCCGCACGGCACCACGCGCGACCAGAGGCGGCCTTCGAGCGGTGCGGTCAGGGCAACCGGCGTTCCTTCGGCGACGATCCGCCCGCCCGCGAGGATGGACAGCCGCTCGCACAGGCTCTCGATGTCGTCGACGATATGGGTCGACAGCAGCACGATGTTGTCGGCAGCGCTGTCGGCTAGCACGCGGTGGAAGCGGCTGCGTTCGGCGGGGTCGAGACCGGCGGTGGGCTCGTCGACGATGAGCAGCCGCGGGTTGCCGGCCAGGGCGATGCCGAACCGGCGCAGCATGCCCCCGGAGTAGGTGGAGACGGCGCGATCCGCGTCCGCCCACAGGTTCACCCGCTCGAGGAGCTCGGCGACCGCCCGCCGGCGTTCCGCCGCGTCGGTCCGGCCCTTGAGCCAGGCGAACGGTTCCAGGAGCTGCCGTCCGGTGACGGTCGGATAGGTGCCGATCTGCTGCGTCAGGTAGCCCAGCCGCCGGCGCACGTAGTCGGGGTCGGCGAGCGCGTCCACTCCGTCCAGCGTGATCGAGCCGTTGTCGGGCTGCTGCAGCGTGGCTAGGGTCCGCATCAAGGTGCTCTTGCCCGCGCCGTTGGGGCCTAGCAGGCCGTAGAGGCCCAGGCCGACCGTCAGGTCGACGGCGTCGAGAGCGCGGATGCCGCCCAGGTACGTCTTCGTCAGTTTCGTGACCTGCAAACCTTCGATGCCGTTGTTCATTACGTGCTCCATGTCACCGGCCATCCTGGAGATAGCCGTCGGTCATCCGTCCAGGAGAGACTTCGCTCAGGGCCGACTCCGCCGCGTGTTTCCCGGGCCGTCAGCCAGAGACAGAACGCGGCTGGCGCGCCCAGACAGAGCGCCCCGGTGACGTCCCAGAAACCATCCGCCACCAGTGCGCAGACCAATCCGAAATCAAGGCCCGCTCCTATGGCGAGCGGCCAGGCCTAGAGGCGCCGCAAGGTGGCGGCGTTCATGCTGGCGCCCCGGTGGGCCCGAGATCGATCTCGGGTATCTTCGAGCACTTCCGCCACCACAGCATGAGCCCGCTCCACAGCACGATGATCATGCCAACGTCGAGCAGCGCCCACGCGATCTTGAGACCGATCCCGCCGTAGTCCCCCAAGTGCAGCGGCTGCGAGAGCAGCAGCATGGTGATGTACCAGGGCATGTCGGGCGCCGCGATCATCTCTCCCGACCAGGCGTTGACGATCACCGGCTGGAACAGCCAGGACGACAGCGGCTCGTTACCGATGTAGAATAGGATGTAGTGGTCAGGACTCGACAGCTCGGTGCCCGGATAGACGGCGAACAGGAGCGACCTGCCGGGCCGGGCCTCCAGACTCACCGCTCCTTAGAAAGAGGGTTCTCTTTCTACTATCTAAGCACCCCTATCCTGTAGTGAACTGATTAAGAAAGCGGACAGTAGCCACCATAGCGAAAAAGTTCGCTCCATCTCTTTTTTTCGAGGCTCAGTCTCTCTAGGTTGAGACTGAGCCTGATTTTCCCCTCAGGATCCCTTTTTTCTAATTGACCGAGTTCCTCGCCTCACTCATCATGTCGCCTTGTCCCGCAACAGGCAGAAGAGGGGATAGAAACTCGTTTAAAATGAGCCCTTTCTTCCCGGAACATCGCCTAGCGGCAGAGGGAACAGGCTTGCTTTTTACAAGAAAAATGCTGCGGAGCTCCGAAATGAAGCCAACGCTCCGTAGGAGATTGAAACCTGCCCACGCGCGATGGTCGGATTGTGCCCGCTGAGTCGAGAGGAAAGCAACGAGGAGAGACGGCCCAATCTGAGCCGTCTCTCGCTTGACAATCCGGCAGCCCTAGACTAATCGAACCATCATGAATCTCGAAGCATTATCCCAACGGTTACAGGTCCTCGAAGATATCGAAGCGATCAAACGCCTCAAAGCCCGCTACTGCGCTTTTTGTGACGACGGCTATGATCCAGACGGTATCGCCGGTCTGTTTGTCGAAGATGGAGTGTGGGATGGTGGGGATGTGTTCGGCAAATGTGAAGGACAGGCGGCAATCCGCAAGTTCTTCTCCGGCGCCACAAAACAGCTCCCCTTTGCCCTCCATTATGTCATGAATCCGCGTATTGAGGTGCACGGTGAGACGGCCGCCGGCAACTGGTGTCTGTTCCAGGCCTGCACCTATGCCAAGAATACGCAGGCGGTTTGGGGAGCGGCAACATATACTGAGGCGTATGTGAGAGTGAACGGCGAGTGGAAGTTTCAGCACCTCAATGTCACTCCCAGTTTTTGGACGCCGTATGAGCAGGGCTGGGAGAAGAAGCCGTTTTTATAGGATGACGGAGAACAGGCCTGCGGGAGCGCAAGCCGCGCGGCATCTTACAGCTGGCTGCTGACCGCATAATAGCCCCGCGCCGGCGGGGCCTGAAAAAATTCGGCTAAGGTTTGTGCGGCACGCGGAAAAAATGCGCCCGGCTCATCAGCCGCTCGCATCGCTTCGGACGAGGACCACAGAGTCAGGCCAAGTCCGCTGCCGGTCTGCCGGTCAGCAAACCAAAACACGCCCTGGAGACCGTCCTGTTGTTTTAGTTCGGGTAACAGCGATTCGGTATAAACCGTCAGGGCCTGCTCAAGCTTTTCGCCGGCTATCGGCAGGCTCAGCGTCCGTGCCGCCCGTCCGCCGATATGGTGGCCGGCGTGGACACACACTTCATAGGAGACAGGCGTCGGCGGCTGGGCCAGAAAGGGTAGCAGCATGGCTGACAGGATGCGCTAGCTGTGCGGCTGCGAGTGCCGCAGGTCGTCCCCCTGTTCCCACAGCGAGAGTAGCAGACCTCGCTGCGACTCAACATCTGTCAACACCAAGGCTCCGCCCAACCCCCGACGTTGGAGCAGGTCGGGAACAGCGACTTTTTGGTACACGGTCAAAAAATCGTCTATATAGTTCGGCTTGAATCGCAGTGGAATAACACGCGCGTACATGACTCACACGATCTCCTGTAAATCGCTCAAGAAGCCCCGGATAACCTCAAACCCCTGTTCCCAGAACTCTGGTCGGTTAATATCTATGCCGAGCTGGGCCAGGGCGTGTTCGGGCCGTTGCGAGCCACCGCTTTCGAGTAGCTGAAGATAGGCCGGCATAAACGTCGGTCCCTCATCAACGTAACGCTGAAACAGGGCCAGCGTCAGCAACTCTCCAAACGAATATGAGTAGCAGTAAAAGCGGCTATGGATAAAATGCGGAATATACGACCAGCCCCAGCGGTAGACCGGTGGGAGTTCAACGCTGTCGGCGAATAATTTTTCCTGCTCCTGCCACCACAGCCGCCCGAGATCTTCGGCGCTGAGCACGCCTTTCGGGCGTTGGGCGTGGGCCTCGATCTCAAACCGGGTCAGTGCGGTCTGACGAAACACCGTACCATACATATCTTCAAGTGTGTCACACAGGATTGCCCGTCGAGCCGCCGGGTCGCGAGCTTGGGCCAGCAGATGTTGGGTCAGCACGATTTCGGCAAACACCGAAGCGGTCTCGGCCAGTACCAGCGGCGCGTCGTAGTTCAGCAGGCTGTTGCGTCGGGCTAAGGAGTAGTGAATCCCATGGCCCAACTCGTGGGCTACAGTTGCGACATCGCGGCTTGTCCCTGTGTAGCTACACAGAATATACGGGTGATGTTGGGGTGACAGGGCGGCACAAAAAGCCCCGACGCGCTTGCCAGCCCGCACCTCGGCGTCAATCCAGCGATTGTGAAAAAAATCCGAGGCCAGCACCGCAAACCGCTCATCCGCCTGGCCAAAGGCAGTCACAATAAGTTCTTGTGCGGCAGAAAACGGAATAGTCTCGGCCGTGGTTTCAAGCGGGGCATAGACGTCGCTATAGCTCAAACGCTCCAAGTCCAGCAGGCGAGCCTTGAGTCGAAAGTATTCTTGGGCCAGCGGGTAGTGTTGCTCGACCGCCCGCATCATCGCTTCAAACGTGGTCGGCGCGATCTCGTTGGCCAGATGGGTCGGCATAACCACATCATCATAGTGGCGGATATCACACTCAATCTTGTGGTCGAGCAGGAGGTTATTGAATATCGACGTCAGCACGAGGCCGTGCTCGGCATAGGTTTCCAGAAAAGTTGTGAGGGCGCGGCGGCGGATCGCCGCGTCTGGGTTGCGCAGCAGGGCCAGGACTTCTCCGTCTGTCAACTCCTGCCGTTCGCCGTCCAGCTCTAGCTCAAAACGCAGCGAGCCGCTGAGTTCGCCAAACAGCTGGACAAAGGCGCTCTGGCCGGACAGCTTCTTCTGATTCAGCAGCTGCTCTTCTTTTTCGCTCAGGGTATACGGCTTAAAGCGACGCAGGGCTTCAATATAGTGCCGATACGCAGCCAGCTCCGGGCTAGTCAGCAGCCGCGCCAGCCGTTTGTTGTCAAGGGCGATCAGTTCAAGATTGAAAAAAACGGTTAGATTGCCGGTCTCTGTAGCCGCCTCGCGGGTGCGCTGGACGAGCTGCTGAGCCCTCTGATTCTGAGTATCCGCGGCAAACAACAAGGAGGCGTAGAACGATGGGCGGGATTCGAGTGCCGACAGTGCCTCATACTCGACCAGCGCGGCGGCCAAGCCGGGTCCGTCGAGCTGAGCCGTCGCGATTTTGCCTCGATAGGAACGGACAAATGCCTGGGCCCGGCGTTTTGCTTCAGCCAGGTCCGCCTCCAGGCGCGGATCGTCCGGACCCTGGTACAAATCGTCTAAATTCCAGCTGATTCCCTCAGCGTGTCGTCCGGTGCTCGCCACCGCAGTATTCCTCCTAAGCTTTCGGTCACTGTTCCAGCTCGCGGCCAGCTTGTAAAGTCTTGGGGCACCTCGTCTCGCTTGACTTTGGCCTCCAGGTGGCAGACAAGAAGGCAGGAGGAAATACATATGAGAACCAAAGGCGTCTCACACATTGCGGTTGGCGTTCGAGATATGGACAAATCCCTGACCTTCTATCGTGACTTGCTCGGTTTTGAGGTCATCCGAGACGAAATCCAGCCCACCCAGGGAACGGTGTTGCCAGCCCTGTATAAAGACCCTCACGATCAGCGCCGGGTGGCTACCCTGTACTGGAAACGTGGGAAAGACGAGGCGTTTCTCGTCCTGTCAGAGCACTCCGATAAGCCGGTCAGCGGCGAGCCGATCAAGCTCGATCAGATCGGCGTGCATCATTTTGCGTTTTGGGTCGAAGACCTGCCGGGCGTGTATGAGGAACTAAAAGCCAAAGGGGCCGAGTTTGTGGTGCCACCCAGCAAGGCCAAGACTGCGGACGGCACGTTTCACAGTGCCTTTCTGTGTGACCCGGACGGCATCCTAGTCCAGCTAGATGAGCTCCTTGAAGAGTAGTGGCGCCGCGCCGCCCAAGACACTTTCCAGCAGCACCGGCACCAAGTAGGGACATATCGGAAAAAAGAGTCTTTTGCCCGGGAGCATCTCCCCATGAGTCACGAGTACGATTTCATTGCTACGGCCTACAGAGACTCCAAACACCATCCGTGGCGCAAATATATTGAAGAATATACCTTGTTCGAGACGCTGGGAGATATTCGGGACAAGCAGGTGTTGAACCTAGCTTACGGCAAGGGGTTTTATACCCGCAAACTCAAGCAGGCCGGGGCCGCGCACGTCATCGGAAATGATCCGGCTGGCAGAGAAAGAAGAGCGGAGCCACCCGCTCGGCTGCACCTATCTCAATCAGGATGTGGCAGAGCTGGAACTCTCCCAAGCATGTGGCGGTGGCCCTGTATCTGCTGAATTACGCTAAGACCAGGGGCGAACTCCTCCGCTTCTGCTTAGTCGTCTCCCAGGCCTTGCGACCCGGAGGGCGATTTGTCGGCTTCAACGATAATATCCGGCTTCCACCTGCTGAAACCGACTCCTGGGGACAGTACAGCTTTGAAAGAACCTGCGCCCGTCCCCTCACAGAAGGGATCGCCATTATCTACAGGTTTACTAACGAAGACGGGCGGCAGTTTGAGTTCAAGAACTTTTTTCTGACACCGGAGACCTGTCGGGAAGCCTTTCAAGAAGCCGGCTTTGCCGATTTTCAGTGGGTCCCGACGCCGGTAGAGCCGCCGCCGGAAGCGACAGAGCTTTCAAGAAGCCGGCTTTGCCGATTTTCAGTGGGTCCCGACGCCGGTAGAGCCGCCGCCGGAAGCGACAGAGCTTTCAAGAAGCCGGCTTTGCCGATTTTCAGTGGGTCGGCCCCTATTTGCATCCCTCCTAGCGGAACACCTCGTTCTGGGACGCCTTTATGGCCAAACCGCCTCTCACTGGTTTCATGGCCTCAAAAGAATAAAATCGACGTAGATTTTTCAGACCCTAAAAAACTGCACGGCATTATCGCCCAGGATTTTATCTACCGCGGCCGGAGGCAAGCTAGCGAGCGCCTTACGGGCTTTGGCGACCGGCTCGACAAAGCCCTCGGCGTGTGGGTAATCGGAGCCGATGAAAAACTTGTGGTCGCCGAGCAGCTCAACCATATAGGGCAGTAGGCGCTCTTCTGGATCGGCACCAATCCAGATATTGCGCTCAAAATATTCGCTGGCGGGCCGCTTCATCTGACAGGTGTGGCCCATATAGCTATAGCGATAATCGAGTCGATCGACCCACTCGACGACCCAGCCGCTAGCCGCCTCAATCGTGGCGACCCGCAGGCGTGGGAACCGCTCAAATACCCCGTCGTAGACCATCGTGGTGAGCGCTATACGCGGATCTTGGATAGTGTTCATACTGAGATACATAAAGCCCGGCCGACGATCCTCATACCAGTCATGACCGATATAGTTGCGGTGCACGACCAGATGAATGCCAACCGCGAGGTCCAGCGCTTCGGCGCTGGCCCAAATCGGATCAAAATCCGGACAGCCAAAGCTCTTGCCCTCAATCGGGAGCGCGCCAACAAACACCGCCCGCACCCCGGCCCGGGCTAAACGCTCGAGTTCCCGGACGGCCGCCTGGGGATGACGGAGGGAAATATGACCGACCGGGAAGAGCCGCTCACGATGCTTGGCACACACCTCCAAGGCCCAGGTATTATAGGCTCGACAGTGAGCGGCGGCCAATTCAGGGTCAGTGACTTGGCCCTCCCACAGCAGCCCCAGAGTGGGATAGATGAACTGGGAGGCCATGCCTTGCTGGTCGAGGAAAGCGACCCGGGCGTCCATGTCTTCGAGACTGTTGTTGAAGGCGGCCGAAAAATCAAAGTGGCCCAACCCCGATCCCTCTTCCTTTTGGCCATAGCCCACCCCCACCCCGAGCAGCTGTTCCATGCTGAACTCGCCAACACCACGGACCTGCTTGTCTTCGTTGACCAGCATAATGTAATGGCCGTCGGGCTCTTGGCGAAAGCGTAAGCATCGGGACCGGTACTGCGGTTCTATATAGCGCTCCCACAGATCAAGTGGCTCCATAAAATGACTGTCGGCGTCGATAATCCGGCTCATGAGGTGCGTCTCCTAGAAAAAATGATGGGAGAGAGGAGCGGGAGCGGATAAGGCAGGCGGGGTGGCCAAGACTGGCCGGGCGGGGGGCGGACCACCCGCCTCTGCAGCCCTCCTCATTAGGCGGCTTTGAGCTGAACCTTGCTCGGGGTGAGCTGGCACTCAAACATCTCGCCGCCCTTCATAATAACCTCAAGGTTGTTGCGATCCTGGAGGACAGTGATGTCTTTGGCCGGATTGCCGTTGACCACGAGGAGATCGGCCAGTTTACCAGCTTCGATCGATCCCAGCTCGTCCTTCATGCCCATCAGGTCCGCGCCGTTGACCGTCGCCCAGCGAATGACATCGAGCGGATTAATCCCCGCGCCCTCAACATAGGCTTCGAGTTCTTTGGCATAATCCCCGTGGGGCATGATCGAGATACCAAAATCATCTCCAATTAAAAGCTTGACGCCAGCTTTATTGGCCTTGGGCAGCATCTTGGCAAAGTTGTCGACCCCGCGACTCATACCCTCAATCTCATCCCACATGACCTTGCCGCTCCGTTTGTTCTCCTCAACCACCATCCACGGAAAATACAAGCTGGGCGTTAAAAACGTCCCGTTCTCGGCCATCAGGTCAATGCACTCCTCGTCTAAACGGTCGCCGTGATCGATCAGATCGACCTTGGCTTTGAGGGCGGCTTTGATGCCTTTCTTGGAGCAGATATGGCCGCGAATCTTTTTCCCCCGTTCGTGGGTCGCGTTGGATGCCGCCTCAAGCTCATCCTGGCTCATAGTCATGGTCTCAATTGGCCAGGGTAAGCCGTGCCCGCCGGTCGGATACAGCTTGATTATATCCACGCCATCTTTAATTTCTGCTCGGATGGCTTTGCGGAACTCATCCGGACCATCACAGATATAGGCCAGACCATCCATCTTGAGGTTCCAAAATGACGGATGGCTATCAACAGAGTCACCGGTAGTGACTACATCCCGACCGGCGGCCATAAAACGCGGGCCGGGAATCAGACCCGCATTAATGGCCTTCTTGAGTGAGACGTCGATATTGTGCAGCGTCCCCGCCCCGACCGCGCCGGTGAAACCGCTGCGCAGCAGCAACTCGGCATTTTTAGCCGCAATCAGCGCCAGATGGGTCGGGTGGTATTTCATATCAATGTCGTTCAGATCACTGATATTGGCATAGGCCACATGATAGTGACTCTGGACCATACCCGGCATCAGCGATTTTCCGCTTAGGTCATACACCGTGTCCTGAGCGGTCGGCTTGGGCGCCCGGCTGCCTGCGCCGACCGCGGTAATGCGCTCGCCCTCGACCACCACGGTGGCGTTCGCTTTGGGTCTATGGAGCCCGTCGATCAGATTTGCTCCGCGAAAAAAAGTACGTCCCATACTCGTGCCCTCCTCTGAGCTAGTGTGACCTATCTCCTGTTTGCTCCGCCAGCGTCCTCAGATCTTATCAGCCTCTGGCCGCGGCTTGTCAAGGGAAAAGCGCCCAAGGCCGAGCTCACAGATCTTGGACGGCGGGCGCGACTTCGTTGGCAAAGCGGGCCATAGCGGCCAAGACTTTTTTGTGCGGGACCTTGCCGCCGGGATTGAACCAGCAGATCAGCTCTTGCATCTTAAGCCGCTCGTGCAGTGCCCTGATGCGCTCAATACACTCGGCCGGCGAACCAAAGACCGCCATGTTCTGGGTCATGGTCTCAAAGGTGATGCTATCCACACTTTTCTGGACTTCTTGCAGGTAACGGTAGCTGTCTGAGCCACTCTGGGCGTCCACGGCCGCCCGAACCATGCCCGACACACTCTGGAAATAGTTGCCTAGGCTGGGCTCAATAGCGTCTTGGACCGCGGCCAAACTCTCGCCCGGCTGCATAAAAAACATGGTCGAGACATCCGGTTGACCTTCACCGTTTGAGATGGGACTCATTGCCCAGGCTTCTCGATAGCGGTCAACCTGCTCATACATACGCGGCAGCGGATTAGTGACTGAGGCGACAAATATCGAGTAATGCTCCTGACCGGCAAACACCGCTGTCTCCGGACTGTTGGCGGCAACCCGCAGCGGAGGGTGTGGCTTTTGGAACGGCTTGGGAACAACACTCGTCTCGGGGATGTGGTAGAACTGCCCGTCATACGAGAAGGACTCGGTCGTCCAGGCTTTTTTAATAATCTCGAGCGACTCTTCAAATCGCTGGCGACTCTCCTCACGTGAGGCGTTAAAGCCGGCAAAGTGGAGTGGGATTGCGCCTCGGCCGACACCAAACTCCAAGCGCCCCTCGCTCAGAATGTCCACGGTTGCGCCGTCCTCAGCACTCCGTAAGGGGTGCCACAGCGGCAGCAGACTGACAGCGATGCCGAGTCGAATATTGCGAGTTTTCTGGGCGATCGCGGTGGCCACAATCAGGGGGGAGGACATGATCGAAAAGGGTTTATAAAAATGCAGCTCGGCCAGCCAGGCACAGTTGAAGCCGAGTTCATCGCCATACTGGACCTGTTCTATTGTCTCTCGGTAGCGGGTGACATCGGACTGATCGTCCGCACACGGCAGTTGGTAAAAAAGGCCAAATTTCACAGAGTCCCTCCTTCACAGCCTGTTGCGTCTCGCCGAGCGTATCGGCCAGCGGTAACGCACTGTTTTGAACATGCTGAGGCCCAGCCTGTCAAGCCGCCGGGCGGGGCTCGCTTGTGCTCACTGCCCTGCCTAGGTATAGTCTGCGGGCAGCCTATCATCACCGAAGCAGGGAGAAAGTATGGCAAAAGCACCGGCTAGGAAAAGAGCGACTCCGAAAACTGTGGCCTATCGAAAAGGCATTGCGATTCGCAAGGAACTGAGCGGTGAACGTTATGGCGGACCGCCCACTGCGCTGGCGGAATTGGCGCCCGATTTGGAGGATATGCTGAACGAAGTTGTGTTTGGCAAAGTCTGGGGGCGACCGGGCCTTGAAATAAAACTGCGCAGTGTGGCCGTGATCGCGGCTCTGACCTCGATGCAACGCCTGCCGCAGCTCAAAAGCCATATCGCCAACGGCCTCAACGTCGGCCTAAGCAAAGAAGAGATCATCGAAATCCTGATTCAGATGGCTTTTTACGCGGGCGTGCCCGCTGCGGTCAACGCCTTTCAGGTGGCCAAGGAAGTCTTTGACGCCGAAGGCATCTAAACAGCTCTGAGCTCTGGGCGAACCTTGAAGAGCTGGGGGTATGGATCTCACCACCTGGACGCTCAACACCGCCCGCTTTCTACACGTGTTGAGCGGAATGGTAGCGGTCGGTGAGCAACTGCAAAACTCCCTTGCTAAAGAGGCGCCGCCTCCCCAGGAAGATTTGGCTGGTGACATCGTTGTCGCCGAGCTGAGTCCACTGGTACGGGCCGGTAAGCTGCGCGTCGAGCGCGTCAGCTATGCCGAGGGACGTGGCAATCTCATCATCACCTACCCGGGGAGAACCAAACGCACGGTTGCCTTTGTTGGGGCCCATCTAGACGTCGTACCGGCCGACCCAGCCGAGTGGCAACATCCACCGTTCCAGCTCCACATTGAGGGCGACTGTTTGTACGGACGTGGGGTCACAGACTGCCTGGGACATGTGGCGGTTTTGACCGATCTGTTTCGCCAACTAGCCGAGTCGGAAGTCCGCCTCGACCGTACTGTTGTCGGTGTCATTATCGCCAACGAAGAACTCTCGCGGGTTAGCGGTATCGGCCTCGGCAGGCTGGTGCGGGACGGCAGGCTCAAACACCTCAAAAAAGGACCGGTGTACTGGCTCGATAGTGCCGACTTCGGACCAACTCTGGCGACTGGTGGTATGGCGCCGTGGCGGCTGCTGGTGGAGGGCAAGGTCTCACACTCCGGCTTTCCACAGGACGGGATTAATGCCGCCGAGCTGGCCTTTGAGGCGACCCGAGCCTTACAGCGCTGGTTTTATGAGCACTATCCGCCCCATCCCAAAGAGCAGGAGTACGGCTTTCGGGGACCGTCCTCACTCAAGCCGACCCGGGTCACGGTTCACAACGACACCCTGAGCAAGATTCCGGCCACCGCCGTGGTTGAGGGTGATATCCGTCTCACACCGTGGTATTCGCCCCAAGAGGTTCGCGATGGAGCCAAGGCGTTTATCAACAACCTCGATATCCTGAGGCTGCCCACAGTCGGCCCTAGCCGCTACCGGCTGGGGCCAACCGAGATCGGAACGGTCAAGCTAGAGAGCATTGGCGCGCCGGTCGGCGGCATGGCATGCGACCGCCACTCGGTCGGCTACCAGGCCCTGGCTGAGGCGGTAGCTGCGGTTCGTCCCGACTCCCGGCCGTTTTCGGTGACGGGTGGTCTGCCCTATGTGCAGATGTTGCAAACAAACGGTTTTGATATTCAAATTACCGGCTTTGGCCGTCTTGATACCTACCACGCACCGAACGAGTTTGCCGAACTCACCCATATGCGCCAAGGCTTTCAGATTTTATGTCGTATCCTGGCCTATTTCGGCTAAACAGTGAGGGAAGTCGCGATGAGCGAACACTACACGATTGTCTTTCTCTACTCTCCGCGCTACGTGCCCCAACAGATTATTGACATGGCCACCGCCCGGGTTCCAGCGAACTTCAGTCTTGAGCTGCTCGAACAGGACGCGCCGGCCGAGTTACGACACGAAAAAATTTCCCAGGCCGACTTTCTGCTCGGCTACCCCGGTAATCCGTCCAAGCAAGAGATTGCCGCTGCCGGCCGCCTCAAACTCTTTCAGGTACTAAGCGCGGGGTATGAATGGCTGGACTTAGCGGCCTTTCAACAGGCCGGGATTCCGATCGCCAACAACGGCGGCGCCAACGCCCCAACGGTGGCCGAACACGCCCTGCTCCTGATTCTGGCCGTGTATAAAAAATTGCCCTTCCACCACGACAGCCTCCATCAGGGACGCTGGCTGGGCCTGCAGGAAACTCTGCGTATGCGCGAGTTCCGGGCCAAGACCCTGGGAATTGTCGGTTTTGGCCGGATCGGTCGTCAGTTGGCCCGCTTGGCGAGCGGCTTTGAGGCCACAATTCGGTACTACGATGCGGTCCGTGCGCCGGCCGAGGTTGAGCAAGAACTTGGCGCTGTCGCTCTCCCCTTTGACGAGTTGCTGGCCCAGGCCGATGTCGTGTCGGTTCACACCCCGCTGACCGATCACACCCAGGGTCTCATCAATGCCCGCGCGTTCGGTCTGATGAAAGCCTCGGCCATCCTGATCAACACCTCGCGCGGCCCGGTGGTTGATGAGCCCGCGCTCATTGAAGCTCTGCGCAACAAACAGATTGCCGGAGCCGGGCTAGACGTGTTTTCCACCGAACCCATGCCCACCGATAGTCCGCTGTTGAGCTTGGATAATGTTGTTGTGACGCCGCACATTGCCGGCGTCACGCTTGACACCTGGGCGCGGCGTATCAGCTTTGGCTTCGCCAATATCCAGCGGGTTGCCGCCGGGCAGGCGCCAGAGTCGGTGATCGGTGGCGGAGAGGGCTGAGCCGCGCGTGATGAAAGACAGGCTTAGCGGCGCCGGAAGGTAATACGGCCTCGATCCAGGTCATACGGAGAGAGCTGGACGGTAACGGTATCGCCCTGAATAATCTTAATAAAAAACTTACGCATTTTGCCTGCAACGTGGGCCAAGACTATGTGGTCATTTTCGAGCTTGACCCGAAAAAATGCGTTAGGAAGGACTTCGACAACCGTCCCGGTCATCTCAATGGCATCGGAGTCGGCAGACCGTTCGGGTCTTGGGGTGCTAGAGCGCTTTTGGGGTCTTCTTCGGCTTCGTCTTGGCGGCATTACTCCCTCTCAGGTCCAGAAAATCTTATCCCAGCTGTCAGTGCAACAAGAACCCTTCATAATCTCAGTTCTACCACAGCCCTGGTCTGAGCACAACTTCTCAGCTCTCGCTCGGCCGGGCGATCGCAGCCGGTGTGTCTGGCAATCGGCTCGGTGCTGGCTCAGTCCTGGCATCAGCGGGGAGGAACAGAATGCACACCCAGGGCAGCACGGGTAAGATGCTCACGACCTGCATGGCCGTCCCCACCCCCCAGGTATCGGCAATAACGCCCAGACCGGTGACGCTTAGTCCGCCGACGCCAAAGCCAACTCCGGTCATCAACCCGGCGGTCGTCCCCAGCCGCCCCTGCATCAGGTTCTGGGCAATCACCAGGGTCACCGCAAACATCGGCGACAACAACGCACCGACCAGGGCGAGAATGATCAGGCTGAGGAATCCGCTGGTGTGCAGAAACAACAGCATCAGAGGACACAGCGGACCAAAGCTCAGCATCAGGAAGCGTTTGTGCCCAATACGGTCGGACACCGGTCCGGCAATCAGGGTACCGATTGCCCCGGCAATTAAAAACAACGACACAATCGAGCCAACCACAACCGTGCTATCGCCACGCGCATCAAAATACAGCGGCACGTAGGTAAAGAGCCCGGCGTGGACGCACGAGCCGAGCATCACTACGCCCAACACTACCGCCATGGCTGCATGCGGAATAGCCGGTGTCTCAAGCTGTGCCGTGGGCGACGGAAGTCTCACCTGCGACAGCCACGGCAGAGAACGCAGCAACAACGTGCCGACGATCAACCCCGGTATCCACAGCAGCAGCAGACCACGCGGCCCCAGAGCGACTAAGCACAGGGCCACGGCCAGAGGGCCTAAGCCCAGACCGATATTGCCACCGACCGAAAAGAGCGAGATACCGGTCGCTTTTTTTGTACCGGTCGATAGATAAGCGGTTTTGTAGGCTTCGGGATGATAGCTCGCAATCCCGATACCGCTGATCAAGATCAATACCAGCAGCATCGGGTAACTGTTGGCCAAGCCCACACTCGCCATACCACACGTCGCGGCGATTACCCCAAAGGGTAACAGCCACGCCTTGGTCGTGCGGTCCGAGAGGTAGCCGAAGACCGGCTGGACCAGAGACGAGGACACGTTCGCGACCAAGATGAGGACGCTGGTCATGGTGTACGACAGGCCAAAAGAATTTTTGAGAAACGGCAGGAGAGCTGGTAAGGCTCCCGTGTTCAGGTCAACCATCAGATGGCCAAGCCCGAGTAAGGCCAGGGCTTTTTTATTGATTCCTTGCAGCATGCTTATACTCCTGTTTGTAGGCTGACCGGGTCGTCCTGGGGCAGCTTGATATCAATCGGATCGGGAATCACCAGGAAATACAAGATTACAAAAGACACGCCGGCCAGTCCGGCCGCGACCAGGAAGGGCAGCGCCCAGCTACCGGTCTGGGCAATCAGCAGGCCGGCTGTCATCGGGCCAAAGATACCGGCAAAATTTCCCGAGCCGTTCATGACACCTGAAATGGCGCCAACCAGCCTGGGGTTGAGTTCCAGGGGCACCGCCCAATACCCGCCGCCGGCAATATTAACCAAGAACAGGTAGGCCGTAAAACAGGCCACCGACATCCCGCCCGAAGAGGCCAGCACCGCTGCGACCAGAAAGGGCGCGCCCAGGGCAATACACAGCGAGGGGGCCTGGGCACGCGCAAAGCGGCGACTCCAGCCAGCCCGAACCAAGCGGTCAGACAACAGGCCGCCGCTCACTAAGCCGCAAAAACTGGCTACCGTAGGAATCATCCCGATCCAGCCCATCTGCTCAAGGCTGAAGCCCCGCACCCTGACCATATAGGTCGGCAGCCACAGCACGATCATCCACAGTCCAAAGACCAGACACAGATAGGACAGCGACAAGAGGAGCACTTGCTTCTCCTTGGCGACCGCCCAGGGAGAGACTTGTAGCTCGGCTTGGGGAGCCAGGTTGCGCTCAATGTAGTCCAACTCTTGGCGGCTGATGCGTGGATGCTCAGCCGGGGTATTGGTCGCCAAGGCCAGCCATAGGACCAACCAGACGAGGCCTAAGGCGGCGTTAAAATAAAACACGACTGGCCACGAAAAGGTCATCAGCAGCCAGGTGGTGAGGGGGTAGGCAATGGCCTGACCCAGATAGGCTCCGGACACGCTGAGGGTCTGGGCCCGACTGTACTCCTGGCGCGGAATCCAGCGGGCGTTGAGTGCGGCGTAGGCCGGAAAGGTAATTGACTCAAACATGCCGACGCCGAAACGGATCGCCAGCATCAGGCCAAACGCCAGACCGCCGAGCGGGGTCAGGGCGGTAAATAGCGAGAAACCGATACAGACAACGGCGAGCAGTTTGCAGGCGTTCCAACGGTCAGCGATGACGCCGCCGGGAAACTGTAACAGCGTGTAGCCAATCAGAAAGGCGGAGAAGATGACGCCAAAGCTATCCTCCTCCCAGTCGAGGGCTTCCATCATCACCGGAGCGGCGACCGCGATATTGACCCGATCGAGGTAGTTAATCATGCTGCCGGTAGTCAGCAGCCCCACCAGCTTGTAGCGGACTGGCCACGCCATACGCCCTCCTTAATGGCCTGGTGTCAACGGACCGGATTGTAGCCCAAGGCCGGGCCGCGGGCTAGCGGCCGCTCCGCGTCGTTGGATGGACGGGTGAGCAGGTTTTCATTTCGGAGCGGCTATTGTAGGTAAGAGAGAAAACGAGGAGGGCTCCCCATGGATCTTGAACAACTCGAACGTCGGCTCCGCGCAGTTGAAGACATTGAAGCGATTAAAAAGCTCAAGGCCAAATACTGCGCGGCGTGTGATGATCAGTACGATGCGGACGCGATTGCGGCGCTGTTTACCGAAGATGCGGTCTGGGACGGCGGGAATTTCGGCGTCTATCACGGTCGCGAAGCAATTCGCCAATTCTTTCAGGGCGCAGCAGAAATTTTCCCTTTTGCTCTCCACCAGGTTATGAATCCGCTGATCGAGGTTGACGGCGATGCCGCCACCGGACAGTGGTATCTATTCCAGCCGTGTACCCTCGGCGAGCGTAATCAGGCCATGTGGCTAGCCGCCAAGTACGCCGAGGAGTACGTGCGCAACAGCCAGGAGTGGCAGTTCAAGAGTCTCAAGGTCAAGGCCGAGTTCTTCACCTCGTTTGAAGAGGGCTGGGCCAAGAAACCCTTTGTCGGCCAGTAGAGGGGGACAAGCAGATGCCGTATGTTGAACGTGAGAAGGGCGTTAGGATTCATTACAATCACTATGGCGCGGGATTTCCCCTGGTCTTTCTGCACGGCTTCTCGGCCAATGCCTGGCTGTGGGCCTTTCAAGCCCCGGTTCTGGCCCACCGCTACCATTGTATTGTGATTGAGGCGCGGGGCCACGGGCTGTCGTCCAAGCCGCTCAGCGGTTACTCAATTCAGGACATGGCGGCCGACGACGCCGCGGCTCTGGCCGCCCTCGGCGTTGACCGGGCGATTCTGGTCGGCAACTCCATGGGCGGGATGCGGGCCATGCAGATGAGCCTCGATTACCCCCACCTAGTCGCTGGCAATGTCATCATCAGCAGCGCCACCAACCTGAGCCGGTATGCGGACGCGGATGAGTTCATCGCCAGTCTGCGTGACAACTATCAGGCCGCGGCCAATGACGTTGTGGAGCGGTGTTTCTCGGCAAAGACGCGTAAGGAGCGCCCCGAAGTCTGTGCAATGATTAGAAATAACTTTCTCAATGAGGCCGGGCTGCCCCGCCGGGTGGTTTTCGGCTGCCTGGAGGATCCCAACGGAGTCTGGCGGTGGGACATCACCGACCGGCTGAAAGAGATCACCCAGCCGACCCTCATCCTGGTCGGTGAAGAAGACCGGGCCACCCCGGTTGAGGCCAACCGATTTCTGGCCAGCCACATCCCCGGGGCCGAGTTGCGGGTCATCAAGGATGTCGGTCACTGCTATGAGATTGAAAGTCCGCTGGAGTTCAACCGCGAATTGGAGGGTTTTGCTGTCAAGTACAGCCGCTGAGGCGTAGAACAGTGTCGGCTCAGGCGCCACTAAACCGACCTAGGATCTTCGTCGGCAAACCACGGGGTTCCATTCACATAGTGTTGAGGAACAAGAATATGCCCTTCCATAATTCGGCGGGCGGTACGCCGGGTAAAGACACTCTCGGCCCGCCACTCTGACCCGCAGCATTTCACCTTGGCTCCGACCTCCATAATGCCGGCTGGATGACCGATGCGGAGTTTCTCGGCCGAGCCCGTCCGGGCTACCTGCTGGGCGACCGTACCTTCCACCGCCACCGCTACAGCCGTACACATTGACACCGTGGCGGGAAAGGTTCGGTGGGTGTTGCCCATAGAAATCGCCCGACCCAGCACATCAATCTGGTCGGCTCCCACCTCTTTACCGTCGCTGCTGGTATAGGAGGCCGACGGGGCAAGGAGGGTGATCTTTGGCGAGGCCGGACTGTAGTGGTGAGCGTCTTCGGGGCTGTCAGCCACACCTAGCAGAACGGCCGCCCGGCAGCGTATTTCTTCAAGGGTGGTCTGCAAACCGTGGTCGCTATCAAGCTCAGACGCCAGGAGCCGGGCATCAACCGCCAACTCTTCAGCCAAGACGAAAACGGTCGGAACGGCGGCGTCGACCACCGAAATGGTAACGCGCCGACCGCCGGCTAAGCTCAGCGCTTGGCAGGGCCGGCCGGTTGGCAGCACCGCACCCCCCAGAGACCCTCCGGGATCTAGGTATTCAAGCCGGATACATGCCCCGGGAGCTGGCACGCCGTCAATCGTGTACTCCCCCTCAACTGCGGCCTGGCCGTGACGAACCGGCACCTGGGCGATGTAATGTTTACCGGTATTGGTCGCCAAAACCCGGACGCGGGTGAACGGCTCAACCGCGGGTACCAAGCCCTCGTCAATGGCAAACGGACCAACTGCAGCCGAAATATTGCCGCAGGTGATCCGCCAATCAATCGTCGGGGTACGCACGTCGACCTGCCCAAAGGTGAACGTGACATCAGCGTCACTGCGGGTGCTTTTCCCGATGATCGCCACCTTGCTGAGGGAGGAAATACCACCGCCGAGCCCATCGACCTGGCGGCCGTATCTATCGGGACTGCCCAAGGCGGCCAGGATAATTCGCTCGCGCGTCGGGTGGTCGTAGCCTGCTAAGTCGTCTTCCCGAAAGCAGACCGCCCGGCTCGTGCCGCCACGCATGAATACCGCAGGGACCCTGTGCTGCATCGTCCACTCCTGTCTCTGTTCAGGCCTGCCGGAATTCGGGCAGCACCTCCGTGGCAAAGCGCCGTATCAGCTGGCGGTCCAGATTCTCAAACAATGAGAGAATGAAATACTGCACTCCGGCCTGTTGCAAGTCTTTGACCTGCTGAATGATCTCGGCAGACGGTCGCTCAAGGAGCGGAGGGCGTAGAGAGACGGACTTCTGCACCGCGGCGGGATTGCGGCCGACTTGTTGACACACGGTATCAAAGTCGGCACAGGTTTTTCGCACCGCCTCCACCCCGCCGTCGCGCACAAAGAAATGCCAGATATCGGCGTGACGGGCGGCCAGCGGCTGAATGACTCTGGGGCCCATTCCACCAATGAGAAGCGGGGGATGGGGCTTCTGGATCGGCTTGGGTTCAAACGGCGCGTCAGTGATCGTGTAGTGTTTGCCGTTGTAGGTTGTCCTTTCTTGGGTGAACAACAGCTTGATCAGCTCGACCGCTTCGACCAGGCGCCGGGCGCGCTGGCCAGCCGTATAGTACGGGATATCGAAGGCCCGGTGCTCCAGCTCAAACCAGCCCGCACCCAGACCGAGAATCAGCCGGCCGTTGCTGACGTGATCCACGGTCGCCGCCATTTTGGCCAGCACGGCCGGGTTACGGTAGGTATTGCCGGTCACCAGCAGGCCGACCTTGAGCCGCTTGGTCTGGGCGGCCAGGGCCGACAGTAGGGTCCAGCCCTCTAGACACGGACCGGTGGGGTCGGTGACGATAGGGAAAAAATGATCGAAACCAAACGCGCTATCGTAGCCAAGCTCATCGGCCTCCAGCCAGGTCTGCTGTAGCTCACTATAGGTCACATTCTGCGGAGGGGTTTGAATACCGAAGCTGAGCGGGCTATGCGAGGCAGCCTCGGCCTTTGGGAGAGACCAACGTCCGGCAAAGGCGGCCAGCGCGGCCAGCCGGCCTGCATTCTTCAGAAAATGTCGACGGGGGATAGGGACTCTGCTCATCCGCTGCTCCTTATGTGCGGGCCATCACCTGATTGGCAAAGCGTTCCATGGACGGGTACAGGTCGGTGTCAAAACGCGACCGGCGTATCCAACCCGGAGAAAAAGCAAACAGCCGGTGCACTCCGGCGTCCTCAAAGCGTTTCACGGTGTCGAGCCTCAGCTCGACACTTGGATCGAGTCCGACCGTGATTTCAAGCTGAGCAAAGTCACGGCCGGCCTGCTCGGTCAGTTCCTTGAGGGTCGCCAGATAGGGCCTGACGCTGTCCGGCGTATAGCGCAGGCCGCACCAGCCATCGGCCAGTTCGGCCGTGCGCTTGAGGGCCGCTCGACTGTCGCCGCCAAAGACTACGGGGGGATGCGGTTTCTGGACCGGTTTGGGGTTAAAGCCGACCGGCTGAAAACGATGATGAGTGCCGGCAAATTGTGGCGTTTCTTCGGTCCACAGCGCCCGCATCACGCTCACCGCTTCCCGAGTCCGGCCAGCCCGGTTCTTAAACGGCATACCAACGGCGTCAAACTCCTCTTCACACCAGCCGACGCCGATACCAAAAATAACCCGTCCCCGCGACAGCACGTCCAAACTCGCAACCGCTTTGGCCACGCTGATTGTGTTGCGCAGCGGCAGGACAAAAACGCCGGTACCAAGCTTGAGCGTCGTAGTCTGAGCCGCCACAAACGACAGGGCCACAAACGGGTCGTGCAGCGCCACGCCGGACCCGCCGGGAAACTTGCCATCGGCCGAGCCTGGGTAGCGAGCCTTCATCTCCACCGGCACGGCCAAGTGTTCCGGAATCCAGGCCGACTCAAAGCCCAGCTCTTCGCCCTTTTGGGCAACCTGGACGAGAATATCGGGGCGGGCCGTTGAACCACTGCCAACCCCCATCAGTGCAAACTTCATTGTTGTCCTCCTCAATTATGCCTCAGAAATTCTCCTCCCAGATACGGGTGAGATCGAAAATGCGCCCTGGGAGTTCTGGATTGCCCAAGGTGGAAGTGGATTCTCTAAACACCCCACGACAGAACAGTGGACGGAAACGCGGTGGTCAAACGGGTCGAGCAACCATCTCAAGCGTCGGCCATTGGCCGGATACTCCCGTATTTTTTCTTGGAGCGCCCCTACGTTGTCCAACGGCAAATGGAGTTCAATCGGGAAATCGGGACGCAGCGCCAGAAACTTTTTTTTCTGCTCAGGCCTCAGCCCGGCCAGGCAGGAGCATTTCACCCAGGCGGCGCCTGGCGAGTACGGCGCTCCAAGGATGAAGCCGATAGAGGAGAGAACAGGTTCTCTGCTGCCATCGGTCAGAGCCCACAGCGTGAGAGCGGTGCTAAGACGTGCCTTTCGGTTCCCCGCCTCTCCTGCGGTTGAGGACATCATCACTCACTCTCCTTCTGCTGTCCTCTCAAGGCGCAGGTCCAGATGAAGCCGACGGAATACAAAAAATTCGTCCACATTGAGGACAGGCCGCAGCTGGCGGTGGAAAAGGGCCATCGGTGCGAAGGGAGCGGCTGTGGACATACTTATAGCCTCCTGGGGCAAATCACGCGGTCGTGGCGTTCGCCCCCAGCACGCGAGCAATGGAGTTGGTTCTTCTATAAAACCCAGCACCCTAGCACAGATCCGTTATCAAGGGCGAGGGTCTTTACATCTCTAACGACACCCGGATCGCTCTGCCGTCATCGGCAAACAGAAACGCCTGGTTAATCTCGACAAAGGGGAAGGTGTGCGAAATAATCCGGTCAAATGGATAGGCGTCTTTACGCCGCGCCAGCCAGTCGAGGGCGCGCGGGAGCACCCACGGCTCATAGACCGTCACGCCCCGAATCGTTTGGCCACCCCGCACAACAGTCCCGGGATCAAGGCTGGACTGCGGGCCGGGCGTAATATTCCCCACCCAAAAGTAGCGACCGGCCTGACGCAACAGCCGGACCCCCTCGTCTACGGCGTGCGGGGCGCCGACGAACTCCGCCACCACGTCGGCACCATGCCCCCGGGTATGATCAAATACCAGCTCACGGCGCACCTTTTGGTCGACCTCATCGATGTTGACCGCGATATCGGCACCAAACTCTTTGGCTAGGGCTAAGCGGTCGGGCAGACGGTCAAAGATGATGACCTGAGCGGCCCCCATGTCTTTGGCCAGAGCCGCCGCGTACAGGCCCAATCCGCCAGCCCCCTGAATCACAATCGTATCGCCGAGTTGCAGGCCGATCTGATCGAGGCCGTACAAGGATTCGCACAACGCACAGTTGACCGGCGAAACCGCTGCGTCACTCAGCTCGGGCGGGACTTTGCACACGGTCTGGCCCTTGCGCAGATAATAATACTCGCCGTAGGCGCCACGAAAATGCGGTGGCTCATCTGCGTCACGCATCCAGTGACGGTAGCGGTTGGGGCAGGCCGAGGAGCCGTGCAGACAGGCCGGGCAAGTACCGCACGGAATAAAGTAGGTATAGGCCACCCGGTCGCCCTCAGCCAAAGGCTGGCTCAAACAATCTCGCCGGACGGCTCTGCCCAGACGGGAGAGCGTGCCGACCATTTCGTGCCCAGACACAACCGCCCGACCTCTCGGCATACCCGGACCAGCGCCACGCCACAGGTGGAGATCGGATCCACAAATATTTGCGCGGTGGATTTTGACCAGCATATCTTCCGGACCCACGTCCGGGAGGGGATATTCCCGAAATTCCATGGCCTTCCTGGCCCCGCCAAAGATGGCAACGTTCGCTTTCATACCGCCCTCCTCAGAGAGGCTGTTGCACCACACACATCTTATGAATAATCGACAGAATATGCTGCGAGCCGGCCTCAAAAGCCTCGCGCCGGATGCTCTCGTTTGGCTGATGAGCCTGGTCGAGATCACCGGGTCCGCAAATCAGGGAATCAATCCCGGCTCGGGCGAACTGGCAGCCGTCGGTGCCAAACGGCGCACCGCCGCTTGTTGTGGTGTCGAATTCGGCAAACAATACCCGTTCCAGCGGAGTGTGGCGCGGCGATAAGAGGGGCGGGGCAATAAAGGGGTCGCCCACCTCGATGGTCGGCCGCAGCTCAGAGCCGTAATCGCGAGTATCGACAGCTCGAACGCGGCGGACGATCTCCTCATAGAGCTCGGTGGGATCGGTTCGCGGTAGCGGGCGGTAGCTGAGCAGCAGGGTGCATTGTTCGGCAATCATGTTGGCTGCGGTGCCCCCTCGAATCAAACCGAAATTGAGGCTGGTGTAGGGTGCCTCGGGAAACAGAGTGGCAAATTCGGCCGAGGCTTGGGTCCGCAGCTCAGCCTGGTAGCGACCGATCGCCTCAATAACCCTACCGGCCACTGCAATCGCGTTCGCTCCTTTTTCCGGCACACTGCTGTGGCCGCCTCGGCCATGCACTGTGATCGTCACCAGAGCAACGCCTTTGTGAGTATGAAACACCTGATCCGAGGTCGGCTCGCCGATCCAGGCCAAGCGGGGCCGGGGAAGGTCACGCAGGGCCAGCGGTAAGTCCGGCAGCAGCCGCTCGGCGCCGAGCATCCCGACTTCTTCATCTGCGGTAAACACAAACACCAGTGGGCGGGCGAGCGTGCTCAGCTCAAGCTGGGCTGCCGCATCCACACACTGAGCGATAAACGCTTTCATGTCCGAGGTTCCCCGGCCGTATACCCGGTCGTCTTCAATCCCAAGCCGCAGGGGATCGCGGGTCCAGCCCGGCTGGTCTGCAAAGGGAACCGTGTCCACATGGCCGGAAATAATCAGCCCATCCGGTTCGGGCGGCCCGGCACAAGCGGTCAGGTTGACTTTTTGCGCACCGCCCACCTCGGTCCGTTGCAGTACCACCCGAAAACCGTGCCCTTCCAGTTGTTCACCAAGATAATCCATGGCTGGAGCATTGGTGTTGAGACTGACCGTATTGTAGGCGATCAGGCGCCGTGTGAGTTCGTGGAGATATGAGTCCATGCGTTCTCCCTCCCCTTTGCATATCGGGGGTAGAAGGACATAATACACCAAACGCCCGCTCTTCCCACAAGCCGTCACAACAAGGAGCTCATTCGGGGTCAGACAATGGTGCAACTCAGCGTCAACGTCAACAAAATCGCCACGCTGCGCAACGCCCGGGGAGGCGCCCGACCAAACGTTGCCCAAGCCGCCCAAACGTGTATCAAGGCCGGCTGCCACGGCATTACTGTGCATCCACGCCCTGACGCACGCCATATTCGGTACCAGGACGTGTACGACTTGGGGGGCATGCTGGCCGAACAAGAGGCGGAGTTCAACATCGAAGGCTACCCTTCGCCCGAACTGCTGAACTTGGTATGCGAGGTGCGTCCGACTCAGTGTACCCTGGTCCCGGATGGTCCTGATGTCTTGACCTCAGATCAGGGCTGGAATTTGGACGGTGATACGCAATGGTTGAGTGCTATCCTGAAGCGACTGAGCAACAACGGTATTCGGACCAGCCTGTTCCTTGATCCCGACCCCGACCAAGTCCGACGGGCAAAAGACCTCGGCGCGGAGCGGATCGAGCTGTACACCGAACGCTACGCGCGTCTGTTCGGCAGCCCGGAACGAGAGCATGGCTTTCACCCCTATCATCAGGCCGCCCTGACGGCCCAGGCGGTTGATCTGGGACTCAATGCCGGACACGATTTGAATCTGGACAATCTCCCCTATTTTGTGCAGCACATCCCAAACCTGCTCGAAGTGTCGATTGGGCATGCCTTGATTTGTGATGCCTTGGACATGGGACTAGAGAATGCGGTCCAGGCCTACTTGAAAGTGTTGGAAGACACACAGAGGGATACAAATGCCAGACCATGATCTTTTTTCGCTCGGACACTTTCCTTTGGAATGCGGCCAGATACTGCCCGATGCGAAGTTGGCCTACAGGATACATGGCGAGTTGAACGGTCAAAAGAGCAACGCCATCCTGATTCCGTCCTGGTATAGCGGCGACCACACCGGCTATGAGTTTCTCATTCAGCCGGGTCGCTGTCTCGACCCAAGCCGCTACTGCATTATTGCCGTCAACATGTTTGCCAACGGGCTGTCCTCATCGCCCAGTACCACTCCCTCGCCGCTGAACGGTCCACACTTTCCGGCAATTACCATCCGGGACAACGTCGCGGCCCAATACCGCCTAGTCCACAACCAGCTCGGCATAGAGAGGCTGGCCCTCGTTGCTGGCTTCTCTATGGGCGCCCAGCAAACCTTTCAGTGGGCGGTGAGCCATCCGGCTATGGTGGAACGGATAGTGCCGCTGTGCGGTGCGGCGCGAACCACGCCCCACACCCACGTTTTTATCGAGGGCTTTACCTCGGCCTTAAAAGCCGACGCCGCCTGGAACGGCGGCGCGTATGAGGCCGCCCCGGACCGCGGGCTGCGCGCTATGGCTCGGGTGTATGCCGGCTGGGGGTTCTCTCAGGCCTGGTATCGGCAGGAGTTAAACAAACAGATTGGACATCCGAGCGTCGAAGATTTTCTGGTCCGCTTTTGGGAGACCTTCTTTCTACAGTGCGATGCCAACGATCTATTGTCTCAGGCCAAGACCTGGCAAACGCACAATGTCGGGGATACGCCCGGATTTGGCGGCGACCACAAGAAAGCGCTGGCCTCCATCACCGCCCGTGCGGTCGTTATGCCGGGCCAGACCGATTTGTATTTTCCACCCGAGGATAGCGAGGCAGAGGTGGCGTGCATGCCGAACGCGATCTTGAAGGCCGTACCGTCCATCTGGGGCCACTTCTGTGGGGCTGGTATTAATCCGGTTGACACCGATTTTATTGACCGGGCGATTAAGGAGTGTCTGGCCGAGTAGCGGACCCGCGCCGCAATCGTCGAAAAGGTGAAGGGGAACCGCATCAAGAACCCTCGGAGCGGTCTGCAATACTCACACTCATTAGCAGCCACGCGGCGACAACGCCGACAGCCGCTACCGTCATCAAGCCCCGAGCCGTGCGGTGTTGAGTGAGGCTTGAGGCGCACCCCTAGCTCTCTCACATCGCCGCTGAGGCGGGCTTCTCACTGAGGTCTTGTTTTGTCGGCATTTGTCACCGAATCAGGGTCGCCGGTGAACGCGCGGGCCCTGTGGCCCGCGCTTCCAACAGAGCGAGGTCAACTCTTGCACGAAAGCGTGTGTCTCGGATGGGAGAGGTGCCGTGCTTGTATCCGAATTACCCAAGCATCCTCACGCCTGGCAGTCAATCGAAGCCGGGTCGAGTCGGTTTTCGCAGACTATCCCTCGAGCCCCGCTTTGGCAGCCAGGGAGGCGTAGCTGACCCCGTTGCCGTTATCGGTACCGATCGGCAGCCCGGCATCGCGCCATCCCGCCACCACCCGACCGGCCGGGTTCTGCCCGCCACCAAACCCGCCCTGCATATTTGTGACATTGCTATAGCCGGCCTGCTCCATGATCTCGGCCGCGCGTTGGGAGCGTCCACCCGCCTGGCAGCCGACAATCACCGCCACCCCTTTGGCAATATTCGCCTCGACAATCGCCTGAAAATTTGGATTCGGGCTCGGCTGTCGGGTAGTCAGATCAAAAAAGACGACCGGAATATTAATTGCCCCTTCAGGATGACCAGCGGTAAATTCGGCCTCGGTCCGCACGTCGAGATAGATGACCGACGGATCAGTGCTCAGGGTCTGATAGGCTTGGGGCGGGGTGGTTTGTTTGACCGGCATACACGGCTCCTCTCTTTCGCTAGCGACGAGAATTTTATATGGGGTCAGAGCTGGAATATGTTCGATGATCCTGTCCGCCCAGTCAAGCGGGTAAGCGGCAGGACCACCGATGCACGAGAAGGAGAACACGATGGGAGATGCCGTCCTGTTAGAACGCCAAGGTCATGTTGCCACCATTACCCTCAACCGCCCCGAGCAGTTCAACGTCATGAACGCCGCCCTGTCGATTGACTTACGCCGGTCTCTCCAGGAGTGCGCCGATGAGACGGATGTCCGGGCGGTTATTCTGACCGGCAACGGTCGGGCTTTTAGCGGTGGGGGAGATATCAAGTTTTTTGTCAGTGAGCTCAAAACCCAAACGATCGGACCCAGCTTTGAAAAGATGATGCCTATGCTGCACGCGGCGATTTCTCTGGTCCGCGAGATTCAAAAGCCGGTGATTGCCGCGCTGAACGGCGTGGCGGCAGGCGGGGGGCTAGGCTTAGCCCTGGCCTGCGATTTTCGGATTATGTCTGCCAAGGCCAGCCTCGTCACCGCTTTTCTCGGCATTGGGGCCAGTCCAGACTCCAGCTCGACCTTCTTTTTGCCCCGTTTTGTCGGTATGGGAAAGGCCACGGAACTGTTTATGCGCAACACCTCGGTATCGGCCCAGGAAGCGCTCGATCTCGGCTTGGCCACCACGGTCGTCCCTCCCGCAAACGTCTTGGAGGAGGCCATGCGCCTAGCCGATGAGTTGGCCCAAGGACCGACCGCGGCGTTTGGTCGGACCAAGCTGCTGTTAAACCAGAGCTTTGGCAGTTCTTTCCAAGAACAGCTCCACAACGAAGCGCGCTCCATTACGATCTCGGCCCAGTCACCCGATTTTGCCGAGGGGGTGAGGGCGTTTATGGAAAAACGTAAGCCGACCTTTAAGGGAAAGTAGCCCCAGCTATGAAAGCTATCACTTTTACAAAACCCGGTGGACCTGAGGTCTTAGGGCTTACCGATGTCGCCGACCCGGCCCCGAGCCCAAATCAACTGCTCGTTCGGGTCCGCGCCTCTGCCCTCAACCGTGCCGATACCATGCAGCGTATCGGCGCCTACCCGCCACCACCCGGAGAATCAGACATCCTAGGTCTGGAACTGGCCGGTGAGGTGGAAGCGGTCGGTTCAGCCGTGCACGACTTTGGGCTAGGCGACCGTGTTTTTGGTCTGGTTGGGAGCGGCGGTTATGCCGAGAAGGCCGTCATTGACGCGCGGATGGCCATACCTATCCCGGACGGCTGGAGCTTTAGCCAAGCCGCCGCAGTGCCCGAGGTCTACCTCACCGCCCAAGAAACGATCTTTACCCTAGGCGGTCTCAACGCCGGTGAGACCATTCTGATCCACGCTGGAGCGAGCGGGGTGGGGACGGCCGGCATCCAGATGGCTCGGGAGAGGGGCGCGCGGATTCTGATTACCGCCGGATCTGCGGATAAAATTCGGCGCTGTGTCGAACTCGGCGCGGAGGTAGGCTGCAACTATAAAGACCAGGATTTTGCCGAGTGGGTCCGCGGGCTGACTCAGGGACAAGGCGTGGACGTCATTGAGGACTTCATCGGCGCGGCGTATTGGGACAAGAACCTGCGCAGCTTGAAGATCGGCGGCCGTTTGGTGTTGGTCGGGGTGATGGGCGGGGTGAAAGTTGAGACCAATCTAGGTCTGATTCTGACCAAACGACTCCAGATCTTCGGCTCGGTGCTGCGCAGCCGCACACTTGAGGAGAAAATTGCAATCACCAAGCGCTTTAAGCAAAACTGGCTGCCGCTGCTCACAGCGGGAAAAATCAAACCGATTATTGATACGGTTTTTCCACTAGCCCAAGCTGCCGAGGCTCACCGGTACATGGAAGACAACCGGAATTTCGGCAAGATTATACTAGAGGTTCCGGAAGTCGCCCGGCGTCCTGGCTCATGAGCCAGGACTTTTCGAAAGGGAATTATAGACCTGTGTACCAAAATCAACCCGATTGCCGCGTCCGTGTCCGCCCCGTCGCGGCCTCATAATCCCAGTGGTTCTTAGGCTTTACGCCAAGTACGACTTCCGCTAGCCGCTCCGGTGCGGCGTCGATCCGCTCCGGCATAGAGTACTTGGTGGCGGCCACGCTCATTGAACCAGAGGAGCGGCTGGGGCGGAGTCGGGCGGCTGTTTCACGTTACCTCAATCGTCTCGAAATTGATGGGGTGCGGCTCTTGCTAGCGGACCAGGGGGTCCGGGGGCGAACACGTAGGTTTCTGGTACCTGATCTCCGTTTTGGACAAAACAAGACTCTCTCCGTACGACGGGATTCCGCCTCGCACTTCTGTCAGTTCCCAGAATGGGGGCAACAGCGAATCCGGATGCTGGAGTCCAGAGAAGCGGGAATCTACAGCAATGATCCGTTAGCGCGGCAGTATGCTATATTGCCGCACAGTGTTATGGACACCTACGGCGAACAGTTTATCGAGAATCTGGATCACCAAGTCCGTCGTCTGTACGCCGGCCATCACGGCTATCGGCCGGAGATTATTGTCTACGATGACACAGGGAATAGGCGTCTCGCGCGCCAGGCTGAATATATCCTAGAAGCCATCAGACAAGCAAAACCAGAGCCGGCCCACGCTCTTGTTATGGTTCATGAGAGCCCCGGTAGAGAGGCTCGAAAGGAAGATCCATTGGCTGCCTACCTGACTCGGCAACTCCGTGACGAGTTCGAGCTGTATGCAGCCGTGATTCATGCTGAGTCGACTCGTCCTTGTTATCGAGCGGAAAAGGACAACGATGGCACCTGGCGCTACAGAGCAGATGAACGTAGGCGCGGAAAACGCCGTGGCTATCTGCGGAATGTTGCCCTGAACCACATCTTCCTCAACAACGGACACTGGCCGTTTGTCCTATCAGACCCGACCCATACTGAAATGATCGTCGGTATTGATGTGAAGAATGGGCTCTGCGGCCTGCTTGCTATCAGCGGATATGGGACACAGGTCCGATTCGAGACCCAGAGTATTCGGCAGACAGAAAAGCTCATGCCTGAAGAAGCGGCCCATTCCCTCGTCGAGATCGTGCGTTCCGAGTCCGCGTCACAACACCATGCGATACAGTCCGTTACGATTCACCGCGATGGCCGTTTGTTTGATAGCGAACGTCGTGGGATTCTCAAGGCGGTAGACTTTCTCAAGTCGCAAGACCTACTCACCGACACCGCAGATGTCTCCGTTGTCGAGATTGGCAAACACAACATGGTACCGATGCGCCTGTATGCGGAACTCCGCCATGGAAACGATCAATCTAGAATAGTAAATCCCGCTATCGGCACTTGGCTACAGACCGACAACAATGAAGGATACCTCGCGACAACGGGGTGGCCATTCTCATTCCACGGAACGGCGAATCCTTTACATATCCAAAGAATTGTCGGTAATGGAGAAATGGACACAATTGCGGAGGATGTTTTTTCCTGTCCTGTCTTGCTTGGACCCAACCAGGGACGTGCAGCCGACAACCAATCACGTTGCGGATGAATGATCGCCTTCTCCGGCGTGACGCTGGTGAATTTGATCCGGCGGCCTTCGTCCCCGCCGAGTACACTATTGAGGAGGAAACAGGATGAGCGATACAGGAATCTATGCGAGTCGATATGCACATGTGCGAGAGTTTAGTGATCTTCTTGACAACGTCCTGCTGGGACTCTTGACGGAAGGTGAAGGAAACTACCAGGAAGACATCCAGAAGCTCGCCGACGAGCTAGATCGGCTCGCGGATAATGCCGATCCCGACCTTGCTGACATCCAGGTCAGAGGCCTTCTCAGGCGTAGTGTAGATGAGGGCGCGTGGCGAAGGATAGCCTGTAAACTTCGCGATGCAAAAGACAGTGAAGATGTGAAGGCCGAACTAGAGTCCTTAGCCCGAGACTTGGACAGAGACTTGTCGGATATGGCTCTGAAGATGAGAAGCGCGGCTCTTCGATGAAGGAATATTTGGACGGCGCCATATCACATCTCCAGGCCCGAGCGAACCATCTCCTCGACATGGTTCCCAGAGATCAAGGGCGCGACCTTGATATTCTCATCATGAAGTGCCAAGAGGAGCTGACTGATCTCCAGGTCCGTCTCGAATTTCTTGTCGAGCATACAGGGTTTGCGACAGGAGAGACCCAGGCCTTGAGACTGCGTCGCTATCGTCGCGCAGTTGAAGATCTCGAAATTCAGGAGTCCGTCGTCGTCGCCGCACTTCATCGGTGGAGCGACATTGATACCCAGGCAAATCGATTAGCCGGAAAGATTTGCCAAGAGATCAACTTTCCACTCCCGGTTCCAGTCGTTTCCTGCACATCGCCTCGGGGCGCTTATTATCACACGTACACTCCGTGGAACCTGATTGTCATTCCCCTTGCAGAAGGGCGCTTTCTGCTGCATTTTCCGGACCTCTATCATGAATTGGCTCACTTACTGTTCGACGCGCGCCATGACCCACGGGTAGAGGCGTGGCAACGCGCTTTTCACATTGCTCTCTCTCACGTCCTTCAGTATGTCAGCGCGGAATTGGATAAAGAGAACCGTGGGAGTAGGCCGCAGAGCTACCAACGTTATCTCACGGCTTGGAGCGGCTCATGGGAGAGTTGGTTGACGGAGTTCTTCTGTGACGTGTTCGCAACCTATACACTTGGGCCAGCGTTCGCCTGGTCACATCTACATCTCTGCGCTGGATTTACCGAGGACCCGTACCTCGTGCCCCGCTATATGGCGTCTACCCATCCGGCGGATGCAGCTCGAATGGGAGTTATGCTGCGGGTACTGGAGCACATTGGACACGGGTCGGTGGCAGCCACCATCCGTGATAAGTGGGCGACAGTGCTCCACCATCTTGGTGTCCAGGCCATTCCTGAGTACGACCGGCGTTATCCCTCGCATGTCCTTGACGCCATTGCGGGACATGCCACACAAGGAGCTACCGCTATCGGCTGCACTGTCTTTGATGGATCGGCCCCAGAATTGTCCGTCGGTGGTACCCTCAACGAGGCGTGGCAATCCTTCTGGCAACAGCCCCGCGAATACGCCACGTGGGAACGAGATATCGGTAACCCCCGTCTAACTGGATAATCGGCCGTCAGTAACCGGCTCTTGACCTCGGCGAGAGTGTAATCGTCTTGGACGTGAGTGCTTTTTCAGGATAGAGTAAAATGAGGACATTATAGGTGGTGTCGAACGCCTCGGCGACACATTCGTGGGCTTCACCGTTTTTGTCGGTAATAGAGAGCGAAACGGGCCGGACCATCTTGCGTTTGATCGGTATCACCGGCCACAGAGAATGGGCGGGTGTGACCACAGTATCGGCAGGCTGCCCGAACTGCGTGATGAACGCGGATGAAGTTTCAATACGCCGAACCACTGCCTGTGCGCCCGCTCCTTCGACAAATTTGAGTGGCTCCAGGACATAGACAGCACATGCCCTGTGGTTGGTCCGGACGAATTCGCGTATCGACGCATAGAGCGAGGCACCGAACTTTTTCGCGAGCTTGAGCGGAGTCTTGATATCCAAAGCGGAATCTGCGGCCTGTCGTGAGAAGATATCTCCCTCACAGGACCGTGAGTTTCTCGACGAATATGGCACCCACTGGGAGACCATTATCGATGGCTCTCAGTGGGTGCTGATTCACGAGTTCCAGACACACGAAGGATACAACCATCCGCTTGTTACAGCGGCAATCCGCATGGAAACCGGCTACCCCAATACGGAGCTGAACATGGTCTACTTCTTCCCGGCTCTGGCACGGAAAGACGGCAAACCAATAGGTGCAACTAACGCAGCACAGAAAATCGATGGGAAGAGCTACCAGCGTTGGTCTCGTCATCGCACGCCGCAGAATTCGTGGAAAATCGGCCAGGACCACCTGGGAACGCATATCATGTTGATTGAGGACTGGTTAGAACGAGAGTTCGAGAAATGACCGCGCCGGTAACCCTTGCATTATCAGGTGATCAGTATGAACGTCTGACAAGTTTTTTTCCCTGGTGATGGTAAAGAGGCTGTTGCCCTGCTCCTCTGCGCCAGCCGCGCTGGTGAGCGTCGTCATCGTCTGACCGTTCGCGACATCCACTGCATCCCCTATAATCAATGCTCAAGAAGAACCCCGACGCTCGTGACATGGTCGCCCGACTGCATCGCGTCCGTACCGGACCGTTCAACCGAGGAAGGCTTTTCGATTATCAAGATACATAGCCATCCGACCGGTTATCCCGCTTTTTCAGCAACAGACGATGAGGGCGATGCCCGGCTGATACCGATGATCCGTGACTGTATCGAAGCCGATATCCTGCACGGGAGTGCCATTATACTGCCCGACGGGCAGATGTTTGGGCGCGTGCTTCGCTCCGGCAACGTTCTCGAACCAGTCGAGTGTATCAGCGTCGCAGGCGATGATCTGCATTTCTGGTACGCGCTGCTGGTGATGTGGCCATACCGAGTTTCGTAGCCTCACACGCCCAGATATTCGATGAAGGTACTATTCAGCGCTTGCGGCGCTTATCGATTGCCGTAATTGGCGCTTCGGGTACGGGGAGCCCTGTTATCGAGCAACTTGTACGGCTTGGCGTCGGGGAGATCGTAATCGTCGATGAGGATCATATGGAAGACCGCAACGTCAATCGCATTCTGAACTCAACACTGAAAGACATAGCGCAAAACCGTGCCAAGGTCGATGTACTGGCCGACGCCATTGAACGTATGGGTCTAGGGACGCGGGTCATCCGCATGAATCGGAATCTCTGGGATCCGGAAGTTGTGCGTGCCGTGGCGCAGTGCGACGTCATATTCGGTTGCATGGATACCATCGACGGCCGCTATCTGCTGAATGTTCTCGCCACGCATTACACCTTGCCGTATTTCGACCTCGGGGTTCGGCTTAAACCTATGCCGCGAGGTACTGATAAAGCGGATATTCACGAAATTTGCGGCACGATTCACTACCTGCAGCCTGGGCGATCAAGCCTGATGAGTCGGGGCCTGTTCACTATGAGCGATGTGGCTGCCGCGGGCCTGCGACGCAACGATCCGACCGCACACGAACAGTAGAGGAAGGACGGCTATATTTCCGGAGTGGCCGCACACCGTCCCGCGGTCATTAGTGTCAACATGTTCGCAGCCTCACTCGCAGTCAACGAGTTCCTAGCGCGACTTCATCCGTTCCGTGAAGGACCGAATCACAACTACGCCTCTGTTACCTTCAGCCTCACGAGCATGGAGCTAATATATGATGCCGAAGACGGGCTCTGCGAGATTTTAGCCGACAATGTCGGCAAGGGCGATAGCACCCCACCTCTCGGGCTCCTAGCACTGGCGGAAAGGCAGTCAGTGTGATCTGGTTGCGCCGACTCATTAGACGTGTCTGAGAGCGGCTCTTCTACTGGTTCGTCCCCACCTACCAGACTGTCCTCGTCAAGGAAGCACTACCAGACCAGCTCAGGCGACGTACTCTCTACATCGTGCAAGAGGACGGCTTCAATGAGCAGGCTGCGATGCTATGCCCGTGCGGCTGCTGGCGAGTGCTTCATATGAATCTGCTCCCTGATGAGCTTCCCTGCTGGTGCCTAATACGGCATGACGACGGGACGGCGACACTTTATCCCTCAGTTTGGCGCAAGAAAGGTTGCGGATCGCATTTCTGGTTCAGGCGCGGTCGCGTCCGGTGGCACTGGGCGCAGGACTGATACCGCACATAGGCCAACAGATCCATCGAAACCGCCGGGGGGCTTTGGCCCGCTAGAGCATTTCACGATGCAGTGTAGCCACAATGGTGGAAGTACTGCTGACATTCTCCTAGGGAGAAGCACGATACAACGGAGCCAAGGTATGTCCAGAGGTCCTCACGGGCCCGGTGGGCGCCGCCGCGCGCCAGCGCTTTGAGCTTGGCAAAGACTAGCTCAATCGGATTGAGGTCAGGACTGTATGGGGGGAGAAACCGGAGGGTCGCCCCGGCCTGCCCAATCTGCTGCGCGCTCAGCGGGTCCCTTGGCACGGGAGGCGGTCACCGCCTTACAGTTGCAGGCCGTGGCCGCAGGGGGCACGAACTGGGTCGAGGTGGTCCAGCTTGGCATCAGCGGCACGGGGCTTGCGGCGATCCTGATCGGGTTGGCGTGCATGAAGGAATCCGGCCAGCGGCGGGATCGCGAAATTGATGAGCTGGCCGCGGCGTTCCGCCGCCAGGGCGAGGCCATGACCCAGGCGTTCACACAGCAAGGCCAAGCGCTTGAGCGGCAGGGCCAAGTCTTAGCCGAGCTGTTGCGGCACTCCGCGTAGCCGCCCCGCTCGGCCCCCCCCCGGACTGAACAATCTAAAGTCTTGAGGGGAACAGAGCATCGAAGCCGGTGAGCATGGGACACTCGAGCCTGGCCGACCCTCCCCCGGTGTCGCCCGTCCACCTTCCGGCCCGAGCGGCCAGAGCGGAAAAGAGTCCTGCCTATTGTTCCTCCTGGACGGGCAGGCCTCCAGGAGCTGGCCGAATCGCGCCCTTCACGGGCGCGTGGATTGAAACCAACGCAGCCGTGGTGTGCTGTCCCTTTGGGGGGGCTGTGAGGGGTTCATAAACACTGTTATGAGGAACATATAGCAGGGAGGGATGACGATGCACATCGTGGAAAGCGGGCCGCCCGCCGATTTCGGCCCGGATTGCGGGGGGGGGCGCCCCGGCGCTCTTTGCCGAGACACGCCAGGGCCAGCGGCGGTTTTGGGAGTTCTTTGGGGCGAACATCCGCAATGCCAATACCCGGCTGGCCTACGTCACGGCGGCCTACCGCTTCGCGGACTGGTGCGAGGCGCAAGCCCTCACCTTGGCCCAGGTCGAGCCCTTGCATGTCGCCCGCTACATCGAGCAGCTCGGGCGGCTGTATGCGCCGTCCACGGTGAAGCAAAATCTGGCCGCCTTGCGCCAGCTCTTTGCCTGGCTCGTCGTGGGCCAGGTCCTGCGCAGTAATCCGGCCGGGGCGGTCCGTGGTCCGAAACAGATCATCAAAACGGGCAAGACCCCCGTGTTGACGGCGGAAGAAGCGCGGGGCCTGCTTGACCGTATCGACCCGTCCACGCTGATCGGGCTGCGGGATCGGGCGTTGCTGGGCCTGATGGTGTACGGCTTTGCGCGGGTGAGCGCGGCGCTGGCGATGCGGGTGGCCGACTATTATACCCAGGGCAAGCGGTCCTACTTCCGGCTGCATGAGAAGGGCGGCAAGTATCCGGTCCTTCCCGCGCACCATAGGGCGCAGGCCTGGACGGATGACTACATAGACCGCGCAGGCCTGGCGGCCGACCCGAAAGGCCCCTTGTTTCCCTCTGCTGGCACACAGCGGGGTATTGACCGCCTCAGCAGCCGGCCGATGGACCGGACCGACGCCTTGAAGATGATTAAGCGGCGTGCGAAGAGTGCCGGGTTGCCGGCTGAGGTCTGCGCGCACAGCTTCCGGGGCACCGGTATTACCGAATATCTCCGGGCGGGGGGCACGCTGGAGACGGCGGCACGTATCGCGGGCCATGCCTTGACCCGCACGACGCAACTCTACAACCGCTTGCCGGAGGAGGTCTCGCTGGATGAGATCGAGCGGATTCATATCTAGGGCCTGCGGCCCAGGGCTCCGCTACGCCCCCCCGCTCTTTTTTCTGCCTTGCTGCCTGGCTCTTTCCAGCGTAGCAAAAAGACGCCACAGTCAAGGGGAAAATGCACGGCTCCGCCGCCCGTGACTGCGGCGCCTCTTTTTTTGCTTTCCGGGTGCGCACATGTTGTCCGGAAGGAGGACGGTATGGACCACGAAATCGTGGCGATGTGGGTGCAGACGCTCAGTAGCGTGGTAGGCTTAGGGTGTATTGTCTGGGGGTTGTTCCAGATGCAGGCGGCCGGTAAACGCCGCGACCGGGAAATTGATGAGCTGGGGAAGGGCCTCCAGCAGCAGGGGCAAGCGCTCGAACGCCAGGGCGAAGCCATGACCAAGGCCCTCACCCAGCAAGGCGAAGCCATGACCAAAGCGTTCACCCAGCAAGGCGAAGTCTTAGCCGAGCTGTTACGGCGTAGCGCCTAGCCCCTCCCCGTCCCCCAGCCGGGCGGGGTCACGCCCGGCACAGCGGTTTCCTGATGTATCCGCCCCCCACCCCCCAAGGAGGAGTCCCATGGCAGAAGAACAACGCGGTATCACCGTTACGAAGAAATGTTTGCACTTTCGGTGGGGACGCGGCGGCAGGACTTGAACCTGCGACCTCCCCGCCCATACAATGCGGGTTGTCATCCCTCACATTGCATGTCGAAAACGAGGTGCTCTATCCGTCTGAGCTACGCCGCGATCTCGCGCTTCGTTTCTTGACCGATGTCTTTGTCTAGCTCCATCTCTCCCAAACACGGTTGTACCACCTGCCTTCCGATTTCGAGATCGGCGGGTACCACATGATCGCATTCCGAATAATCGAGTAATGGCTTCTGCATGGGAACTTGACCCCGATCGAAGGTTTTAGGGTTAGATACTCACCATCGTAGGTCAGACTACGAGTCGCAGGGTCCAGCGTCACGTCGACCAAACGACCACACCCGCATGGACATAAATGGGAAAGGGTGGCGAACCTCATGCTGACGTAAAGTGTACCCTCTTCCATTTCGGGTAAGTGCGGGATTGTCTCAACAAACACTGGCTTCAGTACCATTGATTCTCGGTTCCTAACAACATAGCTAGGATGAGAATTACGTGTCCCCCGCTTCCTCCATCTCCAAAAGCACACTTTAGGCGCGGCCGGAAAACCGGCCTGTAAGGTTCGCCCTTTGGGCGCTATTCTTTAGGGCAGATGCTTCCTGCCTTTGTGTGTCCGGCAGGAGGACGGTATGGAAACTGAATTTTTACCGTTGGCGCGGGCGGCGGCCGCCGCGCTGCAGGGGCCGCGCGGGGTAGAGATCGCCCAGCTTCTCGTCAGCGGCGTAGGCTTGGGCTGCATTGTCTGGGGGCTCTTCCAGATGCAGGCCGCGGGCGAACGTCGCAACAAGGAAATTGACGTGCTGGGCAAGGCGCTCGAACGCCAGGGGGAAGTGTTCGCCGAGCTGTTACGGCGCACCGCCTAGGCCCTGTCCCCCAGCCGGGCGGGGTCAGGCCTGGTACAGCCGTGTCCTGATGGCCCCGCGCGCAACCGAGCGGGGCGCTTCGCAAGGTCGCCCAGGGCGATTCTTTTCCCCTCCACACCTCCCTTGAGGGCGCGTTCAAGGCGGTCACTCTTTCCCTCCCTCCCAGGATTGCGCTGGCCCACGTCGCCGGCGTGCCCAGGTCCGCATCACCGACCACGCGGGCCAGCGCCCCCAGCTCAGTGGGACGAACCCACAGAGCCCGCCCAAGCCAGGAGAAGCGCCGGGGCCCCCCCCCAGGACCTGCCGCGCGGGCGGGCGCGCTGGTGCCCAGGTCCGCGGCCCGCCCGCCCGCGCTGCCCGCCGCTCCGTGTAGAGGGCCACACCGAGCACCCCCCCCCGAAGACCGAGCAAGGGGCGACCACAGCAGGCTCTGGTCGCCCCTTGCCACGCCCAAGACAGCGCGCCGCCTCCCGGCCGCCAAGCGGCGCCAGCCCCGCTCCGCGAACCTAGCACACCTAGCTGATGGCCTCGGCTCCAGTATGGCGCGCCGGCCGGCCGCATCGCACGCCGGCCCCGCTCCGCGAACCTGGCACGGATGCGCCGGCCGGCGGCGGACTCGGTTTCGTGCGCCCTACGGGCTGCTCTCCGATTGTTTTCGGTCCGGGCAGTGGTGAGAACCGAAAACAAGCATCTGTGTTGTGAAGGAGAGCAGGAGGCCCAAATGAGCCCGGACGTGTACGCGAGCATCACCGCTCGCATCGTATCCGCCCTCCGCGAGGGGGTGGTGCCGTGGCATCGCCCGTGGACCGCCGCCCAGGGCCGGCCGCGCAATCTCATCAGCGGCAAGCCGTACCGGGGCGTCAATGTCTGGCTGCTGGCGCATCAGCACGAGGGGTCGCCGTTCTGGTTGACCTACCGGCACGCCGCGCAGATAGGCGGCCACGTCAAAAAAGGGGCAAAAGGCCACCCCGTCATATTCTGGAAATTCCTCGCCCGCAAGGGTGGCGAGCTGGACGGCCGCCAGGACGGCGAGGAGGGCCGCAAAGAGCGGGGCGGCTATGCCGTGGCCCGTGCGTATACCGTGTTCAACGCCGCCCAATGCGCATTGCCCGAGGCGTGGGCAGAGCGAGCGCAGGTGGGTGTGCCGGACATGGCCCCCCGCCCAAAAAATCGCCGCGTGTGAAAAGATCGTGGCGGAGATGCCAGGCCGACCGGCTATCACGCACGGGGGGGATGCTGCTTTTTACAGGCAGCGCGTTGACCAGGTGACGATGCCGGCGGCGGGCAGCTTCGAGGCCCCGGAGCGGTACTATTCGACCCTTTTTCATGAGCTGACCCATTCCACCGGCCACGCCGGGCGGCTGAATCGCGCGACGCTGGTTGACGCGCTCCGCTTCGGGGATACCCACTACAGCAAAGAGGAGCTGGTCGCCGAGATGGGCGCGGCGGTGCTGTGTGGGGTAGCGGGGATTGAAAACCGCACGACGGACACCAGCGCCGGCTATATCCACGGGTGGCTGGAGAAGTTGCGCCATGACCCGCGGCGGCTGGTGCAGGCCGCTTCCCAGGCCCAGCGGGCCGCCGATTATATGCTCGGCCTGGACAGCCAGGCCGAGGAATAGCCGGCTTTATGACCCGCCCCCCGCGAGAGCGGGGGAGAAGGGGCGATCGTATGACATCCTTAAAAGTCCCCAATCCGAACGGCCCCGCCCCCGAAGTCTCCTACCGCCTTTAGGTGGGCGGCGTAGCCGGACAATCCGCTCTTGGGCGGGCGGTGAAACCGGGTCTGAAAAGGAGCGGGGACGGCTGCTTGCTACTGTTAGCGGTGGCCGCATTGCCCGCGGGCCGCGGCCTAGGCCCGATGCAGAAGCTCGCTCGACCCTGCCGAATCTGGCGTTTTGAGCAGGGCCGGCAAAGCCGCGACTTGGGCCGCTTGCAAAAAGCAGCGGCGCGCTGAGGGCCACGCAGAGCAGAGACCCCGAGGGACACCCGCTGGGACTCGCCCGGCTCGACCCCCTCGACCGGCGATAGCCCGGCAATCTTGACGAAAGACGAGGGATAGGAGAAAACGAAACCATGACGGAATTTGAAGCCGCGACTACTGCTTTTCAAAGTGCTTCACTGGAAATAAGCCGGGCCGGCCTGTGGGCGACGTATGTCCAGGCTGGGTATCGGCGGCTACTTCGATCCAGCGGTAGCGCGGCAGATAAAGGCCCTGGCGGCCGAGGAGGACACGACCGTACAGGAGCTGGTAGCCGAGGCCCTTGATATGCTCTTTCAAGCGCGGGGGAAGGCGGCGATAGCTCGGCAGTAGGAGGAAGCCATGACTGAGTTTGAAGCGGCCACCATCGCCTACCAAAATGCCAGTCTGGCTATCCAGCAAGGGAGTCTGGCCCTGGCGACGTGGCAGACCGTCTTGAGCGCCCTGACGTTGGCCGTCTCCAGTGGCTTGGTGCTCTACGGCTTTCGGCTGATGCGCCTGGGCACCGAACAGCGGCGCGAGGAGGCTCGGCAGCAGCACGAAGAGACCATGACCGCGCTGCATCAGCAGGGGGACGCGCTGCGGGTCCTCATCGAACGGACGGCACCCCGATGACGAGAACTAGATGGGTGGGTCTAGGGACCGTTCTGTACCTCGGCGTTCTTGCCGCCGCTCCGAGCTGGGCGGCGCTGCTGGGAAATCCCGGTAACGGGCGGCTCTATTCGGGCATTGGCGTCATATCTGGCTGGAAGTGTGAAGCAGATGGGGCCCTCACCGTCCGCTTCAATGGTGGGAAGCCGATTCCCCTGGTGTACGGCAGTCAACGCCCCGACGTACTAGAGGCGGGGGCCTGTAACCATGACCGCGCGGGGTTTGTGGCCATCTGGAATTGGGCGCGGCTCGGTGATGGGGAGCATGAGGACGTGGCCTACGACAATGGGGTGGAGTTTGACCGGGCGACGTTTACCGTGGGATCGACCGGGGAGGAGTTCTTGAAAGGCGCTGAGCGCCAGCATCTGCTTGAGAACTTCCCGGCCCCTGGAGAAACCACGGTGCTTGAATGGAACGAGAGCACCCAGCATTTTGAAATCCGGGGGATGTTAGAGAGCCCGATGGGGGGGAATATGACTAGGCGTACTGGCGGCAACTGTCTATAGACTTGTTCGAGGGTACTTATCAGACCGCCAGGTTTTTGTATGACGCGCAGCCCGACCTTGACACCTGTGGAGCGGGGAGGCTGACACAGGCCGCGAGGGGCCGTGCCCTAGATGCCATGAACCAGATTCGGGCCTTGCACGGCCTGGAGCCTGTGCAATACAGCCTGCGCTATGACAATCAGGTGCAGCAGGCAGCGCATCGAGCAACCTTTCTGGGGGGGCGAGGGAGAAAGACCCCGGCGGGATATGATCGGCTGGGCCAATGATGCGAGAAACCGCAGCCTAATAGCCGCAGTCGGCCACCGCCGCTGGCTGCTCAACCCCTTCGCAACCTACATGAGTTATGGGCAGGTAAACGGCTATGCCGTGTAAAAGGTCCATAGTTTCCATGATGAACCTGTTGTCAGCCCTCGGGTCGAGGTCGATTATGTCGCCTTTCCGTATGAGACCTACCCCTTTCATCTGGTAGGGGAGGGCACACCGTAGAGCTTCAGCGTGATCGAAGACAAGCATAATATATGGGGCAACCAATATCCTTACTTCGAGCACGCGAGCATTAGCGTTATCCGCACATCCGACGACGCGAGTCTGGTAATCACTAACCCCTATACAGACAGCGAGGGGTTCGGCGTGCCCAACCTCCTGAGTTGGCAGGTCGAAGGCCTGGGCATATGACACCCTATATGAGGCCGAGATTCGCAACGTCACGCTACGAAACGGGGCAACGCAGAGCTATTCATACCCGGTTTTCATTGACCGGGCTAATATTGAATACTAGGCCCAAACAGACAGAGAGGAGGGGAGAGGATGGAACAATATTTTCGCAGCGGGGCTGATGGTCTGCTTGGGGTGTGGTGGGGAGTCGTTGACCAGCCCCACAAATCCGCTTGAAACCTACGATCAAGACCGACTGTGGGTGTTGATAAGCGCCGGGGGGATTGGGCCGGGGGGAGACGGATGCGCCCATTATTACCGTGATCCGGATCATCCCCGGTGGAAAACCATTAACCGGGGCGATCTCTCAAAAGTTTGCCCGGAAAGCATGGTCAAGATAGCGGCCTATCTGGAACATAATGGGGTGGCTGGCGTAAAGGCGGCCCATCTCCAGCGGCCGGTCTTTTGGGATCAGATGCAGGCGAAATATGAGGCCATTCAGCAGTGCCAAGAGCAGCTGGGTGGCGACTGGTTCAACCCGCCGTCTGACCCCGCGAACCCTAAGCCCAAACGGACGGATTTTCCAAACTATGAGGCGTACTGGGGGGCAGAGCAAGAGTATTTCCGGCGGCGGGAGGAGCGGGGGGGTGGAGGGGGGCGCGGGGAGCGTGTGATCCATACCGGGTGGCGTAGCGTCGTGCCCAGGGCGAAGAGCGGCGGCCGCCGAGCCTAGAGGCCCTCGGCATCAGTCTTCCGGAGGGGATGAGAGTCGATATGACGGGCAGAATCAATTAGGAGCGGAAACAAGCCGGGTGAAACAATATATTCTTATTGGGGAATTACGGGAAGCCGACCAAATACACCCTCGTCGGTTTCATGCGGACCCGCGGCGGTGAATTCTGGTCGTCTAGGCTGCACTGGTGGTGATTGGGTTTACTGCCGGTTTTGATCGGTGGAAAGGAGGGAGGGTATGGCGAAATTGGTAACTCTTAAAATCCCCCGATATGTCCTGATTTCTTTAGGTATTTTGGGAGGCGCGGCTGTTCTGTGTGGGGGTGTGGTGTTTTTGTTTCATGGTTATAACGGTGGAAATGTTGCCGAAAAAATCACAAAGTACGCTCAGCCGAGGGCGACATAGGCCTGGGCAATGGGTTCATCTGAATCGGGGCCGCGGAACCTCGGGGGGCGCTTCTCACATCCTCATCCAAGCTATAGCCGATATTTGGGCGAAAGCCGCCAGCGCTATCTACGCGCTTATATCTGGATAGTTCATCGAAGAATAGATTCCTTGCCGTCGGGTACGGATTGCTGTGTATGGAGTTGCAAAATCCCTTCTTGTTCGCCAACAGCGAATCTACATCTCTCGCCTTCTTCAGTGCGTGGTATCCGTACCTATCCCCCCATCGATAACTGAGTAGTCGATAGTTACGATTGGTTATGGGGTAATCGAAACTGAAGGCGTAGTCGTATTCCCTAAATTCGGGACGAATGTTCTCTGCGGTGCAGAAGATCCGCACACAATTGTACGCGCGGTAGTCTTTGCCGAACGGCCCGGAAAACAAGTAATCGGGGTGTTGCGAAATTTCCAGATCGAATCGTTTTGATATGAGCTGGAAAATGGGATTGTGAGAGACGTCTTTGGACCAAAAATCGCTGAAGTTGACTTTGATACTCATTAGGTTCCACACCTTGCGGCGGGCTGTCGGCGCCGGCCGTTCCTTGTGCTTCAGTCGCCAAGTCGTTCCGGCTTCGCGCTCACGGCCGTTCAAGCCCGCTGTTTCCATGTTGATTCCGCGTCCGACACTGGATAGGGCTGATTCAGGTCCCCGATGTCCGCCAGGGCCGAGTTCCAGCCAGGGGCTTCATTCCTTCCGATAATGCCCGATGTCGCCTCTCGGGGGGGCACTCCCTCTTGAAGTGCACTCATTTTTGTGCGCATGATTGGAGATCATTATCCTAAATTTTAAGGAGAAGGAGGCATTATCTATGGCGCAATACATCGGACGATGGGGCGGACGGCATGACCGGCGCGCAATTCATAAAGCGGGTACGGCAGTGGGCTAAAGACAAGGATCTGGCCCGTCCTGAATTCATAGCCAAAAAGGGGCGGGGGTCGCATGGGACGCTATTTGTAGGCGATCAGGAAACCACGGTGAAGGATCGGAAAAAAGAAATCGGGAAGGGTCTACTCAACAAGATGCTCGCCGACCTCGGCATTGACAAGAACGAATTCCTTCGCGCTGGGCGGTAAGACGCTGGCAGCGTGAGGAGGAACCGCGGCTACCAGGGGGCTTCCCACAGCCGCCGCCCTAGAGCGCAACCCTGACAGGGCGGGAAACGGGACTATCCAGCAGTCCAGCAAGGAACAGGGGGTCTGCACCGAGCTGGCATTCGAGTGCAGAGCCGCATACAAGCGGACGAGCTCTCCCCCCCATTCCGGTGGGGCTAGGAGAGCTTCGCCCAAAATTACAGTTTACTAAGGTTTCAGGTGCATTGACCAACTTCCTAATTTTAATTAAGGAGAGGTGCGCCCCATGCCTGAAACTTTCAACTATCCTGCGGAGATCGAACGAGACGAAGACGGTCGGTTTGTCGTCACGTTTCCCGACTTCGGGTGGGGGGCGACAGATGGAGCAACCCGCGAGGAAGCGCTGGACGAGGCGAAGGACTTACTGCGGGAGTTGATCACTACGACGATGCGCAAGAGCCGCGCCTTACCCGAGCCGTCGCGCGCCAGTAAGCGGCGGCCGTTGGTCATTCCGCCGTTGCAGATCGCGCTGAAAGCGGCCCTCTACGAAGCCTATCGCCTCGCCAACATCTCGCACCGGCGCCTCGCCCGCGAGCTGAACATTGCGGAAAACGAGGTGCGGCGGATGTTGAACCCCGACCATGCCACGAAGGCCGCCACCATCGACGCAGTGTTACGGCGGCTCGGCGCACGGCTCTCCCTGACCGTTGATACGGCGGCTTAGGGGGTGCCCTCGCCCGCGCTCCGTCCAGGTCGGCCCCGGGGCGGCGTCTTGCCCCACCCCACCCTGGCCGCCTTCTCTAGCTACGCGGCAAGTCGCTAATGGTCGAAGAAATCCAGCCAGTAGCGCATTCGTGCTGCCCCGGCGGGGGGGGGGGGGGGGCTGGAAAATAGGGCATAAAAACAGGGTTTATGAGGGATATGTAACACAGGAAGGGGATATGGACACATCAATAGCGGAGCGGCCGCCTTCCGCGGCGATTCGGCGGCGGATTGCGGCCGGGCGTGCGCCGGCGCTCTTTGTCGAGACGCGCGAGGACGCGCGGCGGTTTTGGGGCCAACATTCGCAATCCCAATACTCGGATGGCGTATGTCACGGCCGCCTTCCGCTTCGCGGATTGGTGCGAGGCCCAGGCGCTCCGCTTGGCCCAGGTCGAGCCCTTGCATGTGACCCGCTACATCAAGCAGCTCGGGCGGGCGTATGCGCCGGCCACGGTCAAGCAAAATCTGGCCGCCTTGCGCCAGCTCTTTGCCTGGCTCGTCGTGGGCCAGGTCCTGCGGAGTAATCCGGCCGGGGCGGTCCGCGGGCCGAAACAGGTCGTCAAAACGGGCAAGACCCCCGTGTTGACGGCGGAAGAAGCGCGGGGCCTGCTTGACCGTATCGACCCCGCCCCGCTGATCGGGTTGCGGGACCGGGCGCTGCTGGGTCTGATGGTGTACGGCTTCGCGCGCATCAGCGCGGCGCTGGCGATGCGGGTGGCGGACTATTACACCCAGGGCAAGCGGTCCTTTTTTCGGCTGCACGAGAAGGGCGGCAAGTATCTGGTCCTTCCCGCGCACCACATGGCGCAAGCCTGGACGGATGACTACATAGACCGCGCAGGCCTGGCGGCCAATCCGCAAGGCCCGTTGTTTCCGTCGGCCGGGCGCGGGGGGCCGGCTTACCAGCCGGCCGATGGACCGGGCCGACGCGTTGAAGATGATTAAGCGGCGCACGCGCCGCGCGGGGTTGCCGGCGAAGATATGCGCCCACAGCTTCCGGGGCACGGGCATTACCGAATATCTGCGGGCGGGCGGGACGTTGGAGACGGCGGCGCGCATTGCCGGGCATGAATCGACTCGCACGACGCAGCTCTACAACCGCTTGCCGAACGAAGTCTCGCTGGATGAAATCGAGCGGATTCATATCTAGGGCGGGGGGCGGGAAGGCGGCGGGCCAGGCCCCGCGCCCTTTTTTTTCTGCCTTCCTGCCTGGCGCTTGTCAGCGGAGCAAAAAGAATCCACCGTCAAGGGTCCACTCCGCTGCGCTTCGCCGCTCCGCCGCCCTGGACTGCGGCGCCGCTGTTTTTGCTTTCCGGGCGCGCAAATTTCGTCCGGCAGCAGGCCAGGATGGACGCTGAATTGTTACGGGTGACGCAGGCGGCGGCCGAGGCGCTCCAGGGGCCGCGCTGGGTAGAGATTGCCCAGCTTGCGGTCAGTGGTGGGGGGCGCTTTGCGATCCTGGTGGGATTGAAGCGGATGGGGGAAGCCGGCCCCCGGCGCGCCCGGGAAATTGATGAGCGGGCGGGGGCGTTCAGAAAACAGGGGGAGGCGGCCGACCGGCGCGGCGCTCGAACGCCGGGGCGAAGTCTTGGCCGAGCTGCTCCGCCGCACCGCCTAACCCCTCCAAATCCCCCGCCGGGCGGGGTCACGCCCGGCCCAACCGGATACGGATGGCCCCGCGCGCAACCGAGCGGGGCGTTGAGCAAGGTCGCCCTGGGCGATTCTTTTCCCCTCCACACCTCCCTTGAGGGAGTGTTCACGGCGGTCACTCTTTCCCTACCTCCCCGGATTGCCCTGGCCACGCCGCCAGCTCAGTGGGACGAACCCACAGAGCCACCCCGTCCCCGGCTGGGCGGGGGGGTCCGTGTAGAGGGCCACACCGCCCCCCCCCCAAAGACCGGGCAAGAGGCCACCACAAAAGGCCCTGGCAGCCACTTGCCAGGACTAAGACCGCGCGCCGCCTACCGGCCGCAATACGCGCCAGCCCCGCTCCGCGAACCTGTCACGCCTCGCTGAATGGCCGCCGGCGGACGCACCCCTGCGCCCTGCGGGCCACTCTCTGATTTTTTTCGGTCCGAGCAGGTGGTGAGAACCGAAAAAATCATTTGTTTTTTCAAGGAGAGCAGGAGGCCCAAATGAGCCCGGACGTGTACACGACAATTACTGACCGGATCGTTTCCGCCCTCAAAGCCGGGGTGGTGCCGGGGCATCGCCCGTGGACCGCGGCCGAGGGCGCGCCGCGCACTCTCATCAGCGGGAAGCCGTACCGGGGGCTGAATGTGTGGTTGCTGGCCGGGCAAGGGGGCTCCCCGTTCTGGTTGACCTACCGGCAAGCCGGGCAGATTGGCGGGTACGTCAAAAAAGGCGCGAAAGGCACCGGCGTTATGTTCTGGAAATACATGGCCCGGAAGGGGGGCGCGCAGGACGAGCAGCAGGACGCCGGCGAGGAACGGGCGGCGCGGAGAGGGTAGGTTGTGGCGCGCGCCTATACGGTGTTCAACGCTACCCAATGCGAACTGCCCCCGGCGTGGGCGGAGCGGGCGAAGGTGGAGCAGCGGGCCATTGACCCCGTCCTGAAAATTGGCGCTTGCGAAAAGATCGTTGCAGACATGCCAGGGAGGCCGGCGATTACGCACGGGGGAGACTCGGCTTTCTACCGGCCGAGCGTGGACCAGGTGACCATGCCGGAGGCGTCCAGCTTCGAGGCCCCGGAGCTGTATTATTCCGTCCTCTTTCACGAGCTGACCCATGCGACCGGCCATGCCGGGCGGTTGAATCGGCCGGGGGTGGTGGACGCGGGCCGCTTCGGCGATACCAACTACAGCAAAGAAGAGCTGGTGGCGGAAATGGGGGCGGCCTTCCTGTGTGGGGTGGCTGGGATTGACAACCGGACGACGGACACCAGCGTGAGCTATATCCGCGGCTGGTTGAAAAGGTTGCGCGATGACCCGCGGCTGCTTGTGCAGGCCGCTTCCCAGGCCCAACGGGCAGCCGATTATATTCTCGGCATGGACAGCCAGGACGAGAAATAGCCGCCTTTATTATGCGCCCCCGCGAGAGCGGGGGACGCGGCGCGATCTTATGACATCCTTAAAAATCCCCAATCCGAACGGCCCGCCCGCCCGCGCACCTTGGCCCTTGTTGGCGGGCAACTGCTCTTGATTGCCTGGGGCTTGTGGCAGCTGCGGGTGTCCTCCCAGGAGCGCAACCGCCAACTGGACGCGATGGAGGCCGCCCAGCGCCGCCAAGGGGACGCGCTTGAGCGACAAGGCGAAGTCTTAGCCGAGCTGCTACGGCGCTCCTGCATCCCGCTCGACCCACCGGCGGAAACCCCCGTCAAACCTGGCTGATCCGCCCGCCGCCCCGCAAACGTGACCCGCTTGCAACTGGCAGCATCCCCCCCCGAATCAGCCCACTGGCGGGAGAACGGTCTTTGCCCAGTCAACGAATCAGATCACCGGCCTTCCCCAGACAGTAAGGTCTCCCAGGGGAGTTTCTAAAATCTCCCCTGGGAGATTCTCTAGTCTTCCTCCTCCCAGTCAGGGATGTCCACCAAAATAGTATACAGGCAAACAAGACGAAGGCTAAGCCAGACGGAGAAGGCTACACACACAGGACCCATATCCCCGCGACCTTTGTGTCTCCTGGGTAGACTCTCTGAAGTATTTACACGACCCGAAATTGTGTGGAAGATCAAAACCATGAAGAATCAAAATTCCGCAGCAAAACAGCCGAGGGAAAACCTCAAAGTGAACGAAGAGAAATGGACCAAACCACTCATGGACGCGGGCTGGATAGGGTTTCCGTCCGTGTTTGTTGAACGCCAGCAGGCACTGGGCCTTGATGCTCTTGACCTGAACATCCTGCTGCACCTCGCAGATTATTGGTGGACCAAGGACCAAAAGCCGTATCCGTCAAAAAAAACCATCGCTGACGCGATGGGGGTCACGCCGCGAACTATTCAGCGGCGGATTGCCAGCATGGAGCAGGACGGCTTGATTCGGCGTGAAGAACGGCGAATACCCGGGAGAGGGAGTCGGACGAATATTTATCACCTCGATGGCCTCATTAAAGAAGCCTCCGGGTACGCTGCGGAAAAGCTGGAGCAACGTGAGCAGCGGAAACAGGAGGACGAGGCCACACGGAGCCGTAAAGGCAAACCTCGGATTCCTCGGTTAAAGGCAGTGAAATAATAATCCGCGCTCCCTCGCGGCGTAGCTCAGACGGATAGAGCATCTCGTTTTCGACATACGATGTAGAGTGACAACCGACATTGTATGGGCGAGAAGGTCGCAGGTTCAAGTCCTGCCGCCGCGCCTAATTTTGGGGTTTCCGCCGGTAGCCGCCGCGCTCCTGGACGCGCAGGCCTCCAGGAGCAGGCCGCCCCCGGCTTCGTGTCCAAGGTGACACCAAGCCACCCCTACCGGGCCGGAGCGGGATGCGGAGGAAGGCCGCCTTTGTGGGGCGGCCAGGTCCGAAGAAACCGCCACTAGGTGGGCGGCGCAGCCGGAGATAAATCATTCAGTTCTTAGCCGCAAGCAACTCTTTGAGCCGGACGTATTGTTCTGGATTTTCGAGCAGCTTTACCAAGGCGGGGGGGAACGCAAAAGACAGACTAGCGCCCAGCGACCAGGCCGAGCAGTGCCCAGGGCGGCGGGGTGGGCAGGGTCGGTGGCGAGGATGAATTGAGCCACCACTCTTGATGGCTGAAGTACTGTCCTTTATCCAGAAGCCCATCCGCGTTACCCGCTCTTGCCTTATCGGGGGAGGATAAATAATGGACCGCTTTCTTCTTTATATCGACCTCTTAGGATTTTCTGAGCTTGTATATACGAAGCCAGAAATTCTCCCTGATCTATTCCGTGTATTGGACAAGTCCAACGCACATAACCACGGAGATTTCAGAGTCATTCAATTTTCGGACACGTTGCTCGTATTCAACGGAGTACCAGCCGTTTCCAATAGCGACAAATCTTATTGTGCAATGTATCTCTGTGAATTTGCACAGGAGATTCAGTTCAGGCTGCTCGGCCGAGATACCTTCCTACGTGGATTGCTCACATACGGACAATTTGAAGATACTGGGCCTGCCCCCGACTCAAACTATCAGAATATCCGAGCATTTTGGGGGAAAAGCCTCGTGGCTGCCTATAATGCTGAAAAGAATATCCAGGCGGTTGGGTTGTTTGTTGATAAGACGGTCCAGCCACACATGAATATTTTCAAGACGCATCTTTATGACCAAGAAAGAGCCATCTGGTTCGTAGATACGACAAGGTTTCTGAGGACCAGTTTTTGGGAAGGGAAAGGAACTGACTTCTCACACGTCCCAGAATACATCAGTGGCACCGATGGCGACTGGCTTCTGGCATACGATCTATTCTACCTCAAACGTCTATTCGACCATGGCCACGATACATCGTTACCGCCGTCCGTTCGAATGAAATATCAGACGACATGGGAAATTTATCGTCAAAAGTATAAAGGTTTATGCAGAGCACTTGAAGACGCGAAATTCGATTTTCAGAAGGTGATTGATATTGATTGGAAGCCATTCATCGACTGGGTGCGCACATCAGACGGATTCTTCGGCTAGCACATTGTACGATGGAATCTGTCTTAACCTCCTGACCGCCCGCCCAGGCTGGCCAGGGCTCCCCAAAACCCCCGTTCGGGCTGGCGCGCCTTTTGCCTAATGATTTAAGGTGGGGGGCTGCCAGGACGTCGGCGTCCTGGGCGCGACCCGGCCTGATCCAGGCCCCGCGGCGGAGTTCCGGACACTCCGCCGCCTAATAATATTCGGCGGGGCGGGAGCCCCCGCCCATTGCGTCAACCAAAAGTTAAACCCTGGAATACCTCGAAGGGTAAAGGAGAAGTCACATGGTCCTGATAGAAAAGATTCAGAAATTGGAGTACCCTGGAATGCTTCGCAATTTCCGGTGGCCAACAGACATGGCTAGCTTTGGGCGCTACAATTTAATCTATGGCTGGAATGGGTCTGGCAAGACAACAATCAGCAGACTCTTTCAGGCTCTGGAGATGAGGAAGCCCGTGGAGTTTGATGTTGATCTCTCCATCAAGGGAAGGAATGTCAAGGGTTCCGATTTCGAGCAAATAAACACACCAGTTCGCGTGTTCAATCGGGACTTTGTGTCGGACAATGTCTTCCCGGCTGGGGGCGGTGATATGGCTCAGATTTTGGTCCTCGGCAAGGATAGTGTTGAGAAGCAACAGGCAATAGAGCGTCTCAAGGAGAACCGCGCAGTTGCGGAAGCTACGCTGCAAGAAGCTCGGTCAGCCAATGACGCTGCCGCCAAGGCTTTAAGACCAGCATTGCATCGACCGAGCAAAGGCGATTAAGGATATGCTGAGATCGTCTGCTTCAAGTCGGTACAATAACTATAATAAGTCCCATTATCAGAAGTGCGCAGAGAAGATGGTGAGCTCGGGTGCTGCGACAAGCTCTCGTCTCAGCGATAGTGAGCGCGAGAAGCTTCTCCGGCAGCATCATCGGTCAACACCAAAAGCAAAAATTTCTGAGATCGCTTATCAGCTTCCCGTGCTGTCAACGCACGCAAAGGAAGTCTCGCGTCTGCTTGAGACGACCGTCGTGTCCGCTGTGATCCAACCACTGAAGGACGGCCAGGCCCTCTCTTTATGGGTATATCAAGGACGCGGCTTGCACCAGGAGCGTCATACGGACCGCTGCCTCTTCTGTGACCAAGCGTTGCCGAGAGACCGTATGCGAGACCTTGAGGCCCACTTTAGCGACGAGTATGAGCAATTTCTCAAAAGCTTGGACAACCAACTTGAAATGTTGGAGAAGGCGGCGAAGCAGTCGGAACTAATGGAGTTACCGTATTCCAGCGACTTCCACGAAGAACTCTCCGGGGAATATGAGACCGCTAAGGGTAAGCTTATTGAAGCGTCGAAGACTGGGAAAGCCTTACTCGATGCGTTGGTGGAAGAAGTGAAACGAAAGAAGGGGCGAGCCTTCGAAAGTTACATGCTCGACACGCCTGTACCAGAGATGCCGCCGGAAATCCTCGAAAGTGTGAATCAAGCGGTACGGAAACATAATAGCGCTTGCGACGAGTTCGAGACACAAGTCAAACGGGCAAGAGAACGCCTGGAGGCTAATTCAGTCGCGGAAACCCTGGAGGACTTCAATCGACTGGTGAACGATGAGAACAATGCCCAGTTGGATGTTGCACGAGCAGACAGAGATGTCAAGCATTTTGTGGAGCAGATCAAGGAGCTTGAGCGCGATATTACCGAGCATCAGAGGCCGGCCGAAGAACTCAATCAGGATCTACACAGATATCTAGGACATGGTGAGCTCCAGCTTGCTGTCAAGGACACTGGATATGCGATCATGCGAAATGGCAAACAGGCGCAGGCCCTGAGCGAGGGGGAAAACACGGCGATCGCCTTGCTCTACTTTTTGAAGTCCCTGCAAGACCGGGGCTTTGACTCGTCCAAGGGCGTAGTAGTGCTAGACGACCCTGTCTCTAGCCTTGACGCTAATGCGCTCTTTTTAGCCTTCGGTTATATACAACAGCGCACACAAGATGTGGCGCAACTTTTCATTCTCACTCACAACTTTACCTTCTTCAGACATGTAAAGAACTGGTTTCACCATCTGAAGGGGCAAAGGAAGCGGGATGTCAATGTAAGGCCGGCGCGGTTTTACATGCTTGATTGGCGATTCAACGGAGCCCGGCGTTTCTCGGAATTGTGTCCTCTTGATCGACTTCTTGAGCGATACGAGTCGGAGTACCACTATCTATTCTCCCGTATCTACTTGGAAGCGCAAGCCACGTCACCAATAGCACTTGAGGAGAACTACATACTGCCAAATATGGCCCGTCGCCTTTTGGAAGGGTTTCTTGCGTTCCGCCAGCCCCGAGCGTCTGGCGAGTTGTGGAACAAGCTGAAAGATATAAAATTCGACGAAGCTGCGAAAACGCGAATTATACGGTTCGTACACACGTATTCCCACAGCGATTTCATCGGTGAGCCGGAGCATGACCTGTCGTCACTTGCAGAAGCGCGTCCAGTGCTTCAGAGTATCCTCGACTTTATGAAGACGCAGGACCTCGAACATTTTGAAGCGATGGAAAGCTTGGTGAAAACACCCGCTGTCGGAGATGATGAATGACGGCGGGTGGCTTAACAGAGACCGCCGTCGAAGATGCCACCTGCGCCCAATCAAGGAGCGGACATTGCTCAGGCAGTCAACACAAATCATCAGCCCTTCTTTATCCTTCCCACCGAGGGACACCCGGCCGCAACCCGCTCGACACATACGCCCGGCCTCCGGCCAGGAGGAGGCGAAGCGGGGGGGTGTGAGGGGTTCATAATCCTGTTATGAGTCACATCCAGCAAGGAGGGAGGGATGACGATGCACATCGCGGCAAGAGGGCCGGGTGGCCCGCCGATGCCGGCCCGGATTGCTGGGCGGGTTCACCCCCCAGCTCTTTGCCGAGACGCGCCAGGGCCAGCAGCGGTTTTGGGAGTTCTTTGGGGCGCACATCCGCACTGCCAATACCCGGCTGGCCTACGTCACGGCGGCCTACCGCTTCGCGGACTGGTGTGAGGCGCAGGCCCTCACCTTGGCCCAGGTCGAGCCCTTCATGGAACACGACGACCATGACTTGATGGAGGCCCATCTTTGGCCCGCAGATTATGGTCGAGGTCAATGAGGTCGTAGCGGAACGCTCTGAAGGCGATCCGCAGCGTGATACAAATGACCGCGCCGGGTAAGCTGCATATCGGGTTCGTGTTTCCCGGCCTGGGGAGTGGCGGGGCGGAGCGGGTTGGGCTCACTCTGGCCTCGTCGCTCATCGAGCGCGGCCACAGGATAGACTTGGTGGGGGCGCGCGTCAGGGGAGTGTACCGGGCTGGCATTCCGCAGGGGGTACGGCTGTACCATCCGAGGCTGCCGGGTTTGGACCGGAAGCTGCTCCGTCACCGCCTCCGGCGCAGCATCGAGGTGAACGCGCTGACCATCAACCCGATGGGCCTAGCTTGGGCTTGGCATAATCTCAGGTGGAAGTATCCCGGTGTGCGTGTCGGGTGGAACCAGGCAGTCTTTGCCTGGGTAATCGCCCGCTACATTCGCCGGGCGCGCCCCCAGCTGCTGATGTCTGCGCCGGGTCATTCCAACATCCCCGCCATCTTAGGTGCGACGGAGCTGGCGAACCGTTCCGTTCCCGTGGTTGTTTCGGAGCACTCTAATGTCGTCTTGGGCTACACTGGAGACTGGCTGCCCGAGGCAAGGGCGCTCTATCCCAAGGCGGAGGCGGTAGTTGCCGTCTCAAAAGGCGTGTCCGGCCAGTGTAGAGCAGTTTTGGGGATAAACGCTGAGCGTGTCTACACCATCCACAATCCCATACCGTGTGACGCGATATGGCGGGCGGCGCAAGAGGAGATGGTCTCCCCCCCCCCCCCCCCCAGTTTGCCGACGGCCAACCGCCGGTCATTCTGAACGTGGGCAGAGAGGGGCCCGCCAAGGACTACCCCACGCTGCTCGAAGCCTTCGGTCTGGCCCGCCGCCGCGTCAACGCGCGGCTGGTCCTAATGGGCCAACTTTCGGAGCCGTACCGGGCCGGGCTGATTACCCAGGCCCGCAACTACGGGGTGGAAGCAGACTTGGGGTTTGTGGACTTTGACGAGAACCCCTTTCCCTATATGGGCCGGGCCGGGCTGTTGGCGCTTTCCTCGCATTGGGAGGGGCTGCCCAACGTGCTGCTGGAAGCCCTGGCCTGCGGCACACCGGTGGTGAGCACCGACACGCCCCACGGCCCGCGGGAAATCCTTGAGGATGGCAAATGGGGCAAGCTGACGCCGGTGGGGGACGCCCCGGCCTTGGCGCAGGCGATGGTGGAGACGCTGCAAGGCGACCGGCCGCCGGAGGAAATGCTGCGTCGCCGAGCCGCTGACTTCTCGGAGCAGCGGGCTGCGGATGCCTACGAAGCATTATTCAAAAAGCTGATATGCTGAAATAGTGACGGCACGCCGGGAGGCATTATGGGAACAGCAGATGCGGTGGCTGGTGGACTAGGCTTACCCAGAGGCCGAGGTGGTTCGGGTGGTTTTGGACAACCTCAACACTCACCGACCGGCCGCCTTGTACCAAGCCTTCGCGCCGGCCGAGGCCCGGCGGGTGCTGCGCCGACTGGAGTTCCACTATACGCCCAAGCATGGTAGCTGGCTCAATATGGCGGAGATTGAAATCGGGGTGTTCAGCCGGCAGTGCCTGTCCCGCCGCATCCCGGACGCCGCGCCGCTCCGGCGGGAGACTGTGGCCCTGGCGACGGAGCGCAACGCCGCGGGGGCCATTGTACACTGGCAATTTACCTGTCAAGATGCCCGTCGCAGAATGAGCCATCTTTATCCCTCAATTCCAAACTGACAGAGCACTAGGTGAGCTGGAGCCGAACCACTGCCCCAAGCGCAAATCGCCCTACTGGAACACGCAGCGCCAGCAGCGTTGAGAAAGGTCGCTATAAAAGCAGGGACAACCTCTTCTGTGTGTTGCGGCAGGCGAGAGTGAAAATCAATTATACCGCTCGTCCCGGCATTGGTCTAACCTCTTCAACGCTACTCCCATCGAACTGGATGAGGGGGCAGGGCTAGATGTCCTAAAAGTCCTCGAAAAGGCCGGGGCAATGGCTATCGGAACTCGAAAAAAAATCCTTGATGAGTGGGGACGAACGCGCAATCAGTGGTGTATCGTTTTCGAGCGGAAGAACAAACTTTTACCCGTTGTTACCTTTGCGTTAACCCGTATTCTCCCCTTAATTAATGAATACCCTGCTTTGGAGCCTGTCTCCCCTGAACGCAATACACAGTTAAGGGCGTAACCGTCATTCTCCAGACCGGGCACCCAGGCCGGCAACGCCTGGGTTAGATGGGCTAACCGGGGGGCCTGGGCCCCCCGGCCCCCGCCGCCAAGAACGCGTCAAACGCCCGCGTCTCGTTCCGGTGATTCGACGTCCCGCCGGCTTCTGCCACCTCCCGTGCCAGGACGTCCTTGCGGGAGTGCAGGAGGGCGCCCGCCCCGGCCCGTTTGAGCCGCCGCCAGCCCCCCGCGCCAGGGGGCGTGTGACTCCGCCCGTTGGGTGCGCTGCCGCGGCTGCCCGCCGACCGAGGTGGCGGCGGCGACCACTAGCTCCCTGCGCCCCAGGGCTTGGTTCGCCGCCCGTGCGCGCCGCCGCCGTTGCGGCCTCGACCAGGCCGACGGCGGGGGGCCGGCCCGGGCCCGGGAAAGCGGCGAGCTGGACCGGCTCGGCTTGGCGTGCACCATCCGCCCACTCGCCAGAACCCCCTGCGGCACGGGAAGCGTCGGCGGCGGCCGGCTCGGCTTGGCGAGCCCGGTGAAACGGGCCGGGCACGCCGGGCCGTGCCACCGCCCGCCCCGGTGCCCATCAGACGTTCTTGCCACCCCCTCACGGTCACCGGGGGGGGGGGGGGCGGCGGGGGGCCCCCGCGGCGGCCCGCCCCCACGCGCGCCAGGCCGGCCGCGTGCGACGGAAAGCCGGGGCAAAGGGGGAGGAGGTTCAGGGATCACTCCTTGTTTTGAGAGGACTATCCTACCCAAACACGAAGAGGGCGTTCAGCCCCTATCGGTGTATTGCGTTATGTAAAGTCGAAAAAGTACACCTTCCACACTCAATATCGACCCTATTCTGCTGGAACAATCCAGCGCGGCTTAACACAGTTCAAGAAGAACCTAAACGAAGACTATGAATTAAAAGAAGAGGGAGCTGTTGAAAATGACCGGTGGACTGACATCCAACCCATTTTGAGTCCAACTGCAAAAGAGCGTTTTAGCTACCCGACTCAAAAGCCCCTTACGTTGTACGAGCGTATTATCAAGGCCAGCAGTAATACAGGGGATATGGTGCTGGACCCCTTTTGTGGGTGTGCCACGACGCTGATAGCGGCAGAACGTCTTGAGCGCCGTTGGACTGGCATTGACATCTGGAACAAGGCGCAAGACGCAGTTGTTGAACGTTTGCGCAAGGAAGACTTACTCGCCCCAGCTGGTCAGCCAGACGGGAAATTCTTCCATGTGGGAGAAATCCACTATGCGACCGAACCGCCCCAGCGGACAGACGACGGACAGGAGGCCGTTCCGTTCCTCAAAACCAAACTGAAAGTGGACGCCCCCAAAGGGCAGAAAATGTCACGGGCCAAGATGGTGCAGTTTCTCCTGGAACAGCATGGCTCACGCTGTCAAGGCTGCAATCGCGTGTTTGACGATCCGCGCTACCTGGAGTTGGATCATAACACCCACGGTCGGACGGCGGATTGAATCATATTTCAAACCGTATCTTGTTGTGTGGGCCGTGCAATAAGCTCAAGAGCAAGCAGGTTACGCTGAGCGGGTTACGCCGAGAGAATAAGAACCTGGGGGTATGTGAAGGGAAAGAAGGAGCACTGGCATGAAACCGAAGAAACCAAAGGGCCGCCCCACCAAGTACTCTATGCCGGAGCGGAGCGACGCCGCACCGGAGCGGCTAGCGGAAGTCGTACTTGGCGTAAAGTCTAAGAACCACTGGGATTATGAGGCCGCGACGGGGCGGACACGGACGCGGCAATCGGGTTGATTTTGGTACACAGGTCTATAAGTCCCTTTCGATACGATGCCACCTCGCTATCCTTGCGAGGCGGAGCCCCCCATTCGTGTGATTGAGTTCGCTCCTGCCCAAGTAGGGAAGCCACAGGTGTTCGCAATCCGTTTGAGGTACCCACTTCATTAGACGCGGCGGCGTGGGAACCGAGCGCCTTTACGCTTGAGGGCGGACACGATGGAGAGACAATGCCCCTGCGCAAGCCGCCGGGAGCCACAGCTTACGTCTATGAAAAGCGATTGGGAAGCCGGGTGCTCCCGTCCCTAAGCTCAAACCGAGTCTGGGAAGATCCGGGGGCGCAGCCTTCGCGCCCCCAAGCCGCGGAGACTAGGGAGATGACATACGGCATCGCTCAGCGCCCTCCTCGGGTCAGAGAGCTAAGGACATATGCCCACAGTGCAACAACGAGGCAGTGACCACATTGAGGTATCGTCGCACGTTCAGCTCCCGTAGCCCTGCCGGTGCGCCGTCGTGACTCGTGTAAATTCTTGATGACAAAGCTAAGCGGCTGAAACACGACGCGGTCTGTCAACATTTTGGGGTTCCTGGCCTCACCGAAATACGACAGATCAGGAAAAATCAAAGGATGACGCATCCCGTCTTTACACCGCTAACCGGGCTTGGCGAAGCGACGTTGCACCGCCGGGAGAACGCTCTCACGATCCAGGGCAAGCGATTGATATCTGCGGCAAGGCCCCGCGACCATGCAGAGACTCAGGAGGTTTGGCTCCGCCGGACAGTCTTTGTCACCGGCATCAACTATGGACGGCGAACGCTTTTGCTAGAGGAAAGCGTTCCGCTAGACACCGAGAGGTTACGGCTCCTGTTCATAGCGCCAGCCGCTTTTGAGCATCCACAGCCGGTGCCGAGCGCCCGGCGCGTCAACGTTCTCGGTCTCATAGCCGGCGTCGCCTTGATACAGGCAACACGCCCCACCCGTTACTGTCTGAATCCGGGGAAAAAAGATCTCTGGCTCACGGTCGGCCAAGCCGGTCAGGACTTGGTCGATCGTGTGGAAAACAGACAATTTTGTGATCGAAACAAAAGTCGGGGGCGGCAGCTCGATCTCTCCGGCTTGTTGGGCGGCTAAGGCTTTTTGCGGTCGCATCCAGCTGTGGTCGTGGATCTCGTCCCCGTCGACCGCAACCGCCCCTTGTCCGGCCGGAGCAACAAAGAACCAGGTTGAGAAGCGTTTGGGCCGGACGATAGGCGTCGTCCAATGAGAGAAGAAGACCAGTTTTTCGGTCCCGATCACCAAGTTGGCCTCTTCTTGAGCCTCGCGCACGGCCGCGTTTCGGGCCGCGGTCAACATATCCTCCTCAGCCCCGTTCACATGGTCCACGGCGTCAATATGCCCGCCCGGAAAGACCCAGGCCCCACCGTGGAAGGCCAGCCGGGAATTGCGGCGCAACAGCAGGGTTTCAAGACCAGTGGGGGTATCGCGCAGAACGATGACGGTTGCAGACGGGGTAGGAGAAGCAGAGTTTGACATAGGGGAATATAGCCTCGTTTTCATTCTCACCAGTCCGTTCAGACCGGTGCTGTGCCCAAGCGCATCCCAGGACTCTGACAACGGGACAGCCACACAGGACTGCCCCCACGATTAGGTGCGTTTGACAGCCATCACGCTGCCGTCTCCGTCCGCGGCAATATAGACGGTTCCGTCACTGCCGGTGGCCAGATCGGAGAACGGCGTAAGCGGTCCCGGAATGAGCTCGGCGATGCCCGGTAGCGCCTTGGGTGTGATACCCGGAGGAGCGCCGACCGGCAGATTGCTAACCACGGTCTGGCGCTGTCGAGTTGACAGCGAGTAGGCAATGAGTTCTTTGCTGCCCGCATCAATGACGAACAGTTGATCTCCCGACAGCGTTACTCCGTGTGGCTTTTGGAGTCCGTCAAGAACGGTCGAGGTGCCGCCGTTGATATGCACGACCTGACCCCGATCCCTATCGCTCACGTAACAGCTTCCGTCACTGGCCACCACAATACCCATCGGACAGCCCAAGCCCCTCGCCACGGTCGAGACCTCTCCACCCGGCGTCACGCTCAGCACCCGACCGGCTCCACCCTCGGCCACAACCAGCGACCCGTCAGGGGTAACCGCTAGGCCGTAGAGTTCGTTCAGACCCTCGGTGATAACGCTGGTCTCATGAGCATTCAGATCGTAGGACACTACATTACCGGCCGAGATATTGGCATACACATTGTCAGACGGACCGACCGCTATCCCACGCAGAAAACCCGGAAAGCCTTCCTGGGGGAACTGAGCCGGGCGGCTCTGCTGGCCGTTGGCCGTTAGCTCAATCAGACTCATGCCGTCGGCCGCGAACAGCGTTCCGTTGCCGACCGACAAACCAAACGGGCCGAGCATACCGGCGCTGATCAAAATCCGCTCTGTGCCGTCGCTCATGATCTCCGCCACCCCCCCGTCCACAAAGTGGGAAATGAACAGTCGGTCATCATCAATGACAAAGTTATCGATCCCCGGGCGGACTCTGGCAACCTGCGTTTTGGCTCCGTTCTGGATGTCGATCTTGGTGATCTCGCCGCTCCCCGCCTGGGTGGTGGTCAGCAGACCCTTCTTGTCGAACTTGACCGCTGTAGGCACGGCTAAGCCGTCGACAAACTTCTCAGGGGTGCCGCCTTCGAGCGCGCAGCGCCAAATCTCGCCGGCGGCGATTTGGGGAAAATAAATTTTGCCGTCCGGACCGACCATCAACGCGTTGGGCAAGGGCAGATTGTCAGCCATCAGCCGCGGTGACCGGCCGTCCGGGTAGAGCTCCCACAAACGTCCGCCCGGACGACACTCGTCCATGAACAAACGGTCTTGATAGGCCACGATACCGTTGGCGCCCGGCACGTTATCGGCAATGACCTTGACTTCACCGTTTGGCGTCCGCGAACTGACCCGGGCGCTCATGACCTCGGTCACGTACATTGTGCCGTGCGAATCAAAGGCGATGTCGTCCGGCGCCACAATCTCTGCACCGACCGGCGAGATGGTTTCCTTGGCTCCAGTGGTCGGATCAAGCGCGCTGATCTGACTGCCAAAGGCCTGGACAACATAGATTCTGCCGTCCGGGCCAAACCGCATGCCGTTGGCTCCAAACAGCTCACTTGATGGGGTCAAACGCGACAACTGCCACCCCTCCGCGGCTTGGGGTGCGGCCGCTCCAGTATATCGACTCATGGTTCTTCCTCCTTCAAAACTTGGACTTGATTCTTAGCGGCCCTTAAACTGCGGCTTTCTGCGCTCCCGCCAGGCTCTGTGGGCCTCGTGACTGTCTTCGGTCTGACCGAGCAGCATGAACCGATAAATATCGGTCTGGGCGGCCTCTTTAAGCGAGGCAATATCCAGCCCTTTGTTCAGCGACTCCTTGGCCATTTTGGCGGCCAGCGGCGGCAGGGCGGCCAGACGTGCGGCATAATCGTACGCTAAGGGCATCAGTTCCGGCAATGGCACGACGCGGTTGAGCAGACCGACCCGATAGCCTTCTGCGGCGCTGATCCGCTCGCCCAGCAACACCATCTCCATCGCCTTGCCCCGGCCAATATAGCGGGCCAAACGTACCGCCCCGCCATAGGCCGGAATAATGCCGAGCGGTACCTGCGGCAGACCGAGTTCGGCATTGTCGGACGCCAGCAGAATATCGCAACACAGCGTTATTAAGCAGCCGATACCGACCGCATAGCCGTTAATCGCGGCCACGACCGGCTTGGGATAGTCGGCTACGGCGTTGAACACGGCAAAGCCGCGCGGGCTGATCGTTGCCAGATGGGCACCGACCGAGGTCACTTTATGGGTTTTCTCATTGCCCAGGTCAGCGCCTGCCGAAAACGCCTTGTTGCCCGCCCCGGTGAACACCGTGACCAAGACCTCGGGATCGTTTTCCATGGCGCCAAAGACAGCGATGACTTCTTCAGACAGCTGAGTGGTCCAGGCGTTACGTTTGTGGGGACGATTGATGGTAACCGTCGCGATACTCCCCTGCTTTTCGTAGACTAAAGAGTCATACCCCATATTCCCTCCTTGTTTTACCCCATACGGGCCATACGGCGGGCGAAATCGCTGACTCTAGGCCAGTCGTACTCGCGGTATAGCTGCATCTTCTCGGCCTCCATTGAGCCCTCGGCGTGCAGCGCCAACACGGCTTGGTAGCCGCCAAAGTCGGACGCGGTGATGTCTTGAATCAGGTTGATCAGCTGTAAACGCTCCCGGCCCGAGGTGCCCTTTCTGCCCTTGAGGTATTTCTCAATCAGCGGTCCGGTCTCCTCGCTGTGCAGATCTTCGACGGACGGGGCGGTGACGAGAATACCGCCCGCAATGTCCTGGACATGGGACAGGGCTTGGTGGAAATTAGCCGCAAAATGGTGCTTGGCGATATTGACCGTTGTCGGGTCAGGAATGACCATACCAGAGTCGCTCGGCACGGCTTTCATACACGCCATATGGGTCAGCGAGCGGGTCGTTTCCGCATAACTGGCCAGCCAGAACAGCTTCTCTTTGATATGGGCGGCCTTTTCGACTCCGTTGTATTCGGCCATCAGCCGACCTGCCCCGGCTAACAGGTCAAGAAACGGCAGTTTATACGAAATAGCAGTCAGCCGGTGGTACTCTACGAACGACAGGGCCAGTGGGCCGGCAAACTGCCATTCACCCTTGAGGAATATCCGCTTGTTGGGCACAAACACGTTATCAAAGACCGTCAGGGTTTCGGTCATCTTCAGGCCCGAACTGACCGGATGGTCGAACTCGTTGCGCTCAGTATATGAGCCATAACCGCTCATCAGCAGTTTGAGTCCCGGCGTGTTCAGCGGAATAGCAAAGGACACCGCATAGTCCTTATCGGCCTCACCCATCGCTCGGGTCGGCAGCACGATCATTTCGTTGGCGTGGGTCGTGTTGGAGGTGTGGGTTTTTGCCCCGCGTACGACAATGCCATCGGGCCGCTCCTCAACAATGCGCAGATACAGGTCCGGGTCTTCTTGCTCCGAAGGGCGCAGCGAGCGGTCGCCCTTGACGTCGGTCTGGGCCAGGGCAAAGCTTACATCGTTCTTCCAGCACGACTCATAGAAGGCCTTAACATTCTGGGCATAGGTCGTGCTCAGGGCCGCATCGACCTTTTGACAGGTCCGTGTCAGCCCAAACAGGGCATCGCTGCCGACCACCTTGGCCAGCACCACCAGCGTACCGCCCTCCCGACACGCCGTTTCAATCAGCTCACTACGCTTGAGCAGTTCTTGGGCGTTACTAGGCGGCAGAAAATAGCGACTCATCTCCTCACCGCTAGTCGGATGGCGCACGACGGCCAAAGCGCGGAATTCGGGATCGTGCATCAAACGATAGTCGGTAGCCTCGTGATCAATCGCCTTTTGAATCAGCGGATGCTCCGTCACATTGGTCACCCGCCGGCCACGGAGATACACGACACGATCGTCTTTGAGGCTGTCTTTATACTGCTCAACGGTACGAATAGGCATGAGCTTCTTCCTTACTTTCTTTTCATCGCCTGTCTTTACGTTTCAGATTTCCCGTTTTAGGTTTCTCTTATGCATCCAAAATTGCGCGAAGCCGTTCATCTTTTCAACCGGCGCGAGTATTTCAGCTGTCACCAAGTCTTGGAAGAGGCGTGGACCGAAATCGCGGCCGAAGACCAGGCTTTTTACGAAGCCCTGATCCGTTTTGCCACTGGTCTCCACCTGCGCTTCAACCGCGGAGCCTCACAGGGCACGATTAATTTATTGACCCAGGGACTCATGCGCCTTGAAAACTATCGTCCTAGCCATCACGGAATCAACGTGGCCCGGCTCTATACCGATATGGACAAGCATGCCGAGCACCTCAAAACCACGGCACAGGACAAAGTCGGTCTGCTTGAGCGCTGGCGCGTGCCCCGTATCTACTGTACGGACGACTAGCAGTATCAATCTTGGCAACGCGCCCCCCAGGACCTCCTCTCTTCGCAGTAGTGCAGCCCCGACCCTAGCCCCGGAGAGGTCAAAAAGTCAACGCAAGCCCAGACACGTCCAAGCTTTTCCAGCCCCCACCCGTCGAAGGATAGTTTGGACGGCGCTCGGTTAGAGGCAGACGGTCTTGAGAGGTGTTCCAGGCCTAGCAGCACCGTTCACCTTGAGTACTGGTTGGAAGATAATTGGGCCGTCGGCCACTTATAAGCGAACTGCAGCCAGGGCATATCGCCTTGAGGAGCGAGAAGACCATCTCCGAAGATGCATAGAAGTGAACGAGAAAACCGGCCTTGCCCTGGGCCGCAACGCGAGGCAACTTCATCCGAAACCAGCCGAAATTCCAGTATCAAGGAGCCAGCACGAATATGCCGCCAGCCATTCCCGTGACCCACACTACACGGCCAAAGCTAAAGCCGTGCGACGGCCAGCTGAGGTTTGGAGAGATTTTTACCGATCACATGTTTGTGATGGATGGCTCTGTTGACCGGGGCTGGCACAGTCCGCGCATCGTGCCGTACGGCCCGCTGTCGCTCGACCCCACCCCTCAACGGCAACATTCTAGCCGGAATTACCCGCGACACCGTGCTTCAGCTGGCAACCGACTGGGGTATGCCGGTTGTAGAGCGCCCCATCACGATTGATGAGATCCTAACCGCAGCGGGCAACGGCCATCTCCGGGAAGTCTTTGGGACGGGAACGGCGGCAGTGATCTCACCCGTCGGCGCCTGTTCTATAGAGGACGCCGTATCACGATCAACAATGGCCGCGTCGGTCGGATGGCCCAACGGCTGTTTGACGAGATTTCCGGCATCCAGCGTGGTCTCAGACCAGACCCGCACGGCTGGGTGACGGAGCTTGCATGAAAGAGTGACCCAAGAGCGTCGAGAGGGCTCAGCGGTCGATTTGTGAAATCCTTCGAACGCGGAAAAATTTTCTCTGGGCGGGATGAGGCGAATGGCGGCCTGGCGCATTGAGACTTGCGCCCCCTGCCCGAAAACGATACCCTCGCGGGCGATTCCATACATATGGGGAGGGCGTGATGTCTTTTCTACTGCGTCTGTGCCTTGGGCTGCTTATCCTGGTTCCTGCTGTGGCTAACGCTCAACTTAGTAGTGTGCTTGAGATTCCCAGCAATGGAGACCAACTGTCGGGTATTGGGGTCATCTCCGGCTGGAAGTGTGAGGCTGCGGGTGACATTACGGTCCAAGTCGGTGAGGCGGCCCCATTGCCCACCCTGTACGGACTTGCCCGCGGAGACACCAGCTCGGTGTGTGGAGATGACGGCGATAACGGCTTTGTCACTTACTTCAACTGGGCAACGCTCCCAGACGGCGAGCACACAGTCAGAGCTTACGACAACGGCGTAGAGTTTGCCGAGAACACCGTCACGGTCACGCGGGCCGGCAAGGAGTTTCTGACCAATGCCTCGGACAAACCTATCCGCGTCCCGGACTTTCCCGCCCCAGGCGAAACCACAACGTTTCAGTGGAACCGCAGCACCCAACATCTAGAGATGACCATGTGGACACAGCCTACCGACCTCGGGACGTGTGTAGAAGCGCTGACGGTGGGTACAGAAGAGCAGTGTAGCGGCACCGTCAGCATCGGCGGGACTAGGGGCAGTTACACTTTTACCGTTGATATGGACGGCCAGGCGTGCATCTCCACCTCCTTCAACATCGGGTCGATTAATGGGTGTTTCACGAGTCTGCCCGACGCTGTGAACGAGCAGCTCGGCGTGACTGCCATCAAAAACCCCGATGGAAGCTGGACGATTAGTATCGCCGAGGATCCGGTTCGGGTTGATCTCGGTAGCTGTACGGTTGGCCTCACTGTGGCTCAGGGAGAATCGTGCAGTGGATCCATACTTGGTACCTCCTTTACTTTTTTCGTTGATACGAACGGACAAGGCTGTGTGGAGAGTGCTCTGGTGAATCAGTGTTATGCCTCCGATATAGATCTGCTCGGTGCTTCTGGCAGCAGAAATGACGATGGGAGTTGGACTATTCGTACCCTCCCATAAGAGGCAACACTTGAAGCGGGCGTGTGAGGAGAGTTTGATCGTGTTCCTACTGCGTCTAGGTCTTGGACTCATTCTCCTGACCCCGGCTCTGGCTTACGCCCAAGCCCGAAGCAGTCTGGAGATTCCCGGTAACGGAGATGGCTTGTCTGGTATCGGGGTGATTTCTGGCTGGAAGTGTGAAGCCACCGGGGAGATTACAGTCAGATTCGACGGCGGTCCCCCCCAGCGAATGGTGTATGGGAGTGACCGGGGAGATACCTACGGAGTGTGCGGGGATGTGAACAACGGCTTTCTGGCCATCTGGAACTGGTCGCTGCTCGCGGATGGGCAACACACCGCAGTCGCCTACGATAATGGCGTGGAGTTCGACAGAAGCACGTTTACCGTCGCATCAACCGGAGTAGAGTTTCTGGAGGGAGCCAGGGCCCGCGTGAGGGCCTCGGACTTTCCAAGGGATGGTGATGTGACATGGCTCGAGTGGAACGAAAACACTCAGAGCATGCAGATAACCGACACGGTTGAGATTGGGGATGTCTGCCAGCTGATGCCTGAGCAAGTCCCGGTAGCGGCGATAGAGACGCCCCTGCTCCTGCCGCCCCCCTTGCCATGTCCAAGGGACCGTCAAGGAGCGTTCGACGGCGAGGGGTGGTATATTCAATTCGAGCATGATCGGAACTTCGATGATAGAACCTGTAGTGCCATAAGAGGGACGACACAAGGGACGATACGCGAAGGAAAACTTCACGCCTCTACCCGCGCGCGCCCCCATGGACGGATCCGGATTTCTGGCGAGGTCTGCGCTGACAACGGTTTCTACATCGGTCAATGGACAGTCGACGGCCACTTTGCCGGCGTCTTTCACGGCGGCCTGTATGAAGAAGAGTGCCCCGGAATATGGCAGGACACTGCCGGCTGTTCGGGGACGCTGGATATCTTTGAGATTCCGCGACGGGAGCCAGACTGAGGACCTTGCACGCAACAGACAGGCCAGATACAAGGCCGGGAACAAGATATACTGTACGAGGGAGAACGAGTATGGATGCAGACGCCAAAAAAACCGCCTTACGCATGATTCCGTATGGCTTGTATGTCCTGACCGCTGAAAAAGACGGCGAGATTGCTGCGGCAACCGTCAACTGGGTGACGCAGACCGCCTTTGAGCCGCCGTTAGTGGTGGTCGGGGTGAAGGGTGACTCAACGGCGCATGAGATCGTGAAAAAAGCCGGCTGTTTTGCCCTGAACATCCTGGGCAAGGGACAACAGGGTCCGGCCTTTGCCTTCTTCAAACCGGTCGAGAAGGACGGCAACACGATTAATGGCGAAGCGTACAAAGCCGGTAGCACCGGTTCACCCGTGCTAGAGAGCGTGCCGGCCTATGTCGAGTGCTCTTTGGAACAGACCGTTGAGAACGGCGACCACTCTATCTTTATCGGCAAGGTGGTTGACGCGGTTGTCCAGAAGCAGTCAGAGGGCCGGGCTGACGCCGCCACCCTGGTTATGGCCGATCTAGGCGAAAAGGTTTTCTACGGCGGCTAAAGCCGTCCATCCCCTGAGATTCCTTGGCCTCTCTGTCTCTGCCCAATCTGACAGAGGGGCTTTTTTGCATGTTGAGGAGGAAAACATGGGAGATTTTGTCAAAGTCGCCCAAAAGAGTGAGATCCCAGACGGCGGGGGGAGGTGTGTTGAGGTTGAGGATAAGCAGATTGCGCTCTTTCAGGTTGACGGTCAATATTACGCGATCGACAATATCTGCCCCCACCAGGGCGGTCCACTCGATGAGGGCGACCTCGACGGCTCGACGATAATCTGCCCCTGGCACGGCTGGGAATACGATGTGACGACCGGCGAGAACCTTGACGACCCGGACGTCAAACAGGACACCTATACTGTCAAAGTCGACGGCGACGATATTCTGGTTGAGCTTTAGCAAGGACGAACACCGTCATGACTGCGCTGTTTGACACCATGCACGCAGAAGACTACGAACAGGTGGTCTTCTGTGCTGACCGCTCAGCCGGGCTGAAGGCGGTCATCGCTATCCACGACACAACCCTGGGACCGGCGCTGGGCGGTATCCGTATGCGGGCCTATGCGACTGAGGGCGAGGCGGTCAGCGACGCTCTGCGTCTAGCTCAGGCAATGACGTATAAGGCCGCACTGGCAGGGCTGGATTACGGCGGTGGCAAGGCCGTGGTGATTGGTGATCACGCCGCCGCGCAGCGGGAGATGCTGTTCCGCGCCCTGGGTCGATCGATTGAATCGCTGGCCGGGCATTATATTCCAACCGAAGACATGGGGACCTCAACGGCGGATATCGAACGGGTGCGCAAAGAGAGCCGCTTTGGTGTCGGACGGGAAGAAGTCTTTGGCGGCGGCGGTGACCCATCTCAGATGACGGCCTGGGGTATTTTTTGTGGACAGCGGGCCTGTCTGGAAGAGATGGATGGCGCGGCCGACTTCCATGGCAAGACAGTGGCCGTGCCTGGGCTGGGAAAGGTTGGCTATCCGCTGGCCCGCTATGTGCACGAAGCTGGGGCACGGCTCATTGTGGCCGATGTAGACGAAAGCCGCACGCGGCAAGCTGCGGCAGAATTCCAGGCTCAGGTGGTCAGCCCCCAGGACATTTACACACAAGAGTGTGATATCTTGGCCCCGTGCGCCGCGGGCGAACTGTTTCACAGCCAGACCATTCCCCACCTGCGCTGCCGGATTATTGGCGGTGGAGCCAACAACCAGCTCGTGAGCGATGAGGACGGCGATGCGCTGTACGACCGGGGCATTCTCTACGCGCCCGATTTTGCCATTAACGCCGGCGGCCTGATCAATGTTGCCGATGAGCTTGGCCCCGGTGGCTACCGTCGTGAGCGGGCCCAGGCCAAAACCGAAACAATTTATACGACGCTGAAGACGCTGTTTGCTGAGGCTAAGCAACGCAACATGCGCCCCCATCGTTTGGCGGTCACCTTGGCCCAGGAGCGCATCCGGGCGGTGCGGGCATTGCGCCGCATGAACGCCGCCCCCTCCTAGCGTTAACAGAGGTGTGTATGCAATCACCACTAGCGGCATGGCACACCGCCCACGGGGCGGTGCTGTCCGATAATCGGGGGATTGTCCTGCCAGAGCGCTTTACGGATGTTAGCCGGGAGTACCGGGCCGTCCGCGACACGGCCGGGATCGTCGATGTATCCTTCCGGGTCCAGGTCGATATGAGCGGAGAAGATCGCGTCTCATTTCTACAGGGCATGGTATCGAACGATGTCGGGTCCTTGCAGCCCGGCCAGGGCTGCCCGGCAACCCTGTTGACAGCCCAAGGTCGGATTGTTGCCGACCTGCGGGTGTACGCGCTCGAAGACAGCTTCATGCTCGACCTTGACGCCCGTATCAAAGACAAGACGGTCAGCGCGCTAGAGCGCTTCATCATCGCCGATGACGTAGAGCTGGAGGACCTCAGCCAACACCAGAGCACGCTTGCTGTCCTGGGGCCATTGGCCTCACGTCTGTTGGCCGCAGCCGGAGTGTCGCTCAATCTGACCGACGCCTGCCAACACGTGGAAGCATGGCTGGGCGAGACGACCGTCCGTATCGTTCGGACGCCTGATACGGGCCTGGACGGCTACGAACTCCTGGTTCCACTGCCGCGGGCTGAGGCCGTGTGGCAGGCCCTGGTGGAGGCCGGACAGCCGCTCGGGGCGCGCCCGGTCGGTTTAAGTACGCTCAACACCCTACGGATTGAGGCCGGAATTCCGTGGTACGGTCTTGACATGGATGAAGACCGCATCGTTCTGGAAGTCGGCCTCGACCACGCGATCAGCTTCAAGAAAGGCTGTTATCTTGGCCAGGAGGTGGTTGAACGGGCTTCGGCTCGTGGACGGGTGAATCGGAAACTGAGCGGCCTGTTGGTTCAGGGGACGATAACGCCCCAGAGCGGAGATAAGCTGTTCTCCGACACCAAGGAGGTCGGCTGGATCACGAGTGCCGTCATGTCTCCCCGTTTGGGCTGCCCAATTGCCCTGGGCTATGTCCGCCGCGAGCATCTTGAGCCGGGCACCCAGCTGCGGATTGACAGAAACGGGACGTCCGTGATAGCGGAGGTGGGTGTTCTCCCATTCTTTCGGGAGTGAGAAGGCAAGCATCATATACGCGAGGAGGGTAACATGGCTCAGCTTGGAAAACGCTATATGTGTGAAACCTGTGGTACTGAGGTCCTGTGCAATAAACCTGGTGACGGCACTCTGAACTGTTGCAATACAGATATGCCGCTCAAAGAGGCAAAACCTCTGCCGTCATCGGACTAAGAGTGCACTGCGCCTCATTATCAGCTCAAAAGGGCGATGCGTAGCATCGCCCTTTTTGCTCTCAGACTCCATGTCTTTGCCCGCCTCTCCAGCCGACCTTGTGGTGTATGGAGGAAGGATTCTCAGCCAAGATCCAAACCGCCCAACCGCTGAAGCCCTCGCCATCGCAGGAGATCGAGTCGTAGCGGTTGGGAGAGCGGCCGAGCTGCGGCCCTATATTTCGCGGCAAACCCGACTGCTGGACTGTCATGGGCAGACCGTCCTGCCCGGCTTCATTGATCCGCATCTACACCTCTTCTCTTGGGCAAGCCGGTTTTGTGGTGCGGATCTCAGCCAAGTTCGGTCTTTTGCCGAACTGCGCCGCACTCTGGCGCTTGGTTTGCCCGGACTCCAACCCGGAGGATGGCTGCGTGGCTACGGGTACGACGAATTTCTGCTAACCGAAAAACGCCATCCAACCCGGTACGATCTTGACGCGGTGTGTCGTGAGAGACCGGTTGTGATCCGCCATCGGTCCGGCCATGCCGCCGTGCTCAACAGCGTAGGCCTCAACCAAGCCGGAATCGGCCCCTCCTTTAGCGACCGCCACGGAGGACACGCCGAACGTGACCCCAGCGGCCGACCAACAGGCGTGGTGTACGAGCTTGAACCCTTTCTGCGGACCGTTATTCCTCGCCTGCCTGCGGCCGACTTTCGGGCCGGCATAAAACGAGCTGGGCAAGAGTTACTGCGCCTAGGCGTGACCTCATTCCACGATGCTAGCGCGGGCAATACTCTTGAGGATGTATCTGTCTTTCAACAGCTAACCACAGACGGCTTGCTGACTTCGCGGGCCACGGTCATGATCGGCATTGACGCCTTGGAGCAGCTCCTCGAAGCGCGGCTGAGGCCTTTTAGCGGGGACGATCAGGTCCGCCTGGGCAGTATCAAAATTATGCTGCACGAGAGCCGGGGGGCGCTCCATCCACAGCCACAGACGCTCAGAGAAATGGTCTGGCGTGCCCATCAACATGGCTTTCAGCTGGCCTTCCACGCCGTCGAGGAAGCGACGATCGGCCTGGCTCTTGATGCAGTTGAACAGGCGCAGCACCGTCTGTGGCGGTCAGATCACCGACACCGGATCGAACACTGTTCGCTGTGTCCCCCACCGTTTCTTGAGCAGCTGAAAGCAAGCGGCTGCGCGGTTGTCACTCAGCCCGCATTTGTGCGTTGGTATGGAGAAAGATACACGGCCGAGGTTGCTCCCGAAGTCCACTCCTGGCTGTATAGGACGAGCAGCTTGATCGATCACCACATCCCGGTGGCGGGCAGCTCAGACTGTCCTATTGGACCGCTGGCACCGCTGGCAAGCATAGCTGTGGCCTGCACTAGACAGTCTGAGGGCGGCCGGGAAGTGAATGCGGCGGAGCGGGTGAGCCTGGCCCAAGCCCTGGGTCTTTTCACGAGCGCGGCCGCCTGGGTAGGCTTTGAAGAAGAGAAGAAGGGCAGAATCGTTCCGGGAATGCTGGCAGACTTGGTAATCCTTAGCGGTGATATGACCGCACTTCCCGAGTCCGCCATCGGTTCGTTATCGGTGACGACAACACTTGTCGGTGGCAAAGTCGTATGGCAGGGGACGTAGATGACTCTTTACTCAACACTCCCGACCCGTTACTGACTAGGTATGGCGGCCGTCATCTACCAAAAAGAAGACAGTCTGGCCATTGTGTCGTTAAACCGCCCCACGGTGTTCAACGCCTACAACGTGGAAATGCGCGACGGTCTGTACGAGGTACTCCAAGCTGTCGGTGAGGACCCTGAGGTGCGGGTGATGATTCTGCGTGGTGAGGGCCCAGCCTTTTCAACCGGCGGGGATGTATCGGAGTTTGGCTCGGCCCCCTCTCCGATCGGGGCGCGTGCCATACGCTGGCAACGCGACGTGTGGGGCACGCTGCTTCGCCTCCCCCAGCCAACGATTGCAGCGGTGCACGGCTTTACCGTGGGCGGTGGCATGGAAATGGCCCTGTTGTGTGACCTGTGTATTGCCGCTGACGACACGGTTTTCTTTTTGCCGGAAACCGGGCTGGGGATGATTCCAGGCGTTGCCGGTACGCAGACCGCGCCCCGGGCAATCGGCCTTGGACGTGCTCTTGATATGGTTCTGACGGGCAAGCGGGTGAGCGCCGATCAGGCGCTTCAGATCGGCCTGACCAACCGAGTCGTGCCGCGCGGGGACCTGTTAGCAGCGGCAAAAACGCTAGCCACCAGCCTGGCCCAACACGACCCGCAGCTCGTATCCCTGGCCAAGCGCGCGGTTCGACAGAGCCTAGATCTCCCCTTAGGCGAGGGTCTCAGACTGGAACAGCGCCTGTTTTCCCGCCTCTAGCGTGTGCGTCGCAGCAGCACCGTATCTTGTCATCTTGGTTCAAGGCTGATAGCTGAAACGGCTGTACCGTTACTATGCAAGAGGAGTAACTATGAACACTGCGAATTTTCTCAGTCTTCCCGGTATGATGCTGGCCGATCAGGAAATCCTCGTTTTTGAGGACAAACGACAGACCTACGGCGAAACGCTTGAGCGTGTTCGCCGGCTGGCCAGTAGTCTGCAAGAGTTTGGCGTGGGCCCCGGCGACCGAGTCGCCGCCCTCCAGACCAACTCCAATCAGTACATTGAAGCGTATTACGCGACCGCGACCCTAGGCGCGACCTTTGTCCCGCTCAACTACCGGGCCAAACCGCCCGAACTAGAGCATATGATCACCGCCGCAGATGTGAAAGTTTTGTTTATCGGTGATCGCTATCTGCCCCTGCTTCAGCAGCTGAAACCAAAGTTTCCGATGATTCAGCACTACGTGGCAATGGAGAGCGGTCAACCCGGCATGCACCTCCACGAGGACCTGATTGCCACGGGCTCGCCCGAGATTGAAGACGCCGAAGTGGACGAAGAAGACCTGTCGATTCTAATGTACACCAGCGGAACCACCTCGCTGCCAAAGGGCGTGATGCTGACCTACGGTGGTTTTACCAACTATGTTGTCGGAACGGTCGAAATGGCCGACGGCACCCCACGCGGCACCTCGCTGCTGTGCGCCCCGCTGTATCATATCGCGGGCACGATGAATATCATGACCGCCATGTGGTCCGGCCGTAAAATCGTCATTTTGCGTCAGTTTGATGCCCAAGAGTGGCTCGCTGCGGTACAAAACGAAAAAGCCACTCACGCCTTTGTTGTGCCGACCATGATGAAACAGCTGATCGATCATCCGGAATTTTCCAACTACGATCTGTCGAGCCTTGAAAACCTGTCCTACGGGGGCGCGCCCATGCCCTTTCCGGTCATTCGCAAGGCGATCGAGCTGTTTCCCGATAGCACCGGCTTTGTCAATGCCTTCGGCCAGACCGAGACGAACTCGACCCTATCGGTGCTTGGCCCAGAGGACCATAAGCTTAACGGCAGTCAGGAAGAAATCGAGCGCAACCTCAAGCGGCTCACCTCTGTTGGCAAACCGCTGCCCGACGTCGAGGTCGCCATCCTTGACGACGACAACAAACCACTGCCAGCCGACGAGATCGGTGAGGTCGTGATTCGTACCCCGCGCGCCATGAAAGGCTACGCCGGCCAGGAGAGTGCAACCGCGGCGCTGTTCGATAATGAGGGGTGGCTCCATACCCGAGACATGGGCTATCTTGATCAGGACGGCTATATTTACCTGGTCGGTCGCAAAGACGACATCATTATTCGGGGCGGCGAAAATATAGCTCCGGCCGAAATCGAAGCCGTGTTGCACGCCCATCCCGCGGTTGATGAAGCAGCCATTATCGGGGTACCTGACGAACAGTGGGGGCAAAAGATTGCCGCCTTTGTCGCGGTTCGTTCGGGCCAAACAGTGACCGAAGACGAGTTAGGAGAGTTCTGCCGCGAACGGCTGTCGAGCTTTAAGAAACCCGAAGATATCCACTTCATGGACGAATTGCCCAAAAACCATATGGGCAAGATCCTGAAAAAGGAACTCCGCGCCGGGTACGGAGGCTAAGATTTTTCTGGCCGGCTATGTCAGACCTCACCTACACCACCCACGGGCGTTTTGCCTGGTTGGGTTTGAATCGACCTGACAACGGCAACCGACTCACTCCGGCTATGGCCCAGGATCTAGCCGCGGCGTGCGAAGCGGTTGAAAACGACGACGAGGTCGAAATCCTGCTGCTGACCGGTCAAGGCGAGGCGTTCTGCACCGGTCTTGAGTATCCGCCCGAAACGACCGCCCATAGCATTCGTCAGCAGTTTGGTTCGCTGGCGTGTGTCGAGCAGGTGGGAGCCCTCACCAAGCCGGCCATCGCCGTACTAAACGGTGACGCCATAGGGGTCGGCCTAGAACTAGCGTTGGCCTGTGACCTGCGTCTGGCAAAAGCCGGCGCGCAGCTCGCTCTCCCACAGCTGACCGAGGGCCTGATCCCGTTTTGCGGCGGCACCCAACGCCTGCCTCGCATTATCGGCCAGGCCAAGGCGCTAGAGCTGATTCTGACCGCCAAGCGTATTGATGCGAGCCAGGCGCAACAGATTGGTCTTGTGACAGAGACGATCGAGCCAGACCGTTTTGCCACCCGGGTTGATGAGGTCCTCAGCGGTCTGCTGGAGAAAGGCCCCCTTGCCCTGCGCCTTGGCAAAGAGGCCGTGCTCAAGGCCATGGATCTGAGCTTGGATCAGGGCACCCGCCTTGAGGAAGACCTGTACGTCTTACTCCAAACGACCCAAGACAGAGCCGAGGGCGTCTCCGCCTTCTTGGCAAAACGCAAGCCGGTCTTTACGGGAAACTAAAAACCCCGCACAATAAGGCGGCATATATTTTGAACAGGAGGATAGTTCATGGCCAACCAACTCGGAAAAATGTACCTGTGTGGAAAGTGTGGCGGCCAGATCATTGTCACCAAAGGTGGAGACGGCACCGTGAAGTGCTGTGGGGAAGCAATGCAGAAGAAATAATTCTGCCTTGTCCCTGCTTGGAGTTCGGCTTGTCGTCGCAGCACTTGGCTTAAGGCTAAGAGCAGATGGGCCTTCTTGAGATCTTGTCCAGCTCTTGAAAAAGCCGGTTTGTAGCAGCTTGATGGCTATTATGGCGCACCATAGATGAACTGATAAGATCTAAGACGGGTTGTCCAGATGAGGTGATTATTGTATGCCTGAACCGATAACGGCTGAGGAAATCAGCCAACTCATTATCCAAGGGATTCCTGATGCCAAGGTCAAAATCCAGGATCTCACCGGTGGGGGGGATCACTACGAAGCGCTCGTCATCTCTGCGTCGTTTAGCGGCAAAATGAAAGTTACCCGTCACCGGATGGTGTATGGGGCACTGCAAGACGCCATGGTGGAACGCATTCATGCCTTGAAGCTCAGCACCCTCACCCCGGAAGAGGCGCAGGCCGAAGCGGCCAGCGTCCTGACCATACAGCCGGCTAAAACCCCGTAATTTGGCGAGTCTCAATTGAGACTCTTTTCATCCACCCACCATACTGAAGGAGTACTGTGTATGGCAGACGATATTCTCAGCCAAATCGGTCAGCATGTCAAAGATACCCCAATCCTCATATTCATGAAAGGCAACCCGCAGTTCCCCATGTGTGGCTTCTCGGCCGCCACGATTCAAATCTTTGATTCGCTCGGCGTCCCCTATGAAACGGTTGATGTCCTCCAGAATCCAGCCGTTCGGGAGGGCATCAAACGCTATTCGAACTGGCCGACGATTCCGCAGGTGTACGTCAAAGGCGAGTTCATTGGCGGGTGCGATATTATCCAAGAGATGCACCAAAGCGGCGAGCTTGGGCCAATCGTGCGGGCGGCTATTGAAGACGAAGGCTAAGCCGGCGTTGTAAAATTGTTCTGCATAGCTCTCGGGCTTGAATTCCTGAACGCGAAGGCGTTTGTATAAATGCATGGGAGGTACGCAGCTAAGGGCGCCTCACCTTATTCCTAGGCTAAGTCGCCTCTCGCATCCCGAGAATCAGGTTGCCTCCATCCTGGGGGCAAGCAGAGCTTTTTTCGGCCCTCCTGACGGCCGCGGTCCTTGTCTCGACCATCAGCACTCAGCACCCTGGGAATGGGGCTGTACGCCAACACCTCCGTTGTCTCAGCCCCCGGTCTGAGTCTCAGCTCCTGCCTTACCTTCACGACCTCCTAACCCCCTGCATCCTCATGCTTCTCCTACAGCCCTGAACGGAGGAGACTCCGAATGCCCCATCCTCCCCGACTCTTTCTCTGTGCTGCGGCGCTCCTAGCACTCTTGCTGACCACTTCGCCGGCCCGAGCCGCCATTGTGGACTGGAGTACGACCGAGCTGCACTTTCAGTATGGGCATCTCGAAAATCCGTTCTCGGACGTCAACAAGGATACTTTCATTCTCACCTTGCAAAACGCTCTAGGTTGGAAATATGGTGAGAATTTCTTCTTTGCCGATTTCATCAATGACAATAAGAATGACGACTTCAACGATACCGACTTGTACTTCGAGTTGTATCCCAGTCTGAGCTTGGGCAAGCTGACACGGAAGAAGAGCAGCATCGGCCCGCTTAAAGACATCTCGTTGATCTTCGGCCTCAACGTCGGAGTAGACGCCAAGGTCTTCAAATATCTGCCCGGTATGCGCGCCTCCTGGGAGCTGGCGGGTTTTGCGTTTCTGAATACCGACCTGACCGCCTATATTGACGATAGCCGGGGCGTCTCCAAGGGTGGTGCTCCCAAAGAGAGCGACAGCTTCATATTCGATATCAACTGGGCCTACCCCTTCAGTATGGGCGGTCTGTCTTTCTCGATTGAGGGCCACGCCGAATATATAGACGGTCGGACCAACGAGTTCGGCAACCGGGTCAAAAGCTGGATTCTGGCTCAGCCCCAGCTCCGGCTGGATCTGGGCGAGGCGCTGCTGGGAGTGGCCAACCGGATCTTTATCGGCCTGGAGTACCAGTACTGGATGAACAAGCTGGGCACGGAAAACGACGAGAAGGTTCCTCAGTTCCTCCTGGTCTGGCGCTTCTGATTAAGGCGTGACCGCCACCCCCCAGGGAGTATTGCCGACCGCAATCGTCTTGATCAGGGTATCGGTCGTCGTATCGATTACGGCCAGGCCGTCAGATCGACCCATTGTAGCGTAGAGCTTCTTACCGTCCGGGGTCAGCGCTGACCACCAGCAGCGGGTGCCACCTAAGGGAACGGTCTTAATCACCCGGTTGGTCTTTGGATCTATCACCCGCACGTCGTTGGCACGGCCGTGCACCACATAGACTTTTGAGCCGTCTGGGAGCACTGAGATACCGACTGGTCGTTCGCCCATGGCGATCGTGTCGGTCACGGCCAGCTTTTCCACATCAATGACTGAGACGGTGTTGCTGCGCTCACTGCTCACATAGGCGGTTTTGCCGTCGGGCAGAAACGCGACTCCGCGCGGGTTCTCACCGACCTTGATTGAGGTCAGAACCTTGTGGGTCTGGGTATCAATGACGGTCACATCATGGGATGTTTCATTTGGCACAAAGGCCCGCTGGCCGTCCGGCGATACCACTACCGTTTCCGGCTCTATGCCAGCTTGAACGGTGGCGAGTACGTTCTTGGTCGCCAGCTCGACGACGCGCATCACGCCCTCGTTCTCATTGACCACAAAGAGCAGGCTTTCATCGTTGCTGAGATCAATGCCTTCTGGGTCAATACCGACCCCAAAGGTTTCCACAACGGTGTTCGTTTCGGCGTCAATGACCGAAATATCGTTGGAATTACCATTGGCAGCATACACCCGTTTCCCGTCCGCCGACACGACGAGCCCACGCGGCCGCTCGCCAACCGCGACTTTGGCCACTACCTCGTCAGTCTGGGTATTGATGACCCAGACGTCGTTCGACTTTTCGTGACTCACATAGGCAAAGGGCTGGGCAATGGCCGAAGAAGAAAAGGCGATCGTCAAAAGGCCAAGGGCAAAGGATACAAGTGAGAAAGGTGTCCGTCTCGTTAGTCGCATCATTACTCTCCCCTACTGTCGTCTTCTTAGTCATGCGCTGCCAGAGCGGCGAATTTTGGGCCTGTGGCTGCCCTGCCCTCCTGACACCGCGAGGCAGATTTCACGTAGGCCAAAATTTGCCATAGCATGTCGTCGGGCAGCTGGCCTCTGAAGGGCACCATTTCGGTGTTGGGCACGCCGTCGAGCAGGATTTGAAACATTTCCTTGTCGCTGCCACCATTCTTCCACTCACAGTCAAACAGGTCTGGACATTTGGCGTCGCGCTGGGTGTCCGGGGCAACATGGCAGTAGCCGGTGCACACGGCCTGAAACAGCAGCTCGCCCTCGGCAATGGCAGCCGCATCACCGGCAAATGGATTGGTATCCTGGCCCACGGCTTGCCCTGCGATACCTAAAAGACTGAAGACAAAAAAGGAGAAACCGGTCACCAGACGACTCATACGTATCCCTAAAGTTATCTATTGCTCAGTGAGTGGAACATCAGCTGCTGCATCTCGGCAAAGCTGTACGTGGTAGTAAAAGGACGGTGAACGGGAATACCATATTTTTCAAGCAAACGGATGAGGGTGCCGGTTTCAGTCAGTCCGCTGAGTGCGGCGTCAATGGCTTGGCGCAGCTCGGCATCATCTTTACGGGTGGCGACCGATTCGTTCCAGCGCACTACGCTGGGCGGTTTAAGCGTATCGACAAGTTCTAATGACAACTCAGGATGGGTACGCAAATGCCATCCCGCTTTTGGCCCCCACAGCAGGGCGGCGGCCGCTTTGCCACTGCTGATCGCGTCCAACGCCTCTTCGAGAGAAAAAGTGGTAAACGTCCGAATTCTTCGGGCGCTCAGCATGAAATTGGCAATGGTTTGAGCTCGAACCGCAACCGGCCCGTCTCCGATCTCGTCCAGACTGCGGGGGGGGGTGTCAGTCGACCCAACTAGCTCAAAGCCAGCCCCGTAGTAGGGCGCGCCAACCGCCAGCGCTGGAGCTTCGCTGAGCGCCTCTTGGCCCGGCACGCTGAAAATCGCGTCACACTGACCGCGTGACAGCCGAAAGAAGGGCAGATCGGTCTCGTCAATCTCTGTGATTTGGGTATCGTGGGTGACCCATACTGGCTCAAACCTGCGCCCCATTGACTTGGCAACCGCCTGGGCGGTCTCAAAGTCAAATCCGCTCTCGTCGGCCTGCCACGAATAAGGCGGATTGTTGGCCAGTAAACACGCCCGGAAAACCGCGCCGTCTTGGCCAAACACCGCACAAACACTCAGGATTGCAATCCAGCCAGCGCTGAAAAGCCTCACTAGAGGCGAGCGGGGGATTCGTCCAAACGCGCTCCGCAGCCATTTTCTATCAGCGATCATCATTCTTCACCTTCGGGTAGGGCAAACACAAACAGAGCACTACCTTTGGACGCGAGCGGGTTTTCGCCGACCAGAGACACAGCCAAGCCTCCACCACCACTCGGAATCGCCACGTATTGACGGCCGTTGACCTTGTAGGTCGCCGGCTGGCCACGTACGGTCGAGCCGGTCTGGAACTTCCACAGTAGTTCTCCTGTTGTGTCGTCAAACGCCAGCGCATAGCCCTTTTGATCGCCACTAAACACCAAGCCTCCCGCCGTGGCCATAGTGCCGCCGACCAAGGGATAGTCGTCTTTGTAACGCCACTTCACCGCTCCGCTCGACACGTCAATCGCGGACAGATGACCGTAGGACGACTGGTCGTCAGCCTGCGTCTTGCCGGGTCCTCCCCCCCAGAAAGGGATCCCCTGAATAAAAGTTGCTGCCCCTTTGGTCATCTGCCAGCAACTCTCGACCACCGGCAGATACATATACTTGGTGACCGGACTATAGGCAGCGGTCCACGAGCCGTTTTTTCCGCCAACCGAGCCGGGGCAGATAAACTTTCCGGCCTCCTTGGTCGGCACATATTCAGGGTCCACAATAGGGCGGCCCTGTTCGTCGAGCCCTTTGGCCCAGTTGAGCTTTTCCACATACTGCGAGCCATGCAGAAACTCGCCCGAGGTGCGGTCGAGTACATACAGATAGCCGTTGCGATTAGGTTGAGCCAAAGCTTTGATGGTCTTCCCGCCCCGTTCAACATCAATCAGAAACAGATCGGTATTGCCGTCGTAGTCCCAGATATCGTGCGGCGTAAACTGAAAATACCACTTAATCGCGCCAGTTGCCGGCTCCAAGGCTAACACCGAGTCGGTATACAGATTATCTCCCTCACGGACGTCGCCGTTCCAGTCAGGAGACGGGTTGCCGGTCGCCCAAAAAATCACGTCCTGCTCAGGATCGTAGGAGCCGGTAATCCAGGTCGGCCCGCCGCCAATCTTCCACGAATCGCCAGCCCAGGTTTCAGACCCAGGTTCACCCTCACCCGGGGTGGTGTAACGGCGCCACTTGCGCTCTCCGGTCTCTATATCATAGGCGTCGACATAGCCCCGAATTCCATACTCACCACCGGCGATCCCAACGATGACTTTGTCCTTAACGATAAGGGGCGCGGCTGTTGCGCTATAGCCTTTACGATAATCGTCCATCTCGACCTGCCAGACTAGAGCGCCGGTTTGGGCCTGGAGGGCAATCAGGCGGGCGTCCAGGGTGGCCATAAAGACCTTATCGCCGCTAATCGCCACCCCCCGGTTGCTTGGGCCGCAGCACACCCGCATATCACTGGGCAGCGGGTGATCATAGCGCCACAGCATCTCGCCCGTTTCGGCATGAAGCGCATACACATGGTTAAAGGCGGCCGTCATATACATAATGCCGTCAGCCACAACCGGTGAGGCTTGGAACTGAGCCGGGACCCCAGTTTGAAACATCCAGGCCGCCTGGAGTTTTTTCACATTGGTACGGTTAATATCGGTCAATGGGCTAAAGCGGGTGCTGTCATAGCTACCACCGTACATCAACCATGCCGAGGGATCTTTAGTGCCTTTGAGCAGACGATCGTGGGTAATTGGCTTAAAGTCGCCGATCTGGGACGTACCGTTTTTGACGGGCGCCGGGGATGGCCTGGTGCCCGCCGTCTCCGTTGGAGACTCAACAGGGGTGGCCGGAGCGATTGCTGCAGCTGTCGGCGTCGATTCAGGGGGACTAGTCTCCGCCGTCTCCGCCGGACTCTCGCCAGACCCATCGTCGTGAGGCTCAACGGCCGGGGATGGCCTGGTGCCCGCCGTCTCCGCCGGACTCTTACCAGACCCACCATTTGGAGACTCAACAGGGGTGGCCGGAGCGACTGCTGCGGCTGTCGGCGTCGATTCAGGTGTCTCAGACTTCCCGCCTACGGCAGATGCCTCAATTGGTAAAACAAACAATATCGCGCTTCCAGCGAGCGTACTTCGGAGCAGCTTTTGCAAACCTCTGTATTGCATACGTTTTTCCTCCTCCGGACGGAGAAGTCCGGCTGAATGCGGTCGAAAGGTACTGCCTTTTTCGCAACGGGTCAAGGGGAATTCATCCACTCATCCTCACACTTGGGTGGTTATAAGCAGGGTGTCCACCGCCGTTAAGCCTTGCGCGTTGTCCTTGTCCTCTGTATATGAGGACAGCCCAGCGTCGGGGCTATAGCGTCATGCAGTCAACACCGACATCACGCTCATACTTCCGCTTCCTTGTCCTCATTATCGCTGGGCTCGGCGTGCTCACCGCTTTACATAGTCGGGAGGTCAGCCGAGGCGTGTGGAATGAGGGAAAGGCAGCCTGGTGGGATTTTTACATCATTGACCTAGGCCTGACCGGTTGGGGCAAGGCTCCTCGCCAGCCGGTTGCTTTTAGTCATGCCCTGCACGCCGGCCAGTACAAACTTGATTGCCTGTACTGCCACAGCGCCGCCCGCATCTCTCCCCAGGCTGGTCTTCCGTCGCTCGAGGCATGTATCGGCTGTCACAAAAGAGCCACGGATAAGCCCGAGCTGCTCAAAGTGCAGGACTACTGGCAACGCCGAGAACCCATCCCCTGGTTGCGGGTGCATAAGCTGCCCCTCTTTACCCGCTTCACCCACAAACGGCATATTCGAGCCGGCGTTGAGTGCTACAGCTGTCACGGCCAGGTGACTCGAATGGAGCGGGTCGAGCAGGTGTCTTCACTGAAAATGGGCTGGTGTGTGACGTGCCATGAGGCCCAGCAGGCGGATAAAGACTGTCTGGTATGCCATTATTGAGCCATAACATGGATTGCGCGTATGGGAATTGATCGCCGAAATTTTCTCAAACTAGTTGGCGTCGGCTCAACCGCACCGCTGGTCAGCTGTGCTTCGGGGCCGGTCGAGAGAATTATTCCCTACGTTATTCAACCCGAGGACATCGTCCCCGGAGTTGCCAGCTACTACGCCACTACCTGTCGAGAATGTCCAGCCGGCTGCGGCATGCTAGTCCGCACCCGCGAGGGCCGGGCGGTCAAAGCCGAGGGCAACCCATCTCAGCCGGTCAACGCCGGCGCCTTGTGTGCCCGGGGCCAGGCGGCGCTACAAGGACTGTATAATCCAGACCGGATCCGCCAACCGCTAGCCCGAGACGCGGCTGGAACCCTGCGGGCGATTTCGTGGCACGATGCCCAACAGACCCTGGTAGACAAACTCCGGACCCTCCGCGCCCAAGGCCAGCTGGCTCAGACGGCGTTTCTGGCCAGCCAGCTCGGCGACAGTCTGCAGCACTTGGTGAATCAATGGTTAGGCAGACTTGGCTCGCAGCGGATGGTCATCTATGAACCGTTTGCCTATGAGTCGCTGCACGAGGCAAGTGAGATTTGTTTTAATCATCCCACACCCAGCTATGCGATAGACAAGGCCAGGTTTCTGGTCGGCTTTGGCGCAGACTTTCTGGAGACGTGGCGCTCCCCGGTCGCCTACGCCAAGGCGTTTGGCAAAATGCGAAGCGGGGCCGGCCGCTTTGTTCAGGTCGAACCGCGGTTGTCGCAAACCGGTGCGAACGCTGATACGTGGATCAGTATTCAAGCCGGCAGAGAGGCGTTTGTGGCTCTCGGTATGGCCCGAATCATTGTTGACAAAAAGCTCTCCAATACACTGTCAGCGTCGGAAGTGCAAAAATTTAGCGCCCTGCTGGCCCCCTACTCGTTGCAGCGGGTCGCCGAGCTGACAAGGGTGCCGACCTGGCGAATTGAAAACCTAGCCCACGATTTTGCGACTCGGCGGCCAAGCCTGGCGATTGGGAGTGGAGTGGCGACAAGCTCACGACAGGCGACGGCAAGTCAGGTGGCCGTCCTAGTGCTGAACTACGTGGCCGGTAATATTGGTCAGACCGTTCAGTTTGAAGCCGACCACAGACCAAGGCAGGTGCATCCCTATACCTCGCTCCAATCGCTTATCACAGCAATGCAGGACGGCTATGTCCCGCTCCTGCTGTTGGCTCATACCAACCCGGTCTTTAGCACGCCCCAGGCCAGCGGATTTGCCAAGGCCCTTGAACAGGTCCCTTTTATCGTCAGCTTCTCGTCCTTCCTTGATGAGACGACCAAGCGTGCCGACCTCGTGCTGCCCGACCACAGCCCGCTGGAGAGCTGGGGCGATAGCAGTCCGCGTCCTGGTGTTCACGCCTTGATGCAGCCGGTTATGGCCCCGGTTTTTGACACCCGGCCAATGGGTGATGTCTTGCTCTCGGTTGCTGCCCAACTGTCTCAAGCGGCCCCAACTCGGACACACGCAGCGCCGGAACCCAACGAAGAGGTCCCCAACCAAGCTCCCCTGCCCTGGAACAACTTCTTTGAGTGTCTCCAGGACTCATGGAAGACGATTTACCACCGGGCCGTACCCGAGACAGAGCCGGATTTTGACACCTTTTGGCGGGAGGCCGTGCAGCGCGGAGGCTACTGGGAAGCGACCCGACCGATAACAGTCGAACTGTCGGCAGCCGTCTACGATCAGACGTTTGAGGTGCCGGAACTGTCCGGTCCTCAAGACTCCTCCCTGCCCCTTATGCTGTATCCGTCCTCACGCTATTTTGACGGGCGGGGAGCAAACAAACCTTGGCTGCAGGAGCTGCCCGATCCAATAACCAAGGTGGTGTGGGACTCTTGGATCGATGTCCATCCCCAGACCGCGGCTCGGCTTGGCATCCAGGACGGCGACGTGCTGATCCTGCGCTCGGATCACGGCATGCTTGAAGCCCCGGCCCACCTGTACCCCCACATGCAGTCGGACCTGCTGGCCATGCCGGTTGGCCAGGGCCATACCAGCTACGGTCGCTATGCGACCGGACGCGGTGCCAACCCGATTCACCTGTTGCCGGCCGACGCCAAGGATGGGGGGTTGGCCTGGTTCTCGACCCGGGTGCAAGTCGCGCGGGCCGGACGCCGTGAGCCCCTCGTCACCACGACAGGCAGTCACACCCAGATCGGGCGTGGTATAGCCCAATCCGTCACAGCGGCCGCGCTGGCCGAGCAGTCCAACACCGGCCCCGGCGCACCGTCCGGCGATGGCTACCATAACGGACACAGTGGGTACGACATGTACCCTGAATTGGAGTACGAACAATACCGCTGGGGCATGACGGTCGACCTATCGGCCTGTATCGGGTGCGGGGCGTGTGTGACGGCGTGTTACGCCGAGAACAATATCCCGACGGTCGGCAAGGAATCGGTAGCCCAGGGTCGTGAGATGGCCTGGCTGCGGATTGAGCGCTATTTTACGGATACTTCCCCCCAGCACTGGGACCCCGATGCCCCGACGGTGGCCTTTGCCCCCATGTTGTGTCAGCAGTGCGGCAACGCCCCATGCGAGCCAGTCTGCCCGGTGTACGCCACCTATCATAGTCCGGAGGGCCTAAACGCCCAGATCTACAACCGGTGCGTCGGCACCCGCTACTGCTCGAACAACTGTCCCTATAAGGTACGCCGTTTCAACTGGTCGCAGGCCGAGTGGCCCGAACCGCTCCACCTTCAGCTTAACCCCGATGTCACCGTACGAGAAGCTGGGGTGATGGAGAAGTGCACCTTCTGCGTCCAGCGGATTCAGGAGGGCAAAGATCGGGCCAAAGACGAAAACCGTCCGGTCCGGGACGGCGAGATCACCCCAGCCTGTGCCCAGACGTGCCCAACCCAGGCGATTCGTTTTGGTAACCTGGAAGACCCCCATAGCGTCGTCTCCCAGCACCACCAAGACCTACGCGCCTACACCATCTTGGAGCACCTCAACACCAAACCGGCGGTGACCTACCTCAAAAGAGTCGTCAAGCGCAGAGGCAGCTAAAGGCTGGCGGCTCACCCCTGCGGCATGGAAACTACGACACTCAGCTATCGCCAGGTCAACCGCGACCTTCTCAGCCAGGCCTTCTCAGCCCCAGCCAAGACCTGGTTGATCCTGTTGGTCTGCGATCTGGCGGTCTTGGCCTTTGGCCTGTACTGCTGGGGATACCAGATTGAGGCTGGACTGGGAGTGACGGGTTTGAGCCACCCGGTAAGCTGGGGCGTGTATATCACGAATTTTGTGTTCTGGGTCGGCATTGCCCACTCCGGAACCCTGATCTCGGCGGTCTTATTTCTGTTTCGGGCCCGCTGGCGCACGTCTATCGCCCGGAGTGCGGAAGCGATGACGATTTTTGCGGTAATGACCGCCGCCCTGTTTCCAATTATCCACCTGGGCCGGGCGTGGAACTTTTACTGGCTGCTCCCCTATCCGAACCAGCGTCAGCTGTGGGTTAATTTTCAGTCTCCGTTGGTCTGGGATGCCTTTGCGATTAGCACCTACTTTGCGGTCAGCACGATGTTCTGGTACATCGGCCTCATTCCTGATCTGGCAGCCGCCCGCGACCGAGCCCGCGGGCGGCTGCGCACAATCTACGGTCTCCTGTCCTTGGGATGGCAGGGCACGAACCGCCAGTGGCTGCACTATCTCAGCGCTTACGGTTTTTTTGCCGCTCTGGCCACACCGCTTGTCGTCTCGGTTCACAGCGTGGTGTCTTGGGACTTTGCCATGGCTCTGGTACCGGGCTGGCACAGCACAATTTTTGCTCCCTACTTTGTGGCCGGAGCGATTTTCTCAGGTCTGGCCATGGTTCTGACGCTACTGATTCCGCTACGGCGGATCTTTGGCCTCGAAGCATATATTACCTCGACCCACTTCGATAATCTGGGCAAAATGATCATTCTCACCTCGCTGATTCTCAGCTACGCCTATGTTAGCGAGATCTTCATTGCTTGGTATAGCGGGAATCCGTTTGAGCGTGAAATCTTCTGGTATCGGGCGTTTGGCGATTACCGCCACCTCTTTTGGCTGATGGTCTTCTGTAACTGCGTGGTGCCAATGCTGCTGTGGGTGCGCTCAATTCGGACCCATACGCTGTGGCTGTTCGGTATTTCGCTGCTGATTAACGTCGGGATGTGGCTGGAACGCTTTGTTATTATTGTCTCGTCTCTGGCCCACGAGTTTAATCCGTCGACCTGGGGCTTGTACCAGCCGTCGTGGGTCGAGGTCGGGATTACCGTTGGCAGCTTTGCCTGGTTTTTCCTGTGGTTCCTGCTGTTCATCAAGTTTCTGCCGCTGGTCTCACTAGTCGAGGTCAAAGAGCACTTGCCTTCAGCGGATCTCTCGCCGACTCGCCCGGACGGGGAGGCGCCCACGGCTCCAGTACTCACCGGACACAGCACCGGAGCGGTAGGCATTTTTTCTCAGCTCGATAGCCTGCTTGCAGCCGTCAAACATCTCCGCCAGCGCGGCTATGCCCAACTCAGCGTGGTATCGCCCTTTCCCGTACCCGAAATCCAACGCGCGTTTGGCTCGTCCACTAGCCCGATCCGATATTTTACCCTCGCCGGCGGACTGTTGGGGGCTTGTGTAGGTTTTGGTCTGCCAATCTATACGGCTCTAGACTGGCCGTTACAGACTGGCGGCAAACCGATTATTGGCCTGCCGTCTTTTGCCATTATCGGCTTTGAAATGACCATCCTGTTCGGTGCTCTGGCGACCCTGTTCGGTCTGTTGCTGCACGCCCGCCTGCCCGCACGCTCGGTCGAAATTAGTCAAGACCCACGTTTTTCAGAAGACCACTTTGGGGTGTTTGTGGCCTGTACAGGCTCACAGCTGACGGCGGTCAAGGATAGCCTCACTGCGAGTGGAGCACTAGACGTGTATGGCCAAGGTGTGTAACCCCCGGTCCTCGTGCTCCAACGGGGCGAAACGGGGGCTGTTTTGCCTGCTAGTCGGAACGGCGGTGGTCCTGGCCGCTCAGCACGGCCATAGCCTGCCGTGGAACACCGACATGTACGGCCAGCCTGAACTCGCGGTCGGTACAGCCCCACAGCCTCCACCGCCTCACACCGTCCCGGCGACTGGGATTGAGCCACCCATGTCCGCGCGGATGTCGGCGCGGATCAGAGCCGGGCTCCGTCTTAGAAACCCAGGTCCGACCTCAGCGGAGTCCCTGGCCAGCGGCAAGACTCTGTTTCAGATCTACTGCACGGCGTGTCATGGCCCCTACGGCAGAGGCGATGGCCCGGTTGTTGGCAGAGGCATTCCGTCGTCAGACCTTCACGCCGCGCGCATTAAACGCCAAAAAGACGGCTACATCTATGCGACGATCCGCAGCGGAGGTATCATTATGCCCAGCTATGGCCACGCGCTGTCAATCAAAGAGCGCTGGGATATCGTGAATTACCTCCGCCATCTGCAGGAACAATGATTAGGCCAGCCACACCTCGCTCCGGGTTTGCCAGTTCCCTCCAGTCCGCCCGGCTAGGCGTGCTGTTATGGGCCTGTGTCGGCCTGGGCGTGTTGGCTTTTGGGCTTGGAATATGGATAAGCCCCCAGCGCGCCTGGCAGGCGTATTTGGTCAACTGGTTATTCTGGTCGGGGGTGGCTCTGAGCGGTATTACGTTTGCCGCAATCTTACACTTGGTCAACGCCCAATGGGCCGGCTCTCTACGCGGCCTGGCCGAGGCCATGGCTGCCTGGCTACCGATTTCCTTCGGTCTGTTTTTCTTCCTGATGTTTGGCGCGGCCTATCTGTTCCCATGGCTACACGAACCGATCAAAGCCAAACAGATCTGGCTGAATATGGGCTTTGTCTTTTTCCGTGATTTTTGCGCCCTGGCCGTCCTGTACACGCTGGGTCTCATCTTTGTGTACTACTCGCTGCGTCCCCGGGCCGACCGTCTTCCTGCCCAGACTAATCGCTGGTCCGCGACCGTCCTCGCAATGCTACGTCGCGATTGGCGTGACGCAAAGACCGAGCAGGCCCGCAGCCAGCGGGTCCTAGGGCTTCTCTCACCGGTCTTTCTTCTGCTGTATGCGGTACTGTTCAGCCTGATTGGCTTTGATCTAGTGATGTCGCTCGACCCGCACTGGATCAGCACGTTGTTTGGCGCTTTCTTTTGTGTCGGCAACATCTATGTCGGACTCGCTGTCATCATGATTGGGACGGTCGGGGCACACAAGCTTGGCCTCCAAGACTTGCCCACGGCCGCCGAGTCCCACGACCTGGGCAAGCTGATTTTTGGCTTTTGCATCCTGTGGACATATCTGTTCTGGTGCCATTATCTGCCGATTTGGTACGCCAACCTTCCAGAAGAAACGGGTTTTGTGCTGCGGCGGCTAGCCTACCAACCGTGGGCAGCGGTCAGCCTAGTCGTCCTGACGCTCAACTTTTTGATTCCGTTTCCGGTCCTTCTCAGCCGACGCGTTAAGCAACGGCCAACAGCCCTCGCCGGCTTGGGGCTTGCAGTTGGGCTGGGCATGTGGCTGGAGCGCTATGTACTCGTCGTTCCATCCCTGTGGAAGCCCACCAGCCTACCCTTGGGCGTCTTGGAGCTGTGTCTGCTGACTGGCTTTTTTGGCAGCTATGCTCTGGCCTTTTTGAGCTTCGTCCGGGTCTTTGGTGCGGCTGACAACCGACAGAACTACGACTCCGGCAGGGCAAACACCACCAGCGCGCTGCCCTGATTGACCCGCTCCGGCTTTCCAAGGAGCGTTGTGGCCAATCCGCCGCCACCGCTCGGCACGGCCACATACTGCCGCCCGTCAAGCTTGTAGGTCACCGGCTGCCCCCGCACTCCCGAGCCGGTCTGGAACCGCCATAACAGCTCGCCAGTCCTCGCGTCAAAGGCCATGACATAACCGGCCTGATTCCCGGTAAAGACCAGACTACCGGCCGTTGCCAACGTTCCACCGACCAAGGGATAGTCGTCTTTGTACTGCCATTTGATCACGCCGGTCGAGGGATCGATAGCAGACAGGTGGCCGTACGATGAGCCGTCATCGCCCTGGGTTGCTCCCGGCCCGCCGCCCCAGTAGGGAATCCCCTGGACAAAGATAGCGGCCGCTTTGCGCATCTCCATACAGCTCTCAATCACCGGCACATACAGCAGCTCCGTCAGCGGACTATAGGCGGCGGTCACCGATCCGTTTTGGCCGCCAGCCGCGCCCGGACAGATAAACTCTTGTGGCTCTGGGGTTGGAACATAGCGGGGATCAACAATCGGACGGCCCTTCTCGTCCAGACCCTTGGCCCAGTTCAGCTGATCGACATACTTGGTGGCGTGTAGGTATTCTCCGGTGGCTCGGTCGAGCACATACAGATAGCCGTTGCGATTGGGCTGAACGATCGCTTTGACCGTTTTACCACCCCGTTTGACATCGACTAACAGCAGTCCGGTATTGCCGTCGTAATCCCAAATATCGTGGGGGGTGTACTGAAAGTGCCATTTAATCTGGCCGGTCTCGGGACTGAGCGCCAGCACTGAGCTGGAATACAGGTTATCGCCCTCCCGCACGTCACCGTTCCAGTCAGGACCGGGGTTGCCAGCCCCCCAATACAGGATATTCTGGTCCGAATCATAGGAACCGGTTACCCAGGTCGCACCGCCACCGCTCTTCCACGAGTCACCGGCCCAGGTCTCGTTGCCCGGCTCTCCCTCACCTGGAATCGTGTAGCGTCGCCAGCGCCGTTCGCCGGTCTTGGCGTCATAGGCATCCAAAAACCCCCGCACGCCATAGTCGCCGCCCGCAATACCGACAATAACCAGATCTTTGACCACCAGCGGTGCTGCGGTGCTGCTATAGCCCCGGTGATGTTTTTCAATTGCTACATTCCACACCACCTCGCCCGTCCTGCGGTCCAGAGCAACCAGACGGGCATCCAAGGTGCCCATGTAGAGGGTGTCGTTCGCAATCGCCAGACCACGGTTGCCCGGACCACAGCAAATGCGGGCATCGCTCGGCATTTTGTGATCGTATCTCCACATTAGCTCGCCCGTCTTGGCATCAAGCGCATAGACGTGGTTGTAGGCGGCCGAGACGTACATCACCCCATCGGCCACAATTGGGGCGGCTTGAAACTGGTACGGAATTCCGGTCTGGAAGACCCAGGCAGGGCTGAGTTTTTTGACGTTCTGGCGGTCAATGTCAGTCAGGGGGCTAAAGCGGATGTTGTCGTAGTTGCCGCCATACATCAGCCAGTCACGATACTCGGCCGTGCCGGTCAGCAACCGTTCTTGGGTGACTGGTTTCAGGTCAGAGGCAGCGTCGTCAGGCGTGGCATCAGCAGCATGAATAGCCAGCGGTATCAGCAGCAGATAACTGATGAGTAGGGTTGGCCAAGGTCGCATATTTCCCCCATTATGGCCGGACAGACGGCACTGCCCGTGTTGATGGCCGAATTTTTGTCAACAGAGCCAGAGAGCCAGCCGGTAGCCTACTGGCTTTTCTGCACAGGATCAAGGCAAAGGCGCTCTCACAGGCGGTTTGTAGCCCGCGTCCCCCCCCCCCCAGAGAGCTGGGTCTCCGTGCTTACTCCCAACTCTTCCAGACCTGCGGACAATAACCCACCGTCGCCTGTTTGCCGTTGCGCACGACCGGGGTGTTGAACAGCAGGGGGTCTTCGAGCAGCGCGGTCTCAATCCGTCTGGAATCAAGCCAGGCGTGGGTCAACCCCCGGTCAACAAAGTGCTTGCTGGAACGGTTCAGGAGTTGGTCAAGCGGGACGCTGGTCGCAACCGAGCGCAGCTCGCCTTTTGACAGACCCTTGTCGGCCAGATCGACGAACTGAAAACGAATCCTGCGTTCCTTGAAAAAACGCTGGGCTTTACGGGTTTCGGCACATTTTTTAAGACCAAAAATCTGGATATTCATCGGCGCTCAGTCCTGATGTAGTAGTGACGCTCGGGTGACAGTCTACCAGAAATACCGAGCCGGCCGTAGAGGTCCCCTTGTCAGCTTTGTCTTTGCAGCTTGACTTTTCGATCGAAATGCATAATGTTCCGGGTAGTCTGATTCCTGCTTGTGGACAAGTCTGTCCCTATAGGGTAAGTGTAGTGCACAGATCAACTGAAGAAGGAGGTCTTGATCGTGGAATGGACGATGCCTGATTTTGAAGAAGTTCGGATGGACGCTGAAGTGAGCATGTACATCTTGATCTCGGAGTAGATTTTAGCAGTCAACTTGCTGCAAGCGGGCTTCCCCAGCTAGGGAGAAGCCCGTTTTTGTATCTATGGGAAGGAAGAGCGTGTGCGGGTCCACGTCCTAGGCTCTGGGGCCGGAGGCGGCTTTCCCCAATGGAATTGTAACTGCCCAAACTGTCACAATTTCCGGGCCGGCACAGTCAAGGCCCAAGCCAGAACCCAAGCCTCGATCGCCGTCAGCGCAGACGGTAAGGCCTGGTATCTTATCAATGCCGGCCCCGATATCCGTCAGCAGATTCAGACTTTCCCCGCTCTTGAGCCTATCCGCAGCCCGCGTCATACGCCCATCTCTGCCGTTCTGTTAACAAACGCCGAAATTGACCACGTCGCCGGTCTGCTATCGCTCAGAGAGTCACAGCCCCTCAGCCTCTACGCCAGCCGCCAAGTCCAGGGTTGGCTGCTGGAGACGAACGCCATGTTTCGGACGGTGTGTGCCCCTCCACGCTGTATGTGGCACAGTCTCGAGTACAGCGCTGCTCATGCTCTTATCGGGGTCGATGGCAAACCGAGCGGACTGAGCTATGAAGCTTTTGTCGTTCCTGGCCGAGCGCCTGCCTATCTGTTGGGCCGCGTGTCGGACTGGAGCGAAGCGTCGGTCGGCTACAAAATTATCGACCACCACAGCGGTCGTTCGCTGGTCTATGTGCCAGGCATTAAGGCCCTGGACGACAGCGTACTGCCCTACCTCCAGAACTGTGATACCTTCTTCCTAGATGGTACGTGTTGGACCGACGACGAAATGATCAGTGTCGGCCTGGCCCAAAAGACATCACTGTCAATGGGTCACATCCCGATGACGGGACCGGAGGGCAGTCTCGAACAGCTGGCCACCTTGGGCAATGTCCGTAAGATCTATACCCATCTGAACAATACCAACCCTGTACTCATCGAGGACTCGGCTCAACGGCGGGCCGTTGAAGCGGCCGGCTGGGAGGTAGCCTTCGATGGGATGGACTTTGAGGTGTAGCCGTGAACGCAACACAAACGTGGAGCCGGGAAGAATTCATCGAGCACTTACGCGCGGTGGGCGAAGCCGGCTACCACGATAAGCATCCGTTTCATGTCCTGATGCACAAAGGCAAGCTGACCAAGCGTCAGCTCCAGGCCTGGATTGAGAACCGTTTCTACTACCAGACGATCATTCCCAAAAAAGACGCCGCCATTATGGCCCGCATTGAGGACCCGGCGGTGCGGCGGGCCTGGATTCAGCGCATCCTCGATCACGACGGCACGACCGACAATCCCGACGGCGGGATTCATAAATGGCTGGTCCTAGGCGAAGCGGCCGGGCTTCAGCGGCAAGACATGATCGACCTGCGCTATGTGCTGCCCGGCGTGCGCTTTGCAGTCGACGCCTATCTGACCTATGTCAAAGACCACTCCCTGATGGAGGCCGTTGCCTCGTCGTTGACCGAACTATTCGCCCCGACGCTGATGGCCAGACGCCTGCCGGCCTTTGAGGAGCACTATCCATGGGTCGAACAGCAGGGCTTGGAGTATTTTCGAGCCCGCCTGAGCCAGGCACCGCGCGACGTTGAATTTGGCCTTGAGTATGTGATGCAAGAGTGCAGAACGCGCGAACAGCAGGAGCAGGCCGTCCTGGCCCTCAAAACCAAGTGTCATATCCTGTGGGGCCTCCTTGATGCCGTTCACTTTGCATATGTCTCCCCTGGCTTGCTGCCGCCGCTGTGGGGAGAATGACGCCGATATTCAGAGGCAGGCGTATGGCTGACCCGCAAGAAACCTGGCGCCCCCGGCTGGCCGCAAAAGCCCGGCTACGGTGGGATAAGATCGAGCAGCAACACATGCTGATGTTTCCCGAAGCCGCCCTCAAGCTGAACGCCACCGCAACCGAGGTGCTCAAGCTGTGTGACGGCGAACGGACCGTGGCCCAGATCGTCGACGTCCTGCTGAAAAAGTTCTCTGCCGCCGACCGCCAGGTGGTTGAAGACAATGTCAAGCAGCTGTTGACCCGCATCCGTGCCCGCGGGCTACTGGAGGTCTAGATGTCTGCCCCGCGCCCCTATACCCTAGTCGCCGAACTGACCTACCGCTGTCCGCTCAAGTGTCTATATTGTTCCAACCCGCTTGAGTTCCACGCCATGCAAGGCGAACTCAGCACCGAGCAGTGGTGCCAAACGTTTACGGACGCAGCTGAGCTGGGCGTTGTCCAAGTCCACCTGTCGGGCGGCGAGCCGCTGGTCCGCAACGATATTCCGGCCCTGATTCGGCACGCCCGGGAGTGTGACCTGTACACGAACCTGATCACCAGCGGGACGCTGCTGAACGAGGAGAAGTTGAAAGAATTTCACGACTGCGGTCTGGAGCATATTCAGCTCAGCCTCCAGGACACCGAGCGTGGGCCGGCCGAGTTGGTGGCCGGCCTCAGATCGTACGACAAGAAACTCGAGGTCGCCCGGCTCATTAAACGGCTCGGCTACCCGCTGACGATTAACGTTGTCCTGCACAATCTGAACATCGAACGGGTGCCCGAGTTGATTGACCAGGCGGGCGAGCTTGGCGCTCAGCGGATTGAGCTGGCCAATGCCCAGTACTACGCCTGGGCGTTTGAAAATCGCCGTGCCCTGCTACCGTCCCTTGACAAATACGAACGCGCCGAGGCCATCGCACGGGAAGCACGGAAAAAGTACCAAGGCACGATGGAGATTGCCTTTGTCAAAATCGACTACTATGAAGACGCACCCAAAGCCTGTTCGGGCGGCTGGGCCCGCAGCTATATGTGCATCACGCCAATCGGCGAAGTCCTCCCCTGCCACGCCGCACACGCGATTGAGCAACTGCGGTTTGAGAGTGTTAAGAACCGGCCGCTGACCGAAATCTGGCTTGATTCGCCTGGGCTGAACGCCTTTCGCGGCTATGACTGGATGCAGGAGCCGTGTCGCAGCTGTCCGCGCAAAGAGGAGGATTTTGGCGGGTGTCGGTGTCAGGCATTTCTGCTGACCGGCGACGCCGCGGCAACCGACCCGGTGTGTAAACTCTCCCCGCGACATGAGGTGGTGGTGCAGGCCGCAGCCCAGCCGATAGAAGACCAACCGAGTCTGATCTACCGCAACGTAAAAAACAGCCAGCGTTTGTCGGCTCTCTCATGAGTGACAATTCACAACCCGACACCTCGCAGTCATCCGATTCACCGGCTAAGCCCAGCGGTAAACCTGGTGGGCCAAAGGGGAAACAAGGCGTGGACTCCGCTGTTATTATCATGGGCGGGCTGACCCTGGCCCTGGTAGGCTGGGCATTTGTCAAAGGACCAGATCTACCGCTCAAGGGCGTGCAAGCCAGCCTGGACTTGTTCCGAGGCGTATGGCTACCGCTGCTGCTAGGGTTTTGTTTAGCGGGATTTTTTAATGTCTTGGTTCCCCGCGAACTGCTCGTTAAGTGGATGGGCGAGCAGGCCGGGTTTCGCGGCGTCTTGATTGGCTGGCTGATCGGTCTGCTCATGCCAGGCGGTCCCTATGTGGTGTTTCCAATCGCCGCCGCACTCCTCAAGCAAGGTGTCGCCGTTGGCCCCCTGCTCGCCTTCATTACGGCCAAGGCCCTGCTTTCACCGACCCGACTGTTTAGTTGGGAGGTGCCCTTCTTAGGCTGGCCGTTTGTGGCTGCCCGGGCGATTCCGAGCCTGCTTTTTCCGCCGATTATCGGCCTGATTGGGCAGCGTCTATTTCAGCTGTTTTCTAAATGAGGACCTCACCCCGATCCCCTTTGGGCCTGCAGAGCCAAGAGGCCACTGCCGACTTGGACTGCGACTAGCTTCTTGAGTGGTAGCATCACAATATCGCTCTCGGCCTCAATTTGGCGTATCCGCTCTTCGATCTGGGCCCGGATTTCATTTGCCCGCGCCCGCTCACCGGCCTCTTTGGCCAGCCGGTAGACCTGGCCCAGATAGAGGGCGGGGTGTAAATTGCGGCACACCAACACGTCAAACGCCTGGGCTGTAGTGGCCTCTTCGGCATAGGCCGGATCTTGGATCTGTTTCAGCTGGGCGGCCAGTCGTTTCGGAGTCCGTCGAATATAATCAGCCACTGAGCGAGACAGCCGATTGGCGGGGATTTTTTCCTTTAAAGCTGAGAAATGGGTCTCAATCAGCCTGACGGTCTCTTGCGTACGCCGCATGCCCTCAAGCAGTGCCTCACGCCGTGACCGCCCACTCGGAGAGCTGTCAGCCAGGGCCGGAGCGGTGAAATACGGCAGCTCACATACCAGCGTCAGGGCGTTGGGCACCCGGCCTTGCAGATAGTCGGCCGAGCTAGTCCCGGTCAGAATATACTCAGCCGGATCTCCCCCGAAGTTTTTGCGCATATAATCGTAGCTGTCGCGGACGCTGAAAAACGGATACACCGCTTGCGTCCAGGGCCGGATATAGGGGACTTCAGGCTCGCCCTGATGGAGATCCAGCCCTTGGGCCACCACGAGCTGGTGAAACTGCTGGAACAGGGCCGACAAACATCGCGAGGCGTAGAAATATACGCCGCAAAAACTGGCATTATGCAGGGAGTAACAAAAGTCGGGACGATAATCCTCCATCAAGCGCATCAGGACCTGGGTCTCGGCCGACGGAGTAGAAAAGTGCAAGGTCTTATAGTCAATAGGAAAGCTCCACTCAACCTGTTCGCTCTGGGTCGGCCGGTAATAGTTCAGCGCATAGCGGAGCGGAGAGAAAGCGCCTTTGAGCCAACCGGCGTTGAGTGCCAGCCCATCGGGATCAATCACTTTGACGATCAGAAAAGTCGTATCAAGCTGCTGACGTATATCGTGGTACTCGCACAGCGCGCGACTCAAAAAGTCGAGGCTGAGCGTTCCGATCGGCTCATTAGGATGGGGCACCCCGAACAGCAGGGCCGTCCGCGAGCCGTGGCCGATGGTCAGGACTTCAATCGGTCGTCCATCCGTAGATCTACCGATTTGACACAGTTGGGCCAGATCTGGAAATTTCTCGACGAGTTGCACCGAGTTGTCATGCAGCTCGTCAGGTAAGAAAAACTCTTGGTAGTCGGGAACGGTGTGCAAAATGTCGGTGATGTCCATGGAGGGGTCCCGCTCTCCACATCCGTGCCCTGAGCTGTCTAGCGAGTCAACGTGTGATATCCTTGACACACCGAAGTGAGCCGTGGTTGAAGGATATGGATATGGCTATAGCAGACCTCCAGGAATACCGCAAACTTCTGCCGGCCGTGCAACACGTCTCCCAGGGCATTAGACCTCAGGAAAGCCCCCTGTATCGATGAGCACGACCGAATCCCCCCCGGCCAGCTGGACAGTGCCGGCTGAGAGCAGCCCGGCCCAAGCCGATACCAGCTTCGTTCGTTTTCTCAAAACCCTCGGTCCGGGACTACTGTTCGCCAGTACCGCAATAGGCGTCTCCCATCTTGTTCAGTCAACACGGGCCGGGGCCAGCTACGGCTATGCCCTGCTGTGGGCAATCGTCGTGGCCAATCTGCTCAAATATCCGGCCTTTGAGGCTGCCTCACGCTATACCAACGCCACTGGTGAGAGTCTGATAGACGGCTACCTACGCCTCGGCAAATGGATGCTGTATGTGTATCTGCTGATTACTATTGCGCCGCTGTTTATCATTAACGCGGCTATTGGCTTCACTACCGCCGGACTGTTGAATAATCTTTTAGGTTTGGACATTTCAGCCGCAACCACTGCCCTGTTTCTGCTAGCTCTGTGTATCGGGGTCCTCTTAATCGGAGAGTACAGTCTACTCGACAATCTCATCAAGATTATCTGTGTCGTCCTGTTTGTCTCCACGATTGTCGCCTTCATCCTGACGCTGACGCGTGGACCGGTCGTGTCGGTTCCCCTCTATTCGTCCGAAATCTGGACGGCCTCGGGTTTCGCGTTTCTGATCGCGCTGATGGGCTGGATGCCAGCCCCGGTTGATCTGTCGGCCTGGAACAGCCTGTGGACTCTGGAGCGCATCAAGCAGACCAACTATCGGCCAAGTATGAACGAAACCCTGCTCGACTTTAAGCTCGGCTATATCATGACCGCCTTTCTGGCGGTGTGTTTTATGACCCTGGGCGCATTCATCATGTACGGTTCAGGGCAGTCATTCTCCCATCAGAGCGGCACTCAATTCACCAACCAGGTCGTACAGCTCTACACCGCAACGCTGGGCGACTGGAGCTATATTATTATTGCCGCGTCAGCCTTTTCGGTCATGTTCAGCACCACCCTAGCCGTGCTTGACGGCTATGCACGGGCGATGGAACGGACGTGTGCGCTGTTGTTTTTTACCGGTCAAAAGAGTCGGCGGATGTATAATCTGTGGGTGATTGTTAGCGCTGTTGGTGCCTATTGGATGATCGCCCAGTTTCTGACCAGTTTTACTACCCTAGTTGATCTGGCAACGATCATATCGTTTCTGGTCGCCCCGATTCTGGCCGCCGCCAACTACAAGCTGGTGGTTGGCAGGTCTATGCCCAAAAACGCTCGACCGCCGGATTGGCTTCGGCTGCTGGGCATTATTGGGATTATCTTTCTGAGCGTTTTCAGCCTGATCTATACCGGCAGGCGGCTGCTGGCTTGAACACCCCCTTGGTAGTTTGGACAAGGAGAAAATCGGTGGATATCAAGGGAAAAACTCTCTGGCTGCAGACGGCCGGCGGCGGAGAGCGTACTTACGTGGATCTCTGTGTCTCATGTGGGCTGTTATGCTGAATGGTCCCAGAGGCTATGGTCTTTGGCCTCAATACAAGGCATCTCTCAGAGAAGCGAAAGTACACCTAAAGAAGATCATGGACCCGGGCCGATTCTGCAACCACATGGACGAGGGCGCTCTTGTTGCGCATCTCGGAACGCGGAAGATCTTTGGAGTGGGGCAGATCGTCGGTGGATAGGAGGGGCGTGATACCTTTGGCCGGCCATCGACAACGCTTGGTTTTGTCCCGAACGGCCTGCGCGTTCTTCTGTAAGAGAGAGCTCTGCAGATCGAAGGGATCCCGCAAGAGGGGATTACCCGGCAGTGTTCGCTTGTGCCAGACTAGGAAGAAGTCGGAACGGCATAGGGAACGGCGTCGTAGTAGAGCGGATCGGTGAACCAGACTCTGGCAGTCTGGTCAGGAATGAGGATGTCTGACGGCGTCGATGGTCTCAGATTGTCCTGATTGACTAAGGGGCATGCGAATCAATGACGTTGTTTCTGCAACTCCATCAATCGCGTCGAAAAGACCACCGGCATACGGTACCGGCGGATGCATCTCGGGAAAATCCCAAGACATTAGGGAGAATTTGCATACTAAAGGCGTCAGCTACGATCTCACTCCTGCCACTGAGTCAGCGTGTTGCAGTGTCGTCGCCTAGTGACAATGCCATTCTTCTCGCGGCAACAGTCCTTCTCCAATTGATCCACGAGCATCATGACACTCACCAACGTCGCCTTCTGCCGCGCCGTGAACAGGTTGTCCCACCAGAGCATGCCGTGCTGAAGGTGCGTCCAGCTCCCGAACCACCTCCCACAGGCGTCGGCTCGTCCGGTAGCGGGCAGAGCCCCTGCCTGCCTCCGCGTTCCCATTCGTCGAGGGTCTCGGCGCATCGCTCTTGGCCGCCGCGTAGTCCGCCTCGGACGGCAGCCGGTAATGCCGCCCCTTTTCGCCCGGCCGAAGCGTTACCACCGCCGTTATCCGTGCCCCGCCGGTCCGGTGGCCCTCATCATTGAGCAGACCTCCTTGAATGAGGTTAGCCGATGATCATCGCAAGGCAGACGGAGAGAGCCAACGCGGTATAGAAGGGGACCAGCGTGATGGAAAACGTCGCAGCCAACCAGGTTCTTTTGAAGACGCTGGCGTCCATCGAGAAATCTATATCGTTTTTGCCCAGCGCTCGGACGTGATCATACAAGTCTCGGAACAGCCGTTCCTGCCACAGGAAATAGCCATCGAGGCCCCAGAAGGCGAGCACCGGGGTGAAACCGATCCAGGTGAACTCCAGGCGCCCTTCCCTCGCCAGCAGGAGTAGAAGGGCGGAGACCAGGACCACAGCCCATCCCTTCATGCGGAACGAATCGGTGGCGAGGCGGTTGATCACGCCCTGAATGAATTCAAGATGTTTGAGTTTTGCCTCCATCGATATAGCCTCCGGTTGTAACTTCATCCGGCAAGGCGGCCTTCGACTGTGGGGCCAATCCCGAAGCTGAGCCCGCCCCACACCCGCGATTGACGAGCCGACCGCCCATCCCGGCTTTAGCTTCGTCTTGAGGGCGCATGCTGTTGACCGAGAGCAGCCGCACATAGGCGGAGCACGGAAGCGGGAGGCGATGTCGGCCGTCGCCGTTGGTAGGAGAGCGCGGAGTCGACGATGATCAGATTCGAGATGTCGTCCAAGGTCAGCATCACCCGGCGGAACCGCTTGGAACGCTGACCGACGAGTCCCGCAACCCAGATGCCGGGCCCGTTCGAGCGAACGGTCTCCACCCGCATCAGCTCGCTGAACAGTGGCCCGGTCAGGACTTGTCCGTCGCGGATAAGTATTTCAGCGGTCAACCGGGGACTCCCTGCTTTTGACCATTCTCTTGCGGGAGGTTCTCAAAGTTGCCTGACTCTGGCGGGAGATGCAAATCGCCGATAGTGCGGTCTACCGGGATTCGTGTTGTCGCGACCAGAACGCAGGAGCGATTCAGGCACAGCTGATGGCAAGAAATGTAACCCAAGCGGCTCGGTCTGTCAATCAATTCCTCGATTCCAGGACGAAATGCCTCCCTTCTTGAACTTCAATTTACGGTATACCGATAAACCGGAGGGCGATTCGCCTTGAGCCACGCGAGCCGGCGCAGGTTGTACACCAGATTCATCATGCCGATTTTGACCCAGGCTCGCGACAAGCCAACGGTCTCGACTCACCGCCACCCGCCACTTCTTGCTGAGCAAAGACATGTTCCACCACAGCGCGTCTCTTCGAACGCTTGCGCTCGGACTGCCGGAACCGAGCACTCAGCGGCCGGTTCCGGTGAACTCTGCGGTGAATCCGACCGTGCCCTCCTTACTTATAGCCAGGCAACCGTTCCCGCTCTCGACTCTGATAGGCGCTGTCCGCCCACGCCTCCCCGCCGGTACGCGTCTCATCCAACACCGGTTCAAATAGCCGGCTGTCGTGACACGCCGCATCGGGTACCTCACCCCCCTCGGACGAGTCCAAACTCCCGGTCCACGCTGCCGTAAGTCTTGTAGCCATAGTCCACCACACCATGCTTGACAGTCCAGCACGCGTCCGCATCCTTGAGTAACAGCAACGGGCAGCCGTTGCGCACGAGGGCCATTTCCGGCCTTGAGAAATCCGTCCCGCCAGACATATATAGTCATTCCCTTCACGCTCGGGCAGCGTGAGAGAGGCCCGCAGCAAAGAAAAGCCGTACTCGGAAAGGTCCATGTCGAGCGTCTCGGCGCGTCGTCGGGGAATTGCCCCGCTCGCCGTATGATCACCTAGGCCTTTCCACGGTCGAGAAGCCGTCTGCGGGTATTCCCCTGCGTTGCGGTTCCCAGGAATGTTTGCAGTTCGTCAATCATCTCCAAGCTCGCCGGCCTCTCGAATATCTCAGCGACAAAGGCCTAATGGCTTTCGACGCGAAAACCGACCGAGATAGGGCTGTGCATGCCGTCCGCTTCCTCAAGATCGGCTTCAAGAATAGATTTGGCTGCATGTCCTGAGATCGCGGACGACCCGTGCGCCGACATTGTTTTGACTGCGGCCTCTTCCCGGATTATGGGCCCCGACGACTGATCGTCTTCATCCGTCGCTTCAAGCAAGGGCAGCAAGAGCCCTGTGTTGTCATTCGTCAATCTTTGTCAAATATCATTAACAATCATTAGGGCTATCACACCGGAGAGGGTAGCGCGTTCGGTTTGGTCCCTCTCGGCAAACCTGGCCCGGGCAGATTTGTCACAGGTTCGGGTGTTCGGTGAGCTCGGGTCATCGGCCGAGCAGGCAAAAGCTGCTCAGCTTTGCCAGACTTCGCAAGCCAAACCGATGCACCCTGGGTGCCCGACGCCGGGCGAATCATGTCGGTCGGAATCATCAGTTCCCTGACGCGCCAAAAAATCCTGGCATGGCCAGCGTCGGATTGCGCTGCTCCAGAATATCTTCCATACGCGAACGCACCGTCTCCAACAGTTCTGGATGGGGAAGAATATAGAATGTCTCGTCTTGAATGGCGGTAAAGACTTTCTCTGCAAGCTCGGTAGGCGGCATGCCCTGTTCAATAAACTGACGAAAGGTCTGGTCCATAGCCTGACCGGCTTCGTCTGGCTCTTGCTTGGTGGGCTGCAACTCGGCCGGCCGGTTGCGCTCGGAGTCGAGGATGTTTGTTCTGACGAAGCCCGGGCACAAGACCGACACTTTGACCTGGGCCGCCTGCAGCATGAGTTCGTAGTGGAGCGACTCGGATAGCGTCACCACCCCGTGTTTGGTCACGTCGTAGATGCTCAGAAACGGCCCGGACACCAGCCCGGCCATGGAAGCGGTATTGACGATATGACCTTCGGTGTTTTGCTCCAGCATGATGGGCACAAAGGTGCGTACGCCGTGAATCACGCCCCAGAGGTTGACGCCAATAACCCACTCCCAGTCTTGGAGCGAATGATTCCAGGTAAGACCGCCCGCACCAACGCCGGCATTGTTGCAGACAATATGCACGCCGCCGAAGGTGTCTAAGCTGCTGTGAGCCAGGCTTTCGACTTGGTCGGCTTGAGAGACGTCGGTCACAACTCCAAGGACGTCCGCGCCTCGATCTTTCAGGTCTTGTTCAGCGGCCTTCAGCGCCTCAGCCTCAACGTCGGCCAGCACCACTTTCATCTCAGCAGCGGCAAACCGCTCAACGAGCGCCCGACCAATTCCGCTGGCAGCTCCGGTGACAACAGCAACTCGACCGGAAAATTCTTTCATTGGTGTTCCTCTCTTCTGTAGGTGGCGTCCCCGCGCTCCGCAGGGCAGTATGAGATCAGCAATGGAGAAAACGATGACCGCTCTAAAAGCTCTCTTCGGCGGGCCGGATATCAAACTCCTGCATCCAGGTATCACACGGCTGGGCGACGGCTTGGGCTATCACCCGGGCGATGGAGCGGGAGTCTAACAGGCCGGGCCGACAGGCTCGGTCTTCACCCAGCGGTACACTGTCAATCCCACCGTCGATAATCACGTGAAAGACATGAATCCCCTGCGGTCCAAATTCCCGGGCATTACACTGAGCCAGAGCTCTCAGGGCAAACTTTCCCGGTGCAAAACCGGATGATCTGGCGTATCCCTTTACTGAGCTAGTCGCGCCGATATACACGACCGCCCCTCCACCATTGGCCAGCATGTCAGGAATTGCCTGTTTGGCACACAGAAACGGCCCGAACGTACAGCCACGCAAATGGTTCTCAAACTCATCCGGAGTCAGGTCGAGAAACGAGCCACGTTTAGCCGCGCTGGCGTTGGCAATCAGCAGCCGAACCGGCCCGAGTTCACTGCGTACGCGTTCAAAGGTCGCCGCGACCTGGGCTTGATCGGCAATATCGGTCGTCCAAAATACACACCGCTCGGCTAGGCGACCGAGTCCGTCCCGAATCTGATCAAGCGACTGCTGATTGCGTGCCAGGGCGACCACTTGATACCCCTCCTGTGCGAAGGTTTCAACAAAACGCGCTCCAATACCCGCTCCAACCCCAGCAACAACCGCAATACGATCACTTTGTGCCATCCTTCTGCCTCCTGACTTCACACCAAGGTGTGAGTGTTTCCAGTTTTGACATTTGCCTTTGATTTTTCCGGTTTCTTATCATATATATCCCTTCACAAGGGCAAAGAGGAAAGCATAGCCTATGTCCGCAGAAGAACGAACCCACCACCTGCTCGACGAGGCGGATGCCGCAAGCTGGATTGAGGACGGCATGACGGTTGCGGTCGGAGAACCTGCCCCGATGGCTCTGCTGCGGCATATCATCCGGCGCAACGTGAAAAACCTCACTGTCGTGGCTAGTGGCCTGTCTCTGGATTTGCTGATTGCCGCCCGGTGTGTCACCAAAGCCGTCAGCTACTACGCCGGCGGCGGTTTTGGAGTGGCCGTCGCCCCCTCGTTCCGGCACGCGGTTGAGCAGGGCCAGGTCGAAACCTGGGAGTGCGAAGAGGGCATCTTAACGGCTGGGTTGCGGGCCGCAGCCCAGGATCTGCCGTTTCTTCCCTGGCGTGGCGGGGTTGGCACCTCGCTGCCCGAGGTTAACCCCGATCTCAAAATCATCACCGACCCGATCAAGGGTGAGACTTTACTGGCCGTGCCTGCGATCAGACCCGATGTCACCCTCTTACATGCCGCCACCTCGGACGTCTACGGGAATGTCCAGCACTTTGGTGGGCCGGGTTGGCTCGATCTGTTTCTGTACCGGGCGGCCGAGCGGACGATCGTCCAGGTTGAAAAAATCATCGCCAACGAGGATATCCGCAGCAATCCATGGGCGACGACCATTGCCGCCGCGGACGGCATCGTGCGCATGCCCTACGGCGCGCATCCGTTTTATAGCCGTGGTTATTACATTACAGACAACGAGTTTTTGAAAACCTATGTGCGGGCCGCCACGGACGCCGCCCACCACGATGACCCGGCAGCCCTACAGCACTTTCTGAACCACTACTATCGAGAGCCCGAGACGCACGGTGATTATTTGGAACGGATTGGGATCAAGCGTCTGCTGTCGCTGTACGAATACTGAGGGCGCGAAACGTCATCCCTGAAAAAGAGGAGTTGTTGTCTTCCTATGACCATCCAAACCGGATGTACCCCCCAAGAAATTATGGCCGTGTTTCTGGCCCGCGAGCTGAAGGACGGTGAGCTGCTCCAGGTGGGCGTGGCCATGCCGGTGGCCGAGGCCGCAGTCCGCCTCGCCCACAGTCTGCACGGCCCGAACATGGAGTTGATCTTCCTTGGCACGCGCATGAATGTCGCCCACCTTGACAGCCTGCCTATGCCCGCCTTTGGCTGGGACCGGAGAGTAGTGCGCTGGGCCGAATCGTACAGCGATACCGGACATCGCTTTGATCGGCTAAGGGACTGGGGCAAACGGACCTTTTTCATCGGCGGGGTGCAGGTCGATCTCCACGGTAACACCAATTTGATCGGCGTAGGTTCGGATTATAAAAAGCTGCGTTTTCGCGGCCCAGGTTCGGTCGGCACCCCGACCCTGAGTACCCACGTCGGTCGCTATTACATTGTTCTCAACTCCCACACGGCCCGCACCTTTGTTGAGCGCTGCGATTATATCAGCACCGTTGGCTGGGGCTCAGGCGGAGCGGACGCCCGCAAAAAACTGGGCCTGCCCGGCGGGGGCCCCAAGTATTGTGTCACCCCGCTGTGCGTTATGGACTTTACCGAAGACGAAAAGCGTATGCGCCTCCGATCCCTCCACCCAGGCGTGTCGGTCGAGCAGGTCCAGGCCCAGACCAGCTTTCCCCTTGTCATCCCCGAGCAGGTTCCTACCACCGAACCGCCCGGCGTCGAAGAGTTAGACGTCCTGCGTAACCGGGTTGATCGGGCCGGAGTCCTGCGCCGAGAAAGAGCCTGAACATGGCAAATCGCGTGATCAATATGGACCGTAAGCGCAACCGGGCTCAGCGCGCCGTTGGTTATGAGTGCGCTTTGGCCGATGGCCAGCGCATTCAGGTCTGGGTGTCTCAGGATGAGCTCGATCTTGAGTTTCACGGCTTAGACCTCAAGAAAGTGTGCCGCTTGGCCGCGGAGCGAGCCTCGGCCCACGACATCGAGACCGGACAGTTGGCCGTCTCACGCGAGCTGCTCATTGAGGTCGAAGCGCGTGAGTTAGGCGACAGGCGACGGTAGCCTATGCCACCCCTCGGCCCCGATCCCGCCGGGCAGGCCGTTGACCTGTCCCGACTCGAAGCGTGCATCAACGCGGCCGCAACCTGGTTGTACCATCACCAGGCCGAGGACGGGTACTGGGTCGGCATGCTGGAGTCCAACTGCTGCATGGAGGCTGAGTGGTTGCTGGCCATGCACATTCTGGGCTATGAGCATCCGCACAAAGAGGACATTGTCCAAACCCTGCTCAACGCCCAGCGCCAAGACGGCGCGTGGGAAATTTACTACGGAGCGCCGGACGGCGACATTAACACCACCGTCGAGTGCTACGCCGCCCTGCGGGCCAGCGGCGTCGCGCCCGACAGCCCAACCCTGCGCACAGCTCGCGACTGGATATTGGCCCACGGCGGCTTCGATACCATCCGCGTCTTTACCCGCTATTGGCTAGCGCTCATCGGCGAGTGGCCCTGGGACAAAACGCCCTGCCTGCCGCCCGAGGTGATCGCCTTCCCCAGCTGGTTTCCATTCAACATCTACAATTTTGCCTCCTGGGCCCGGGCAACCCTGGTTCCGCTGACAATTTTGTCGGCCCGCCGCTTTTGTCGTCCGCTGCCGCCTGAGCGGCGTTTACACGAACTCTTTCCTCTGGGTCGGCAGCAGAGCTACACCGACCTGCCGCGCAAGGCCGACCTGTTCTCGTGGCAGACGTTTTTCCTGGCTGCCGATGCCGCGCTGCACGCCTATCAAAAACTTGGCTTTACGCCCGGCCGTGAGCTTGCCATTCGGCAGTGTGTGGAGTGGATCATTAAACACCAGGACGCCGACGGGGCGTGGGGCGGCATTCAGCCGCCCTGGATTTATAGTCTAATGGCGCTCTCCGTTGAGGGCTATCCGCTGAGCCATCCGGTTCTCGCCGCGGGGCTAGCTGCCCTTGACGCCCACTGGTCATATGAGCGGAACGGTGGGCTGCACATCCAGGCCAGCGAGTCGCCGGTCTGGGATACGCTGTTGTCCAGCCTGGCGCTGCTCGACTGTGGTCACCGACTTCAACAGTCCGAGCCAATGCAGACTGCGTTGGACTGGATTCTTGATCAAGAGGTCGTCACCGGAGGGGATTGGCAGCTCACACTGCCTGACGTCAAGCCTGGCGGTTGGGCATTTGAGCGGGCCAATGCCGCCTATCCCGATATTGACGACACTGCGGTGGCCCTAGTCGTCCTGGCCCAGCTGCGCAAACAGAATCCGAACGACGGACGTTTTGACGGCCCGATTGCCCGAGCCAAGCACTGGATACTGGCAATGCAGTCCAGTAACGGCGGCTGGGGCGCGTTTGACCGCGATAACGACAAACAGCTGCTGACCAAAATCCCGTTTTGTGATTTTGGTGAAGCCCTCGACCCGCCCAGCGTCGATGTCACCGCCCATGTTATGGAAGCCTTCGGGCTGCTCGGCTACGACGCCTCGCAGCCGGCTATGGCCCGCGCGCTAGCCTACATCCGCGCAGAACAAGAGCCCGAGGGCAGCTGGTTTGGGCGCTGGGGGGTAAACCATATCTACGGCACGGCTACGGTCCTGCCGGCCCTGCGGGCGATCGGCGAAGATATGAGCGCCGGCTATGTCCACCGGGCCGGACAATGGATAGCTACCCACCAAAATGCGGACGGCGGCTGGGGGGAGACCTGCGCCTCGTATATGGACGACCGCCTGCGCGGCACAGGGCCGAGCACTGCTTCCCAGACCGCCTGGGCGCTCATGGCCCTGACAGCCCTGGACGGACGAGATTTTGAGGGACCGGTTCGTCGTGGGACAGACTATCTGGTCCGCACCCAGCGGGACGGCAGCTGGGACGAGCCGTACTATACCGGCACCGGCTTCCCCGGGTATGGCACCGGTGCGCGGACCGATCTTCAGGTTCAGGAAATGAAAAAACGCTTTGCCCAGGGCACCGAGCTGCAGCGCGGTTTCATGATCAACTACAACATGTACCGCCATTATTTCCCGCTCATGGCGCTAGGACGCGTGCGGGAGTATTTTGCCCCACACCAATCCCGCTTGGACGGCTAAGCCGGTGCCCGCCACTCCGGCTCTTCCTCATCATCGGCCGGATAGCGGGTTAATATCTCGTGGGGTCGATAGTTGGCTTTATACGCCATCGACCGGCTGCCAGCGACCCAGTATCCTAGATAATGATAGCTGAGCCCCAGCCGCTGGGCATAGGTGAGCTGCTGCAAGATAGAAAATACCCCTGGCGACTGCGTCCGCCAGGCCGGATCATGAAAAAAATAAATGCTGGATAAGGACTCAGTCGTCACATCGGCCAGTCCGACCCCGACTAAGCGGCCGTGTCGGTAGTACTGAAACTCGCGGGCAAACTCCCAGTTGCCCATTAAGAAGCTGCGGGCATAGGAGCCGGGGGTGTGGAGGTGGCGCGGCCAGCCTTTTTTTTGGTACATAAAGCGGTGGTAGGCGTTGAACAAACGCAGATGCTCGGCCGTCAGGGTCGGTTCTTGGACCACGACCTCGACATCCGCGTTGCGCTTGAGCGCTCGTCGTTGACTGCGCGAGGGGCGAAACGCCGACACCGGTAAGCGTAGGCTCCGACATTGGCTACAGGCCGGACAGGCCGGTCGAAAAAACTCACAGCCAAAGCGCCGCCAACCTCGTCTCAGCATATGCTCATACCCCTCGGTGCTAAGCTCGACCAGAATCCGATAGCTCAGCGAGGCGGTCCGATGGGGCAGATACATGCAGCCGTAGTGGGGTGTTTGGAAACGCTGGATTTCGACCATGTTGGCGGGTTGGAGCATAGGCTTGGCCGGCCGGGTTCTTGTCGTATCCGCCAGCTAAGACTGAGAGCCCGTTTAGTCGCCGACCTCAAACGCAAGTAAGGCATTACCCGAGCGAGCGCCCCAGAACCCATAGCCCGAATTGACGTACACCACGCCGTCAACAATCGTTGGCCCAGGACCGTCAAACGCTCCGCCCCGGGTCGGCACCCCATTGGTGCTCTCATACTCTTGATCGGCATTATAGTCCCACAGCACCGTACCGTCGATGGTTGAATAGGCCCGCAGGTGGGAGTCGACCGAACCGGAAAAAACGACTCCAGGAATTACCGACACAGCCGCGGACTGGGCCGGGCTACACTGCTTGCGGTCTCCACAACCCGGAGGCGGTACATGCCACAAACGTTTTCCGGTCGCTAGATCGTAGGCGAACATCCCTCCCCCGACGCTGGGATCAAGCTCGGTCGTCCAGCCCGTCTGCGAATCCTCGACCGTCTTCAGACCAATATCGGACAGGGCCACATATACCGTGCTGCCATCCGCGGCCGGCCCCCACTGGATTCCCCCGGCTAGGCCACCCTTACCGACCCGTGCCTGCCATAGGATGGCGCCGTTATTGTCTGGATCAACGGCGTGTAGCATGCCCGACTTCTGACCCGCCACCAGCACCCGCCGACCGTCCGGCAGAGTGCGCAGAATTGCCGATGAGCCAAAGTCCAGGTCTGGTCCACGAGCCTCGGGACAGTTGGTCTGATCGTCCGACTCGCAGGCGATATTCCACGCGTCGTTCGGCGTGAACTGCTGGGACCACAGCATCTTGCCGGTCTCTAAATCAAAGGCGACCAGGGCGTCGCTGGTCATTGAGGGCGGATCGGAATAGTTATCCCCGGTAGCTACATACATAACGTTCTTTTTTAAATCCAGGGTCGGGGCCGACCACACCGAGGCACCCGACGGCCCCCACAGCTGCACCCCGTTGGCATTTTTACGAACCGGTCTTGGTTCCTCTGGAATCGTATACGCTTTCCAGAGCTGCTCACCGCTGCCGGCATCTAGGGCAACAATCGGGCCACGAAAGGTACAACACTCATAGCTTGGGTCTGAGCCGGCCACCTCTTCCAGCGACGTGATCGGTACGTACAGCCGGTTGTTGTGTAAGGTGGGCGTTCCGGTAATCCGGGCCAGGCGATGATCATCAGCTCTGGTCTGCCACAACTCTTCACCAGTCCTGGCATCAACCGCGTACACATTGGCCTCAATATCGCCAAAATACGCGGCGTAACGGGGTGGAGCGGTATCGGGGATCTGAGCAACGACCACCGATGCCCGGACTCCGGCCTTAAGCTTTTTGGCCCAGTATAGGCAGCCTGTCTTGGCGTCGATCGAATAGACGTGACCACCGAGACTGCCGACAAAGACCCGCCCACCAACAACCGTCGGCTGCGAGGTTTGATAGTCCATGGGCAGGCCAAACACCCATTTGACCTTGAGTTTAGCCACCTGATCGGCGCTGATGCCCGCGGCCTCGGCTGGCTGGAAGCGGCTGTTGGTCTTGTCCACGCCCCAGCCGTTCCACTCAGCCGTAGCGTGCGGGGCCGGGAATTCACCCGGCGCATCGCTGCAAAAGCCGGCCACCGTCGGGTCTGGTTGGCTCACGGCCGGGAGCGACTTGCCGGTAATATACTCAGACACAGCCCGCCGTTCGGCTCCGGTCCGCACCACGCCCTGGAAGCGCATTTTGCCCAGTTCGAGCGAACGTAGAACAAACGTAGCCGGCAGTTTGCGCATCACCTCAAACTTTGGCGCGCGGGTCGCGGTGGCATGGCAGGTGGCGCAGTGTTCCTTATAGATGCGCTCGCCGCTGACTTCTTGGACCGGGGCGGCGGCCCAAACGGTGGCGAGACTCAAAAGCAGCCAAGCGCAGCAGAGGCCGGATATCTGGCGCAGCCTGCGTTCGGTGTGTAGTTTGTGTGTCACGAGGCTCCCTCCTCACTTCCCTGTTCTTGTCATAGATCGCCAAATCAGCGCAATACCTTCGAGATGCCCACGCTTTGTCCGTCCAGAGACTGACTGTTATAGCTTTGTAACAATTGAGTGCCTTCACCGCGTTTGAGCGTGCCTCACACCTTCTCCCATTTCCGACTGCTTTGGTCGGACAGTTTTTTAATAGGCGTCCTCTTTACGGCTCAGGAACGGCGCGCCCACGCCCAATCCGGGGCGACGTGTTTGCTTGTTAACGACGCGGAGCTGGATGGGTGGAATTTTTTCATTCCATTGCTTGCCAAGTTTTTTTCGCCGGCGCCTCTGCTGGCGAGCGGATAGTTCGGTTCTACGCCCGTGTTGACAGAGGCAGTTCCGCGGAGAGGCTCTCATATGGACCCGCAGTCTTCGCGTGACGGACTGAGGCAGAGCCGCCTTAGTCCATCGTCTATGGCAGGGTCTTTGTCTTTTGTCGTGTAGATATGTTCTGCTGGAGAAATTATTATTTTCTATCAATAGAATAAGTGGTTCTCTGAAAATCGCGTAATCATTCTGAAAGCGGATTCATTCCAACCCTGGCGTAGCCGTGCGAAACCCTGTCGGCCCTGGAAATCGTTCGCCCGCGCCCGCCGCCGGCCTGTCGCCCGCCTCAGCCGTCGGCCGGAGCCAGGCCCACAGTCAGCCGCGCGCCGGTTGCCTTGGCGTAGCGGCGAAGCGTCGCGAAGGACGGCGACACCCGCCCGCCCTCCAGCCGCGCGACCGCGGACTGCGTCGTACCGAGCCGCCGGGCAAGCTCCGCCTGCGTCAGCTTCGCCGCCATGCGGGCGCGCACCAGCGCCTCGATCAGCGCATCCTCCCCGTCGCCCCGCGCGTATTCCTCCCGGAACTCCGGGTCCGCCATCAAGTGCGCCTTCAGGTCCTTCCGCTTCCTCATGTGATTACCTGCCTCATCCGCTCTCTAGCGGTTGCGAGCGCACGGCGCGGTGTCCGACTGCTTCGCGAAGACGTACAGCACCCCCACCTGCCGGCCCGCCGTCGTCACGTAGCCCCCCCGAGCGATACCGCCTTCCCCCCGCCCCCGAAGCTCCCACAGCTTCCCGTCGAGAGGCTTGACATGGGGCGCGCGAAGGGCCTCCCGCCCGCCATGCTCCATCGTCTCCAGCAACCGCAGCTGCCGGGCGTGCAACGCCGCCGGCAAGGCGGCTATTTCGGCGTCGCCGGTCGGTTTCGACCGTCCAATCCATCCCCCGATATATAGCGTATCGGCTATATATTCGCAAGCACGGGGTCTCATGGCAGGGCATCGGCCGTCGGTCCAGCCGTCGGCCACGCCCTGTCGGTGAGGCAGCGATTCCGCCCTAGGCCCGCCGCCGACTGGCCGTACGTCGTCGAGCGGTTTCGGGGGTTCGCGGAAGACTCGGGAACCGCGCGGGAGAGCTAGAGGACGGGAAGCGGCTCGAAGCGCAGGCGCGGCGCGTCCGCTTCGGATGTAGTCCACAGTCCTGTGCCTCTGAGCTCGAATCTTTCCGGACAACAGGGTTTCAGGGTACCGGTGCGGCTGAAAGCCGTCGTGGGTGAAGTAGAAGGTCGGATCGATGACGATAAACCATTCGTCATGGAGACGCTCGAAACGGAATCTCGCCGCATGATGGCGCGCGTACCCCCTACCGTCCGGATTCTTCCGGTCGCGATAGACGCTCACCGCCCTGGCCGAGGCATTCCTGGCACTGGAGGTGTAGCTGTACTTCAGAGGCCTGTTCTTCTGCATGGCCCGAAAGTAGAACAGACGATCCTTGCGTACGTAGTACAGTCTGTCGAACAACTGCGTCTCGACTGTCCGCCGCAGCAGGTCAATGGTGTCGTTTCGGTCGTCGAGATCGTCGTTAATCGCATGAAGATCGGTGTCGATCGCCTCGATTGGTCACGATACACGATGGCGCTCGTGCCGCAGTCGCCAAGGATCGAAGAACGACATGAAGCGCTTTCGAATCACCCAGTGGTACCGAATGTTGTCGTGCTTCATCAGTTCCAGCATTGCATCGCGCCCGGAGCCGAAGGGCGAGGTGGCGAGGAACATCTCGTTCGGCATGCGGATCCGCAGCATGTTCAGGATGGCGGTCTCGCCGAGATTGAACGGCGGCACGAAAACGCCGGGCGTTTGGCGGTCGACAGTGAGCGCTCCGAGCCGGTCGGCGCAGCTATTGTCGAACGCATCGGCGGTCTTGTGAAACGCCAACCGGCGCTCGTTGCCGGGGATAGCGTCGGTCACTTCCTTCCAGAAGGCGGTGTTATCGAACCGTCTCCACAGGACAATGATCACCAAGATGGTGGACTGGCGCCAATAGGCAAGGTCTTCTGATTTCAGCAGATAATCGAACCGTTCCGCAGTTTCGCGAGGATACTGTCCGGCGGCGGTTGATTTGACTTGGACTCCAAGCAGCTTGCCGAGTGAGGCGTGGGTGGAGGGGTCCCGAAGCTCAATGAGACCATCGATGCCCGCTTCGAGGCGCCCGTGGTGCTCGTAGATCATGCCCATCTCAAGCACGAGCTTTTTGACAGCAGTTTCGCCGAGCTCGCCGAGGATCTGGCTGTCAGTGATCTTTTTCGTCATTTACAAACCTTGGGCATCAGCCAATGCTAATGATCCGGGTGCCTTGATCGGGTTGAAAGTTACCAGAGGATGGGCTGTAGGTGTCGGCTATCCCCACGGTGGATTGCACTTGGTGGCGTACGGTGCTCGGAGCGTTCGGCTGCGAACTGAAACGACGACGGTAAGAATCTCGATAGATCTTTGGGCCACAACCGGGAGCTGCGGCAAACGCGTGGCGCGTCGAAGGGCCCTTCCACCGCTTAATCCTCAGCTAGGCTGGCGAAGTCTCAAGCGATCGCCCCGAGACCGTTCTTCGCCACCAGCGTCAGCAGCTTCAACGAGGCACCGCGCGGGCGTTTCTCGCCGCGCTCCCACTGGCTCACCAGGATCCGTCGTCACGTTGAGGTAGCGCGTGAACACCGCCTGGCTCGTATTCTCGCGAAGCCGACAGGTAACATCTGCTCCAGTTCGCCCGCCTGGGCCTCTATATCGGCAAGGTACTGATCACAGTCTGGGGTCCAGTACCAGGTGTCCTCAAAGGCAGTGACTTGGCCTAGGTCGTCAGGGTAGATGATGTTGTAGGCCCGGTTACTGTTAAACAGCGGGTCCGAGTAACAAAGGTCTACCAAGTCATCCGGCATGGTGCGGAGAATCGGCAGGTTGTCCCCGTAGTACAACTGCCGTATATTGGTATATCACTTGCCCGCGTCATAGGTGCGCCTTCTGCCCCCACTCCGCACGAATGTAGGGGGTCGATACGTTGAGGACACCTGAGTATAGGAAGAGGCTGGAATCAAGCCCATAAGTTGCTACTCCGTCTCTTTTGGGATTCTACACCTTACCAGCCCTAATTTAGATCAACCGCATACTCACGCAGCAATTCGAGCGGAACAATCTCCAAGGCTCTTTTGTGGGTGCGGGTGAGATAGACCTGAGGAGCCATTCCGCGTTGGTGGGCTTCAAGCCAACGCGCGGCACATAGACACCAACGGTCGCCCGGTTTGACGCCCGGGAAACTAAACTCGGGCCGGGGTGTCGATAGGTCATTGCCGCGTAGCCGAGAAAATTCCAGAAACTCTTGGCTGGCCTCGACACATACGGTATGCGAGCCACGGTCCTGATCGCTGGTATTACAACAGCCGTCGCGGAAGAAACCAGTCATGGGGCTCTCGCTGCAGGTTTTGAGCGGCTCGCCAAACACGTTGACCGAGTCGTCCATCTTTTGGCTTTCCATCATACGCTTATCCTCCTCTGGGTGGAGCTGAGGTTTATTCGGCCCCTTGTTGAGCTTCTGGCGCCTGTTGAGGTGTATCTTCCCGTTGAGCTTCTGCCGCCTGCTGAGGTCCATCTCCCTGCTCATCTTCTGCCTGTTCAGACTCCTCGTCACACTCTCCAAGATGCCTACCAACCGCCCGTATAGTCTGCGAAAAGTCCTTACTTTCAAACCGCATGCGGCTGTTCATAACCGTCTCGGTCACACTATACTCCAGGGTGCCGCTCATTGGATTCACCCCTTCTCCACTCCCGCAGCTCAGCCTAGCGGTGAGTTTGTTCCCCTCTTGCTTGACATCATGCAGCTCACACCCCTCATCCTGAACAAAGCCCTCAAAGGGAGCGACCTCGGGTTCGTCAACACACCGAGTTTGGGTGGTAAATCTCGGCTGGGGCAGGGAGGGTGACGAGATAGTGGTGGTGATATGCCATTTACCGACCCTGACCGGCAGGGTCTGAGCCCTACCGACCGGACTGACAAGCAGGAGCAAGCCACCACATATCAGGCAAATAAGATAACGGGGCTGAATCATTTCGAAACTCCGGTAGTTCATCACGCGCCCGACGGGTTATCCGCACCATCTTGACCCAGGGCCGGCTTCTGGACCGTGGCAAAGCGCGGCTTCAACAGAGACACCATTGAAGGAATAAACACCAGGGCACCGACAATGTGCAGAAAGAGGACTAAGGCCAGCAAAAATGCCATCTCAGCCTGAAACTTCATTGGAAAGAACAGCCAGAAGATGACGCTGGCTGTGAGCGTTGTCCCAGTGAACAGAATTGCGCGGCCGGTTGTCATCAGGGCTTGTTCAATAGCCCGATCGATATCGTTGAAATTGGCGCATTCCTCAGTAATCCGGGACAAGACGTAATAGCCATAGTCAATCCCAATCCCAATCCCAATGGCGGCCACCGGCAACGAGTTGACATTCATATCAATACTTGACCAGTACATAATAGCCTCGGTAAGCGGCTGAGCAACGATAGACGGAATCATCACGATCAGCGCCCCAGTGAGAGATCGATAGGTCAACAGACTCAACACAAACACCGTGGCCAAGACCAAGCTCAGATTGACCCGGTACGACCACTCGACCTCTTCGTTAATGGCGGCCAGAATTCCAAACAGCCCGCCGGCCAGGCGAAACTCAACGTCTTTCGTAGGATTGTCGGCAATATACTCCTTGGCCCGACTCAGGGCCTCCATAACTGTGTCGTGTTGATAATCCCGAAAAAAAATGGTGACCGTGGCGTTTTGGAGGTCTTTATCAACAAAACGCTCCAGAGCCGGCGCTCCGGCCGACATCAGGAAATAGGCAAACATATTGCCGATATCAACCGACTTTTTGGGGAGAATCGCCCACTTGGGAATGCCCTCCTCAAAGCGCTGGTAAATCTGACGGATAATATCCGCGCCACTGACACTCCCTCCGGCCAGCGCGTTGCTCCGCTCCATGTAGCGCTGAAAGCGCTCCAGAGCGTGCAGGGCTTCAACCGTGCGGAACGTCCCCGGCTTAGCCCCTTCGGCGATGATCACCAGCTGCGAGATACCGGCAAACTCTTTCGCAATAATCCGGTCGTAGGCCACGTTATACGGATGATCGGTATAAAACAGAGCTTTCCCAAACGACACATCTCCAATTTTGATCTGCGTAGCAAAATAGATGCCGACAATCAGAGCCAGGCCGAAACTAGTCGCCGTGGCATACCGGACCATGCCCTGACTGACCCGGACCAGGCGCCGGTTGATTCCGGTATAGATCCTGTCCGACAGTCGTTGACCAGCCTTGGGATCGTGGCGGGGCGGCGGCAAGAAGCTTAACAGGATAGGGTGGAGGGTCACCACGCTGATCGAAATAGTAAAAATCCAGAAACTAGACAAAAAAGCCATCTTCTGAATCAGCGGAATGCGTGCCACCGCCAGACTCAGAATGGCCAACCCGTCCGAGGCGATTGAGACCAGAGCGGGCGAGAAGAGCCCCAGGTAGGACTGCAAAATGGCGGCGTCTTTATCCCCTAGGCGAGTATACTCCTCGTGGTAACGCTCCATCGACTGGACCGAGTGGGACAGGGCTCGGGCAGTGATCAATAGAAAAACCACAATCATCAACAGATCAATGCTCAAACCCAGCGCTCCGGCAAAGCCCAGGGCCCAGACCGTGCTGAGTGCCCCGGAAAAGAGCGGAATCCAGACGCCGTGAATAGTCCGAAAGTAGAACCAGAGCAGGGCCATGATCGCCAGCACGGTCAGCAGCGTAATCCCGATAACCCACGGCTGGTACTGAAAGATCCAGCAGAACAGGGCAGGAAAACCGGTCATATGAATAACGTGCCGGGCGTCTGTCTCCTCAGCCTGGAGGCGAAACAGGTGGTCCTTCATCCGTCCAAAATCAAGCCCCGCCTCCCAAAATGCGGCCGTAATCAGGGTCATCTGGCTATCGTAGGAGACGTGCACCCCGAGAATACCGTCGTTAGTATAGACTGCTTTCTTGACCCGGTTGACCTGGGCCTGGGTTTCGGGCGGTCCGGGGAAGAACAGGGGAAGAGCCTGAATGCCGGCGCTTGATATCTCAATATTGCGCATCTTAGGATGGGAAATAGACAGCACCTGCCAACCGTTGACTCCAGGCGTCTCCAACAGCGCAATGGTCAGCCGGTTGACCTTATTGAGGGTTTCGATATTGAAGATATCACCTTCTTTGACCTCAACCGCCATGACCAAGACATTGGCCGAACCAAACATCCGGGCGTGTTTTTTGACCAACTGCATATACGAATGTCCGGGCGGATAAAAATCCAGGAAATTCATCTGAATCTTGGTGTGCGTCAGCTGGTAGACGAAGAATGCCGTTAGGACAAGTGCCAGGCAGAGCACGGCCCAGCGCTTGCGCAGCAGAAAGTTGATATATACTTCCATCCAGCGACGGGGTAACATCGCCCTACAAACCTCCTAGCGACTGGTAAAGACAGGCAGGCTATGGGGGAGTCCCTGAGCTGTCAAGACTCGGCCAAAACCAGCTAGCCCCTTGCCCATTGACGTCAAGAACGATCTATTGAAAATGGAGGGAGTGTCACCGATTCTGCTACTTGTCCTTATCTTCCTGCCCTTCCTCGGCGCACTTATCCCACTGCCGCCACGTTTCCGTCGAGCGGCAGCCCCATTGTTCTCCCTTATCCCTGCGGTCCAACTCTTCATTGTTCTGGTCCTGTGGTCCGAGGTCGAGCAGGGCTCAACAGTTCACCTCTCCTGGCCCTGGATCCCGGCGCTCGAACTGCGGTTGAGTTTTCAGCTAGATGGTCTGAGCTGGCTGTTCGTCGGTCTGATCTCGGGCGTTGGGGTGCTGGTGTTCATCTATACCGGGTCGTATCTGCACGACGACCCACACCTCAACCGCCTGTACCGGTTTTTGCTGCTGTTCAACAGCGCCATGATGGGTGTCGTGCTAGCCGACAACCTAGTCGTGCTGCTGGTGTTCTGGGAACTGACTAGTGTCGCCTCGTTTCTGCTGATTGGTTTTCGTTCCCACCGTGCCGCAGCGTGTGAGGGGGCAACCAAAGCCCTGGGCCTGACCGCCGGCGGGGGTTTGGTCCTCCTGTTCGGGATCTTTCTGGTCTTTGCCGAGACCGGCAGCCTGGAACTGTCGCGCCTGCTGACCGAGTTCCCCCCCCTGTCGAGCGCCATCGGGGTCTGTTTTCTGATCGCGGCGTTTACCAAGTCGGCCCAGTTTCCGTTTCACATTTGGCTGCCCTCGGCCATGGAAGCCCCCACCCCGGTAAGCGCCTACCTCCACGCGGCAACAATGGTCAAGGCCGGACTGTACCTGATGGCGCGCATGTCTCCGCTGTTCGTCAGCGATCCGATATGGTCTGCAGCCAGCATCGGTATCGGCACCCTGACCCTGGTCTGGGGTGGAGCGTTGGCGTGTAAACAAACCGATCTGAAAGCCCTGTTGGCATACTCAACGGTCAGCCAGTTGGGGTTGATGGTGCTCTTAATTGGGGTTGGGACGCGGTTGGCCATGCTGGCCGCAGTCCTGCACCTCGTCAACCACGCGGTGTTTAAAGGCGCTCTATTTTTGACCGCCGGAGCGGTCGAGCACGAAGCCGGAACCAGAGACATCCGCCGCCTGGGTAGCCAGCGTGGGGAGATGCCGCTGGTCGCCGGGGCGGCCGTACTGGCCTGTTTGTCGATGGCCGGACTGCCCCCTTTGGGTGGCTTTATCAGCAAAGAGCTGTTCTACGAATCGGTCTTGACAGTCGGACTAGGTCTGAGCGTTGTGGCTGTGGCGGCTAGCTGTCTGACCTTTTTGTACTCGGCCCTCCTGTGTTACGGGACATTTTTTGCTGCGCCGCCGTCTACGAGCCATCCTCCGGGTGTCCGCCATCTCGACCACACGCCGGCCGGTATGGCCCTGCCCATCATCGTCCTCAGCGCTCTCGCGTTGATCTGCGGTCTGATGCCGGGTCTAGTCGAGGTCCTGATCACACCGGCTCTAGGGACGGTTGTCGGTCCCGCCCCACTGCCACATATCGGTCTGTGGCACGGGATCAGCCCACCGTTGATGTTGAGTGGTATCAGCCTTGGGGTTGGGCTGAGTTTGTTCTTGGGACGTCGATCTTTTATCCCCCGCCTGCAAAGCTCCGAGGCCTGGTATTCGTTCAACCGGCTGTATGTTGATAGCCTCGACCGGTTGACCGCCGCGTTCACCTGCCAGCGCCGCCTGCATATGACCGGACGTTTAACCGACTATATCTGCTATGTGCTGATCGCCCTCATTCTAGGGGCTAGCCTGCCGGTGTGGCAGTTCTTTGTTGTGACCCCGTTGCAACTCGACGTGGTAGAGCCCAGCTATTACGAAATCGGGCTAGCCCTACTGACCGCAGTGGCCGGATTGGCCTGCTGCGTGTTTCGCTCGCGCATCGCCATCATTCTGGCCCTGGGCCTGGTCGGGTCCATGATTTCTATCTTTTTTGTGCTGTTCAGCGCACCGGATTTAGCCCTGACCCAAATTTTGGTTGAGGCGGTGATGCTGGTTTTGTTTCTGTTGGTCCTGCGGTTTTTCTCTCCACTGAACAATGTCCGGCCGCCGGTCAGCCGTCGGCTGTTTCATCTCAGCCTGAGTATTGGCACCGGGGTATTGGTGACCCTGCTGCTCTTGGCTGCCACTATTGGCCAGTTTGAGCCGTCCCGGCTAGCCCAGTATTTCTTGGACAACAGCTATGAGCTTGCCGGTGGACGAAATGTGGTCAATGTCATTCTGGTCGATTTTCGAGGCTTTGACACCATGGGAGAAATCACCGTCTTTGCCGTCGCCGCGCTAGCCGTATTTGCCATGATTGAGATCGGCAGCCCGGGTCGTAGACAACTCAACAGGAGGCGACAAATCAGCTTCCGCTCACCGATTTTGCAGTCTTTTGCCCGACTGACCCTGCACATAATGTTGTTGTTCTCCATCTACCTGCTGCTGCGCGGCCACAACGCGCCGGGAGGCGGCTTTATCGCTGGAGTGCTAACCGCGGTGGCCATCACCTTTCAGATGATAGCGTTTGACGTCGCCGTTTTTCAGCGCGAAACGCCGCTCAATCCCCTCCGGATTGTGAGTCTGGGATTGCTGATGGCCGTCCTCACCGGGCTGAGCGCGGTGGCGCTTGGCCAGCCGTTTTTGACCAGCGCATTTGGACACTTCTTTGTGCCGCTGTTGGGCGAGGTCGAACTAGCCACGGCAATGGGCTTTGATATCGGCGTATATCTAGTCGTCGTCGGCACAACCATCGGCATCATTCAGAGCGTTGCCGAGGCATAAGAGTGGGGGGCAGGTGGAACTCATTATCATCGGCGTCATTGGTGTACTGTTTGGCTGCGGAACCTATCTTTTGCTCCAGCCCCACCTGCTGCAGGTCGTCATTGGTCTGGCGCTCTACTCGCATGCAGCCAACCTAGCGCTGATTCTTTCCGGCGGCCTCAAACGCGGCGGCCCGCCACTGCTCACCTCAAGTGCTCCCTACAGTGACCCTTTGCCCCAGGCCCTGGTGCTGACGGCTATTGTGATTAGCTTCGGCATGACCGCCTTCGCTACCGTGCTGGCCCTTCGTACCCGTCAGGTGTGCGACTCGAACGATATTAACGAGTTGGCCGGTGGGGAAGAATGAGGGGGAGTGCTGAACCCGACACGACAACAGCGCGAGACTTGAACAACCTAGTCCTGTCATGCTGCACGAGTTATTCATCCTGTTTGTTATCGGTCCGGTCGCAGCGGCAGCAGTCTTGGCCGCGTTCCCGCGACGGCGTGCCCTGCAACGTCTGCTGAGCGTAGTCGTTATCGGCGTGCTGTGGCTGCTATCCCTGGTCGGACTTCTTTACGTTTGGAGCAGCGGTATCGTGGTGCTGCGTATGGGGAACTGGCCCGCACCGTTCGGGATTATCCTGGTGGCCGATGTGCTGAGCATGACGATGGTCGGGCTGAATATGACCATCGCCCTGGCCGTCAGCCTGTTCTCCCTCCCCTCAATCGACACCGAACGTCAAGACCATTTCTATTTTCCGCTGTTTTTTATTCTGCTGATGGGGGTCAACGGAGCGTTCTTAACCGGCGATCTCTTTAATCTGTTTGTGTTCTTTGAGATTCTGCTGATTGCCTCGTTTGCCCTGCTGGTGCTGGGCTCCGAGCCGGGACAGCTGAGGGAGACGATCAAATACCTGGTCATCAACCTGATTGCCTCCACGTTTTTCTTGATCGCCCTGGCCATAACCTACCGCAGCCTGGGCACACTGAATATGGCCGACCTGGCCCTGAAAATACAGGCTGTGCCGGACAGTCCGATACTAACCGTGCTGGCCATGCTGTTTCTGTTCATCTTTGGCTCCAAAGCCGCTATCTTTCCGCTATATTTTTGGCTGCCGGGCCCCTACTTTCAGCCCCCAGCGGGTATGAGTGCGTATTTTGGCGGTATGCTGACCAAGGTTGGAGTGTACGCCATTTTCCGAACCTTTACCCTGCTGTTTCGCCACGACCCAGTGGTGACCCACGAGTTGCTCCTCATCCTGGCCGCCCTGAGCATGCTGCTCGGCGTATTTGGCGCCTTGTCACAGATCGATATGAAACGTATTCTCTCCTACCATATCATCAGTCAGATCGGATATTTGATGCTGGGCATTGGCCTACTGAGCCGCCAAGCCCTGGCCGGCACGCTGTTCTTTATGGTGCCCTACGTGCTGTCCAAATCGGCTCTCTTTCTGATTGCTGGAGCGGTCCAGCGCGTGACAGGTACAACCCAACTCAAAACTATCGGCGGCCTCCAGTCACACTCCTGGGTCCTCAGCGGTCTATTCTTAATCGCCGCCCTGAGCCTGGCCGGTATCCCACCGCTGGCCGGTTTTTTCAGCAAATTCATTATCCTCCAGGCCGGCGCCGAGGGCGGACGCTACGGCTATGTCGGTATTGGGCTAGTGGGCGGGCTGCTGACCCTGGCCTCTATGCTCAAGATCTGGAACGGGGTGTTCTGGGGACAAGAACAGGGCGAGCGACGTTCTGTGGCCTTGAAACCGCTGCTGCCCGGTATTATTCTTCTGGTGGCCGGGATCGTATGGATTAGCCTCTTCCCCGGTGTCCTCTATAGCGTGGCTGAGGTCGCGGCCCAACAGGCTTATGAGCCCCAGGCGTATATTGAGGCGGTGCTGGGGGCAGGAGGAGACAGATAAGGGCCTGCCCTAGGCCGGCCGTCCCGGCTACATTTTGCATCTGAGGTCCCTTCATGCTCCCCCGTCTCGCACTCAATATCACGCTAGCCTTCACCTGGTGCCTGCTGCAGAACGAAATCTCGCTGCGTCAGTTTCTGATCGGCTACCTAGTCGGCATCGGTGCAATGCTGTTCTTCCCCCGCTCCTTTCGCCAAGAGTGGCCCTATATCCGTAGAGTGCTGATGGCACTTCGCTTGCTGAGCTTTTTTATCAAGGAATTGGTGGTGGCAAATATAGACGTGGTCAAGCAGGTCTTATCGCCACGGCTCAACGTGCGTTCGGGTATTCTAGCCTATCGGCTTGAGGTCCAGCACGATATCCTGATTACGCTGCTGGCCAATATGATCACACTAACGCCGGGCACCCTGTCGGTCGAGGTCTCGCCAGACCGACGCTTTCTGTTCATCCATTTTCTCGACATTGAGGATATTGAGGAAGAGAAACAGAAGATCAAAGATGGCTTTGAGCGCTATTTGCTTCTCATTGACCAGTAAGCTCGACGAGTTCTCAGACAAGAAGCACATGATTGAAAACACTTGTTTTATTATGTTGTCCGGCATTACGCTGTCGATTCTGTTCAGCGCCTATCGGGTGATACGTGGACCGAGTGTGCCTGACCAGGTTATCGCCCTAGACAATATTTCGATCAATCTGGTAGCGGCGATTATCGTCATCTCTATCCGCACGGCGAGTGCCCTGTATATTGATGTCGCGCTAGTGCTGGCCATTCTGGCCTTTCTGAGTACGGTTGCAGCTGCCCGCTATCTGTTAGGAGGAACCGCCATTGATGGACGTCCCGGCAACTCTCGAAATCCTGGTTAGCAGCCTGTTACTCGTTGGTCTGTTTTTTCTCCTGACCGGTACCTTTGGTCTGCTGCGACTGAAAGACGTGTATTCACGCATGCACGCCACGAGTAAAAGCACCACCTTTGGCGTGGCCGGGGTGCTGCTGGCTGCCCTGTTATATTTCCGCTTTTTGGGCCTGTCTTCAGGACTCAAAGAGAGCTTGATCCTCGGCTTCCTCTTCCTCACCGTCCCGCTCAGCGCCCATCTGATCGCCCGGGCCGCCTACCGGACCGGCGTTCCCATGTGGCTGGGCGGAGTTGCCGACGAGCTGGCGGACTGGGACGCCAAACAGGGACAAGAAGAGCAACGGACAGACCCGACCATCCCGCACCCGACGACCGACCCCCCTCCCCCTTAGCCGCCTCTGGGTCTCTTGAGCGGTTTTCCGTCAAAACATCTGCTGTCCAAATGAACTCAGCCCAACCAGAGTCACCGCAAAGCGAAACTCGACCTCACTCGGGTTGACCTTATCGACGATACCGAAATCAAACGCCCAACACTTTTGGGGCGACAGCACGCGAAAGTAGTAGCTGCTGCGAATAAACGATTTGTCGTTCAGGTCATAGCGGGTCGAATACGCGGCCGAAAAATACTCACTCAAGCGCATCACCAGGTTGACGTTCAGTTCCTTGAGTAGGCGGTCGGTGATGGCCCGGTAGGAAATTCTGAGCCCTGTTCTGCGCTGTAGCTGTTGGAATAGAGGCGTGGACGGCGGCAGAGGTCGGGGATCGCGGACAGAGGCGGTGACCCGAGTCGCAGTAACCTCGGCCCGGTCAATATCATACACCGTTTCAGTCCGAATACGGAAGAAAGAAAAGAGGCTGACACGCGCGTCAAAGGCGACATCCGAGAAGTGCTGGGCAGTTTCGCTCAGCCCAAAGTTCTCCGGTCCCGCACCGCGCAATCGCCGTGTCGGATCGTAGGCCTGGCTGATGGTCAGGCGCAGGAGCTCGCGCACGCGGGTCACATCCTCAGAGACGTCGGAGCCAGAGGCAAATTTTCCGACGATTCGATTGGTCATCCCGTACACGAACAGGCTGCGTCGATTGATCCGGTCCAGCCCGTCAAACAGGGGCAGATCGTCTTGGCTGACGACTGGGCTGTAGGTATAAGAAACGTGCGGTTCAACCACGTGCTTGAGGCTATGTAAGGAGCCCCAGCCCAACTTAAAGACACGCGACAGACGCGTCCCAAGCTCAGTCCGTACCCGCACGGTCTCACGGGTACGATCTCCGCCTGGGCTGAACCTGGTGCGATCCGCGCCGCGGCCCAGATCCCTCAGCGACACCGGCTCTTCGGAGCTCATGTGATAGAGCGTCTCATGCCCGGTCACGTTGAGCGAGCCAGAGGCATAGCCACCTAAAGAAAAGGGTAGAGAGAGCCACGGAGAAATGTGGAGACGCTGGCCATAATAGCCTCGGCGACGGTAGAAGTTTGCGCCTTGGACATCCAGACCGGTCTCTAAACGGCCGTTCAATAACCAGCGCTGGGTTCGAAACCGTAGGGTCGGCAAGATTTGAAAGGCGTACTTGTCATCGTTGCGCAGATCCTGGAAGTAGAATGTATCCGCCCGCAGCTGGGCGTGGCGCCAGGTTTTTACCACTCCGGCTCGTGAGCGCGTCCAGCGTCGGGAGCGTAGTTCGCTATTGTCTAAACCGCCATAAAAGGGCGTGTTCATGTTACGCAAAAAACGATCATCGCTCACAAAGAAGAAGTCGCCGTGGGCATGGATTCCGTACGGCAGGCGCTGGCGATGCGTGCCGGTGACACTCCAGCGGTGCAGCGGTGAGCTGGTCGAGGCCAGACCGCCAACCTCTTCATTAAAATACGAGGCGATCAGCCGGCCTTCGGTATCACGGTTGAGAGCATAGCGGTACTCGCCCAACAGACCCAACCGGGCCGCGGTCTCAATATCTGCCGTAAGGGTGACATCGTGGCTTTTATTCAGCGCCCAGTACAGGGGTTGTTGGAACTGAAAGCCACGCTTACTCGAAAATCCGTAGTTGGGAAATAAGAGACCGCTCTGACGCTCAGTCTGGACCGGAAAGATGGCGTACGGTAGATACAGAATTGGCACTTTGCGGACCCTGAGAGAGCCGCCGCGTACAACGCCTCTGCCTCGTCTCGTAAGGTCGAGCGACCGAGCCGCGATGGTCCAGTCGGCCTGTTGGGGATCATCGCACTGGCAGGTCGTCAGTGTCCCGTCATCAATGTGATAGGTCTGGCCAAGCGACTTCTGTAAACGGGTACCGGTAATCGTATACTGGCGGCCGGGTAGCCGCACCGTGCCGTTGATAATCTGGCCAGTTTCGTCCTCCATCTCAAACTGGATCGCCTCAGCTTCGATTGTGCCCTGCGGATCACGGACGACGACATTACCCCGGGCATCAACTTCGCTGGTGTCGCGATTGAGCCGGATCGTCTCGGCCGTCACTCGGGTCAGACCTTTGGTCACCACGACGTCTCCGGTTGCGGTGATGGTATTGGTGCCCTCTTGATAACTCAACGTCTGGGCCTCGACCTCAAGCGGCTCGCCAGCCTGGGCTAGGGCGTGGCCGCTCTCCGACTCAACCGGCTCGCCGGTCGGCTCGGCCTGGCCCCACACCGGGAGTGGACCAGCCAGGTATATCAGGGTGATCAGCCAGGCTGGGCAGCTTAGGCAGGCCAGACGGCGGGTCATGCGGTCTGCCCTCTCAGTGCTGAGGGAAAGAGGGGCAGAACCTCGCCAATGAGAAACAACGAGCCGCACACCACAAGGGCGGTGTCGGCGTCCGCCTCGTCGAGCAGCTGCTGACACGCAGCCCGAGAATTGAGACACACCCGGGTCGGACACGTTTGACTAAATGCGGTCGACACGGTCTGGGGGTCTGCGCTCCGCGGATTGTCGACCCGGGTGACTATCACCTCGTGTGCAATATGGGCCAGCGGCGCAACCATATTCGGCCAGTCCTTATCCTCTAGTACCCCAAACAGGAGCTTAATGCGTCGTCTCCCAAGCACCGCCGGCAGAGACGATACTAGGGCGGCAGTCGCGTGCGGGTTGTGCGCCCCGTCGAGGATGACAAGGGGCTGGTCCGCAACAATCTGGAAGCGTCCTGGCCAGACGACCTGTTCTAAACCGTGGCGTAGCTGGACGTCGGAGACGGGAAAATCCGCAGTCAAACACTCCAGGCTTGCCAGGGCCGCGGCCGCGTTGTGGCCTTGAAAGGCGCCGGCCAGACTGAGCGGGAGGTCATCATATCGCCACGCTCGGCCCCGATAGTCAAAATGCCCCGAGTCCGTGTGGGCCCAAAAGTCCGTCCCGTAAACCAGCGTCGGACTGTCCCGCCGGCGCGCAATTTCGATCAGCACAGCCCGGCTGTCAGCCTCCATATGGCCGAGAATAACCGGGACGCCGGGTTTGATGATCCCGCCTTTTTCAGCCGCAATCTGGGCCAGGCTCGTGCCTAGGTAGGCCTGGTGATCAAGGCCGATCTGGGTAATTGTGGTCACCAGCGGAGACAGCACATTGGTTGCATCCAGACGTCCACCAAGCCCCACCTCAACGATCGCAATATCAAGCTCGGCCCGGGCAAAGGCGACAAAGGCAAGCAGCGTCATCAGCTCAAAAGGGGTGAGCGTAATCTGTTCCGGCTCAATGCGGGAGCGGATCCAGGCCACGCCGTCGATCACCGCCTGTTGACGAATCCAGTCACTGCCGAGACGGATGCGTTCACAGAAATCGAGCAGATGGGGTGAAGTAAACAGGCCGACCCGGTAGCCTGCTGCGCTCAGCGCGGCGTGCAGCAGCGCCGCGGTCGATCCCTTGCCGTTCGTCCCCGCAATATGCAGGCTGGGAAAGCGGGTGTGGGGGGACCCGCACAGCGCTAAGGCACGTTCCATCCGCTCAAGTCCAAGCTGCATACGCTCGACCTCACGGTGAAACAGGAAGTCTAGGGTCTCGGCATAGCTGAGCATGGGCGTCAGCGCTCGGACGGACCGAATAAGGCTGGCGTTGGCCGACAGTCTAGCATGGTTCTGGCGCTGTATGACACAATAGGCGTAGCAGTTGTCCCAACACCCCGCGCAAATCTTTACGCTCAACAACCATGTCTAGCATGCCATGCTCAAGCAGAAACTCCGCCCGCTGAAAGCCCGGCGGCAGTTTCTCTCGGATCGTCTGTTCAATTACCCGAGGACCGGCAAAGCCGATCAAAGCCTGGGGTTCGGCAATATTGATATCGCCAATCATACCCAACGAGGCCGCCACCCCACCCGTTGTCGGGTCGGTCATAACCGAGATATACGGCAGTCTCGCCGCCCGCAAACGGTTGAGGGCGGCGTTCACCTTGGCCATTTGCATTAAGGACAGAACGCCTTCCTGCATACGAGCGCCGCCCGAGGCGGAAAAAAAAATGACTGGCAGGCACTCGCGCACCGCGTGCTCGACAATCCGAGTGAGCTTCTCCCCCACCACGGTTCCCATACTCCCGCCTGAAAAGGCAAAATCAAAAAGCCCTAGGGCCGCCGCTTGGTCCTCAATCGTTGCCACCCCACATACGACCGCCTCGGTGCGACCCGTCTTGGCCTGGGCAGCGGCAATGCGATCGGGGTACGGTTTACGGTCGGTAAAACCGAGCGGATCGCTGGGCAACAGATCAACGTCATGCTCGACAAAAGAGCCACGATCAACCACCAAGAAGAGGCGTTGCTCAACTGTCAGCCTGAGATGCGATCCACATTTAGGACAGACGAATAGACGCCGCTCCGCCTCTTTGCGGAACAGGATGTCTTGACAGGAATTACACTTGATCCAAATAGCCTCGGCGTCTTCCTGCGTCCGTCTCACTTCGGTTGCAGCCATAGCTTTTTCCCCCCACCGAAAACTCGCGGGTCGGGCAGTCTGTTCAGCCCCGGACTCTCAGCCCTCACTCCCCCCTCGGCACTGTGTGGAGCCTAGCACCTCTCAGCCCACCTGGTAAGCCCTGAGCGGTCTTCTTGTCGGCTTTCTAGACAAGTCAGACCAGCTCTTGTAGTCTGTCGCCATGATGCTCTCTCTTGACATTGATCTTCCTTCCCTGCTTGAGCAGGCCGATAGACGAACCCTGGCAGCAGTCGTAACCCACCTCGCCGAGGATCCGAATGCTGTTCCGGATCTACGCAACCGCGCTCAGATTGAGCAAAAGGCGACCGAGGTGCTGCCAGCCTATCTGTCGGGCCAGAAAACGGCCGGACCGCCAAGCGATGAGGTCCTACAAGCAGCGATGAACCTGGCCGCCGGCATGCCGGTCGCCCCTGAGTACGGCCCTATGGCGCGTGAACAGATGGGGCTCGGTCCACAGGTGCAACCCCCGCCGCTGAGCCCACCGGCCGACTTTAAAGTCGTGATTATCGGTGCCGGGGTAACCGGCGTCTTGGCTGGCCTGAGGCTCGAAGAACTCGGCCTGTCGGCGTTTACGATTGTCGAAAAGAACCCCGAGCCGGGCGGTACCTGGTGGCAAAACAGCTATCCGGGCTGTCGGGTGGATACACCCAGCCTGCTGTACTCATACTCCTTTGCGCCCGATATGGGTTGGCCCGACCACTTTAGTCACCAGCCCGAGCTGCTGAAATACGTCAAAGAAATCGTTGCCAGCCGAAACTTTGGGGATCGGCTGCAGTGCAACACCGCGGTCGAAACCATGAGCTGGAACGATGCCGAGTCGGTGTGGGTTATTGACCTGCGTCGGAGCGATGGCTCGACCGAGCGCATCAGCGCCAATTTTGTGATCGGGGCGACCGGTCTGCTGCGGATTCCAAAGTGGCCCGATATCAAGGGCGTGGATGTCTTTGAAGGCTCGTCGTTCCACTCCACCTATTGGGATCACAAGGTCGAGTTGAACGACAAACGGGTGGCGGTAATCGGCACCGGGGCCAGCGCCAACCAAATCGTGCCGGCCATTGCGCCCCAGACCCGCGAAGTACTCATCTATCAACGCACCCCGCACTGGATGCTGTCGCATCCCCAGTACGGCAAAGCCCTGTTGGGCACCGAGCGGATGCTGATCGACAAGATTCCAACCTATCTGTCATGGTTCCGCTTCCGCCAGTTCTGGCAGATCGGCGACTCCATTCTCCCAACCCTGCGAATCGACCCCGACTGGCCCTATCGGGAACGTTCGGTGAATGCGGCCAATGACAAACTCCGCAGCCAGATGACCGAGTACATTAAAGCTCAGATCGGCGATATACCTGATCTGGTCGAAAAGGTGCTGCCCCAATATCCGCCCTACGGGAAGCGGCTGTTGCTCGACAACGGCTGGTATCAGGCGCTGCGGCGGGAGAACGTGCATCTGACCGATACTCCAATTGAGCGCATCACGGCCGACGGGATCACCACCGCTGACGGCCATGAGGTGGTCGATATCATTGTCTTCGCCACCGGTTTTGACACCGGCAAGGTGCTGTGGCCAATTCAGGTCAACGGTCGCAACGGAGCTGATGTGCGCGCGCTGCTGGACGAAAAACTCGAAACCTATCAGGGCATGGCGCTCGAACACTGTCCCAACCTGTTCATCACCCCAGGTCCGAACGGCACGCCCGGCCACGGAGGCAGCGGGATCTTCTTTGCCGAGTGTCAGATCGGCTATATTATCGAGTGCCTGAGGGCAATGTTCGAGAACAACTGGTCCCGCTTGGAGGTTCGCAGCGAGGCGGTCCAGCAGTTCGTTGACGAGGTCAAGGCTGAACTTGAGCACTATGTGTGGAGCTTACCGGACATCAGCAACTGGTTTCGGGGCTCGCGCGACCGGGTCACGACACTCATCCCCAAGCGGCTGGTTGACCTGTGGCAGGAAAGCAAAACGCCCAAGCTTGAGGATTATATCGGCCGCTAGGGCATCGCTTGATTCACTTGATACGCGGTCCAAAACTATTCGAGCATGGCAGAAGAGTTCGGAGGGTGTCTCGTGAGAGGTCCCCGGTGGGGGTGTGAGGTCACGAATTTAGCGGGTTCCAAGCTAGGTCATTCTCGTAAGTCAAGAACGTCCCCTGTTTGGGAACACCTTTTTTGAGTCAGCAACTCATTACTAGGAACGCGATATTTTCGAGATTCACCTGTTTCTTGAGAAGCGATGACTCTCGTACGGTTTGCAGAAGCAAGAGCAGAGATCCAGCAGGGAGAGGCGGAGAATTTTGACCCGTCTCTCCTAGTACGCCCACATTAAGGGGTCCCGTCTCGGTGCCTTCATCGCGAGATACGACTAGGCTTCCTGCAGGTGCGTTCATAAATGGATATCTCGCCCCGACAAACCTCTGCGGCAGGTCCACGTCTGAGCAGGCTAAAGTCAACTTTGACCTCGATCCGCAGGGTCCCTCTCTCCATATCGCTAACAATCTGTGGCCGAGTTAATCTCATCCCCTTGGACACAAGCGACCGTAACAGCACAAGCGCTAGCCTCCCAGAGGCCTTCGCATGGCCAGCGCCGCGACAAGAATACGGGCTCAGTTTAGGCCAATACCTTGTATAAACTGCGGAGTTGGTTCGATTGGGGAAGTATGATTTTCAACTCTTGGATCTCTACGCTGTAGCAGTCCGCAAAGATGAACCCGTCGATCAAGAGAACGCAATTATGGATTGTCAACATTCACCGCCACTACGCCAAAAACAGAACCCGCCGCTTCAATGGACCTATTAACAACTTCTCGAAGCTTGCCTGAAGCCGGAATCTTTTCTGATCAGAAAGTCTCCTCATCCAGGTCTCCCTCAACTTGTGCTACGGCAAAGAGCTGAAGATTCCCACAACGGATCAATGGGGAGGGGGGAGGTAACTCGACACACCACGGCTCGGGTTTAGGATTGCCGTCGGCGAGAATACGGCCTGGGGCCGGCAGCTTTGAACTGTACGACCCAGTATTACGGTTGACAATCTCCCCTAGGTTTATCATCCAGCCGCCTCCAAGCTGCCCGACCCAGCCGCCAAACCAGTGGCCACTGTAACACACGGCATAGGGGTGGCCATACCCGGCCGCCGCAAAAGACCGGAACAAACGCGTCCGATTCGCAATCGGCATGGGTCAAGCCGAGTTCCTAGGCAACTTCTCAGGCGCAGGTAAGCAGCCGGGTTGGGCTACGCGGGCCGCAAGCAACAGGCTCGGTCAGCCTCGCCGAGGGTACTTGTCGGTTTCCGAGTCGGGCGGTTGTCGAAGCTGAGGTCAGAGGTTGATAACTTGAGGGGGGTATTCCGGGTATCCATAGCTCTCTCAATGAGCCAAGAGGGAAGCCTAGGCCCCCAGGGGCTCGTGCAAGTGAGCCTGTTCAAGCAGCGCGCCGAGAAGCTCCGGCACTGTGGTGCTCGTACCGCTTGAGCGGTGGCAAAGACGACAACAAATGAGGAAACTCGACTTGAAGGACATCCTCCTCGCGTCAGCAAGCGCAAACCGGACGTGCTGACGCCATGGCGCTCAAAGCATCAGCCCCGGCCGTCGAGGAGGCTAGAGCACTCTCGATTTGTCAGCCATCCAGGCTGACAAAACCGCCTTGTACATGGCGATGACCGGTCCTGGGCCGTTGGTATGGATGACATGGTCAAAACGCGGCCCGGAATTGAGCTCTAACAGATAAAGCCGGTTGTTAACAGAGCGGACAATATCAAAGCCGACAAAGCCGAGAGCCAGTGCTCTGTAGACAGGGCGGACAAAGGCGCCTAGCTCGTCTATGAGTTCGTTTTGTCCGATTAGGGTCGCGGCGCTCCCTGAGGCGCTTTCCCAATAGCGAGCGTTAAACGTGGATGGGTTGGCAGAACGCGTGTAGGCCAGGACTGGAGTCTGTTTGTAGCACACCAGCCGATACTCTTGTCTGGTCGGGATAAACTCTTGGGCTAACACAATGTAATCGTACAGATGGGAGTTTTTATCAAAAATTCTCTCAATAGCGGTTTGCGTATCATCAGTCTGTTGGCACAGAAAAACGTTTGAACCAAAGGAGCCGCTGTTACTTTTGATAATAAGCGGATACCTGAGTTCAGCCTCAACAACGGCCACAATTTCGGGGGCGGAGTGGTATTGGAGATAGTCTGTGTATCGCTCATCGACCCGATAGCTCAGAAAGGACAGGGTTTTGGGACAGCGGACGCAGTCTTTGAGCAGGCGATAGGTGTGGTACTTGTCTTTGCAGATTCCGGCCACCGATTCAGCGTTGAACGGCGTCCGGTTGAGCTGAAAATAGTAAGCTGCGCCGTTGAGGATTATCCTGACGACATTGTGGTCTTGATCAATGTAGTCAAAGCAAAGACCGAGTTGGCGACAGGCGGCGGTGAGACACAGGATGTTTTTTTCCACTGGCAACGCCCTCCCATCACGTGGGACTGGGGCACTCGTGTCACCCCTTGCCCGTTCCCTTAGCCCTTGCCAGCCTTCTGAATATTTGCCCACGTGTCCCGTAGGGTCACCGTCCGATTAAAGACCAGCTTCCCCTCAACCGAATCTGGATCAACACAGAAATAGCCCAGGCGCTCGAATTGATAGCGACTGCCAATCTCCGCCCCGGCCAAGCTGGGCTCAAGCTGACACGCCGACAGCACCTCCAGCGAGTTTGGATTTAGAAAATCGGTGTAGCTATGTCCCTCTTCGACATTGGCTGGATCGGGCTTGGTGAACAGACTGTCGTATAGCCGCACTTCGGCCGGGAGGGCGTGGGCGGTCGATACCCAGTGCAGGGTCGCTTTGACTTTACGGCCCTCGGCCGCTCCCCCGCTACGGGTCTCCGGATCATACGTGCAGTGCAGCTCAACAATGTTGCCGCTGTCGTCTTTGATCACCTCAACACACTTGATAATGTAGGCGTAACGCAGCCGGACCTCACGATCGGGCGCAAGACGGAAAAACTTGCGGGGCGGATCTTCCCGAAAATCATCCCGCTCAATGTAGAGCACCCGCGAAAACGGTACCTGACGGGTACCGGCACTGGGGTCCTCGGGATTGTTGATTGCGTCGAGCTGTTCGACACGGCCAGCCGGATAATTGTCAATGACGACCTTCAGCGGGCGCAGCACGGCCATAACCCGGGGGGCGCGTTTATTGAGATCGTCCCGCACGTGGTGTTCGAGCATAGCCATGTCAACTACGCTGTTGCGCTTGGCCACACCGATGCGCTCGCAAAAATGGCGGACCGATTCCGGCGTGTAGCCACGGCGGCGTAACCCCTTGAGGGTCGGCATACGCGGATCGTCCCAACCCGTGACATGTCGATTGGTGACGAGTTCTAACAGCTTGCGTTTGCTCATCACCGTGTAGGTCAGGTTGAGGCGGGCAAACTCGATCTGTTGCGGGTAACACGGCACCGGCAACGCCCTGAGGAACCAGTCGTACAAGGGCCGGTGGTCTTCAAACTCAAGCGTACAAATCGAGTGGGTAATGCCCTCAATGGCATCGGACTGACCGTGGGTAAAGTCGTACATGGGGTAAATGCACCAGGTGTCCCCAGTCCGGTGGTGGGTGGCCCGACGGATACGGTACATTACCGGGTCGCGCATATTGAGATTGGGCGAGGCCATGTCGATTTTGGCCCGCACAACCTGGCTGCCGTCCTCAAACTCGCCCGCCCGCATGCGGGCAAAGAGGCCGAGGTTTTCCTCGACAGACCGCTCCCGATAGGGGCTGTTTTTACCCGGCTGGGTCAGGGTCCCGCGATACTCGCGTATCTCGTCGGCACTCAGACTGTCCACATACGCCTTCCCGTTTGTGATCAGGTACACGGCGTACTGGTACAGCTGCTCGTAGTAGTCCGAGGCGTAGAACAATTTATCCTGCCAGTCAAAGCCCAGCCAGCGGACGTCCTCTTGAATAGACTCTACGTACTCAAGATCTTCTTTGGTCGGGTTGGTATCGTCAAACCGCAGGTGACACACACCTTTATATTCGGCTGCAATACCAAAGTTGAGACAGATGGATTTGGCGTGGCCGATGTGCAGATAGCCGTTCGGTTCGGGTGGAAAGCGGGTCACCACTCGGCCGTTATTTTTGTTGGCCCTGAGGTCAGCGTCGATAATCTCGCGGATAAAGTCAGCAGGAGTATCATTCGCCTTCATAACAACAGCCTCTTGTGTGATAGCTGGGGTGCAGATTCGACAAGGCAAGCGATCATGACCACCGCCTACGCGTTCACCGTATTATCAGCGTCGAGCTGGGGCCAGATCCTGCACGGCCTGGAGCAGCCGCTGACGCTTGACGGACGGATCTTTGGCAAAGCTTTGAAGCTGCAAAAAAGCCGTGTTCACCCCAGCCTCCATATAGCGCTTAACGTGGGCGTGTACCTCATCCGCCGAACCGCCTAAGATGAGTTCGTCAATGACCGATTGCGGAACCGCAGCTACCGCCGCCCTGCGGTCGCCGCTGCTCCAGGCCCGCCACATCGGTTCCAGTGTCTCAGCGCGTCCCAGCCACTCGTGAAAGGCTTTATAGACCGGTACGTTGAGATAAGTGTTGATATGACGTCGGATACCCGTATCGGTCTCCGGCGAGGGGGGATCGACACACACAAACACGCGGGCCGTAATCTCCACCGCTCCAGGATCACGACCCGCGTTTTGGGCGGCCTTACGGACAACGGCGATTGATTTTTTGACATCCTCGGCCGACAGCCAGTTGAGAATCGCGCCGTCACCGATCTGGCCGGCCGCGCCTAACATGGCCGGACGCAGGGCGGCCAGATGAATCGGGATAGGCGCGCTGGGCGGCCGACTCAGCCGAAAGCCCTGGACGCGGAAGGTCTCGCCCTCAAATACCACTCGTTCCCCGGCAAACGCCCGACGCAGAAATGCGACCATTTCGCGCACCCGTCTGATCGGGCGCCGGAACTGGCCGCCATTCCAGTTCTCTACAATTGGCTGCGAGCCCGCGCCCAGCCCCAGACAAAACCGGCCCGGAGCTGCCTCGGCAAGTCCGGCGGCACTCATAGCCAAAGTCCCCGGACCACGGGTATACACGTTGGCAATCGCGGTTCCCAGTCGCAGCTGGGTGGCCGAGCCAATCAGCGCCAAGGGGGAAAAACAGTCGGTGCCGTCAACTTCTAAGGACCAGGCGTCGGTATAGCCCAGCTGCTCAGCCTGGCGGGCGACCTCTGCATGCTCGGCAAGCGAGACTTCCTCAATCGGAACGGACAGGGACCAGCGTTTTTGCGTCATAACTTGCTCCGTGGTGCGCGACGGTTGGTGGGAGAATTATACACGTCCCATCTATGATGTCTCTAGTCTGGTTGACTGCTTACGCCAGAGCCGCTAGCGTGCGTCCCTTGAGGATCTTCTTCGCGAAAGGGACAGCATGGCAGAGCAACTGGGCAGCCCGGCAAACCCTCTCCGGGTCGCTATTTTTGGTTCTGGACCGGCCGGTTTTTACGCGGTGGCGGAGTTGTTACGGCAGAAGGACTACACGGTAACGGTTGACCTGTTCGACCGACTGCCGACCCCCTATGGGCTGGTACGGGGCGGCGTGGCCCCGGATCACCAGAAGATTAAAGCGGTCATCAGGCAGTACGAGAAAACCGCAGGTCAAGACCGCTTCCGCTTCTTTGGCAATGTGAGCTTTGGCACCGATGTCTCTCTCAAAGACGTCCTAGCTCACTATCACCAAGTCCTGTTTGCCACCGGGGCAGAATCGGACCGTCGTCTGAATATCCCTGGCGAAGATCTGCCCGGCAGCTACCCGGCGACAATTTTTGTCGGCTGGTACAACGGCCATCCAGATTATCGCGATCTGGAGTTTGACCTGAGCCAGGTCGAACGGGTGGCGGTGATCGGCAACGGCAATGTGGCCATGGATGTGACGCGCATCTTGGCTAAATCGGTCGAGGAGTTATCGACCACTGACATCACCAACTATGCGCTGGAGATGTTGAGCAAGAGTGCGGTCAAAGAAATTTTTCTGTTGGGCCGCCGCGGCGCAGCCCAGGCGGCCTTCACCAATCCAGAGATTCGTGAACTGACCCAGATCCCGCAGGTCGATCTTATCGTGCACCCACCCGATCTCGTCATGGACGAGCTCAGTCAAGAATTTCTCGACCAGGCTCCGGACCTCCATCGGCGCAATGTTGATATTCTCACCAAACAGATAGAGAAGGGTGAGGGCAATGGGTGGCGCAAGATCCGGGTCCGTTTTTTTGTCTCGCCGGTCGAGATTCTGGGCAGCGATCGGGTTGAGGGTGTGCGTTTAGAGAAGAATAAATTGGTCAAAGATGAGAGCGGGACTCTACGCGCACGGGGAACCGGAGTCTATGAGGAGTTTCCGATTCAGATGATCTTTCGCTCCATCGGCTATAAAGGCCACCGCCTGTCGGGCGTGCCGTTCGACGAACGCGCCGGTATCGTCCCCAACCAGAATGGACGGGTGACCGATCAAGAAACCGGTGCGGCAGTGCCGCGCCTGTACGTGACGGGCTGGATTAAACGCGGTCCGTCCGGTGTTGTGGGCACCAATAAGCCTGACGCGGCGGACAGTGTGAGGCGGATGCTTGAAGACGTGCCCTTGTTACCGGACGGACTGGACAGCGATCCCGAAGCTCTTCCTAGCCTGCTGTCAGCTAGAGACGTGCGCTACGTTACCTTTGCCGACTGGAAGCGGCTGGACCAGCTTGAGGTCGAAGCTGGCAAGCCCTTGGGCAAACCGCGTGAGAAACTCACCACCGTCCACGCCATGCTCGAAGCCCTGCACACGGCTGCCCAATAAACTTACGGCAGGGGCAGCCTCAGCCTCTGGGGTGATATTTGCGGTGCACCTCACGCAGCCGCTCATTGCTCAGGTGAGTATAGATTTGGGTTGTGGCAATATCAACGTGGCCTAGCATAGATTGGACCGCCCGCAGATCTGCCCCGCCTTCGAGTAAATGGGTCGCAAACGCGTGGCGCAGGGCATGCGGATAGACCGCTCCGCCGTCGGCCACCCGCTTGGTGTACTGTTTGAGCAACCGCCAGAATCCCTGACGGCTTAAAGGCTTGGCGGAACGGGTGAGAAACACAAAGGAACTCGTCCGGTGCTTTAAGAGCGCCGGCCGCGCCTGGTCGAGATAGACGTCGATTTTCGCCTTGGCCTGCGAACCGAGCGGAACCACGCGCTCACGTCCGGCTTTGCCCCGGACGCGGACAAAACCAGCCTCAAGATTGAGCTGGCTGAGGTCTAAATTGACCAGTTCGGAAACGCGCAGACCGGTAGCGTACAGAAGTTCAAGCATGGCCCGGTCGCGGATACCGAGCGGGGTCGAGGTGTCTGGGGCGTTGAGCAGCACGTCAATCTGAGCTTGAGACGGAGTATGGGGCAGACGCTGGCCAATTTTGGGTAGCGGGAGATGAGCGGTCGGGTCGGCTCCGGGGAGGAGTTCCTCGCGCTGTAAAAAACGGTATAAGCCTCTGAGAACGGTGAGTATCCGGGCTTGGCTGCGCGCCGCCAGCCCCCGCTCGCGGATGCTGGTCAGAAAACCGATCACATGCCGTGGGCCGGCCTGTCGCAGATCATCAATCCCCTGACTGTCCAGATATTGACAAAACTCACCCACATCACGGCTATAGGCGTGGATGGTATTTTTTGCCAAACCCTTCTCGACCGTAATGTAGTTGAGAAACGCGTCCGCGCAGGTGTCGCTCGCCGCGATAGCCCCCGTGTCCTGCTCTTCCATTAGCCCCTCCCCTCCGCATCAAAAGTCCGTCGCCGTAAGGCGACCGCGAGCTGGTCTGGATTGTTCACCTTGCTCCCCCGACTATCAGTCACATAGAAAACGTCCAAGACCTGATTCACGTTAGTCGTGATCTTGGCCAGATGGATGAGCAGACCGAGCTGGAACAAGGCGGCCGTGACCCGAAACAGGAAGCCGGTCCGGTCGGGCGCCGTGACATCAATAACCGTATACACCGGCGAGCTGCTGTTATCGACCGTGACTTCAGTTGGGATGCGGTCATGGCGCTTATTGAGGTAGGATGGTGAACGGGTCATTTGGAGCAGATCTTCAAGCGTCCGTTCCCCACGCAGGACTGCTGCCAGACGGATCCGTAGCCGGGACCATAGCTCGCTATCCATCACGACCTCAGAGCGCCCAGCGTGGGACAGGCGAAAAACGTCCAGCGCGAGTCCATCCCGACTAGTTGAGATACGGGCGCTAGCAACATTCAGGTTGTTGACCGCCAGCACACCGGTTAAGAGCGCAAACAGACCCGGCCGATCCTGGGTCACAACGGTTAGCTCGCTGTATTCGCGCTCGGGGAAATGGGTCAGGGCGGACAGATACGGGTCTTGATCGGCCTTATGGCCGTCCATCTGAAGAAAACGGGTGATTAAACGGAAGTGATCAGGGATAGCTTCTTCCGGAGTAGACAGAAAATAGCTGTCCGGCATTTCGTCCAAAAAAGCCTGAACCTGCTCTGGAACGGCCTGTCCCCGGCCCAGAAGCAGCGCCACCAGCGCGTCTTTACGTCGTTGGATACGAGCCTGGGGGTCTTCCTCAACCGATAGCCCGGTCTCAAACCGCTCCAGAGTGCGCAGATACAGCTCGTCGAGCAAACCCGCCTTCCAACTGTTCCACACCTTAGGACCGACCGCTTTCATATCGGCGAAGGTCAGCAGATAGAGCTTTTTGAGCACGTTCTGAGTCTCAACAGTCCGGGCAAACTCGGCGATCAGGTCGTCGTCAGAGATGTCGCGACGCTGGGCAATATACGACATCAGCAAGTGATGTTGAACGAGCAAATACCACTCGTGCGCGTCGTCCTCCGCCATCTCCCAGCGGTCGGCCGCCTGGCGTACCATGGCCGCGCCGTGTTCATCGTGGTCACCACCGTGGCCCTTGGCAACATCGTGGTACAACATGGATAGGAACAGCAGCTCAACCTTGTCGATTTCGCGCATGACTTGGGTCAGCAGCGGCAGGTCTTCTTTAAACCGTCCTTCGCGTAGCTGCTCAAGGGCAGCCACGCCGTGTAGGGTGTGCTCATCGACGGTGTAGACGTGGTAGAGATCGCGCTGAATGCGCCACCGCATATTGCCGAACTCGGGTAAAATCCAACCTAGCACCCCTAGGCCGTGCATCAGCCATAGGGTATCTGCCACCCGCTGTTTCCAGTTCAGAACCGCGTACAGAGCGCTGCGCATCTCCGGACGTTCTCCGGCGCCGGGCGGCAGACGGTTGAGCGTGTCACGCAAGAGCTGCTGGGTGGCATGGGAAATACGTACACCGTGGCGCTGGGCGTCGTAAAAAACCGTCACCATATTGACCGGCTCATCGGTCAATATCTCGGGCTTGGTGATCGCTAAAGTCTGGTCTGCGATTCTGACCCCGGGCCGGATATCGCGCCCCCGTCTGCGTCGGAAAAAGGAGATGCGGGGCGTCTCCAGGCACTGCTCGAGCATCAGACGAGAGAAGTCGTATAGGGTGGTGGCGTGGCGGTAATATTCATACATAAAGCTGACCGCATCGGGAAAGCCGAGCTGAGGAGCGAGTTGATCCTGTTGCTCAACGGTCAGCTGGTCGTGCTCGCTGTGGGTGGCCAGATGCATGCCGTTGCGCACCCGCCACAGAAAGTCACGCGCGGCTTCGACCTGGTCAAGGGTATATTGGGGGACAACCCCCTTCTGGAACAACTCGCGCCAAGTCTGAATCTTGAACTTCACCCTGGCCAACCACCAGGCGGTGTGGAGGTCGCGCAGACCACCCGGGCTCTCCTTGATGTGAGGCTCAAGCCGGTAGGGAGAGTTGCCGTACCGTTCGTGCCGCTGGCGGCTCTCCCAGGCCTTTTGTTGAAAAAAATGCTTGGTCTGTTTGCCAATAATCTCACGCTCAAGGGCCAGGTCAAAGTCCCGGCTCAGCTGGGGATCACCACACAGCGGTCGGGTATCGAGTAGTGAAGTCTTGACCTGCAGGTCTTGAGCGGCCAGGCGGGTACAGGTACGTACCGTGCGTACCGCATGGCCGACAACAAATCCACAATCGAGCAGGCTGTAGTAGATCATCTCGCATATCGTCTCGACATACGGGGTGATTTTCCAGCGGTATAAGAACAGCAGATCAAGATCCGAATAGGGGTTGAGCTCACCCCGGCCATAGCCCCCTTGAGCCAGAACCGCGCAGCGTTGTTGGAGGCGGGTGTAGCGACGGACGTAGAGTTGAGTTGCAGTGGCAAACAGATACTGAATTAAACGGTCGATATGGGCGGTGTAATAGCTGACCAACTCTCCGCCTCCAACGCCGGCCCGCTGCTGGGCGACCAACTCCTCACGCAGGCGAGTCACATAGTCTTTGCTAATTTTTTTGAGATCGAAATCCGAGCCGGCTTCGGCGTCCAGGTCGGCCGAAGGCAAGGGGGGCAGGACAACGTCAACCGGTCGGCCTAGGCCCATCAGATCGGTCTGGGGTGGGGTGATTGGCATATACCGAGATTACGTGCCGAACTCCCAAGACGCAAGGTAGCGTTTTTGCTCGGAGGTCAGCGTGTCTAGCGAGATATCCATACTGGCCAGTTTCAGCGTGGCGACCTTGTCCTCGACTTCTTGCGGCACGGGATGGACTCGAGCGTCGAGGGCGTCGTGGTGCTCAACCGCCCAGCTGACACTCAATGCTTGGGTGGCAAAGCTCATGTCCATAACCGAAGCCGGGTGCCCCTCGGCCGCCGCCAGGTTGACCAGCCGCCCCTCGCCTAACAGGTAAACACGCCGCTTATGGGACAGATGATAACAGTCCAGGTTGGAGCGCAGGTTCTTTTCGACTTTTCTGGCCATCTTGGTCAGGGATTTGACATCGATTTCAACGTCAAAATGGCCCGAATTACACAGAATGGCGCCGTCCTTCAGCACCCGGAAGTGTTCTCGACGGAGCACGCTGGTATCGCCGGTGAGAGTCACAAAGATATCTCCCTGCCGGGCGGCCTCCAGCATTGGCATGACCCGAAAGCCGTCCATAGCGGCTTCCAGAGCTCGAATCGGATCAATCTCGGTCACAATCACCTGAGCGCCCAAGCCCCGCGCCCGGCTGGCTACGCCTTTGCCACACCAGCCATAGCCAGCAATCACCACCACTTTGCCGGCCAGCAAAATATTGGTCGCGCGCAGCACACCGTCCAGGGTCGATTGTCCGGTGCCGTAACGGTTATCGAACAGATGTTTGGTGGTCGCATCGTTGACCGAGATAACCGGCAGCTTGAGAACACCCTTATTCTCCATAGCACGCAGTCGAATAACCCCGGTCGTTGTTTCCTCCAGGCTGGCGATCAGCTTCCCAGTCTGCTTTTCATAGCTGGCATCGGTGTGTAACAGCGATACCAGATCGGCGCCATCGTCGAGGGTAATGGTTGGCTCTTGGCCCAGTACGGCGTGCAAATGTTGATAGTATGTCTCGTTGTCCTCACCCCGGATTGCATAGGTTGGAATCCCCTCATATTTGACCAGAGCGGCGGCCGTATCGTCCTGGGTCGAGAGTGGGTTTGAGGCGCACAACATGACGCTCGCCCCGCCAGCCTTGAGGGTCCGCATCAGGTTGGCGGTTTCAGTAGTGACGTGCAAACAGGCCGACAGGCGGATCCCTTTGAGCGGCTTAGTGTGGGCAAACTCTTGGCGTATCTGGCGCAGCACCGGCATATGCTGGTCGGCCCAGTCTATACGTTTTTGGCCCGCACTGGCCAGGCTGAGATCTTTTACATCGCCCTTACAAGAAGCCATATATCCTCTTTTCTGTGTGAACGGCCGGGGCTTGCTTAATTCGCCGCCCGTTTGAGCCTATCAACCCGGTCCAGCCGCTCCCAGCTGAACAGGTTGCCCTGGGGCGGACGACCAAAGTGGCCGTAGGATGCCGTAGGCTGGAAAATCGGCCGCTTGAGTCCCAGAGTTTGAATGATTTCTGCAGGCCGCAGGTCAAACTCTTTATCGACAATTTCGGCCAGGCGCTCATCGGGCAGTGCCCCTGTGCCAAAGGTATCAATAAAGACACCGACCGGCCTAGCCATACCGATCGCATAAGCAAGCTGGACCTCACACCGCGCGGCCAGCTCAGCAGCCACAATATTCTTAGCTATATAGCGGGCCATATAGGCGGCCGAACGGTCGACCTTGCTAGGGTCTTTGCCAGAAAATGCCCCGCCGCCATGGCGGCCCATCCCGCCGTAGGTATCGACGATGATCTTGCGACCGGTTAAGCCGCAATCGGCAAACGGACCGCCGTTCACGAAGCGGCCGGTCGGATTGACCAAAAAAGAGGTCTTGCCATCCAAAAACTCGGGCGGTATGATTTTTTTCACGATATCTTCAATCACTACTTCTTTGATCGTCTCGTAGTCCGCATCTGGATCGTGTTGGGTCGAGATCAGAACGGTATCGGCTCGGACCGGACGACCGTCCCGGTACTCAACGGTGACCTGTGACTTGCTGTCGGGACGCAGAAACCCGATCTCGCCTCGTTTCCTGGCCGCAGCCATTTCCTGGACGAGGCGATGGGCAGTATAAATGGGAAACGGCATGAACTCCTTGGTTTCATCGCAGGCATAGCCAAACATCATGCCCTGGTCGCCAGCCCCCTGTTCGCTATATAAGCCCTGGCCGGCGGTAACGCCCTGGGAGATGTCGGGCGACTGGCGGTCGAGCGCAGTCATGACCGCGCAAGTGTCGCCGTCAAACCCCAACGACGAATGATTGAAGCCGATATCGCGTACCGTCCGGCGCACAACGCTGCCATAATCAATACGAGCCTCGGAGGTAATCTCTCCTGCCACCACCACCATACCCGTCTTGACCAGGGTTTCGCAGGCGACCCGGCTGTCTGGATCCTGAGCCAGCAGCGCGTCTAGAATTCCGTCCGAAATCTGATCGCACATTTTGTCTGGATGGCCTTCGGAGACCGATTCTGAAGTAAACAGAAAATCTTTTCCCGCCATCAGCCCCTCCTTCTTTGTGTCTGTTTGGGGTCTCTTATCGCACGGCGCATCTAATAGAATCCCGGCCCCAGCGTCAAGATCTAGCCACCAGAAGGCACTTCAACGACCTGACGCAGGACGGTCAGCGCGGCCTCGGCATCCGCTCCGCTTATCTGCACCTCTAGCACGCTGCCGTATGGAGCGCCTAAGGTCAACAGTTCAATCATACTGCGGCCGTTCACCGTCCGACCGTCCCAACTGACCGTCACCTCGACCTCACAGGTGCGCAGACTCCGGACCCACATCGCGGCTACCCGAGCGTGTAAGCCCTCGGGGTGGGCAAGGGTCAGGCGAACGAGGGTAGGCGACGTTGTCATGCTTCTTCGGTGGTCCGGGCCCACGCTTAACGATGGTGATCGCGGTGCTGGATATGGGCGCTATAGCCATTGTCGGCCAGACGGCGGCCGAGTTCTTCGGCCACCGCCACCGAGCGATGCCGACCGCCCGTACAGCCAATGGCCAGGGTCAGATAGCTTTTGCCCTCCCGCACATACAGGGGCAGGCTGGAGACTAAGAGATTACTCACCTGAGTCAGAAACCGCTCGGCTTCGGGACAGTCGAGCACGAAAGCCGCAACGTCCGGCGAGCGGCCCGTTTTGGGCCGCAACTTTTCGACAAAAAATGGATTGGGCAGAAAGCGTACATCAAGCATCAGATCCGCATCGGTCGGGATACCGTACTTATAGCCGAAGGACTCAATGGTCACCAGCAGCGCATAGGGATGCCGGGTGCGGCGGTCTACAATTTGACGGATGTGTTGACGCAGCTCGTGGACGGTCAGGGCTGAGGTATCGAGCACCTGATCGGCCAACGCCCGCAGGCCAGACAGACGCTGGCGCTCAATCCGAATACCCGAGAGAATGCTCCCCTTATCAGCGGCCGGATGGGGGCGACGCGTTTCGCTAAAACGGCGGATGACGATCTCGTCGGCCGCCTCAAGGTAGACAATGTCAAGCTGCCTACCATGGCGACCTAAGTCGGCCAACACGGCGGGATATTCATTCAACGAGACCCGCTCGCGGACATCAATACCCAGACCAACCCGACCAATAGGCTGATGGCTGTTCTCGCACAGGTTCAGAAATTGGGGGATGAGGGTCACCGGCAGATTATCGATACAATAAAACCCCAGGTCTTCCAGGGCGTGAATCGCCGTGCTCTTCCCCGAGCCGGACAAACCAGTCACGATCAGGACGTGCATAAGCGTCACTGATGGCGGACTAGGTGGAGGGGACGTGCTCACAGCTGGGCATCCCTTTGGGCGATCAGCCGGAACAGATCGGCCTGGCTCTCACCGTACAACAGGTCTTTCCGAAAATCCGCCTTCTTGAGCAGGCGAGACACCCGGGCCAGGGCTTTGAGATGAACGCCAGCCGAGTCTTCGGGCGCAACAAGTAAGAAAAACAGCTGGGTCGGGGCCCCGTCCAACGATTGACAATCAATCCCCGACTGACTGCGGCCAAAGACGGCCGCGACATCTTTGAGTCCGGGCAGCTTGCCGTGGGGGATGGCGATTCCATCGCCGATGGCCGTCGTGCCTAGCCGTTCTCGCTCAAGGAGGACCGTCACTAGAGTCTGGGCATTAATATAAGGATAGTGGGCGGCCAAATGCTGGGAGAGCTCGTGGAGAACATCGGTCTTAGTCGTACTGTGCAGCTGGGGAACAACAAGCTCTTGATTCAGGATATCGACCACACGCATGAGATTCCGTCCTTGTGTTGTTTAGCCCTGTCCGTGCTCTAGCGTAGTTTCTTGCGTTTTGATGACGGCAGAATATTGAGCGCCCCACGATATTTGGCCACCGTGCGGCGCGCGATAGTGATATTCTCGGCCGCCAGCCGGCGGGCAAGTTTGTCATCGCTCAGCGGCTGGTCACTGTCTTCGGCCTGGATCATTTGGCGGATGCGTTCTCTGACGCTATCGGCCGCAAGGTCCTGGCCGTGGCTACCCCTCAGACCGGTGGTGAAAAAATTCTTGAGCGCCTTAATGCCACGCGGAGTGGCAATATACTTATTGGCAATCGCGCGGCTGACAGTTGACTCATGAATCCCGATCTCGTCCGCCACATCGTGCAATACCAGGGGGCGCATGCGAGATACTCCGTAGGTCAGAAAATCCTTTTGAAACTTGACGATGCTCTGGGCGACCAGCAGCAGGGTACGCTGACGTTGGTGGATGCTCTTAATCAGCCAGGCCGCGGCGCGCAATTTCCCTCGTACATACTCTTTGGCAACACCGTTCGGACTGTTCAGAAAGCGACGGTAGGAGGCGTTCACCTTGAGCCGCGGCAGGCCGTCATCATTGAGCGTGACCACATACTCATCGCTAACCTTGTGGACGTACACATCCGGGGTAATATAGCTGACGTCCCCCTCGCCGAAGTTACGGCCCGGCTTGGGCTCCAGGCTCGCAATCAGACGGATCGCGCCCTCCACCTGTTCAGCGCTCACCTCCAGCGCTTTGGCCAGCCGCTCATTAGGCCGATCTTCGAGCAGGCCGAGATGGGTGTCGACGATGCGGAGGGCCAGACTGAAGACAGGAGAATCATCGACCTCCGCTTCGCCCTGGTGCAAACGTAGCTGGAAGAGCAGACACTCGCGCAGGTCGCGAGACCCAACCCCAGGAGGATCACAGGTCTGGATGAGCCTCAAAACCCGTTTGACCTGGGCTGGGTCGGAGGAACTTTTTGCGGCAATGTCGGAGAGCGGTGTCTGCAAATAGCCGTCAATATTGAGCTCACCAAGGATTAACGAGGCAATGTGCTGTTCCTCAGGACCCAGGTTATGAAAGCGCAGCTGATCTAAGAGGTACTGTTCTAAAGATTCGGGACGGTTGGGATAATTCTCAATCAGACTCGGCCGTTCCTCGTCCACCTCCTCACCACCGGAAGGCGGCAGGGACGGCCAATCGTTGTGATAGCTCTCCAGATAGGTATGCCAATCAATTTCCTCTTCGGCGTTTTTCTCTTGGACCGACTCCTGGGCAGCGGTGGGTGGGCCGTCAAGCAACGCGGCCTCTTGCTCACTGGCCGCTTCAACGGTCTCGACTCCCAGCACCGGGTTTTGGTCGAGTTCGTCATGAATCAGGACGTCCAACTCGTCTCGCGGCAGCTGCAAAATCTTGATGGCCTGCTGCAACTGGGGCGTGATAACCAATTTTTGCTGGAGTTTTTGTTGAAGTCGGGCTTCTAAGGCCATGGGCACGTCTTCCTCGGCCGCTTCTGTGTGGTGGCGAGGGATCTCATAACCGAAAGCGCTCACCCAAATATACCTGTCGAGCGCGGGTGCTAGTTGTCAGCTGTGCGGGCGTGCCTTCTTCAAAAACCTGGCCGTCACTCAGGATATAGGCACGATCACAAATACTCAGTGTTTCGCGAACATTGTGGTCGGTCACGAGCACACCGATACCGCGCGTCCGTAACTGGACAATAATATCCTGAATATCGACGACCGACAGAGGATCAATCCCGGCAAAAGGCTCATCTAGCAGCATAAAGGTCGGGGCCATGACCAGGGCGCGCGAGATTTCGACCCGTCGTCGCTCTCCACCCGACAGCGAATCGGCCCGATTTTTGGCCAGATGGCTGATACGTAGGTCGGCCAGCAGCTGTTCGAGGCGTTCCTGACGCTGACTTTTTGTCAAGTCCAGGGTCTCAAGAATAGCCAGCAGATTCTCCTCAACCGTCAGCTTGCGAAAGACCGACGGCTCTTGGGGCAAATACGTCACACCTCTGCGCGCGCGTTGATGCATGGGTAAAAACGTAAAGTCTTGGTCGTTGAAGCGCACGCGGCCCTGATCGGGACGAATGATGCCGACGATGATGGAAAACGTGGTAGTTTTTCCCGCTCCGTTCGGCCCCAACAGGCCGACCACCTCACCACCCCTGACCTCAATCGTGACATTACGCAGCACGGGCCGTTTGGCGTAAGCCTTATACAATCCTTCGCCGCGCAAGAGTGGCTCCGCGCTCACTGAGATATGGTCCCTTCTGTGTTGTTTGACTGTGGAATGAGCCGCATGCGTGCCCGGCCTTCGACCACACTCCGCCGTTCGTCAAGATAGACAATGACCCGGTCACCGCTGACGTGGTTGACACCCTCGTGCATGACGGCGTTGCCGCTTAGGATAACCGTCCGTTTGTTCTGATCAAAGACCAGCCTTTTTCCGGTTGCGTAGTTGTTTGCCGACTGCACTCTAACGTCGCCCTCGGCAATAACCTCTTTGAGGCGCTGTTGGGCGGATGAGGAGGGCGGCGTACCGTTTGACCGAGCTAGCTCTTCATAGGTGATCGTTAGCAGATTACAGGTCAGGGTCACCTCGCCCTGGGTGGCCACCACCTTATCCTTATAACGTACCCGTTTTTCGGTATATAAAAACTCAAGACTGTGCGAGCGGATGTCGATAGGCTGATGGAGGTCGACGAAAGACAGGGAATCGACTAGGCTTTGGTCCGCCCTTGACTGTGAGCGGGAGTTCTGGGCGGCGTCGTTGGTCTGTCCGGCGCTGCTGCCAGGTTGGCCACCCAGGAGGAGAAGGGTCAGGCTGGCCGACACCAGCATTCGGGCGGTCCAGACGGAACGGGATAAGGGGTGCCAAGGGCACCCAAATGGATCCATCAGCCCTCTTCCCTGGCGAGTGTAGTATGGACTTTCGCGTGGAGGGTAATCTGCTTCTCGTTCATCGCTACCTGGTAGCCGAGGGCTTCAATGTACAGACCCTGGCCAACAATGTGAACCGTATCCGGCGCCGAGATCGTATTCTGAGCGCTGTCGTACAGCGCGGTTTGGGTTTTGAGAGAAAGCTCGCCAATCTGCATTTCTATGTCGCCCCTCAGCTTCATAAGGACAATCTCTTGCACGCTCTCGTCGAGGTAGACCCTGCCTTCTTGACACTGCAGGGCGAAAACTTCACCGCTGTCAAGGTACAGAGCTATAGCCGGGGAATCGACAAGCAGCTCTCTGCGGTCCTCAAAGAAACGCGCCTGGGTAGCGGCTATTTCCCAGATTTTTTTCCCCCCGCGCATCTTGATCCGCTGGAAATTCTGCATCCGTTGGTCCGCATCGGCTGAGGTGAAAGCTGGGAGTTCTTGGTCGCCCTGACGCTGGAGCCACAGCCCCGCACCTAAGCGGTAGCCAAGCCCGCCCAGGAGACACACAATAACAAGACCGATAACAAAACGTACCTGATTTCGACTCATTGAGAAATCACCTAGACGAGCAGCATACCACCTCTGCTGAGCCGGGCAAAGGGTAGTCGCCCCGCCCCCATCCGAGCGGATGAGATCTCGACCGGGATCTTCTCTAGGCTTTCACTAGTCGGTCGAGGCTCTGCAAAGTCTGTAACAGAGACTCAAGGCGATCCAGGGGAAAAACGCTCGTGCTGTCGCTGCGGGCCTGGTCCGGGTTTTGGTGAACCTCCATGAACAGACCGTCAATACCTACGGCCACAGCCGCCCGGGCCAAAGGAGCGATGAATTCTCGCTGACCGCCCGAACTCGTGCCCTGTCCTCCGGGCAGCTGAACGCTGTGGGTAGCATCATACACCACGGGGTAGCCGCTGCGGGCCATGATTGGCAGCGAACGGAAGTCTGAGACCAGATAATTATAGCCAAAACTGCTCCCCCGTTCGGTCAGCAGAATGTGCCGATTGCCGGTTGAGGCAACTTTTTGGGCCGCATAAGCAATATCGGTCGGAGCGAGAAACTGCCCCTTCTTGATATTGACCACTCGGCCACTCTGGCCGGCCGCCACAAGCAGATCTGTCTGGCGACACAGAAAGGCCGGAATCTGCACAATATCGGCTACTTCGGCCGCTGCCCGGACCTCTTGGGCAGTATGGACATCGGTCAGAATCGGTACCTCTAGCTCGCATTTCACGCTGGCCAGTATACGCAGCCCCTCGTCCTGGCCCGGTCCCCGGAAGGATTCCACCGAGGTCCGATTGGCCTTATCGTACGAGGATTTATAGACCAACGGGATGTGGAGACGATCGGTCAGAACTTTGAGAGCTTGGGCGTGGTAGAGAGCGGAATCTCGGCTCTCAATGACGCACGGGCCGGCTATGAGGACAAACGGACGCCCCTGACCACAGACCAGGGGGCCAATTGAGACGGGGGCTGGGCTAGACTCGCGGATCATGCGCCTGGGGCTCACCCTTCCCCTCCGTGAATGTGGCTCATCCTGACCTTTGGAGCAGACAGAGAGGATGAACCGCATGGAGCCTGCAGCAGGGGGACTGAGCCATAGCTGGCCCGGTGCTGCAGGGCCGCCCGAATAAAGCCTCTGAACAACGGATGGCAGTCAAACGGGCGCGATTTGAACTCAGGGTGGAACTGGACGCCGATAAACCACGGGTGGTCGCGTAGCTCGACGATTTCGACCAGGCTCTGATCGGGCGACACGCCGCTAAAGGTTAGGCCTTTCTGGCTTAACTGACGGCGATAAGCGTTATTAAATTCATAGCGGTGGCGATGACGCTCGAAGATACGCTTTTTGCCGTAGACTTTGGCGGCTAGACTGCTGTCCAGGATGGTGCAGGGGTAGGCACCTAGGCGCATCGTGCCGCCTTTTTCCTGGACTTCGTGCTGTTGTGCCATGAGGGCGATGACCGGATGGGGGGTGTCCGGATCAATCTCGGCCGAGTTGGCCTTGTCCAGACCACAGACATTACGGCTGAACTCAATTACCGCCATTTGCATCCCAAAACAGATGCCTAAAAATGGGACCCCTTCTTCACGAGCGTGGCGCACAGCCGCAATCTTGCCCTCTGTACCGCGCTGGCCAAAGCCCATTGGGACAAGAATACCGTCGGCCTGGCTCAGCGCGTCCGGAAACTTGCCGGCTTCAATCTGTTCAGAGTCGATATGGTCAACCTCGACCCGACACTCATTGGCAAAGCCGCCGTGCGCCAAGGCTTCGTTCAGGCTCTTATATGAGTCAATCAGGTTGACGTATTTGCCGATCATGGCGATCCGCACCCGATCTCGCGGCTGCTGAAAAGTCCGGACGATTTTTTCCCAGCGGCTTAGGTCTGGGGTGCCGGTCCACATATTCAACTTATCGACCACGCACTGGTCGAGCCCCTCTTGATAAAAGACCAGCGGGACCTCGTAGATACAACCCACGTCTTTAGCCGTAATCACCGCATGCTCGTCCACATTGCAGAAATGGGCAATCTTCGCTTTGACCTTGTGGTCTAAGTACCGATCCGTCCGACACAGCAAGACATCGGGCTGAATCCCCATACTGGTCAGCTCTTTGACGCTGTGTTGGGTAGGTTTGGTCTTGAGTTCCCCGGCCGCCGAGATAAAAGGCACCAGGGTCAGGTGGAGGTATAAGACGTGTTCGCGTCCCCAGTCCCAGCGAAACTGGCGGATCGCCTCAAGAAACGGTAGACTCTCAATATCTCCAACCGTCCCACCCACCTCGCAGATGGCAACGTCAAAGCCTTTGGCGGCATTGAGGATACGCCGTTTGATCTCATCTGTAACATGTGGAATGACCTGGACCGTGCCCCCGAGATAATCACCGCGACGTTCCCGAGCAATGACCGTGTCGTAAACCTGACCGGTGGTAAAACTGTTTTGACGACCGAGCGAGGTCGAAACATAGCGCTCATAGTGTCCTAGGTCGAGGTCGGTCTCGGCCCCGTCATCGGTCACAAAGACTTCCCCGTGCTGAAAGGGGTTCATGGTACCGGGATCGACGTTGATATACGGGTCCATCTTCAGCAAGGTGACCTTCAGACCCCGGCCTTCTAATAGGCCGCCCAGCGAAGCCGCGGCCAAGCCCTTACCCAAGGACGAAACAACCCCTCCGGTGACAAAGATGAATTTTGTCTTACGCCCTTCTCTCCCAACAGTCGTCATGGCAACATCTCCTCTGCGCGACGTAAGTCAAGCGGTGTGTCAACCTCGACCGTCGGTTGCTCCGTTTTCGTCACCCGAATTTTATAGCCCCACTCCAAAGCCCGAAGCTGTTCAAGCTTTTCGGCCTCCTCCAAGGGGGTTGGCGCGAGCCTGCTAAAAGTCAACAGGAAGTCTCGACGATAGACGTACAGCCCAACGTGGCGGAAGCCCCACACGTGGTCTGGAGCTGGTGGCTGGCGATAGAACGGAATCGGGCTGCGCGAAAAATATACGGCAAATCCGTCCCGGTCGGTCACCACTTTCACCACATTGGGATTCTGCCACTCTTCACGGCTACGAATCGGCGTCTTGACCGTCGCCATCGCCGTGGTTGGACTGTCTTTGAGGGCGGTCACCGCATCGTCGACCATGTCCGGCGGAAAAAAGGGGAGGTCACCCTGAACGTTGACAATAATGTCAGCCGCAAGACCCTCGGCGACCGCGGCCAGGCGGTCTGTACCAGTCGGATGATCGGGCCGGGTCATTGCCACCTGGCCGCCGACCGCCCGCACCGCCTCGGCAATACGTTCATCATCGGTCGCCACCATAACTTGGTCCACACCCGGCACCTGGCAGGTCTGTTGGTAGACGTGCTGAATCATCGGTTTGCCACGCAGCGGAGCCAGCGGTTTTCCCGGAAAACGCGTAGAGCCGTAGCGTGCCGGAATGAGAGCAACAACTTCCACACTCAAGCCATATTCGGGTGACAGATCAAATTTCTGGGGAACTGTACTTGCGGAACCTCACTATAGGCCACTGACCCATGATCGTCAAATACAGGTCTGACCCGTACCTGCCGGACGGGCTCAGCCGACTTTTCTTGCCGCTTTTTTTTCTCGCCGAACCGTCCGACACACCGGTCGCAACGGACACGCCGAGCAGCGCGGGCCCCGCGCCGTACAGATAGTTGCGCCAACGTCCATAATCGCCTGATTGAAGACGTGCGCCCGCCCGACCGGGGTGACGTGACGGGCCACCGCCCACAGCAAGCGGGTCGTTTGTTGCTCCTTGGGCAGAGCAAAGAAGCGGCTCAGCACACGGGCGGCGTTGGTGTCGAGGATAGCAGCGTGGCGATGAAAGGCAAAGCTTGATACGGCCCCAGCCGTATAAGGCCCGATACCGGGCAGTTTTTGCAGTTCCTCGGGCGTGTCAGGAAAGCGTCCGTCATGATCGGCGACGATTTTTTGGCTCGTCGCTTGCAGGTTGCGGACGCGGGCATAGTAGCCTAGTCCATGCCACGTTTCACGTACCTCGGGCTCAGCAGCTCCGGCCAAGTCCTCTACAGTCGGGTAGCGAGACAGGAATTTTTCGTAGTACAGCAGGGCACGCTGCACCTGCGTCTGTTGCAGCATCACTTCAGAGACCAGAATCGCATACGGGTCACGGGTACGACGCCATGGCAGATCGCGGCCGTGTTGACGGTACCAGGCTATGAGCCGCTGTTGCAGCGCCCGAACAGTCGCCGGATGAATACGACCCGGCAGCGGAGAAGCGAATTTTCTGGCCATGGTCGGCGGTTGTGACAAAAACCGCCGACTACGGCAAGAGGCCCCTAGCCGGCGCCCGGCTTTTATCTTGACTCCAACCGGTGGAGGCATTAAGGTGGCGGCGCCCCGAGAGGCGAGGACGCAGAAGCGACCTCGGCGTGAAGCGTGTAAGGAGGATTTGGTTTCATGGCAGGACGGGACTCGCTGGAGAAGATGATTGCGAAGATTCTACATCGTCACTGCGAGTTTGGTTGGGCCCACTATTACATTCCGAGCGAAAAATTCCCAAACCTGGTGGATGAGTTACTCAAAGTGCTGCAGCCGGCGGAAGAAGCAGGGGAGGATGAGTTGGTCAAACTTTTTCTCGGTCTGAAACGCTACTCTTCCGAGCAAGAACGGGTCGATCAACTCCTCACAGCATACCGGGTGCTGAAACGTGAGGAATCACGCTGAGATCTGGGTTAGACGCTCGCTCAATCGCCCTAGCAACACCCCAGCCGAGCCGGTGGTCTTGCCACCTGGGATAGTTCTGGGAGCGGCTCACGCCTGAGCGGGCGGCGAGGTGAGGCATGTTTGAAGCGCAGCGGAGCAGACGAACGGTTGGCGGACTTCTGTTTCTGTGTTCCTTGCTCTATTTCTGGGAATTAGGGCGCATCCCGTTTTACAACTACGAAGAGTCGAAAGAGGCGCTGATAGTCTGGGAGATCGTCAACGACGGCGGCTGGATTCTGCCTAGGCGTAACGGCACCGAGATGCCGCTCAAACCACCGCTGTTCCACTGGCTTGGGGCTGGTCTCTCGCTGCTCAGCGGTCAGGTCAGTGAGTTTGCCGTGCGGGCGCCCTCGGCCTTTGCCGCCACTGCTACGGTGGTGCTGACTTTTTTCTTTGGTCAAGCGTTGTGGAGCTGGCGGGTAGGGCTGTTTGGCGCGCTTATACTGGCCACCTCACCGGAGTGGGCGCGCTGGGCTATTCATGCCCGGAGTGACATGTTGCTGGTCCTTTTCCTGACCGTGGCTATGTTGAGCTTTTTTCACCTGTGGCAACAACGCGCAACCCGGCGTGGCACGGCATATTTGTTTTATATAAGCCTGGGGCTGGCAACTTTGGCCAAAGGGCCGTTGGGGTTCCTGCTGCCGAGCCTGGTTATTGTGGCCTTTCTGGCCGATCGCCGAGACCTACAATTCCTCCGGCGGATGAAGATTCTGGGTGGGCCGCTGGTCACACTTCTGATTGCGGCGTCGTGGTACGTACTCGCCATATCCGAGGGTGGCGGAGAGTTCATCTCACGCCAAATTCTGGATGAGAACATCTTTCGCTTCTTTGCCAGCGAGCAGGGTGGGCCGAGCCGGGATCACTCTTTTTATTACTATATACCGACCTTATGCGCCGGTATGTTGCCATGGAGTCTATTTTTTCCGGCCCTGATCTGCGCTCTGTACCACTCCCACAGCCGGGACGACGCTCAGCGTCGCTATCTGATTATCTGGTGTGGGGTTGAACTGCTGTTCTTTAGCCTGGCTTCCGGCAAGCGGAGCAATTACACCCTGCCCCTGTACCCGGCTCTGGCCCTCTTGCTGGGGGTGTGGTGGCAAGAATTGATAGATCGGGCGGTGGCCTTCTCGCCCACTGTCAAACGTCTCACCCATGCGTCGGCTGTGCTACTGGGAGGCGGATTTGCGGCCATTGTCTTGGGCCTCCTCGCCCACGGAGCCGGGATTGATCTCGCCCATCTTGTCTTGCCCTTTTTACATCCCCGCGATCAGGCCAATCTGCCCCTGGTGGCCCAGGGCTTACAGAGCCATGTCCTGGTCGTTATGGTGTGGCTGAGTATACTGGCGTTTGCTCTAGGCTGGTATTTTGTGGGCTTCAAGCGGAAGCAGTGGATGTGGGTGTTTGCCGCTCTGACCGTTCTCGTGTCCTCCTCGCTGTATTTTACCAACGCGCTCTTTCATCCGATTTTAGCCAAAGAGCGAACGTATAAACCGTTTATGCTGGGAGCCCGTTCAACCGTGCAAAACGCGCCGCTGTACTTCTATAAAAAGGCCTATGACTACGGCGCAAATTTTTATGCCGACCGGCGCATCCCATCCTACACCCAGGATTTAGCTCACCTGGCGACAAATGGCGACTCACAGCTGTATTTGCTTATGCGCGAGGAAGACTGGCACCGACTGCCACCGACTGAATCGCCTCGACTCGCGCATCTGGTCACGAGTCATGGCAGAGGGCCGGATAAAAAGCATCGTTTAGCTCTGGTTACGCTGTTGCCGGCAAAATCGGACACGTCGTCCGGTTCGTCGGACTAAGAATTGAGACCCGTGCGCCCCCTGCCCGCCGCTATCGGTCTCGTTTGCCTGTGCCTCGGCCTGTACGTCTGGGGACTGGGCGATCTGCCTTTTTATACCAAAGGCCAACCCCGAGAAGCCACTGTGGTGTGGGAGATCTATACCCACGGGGAATGGATCTTACCCCTACGCAACGGCCATATAATTCCCTCAAAACCGCCGCTCTTTCACTGGCTCGGCGCGCTCACGGCCCACCTTCAGGGAGCGCTGAACGAATTTGCGATCCGTCTCCCATCGGCTCTACTCGCCCTGTTGGGCGTAGTTCTGACCTACCGAACGGCAGTCGCGGTGTGGGGAGTCGAGGCCGGACTGCTCGCCGGTCTGTGCCTGGCAACGAGTTTTGAATGGGTCCGCGCCGCAACCACAGCCCGGGTCGATATGACACTGACGTTTTTCATGGTCGCCGCTCTGTTGACCTTTTGGTCGGGCTACCGCACTCGGCGTTTCGGCTGGACTCATGCGCTTGGTTTCTTTGGCCTGGCCGGCCTGGCAACCCTGGCTAAAGGGCCGGTCGGGGGCGTGCTGCCAGGACTGATCGTGGGAGGATTTTTGTTGCTCCGCCGAGAGCTCGGATTTCTGCACCGCATGCATCTATTCAGCGGTGGGTTGCTGTACCTGTGTGTGGCCGGCGCGTGGTATGGACTGGCGCTGTGGCAGGGCGGCGAGGCGTTTTTTGAAAAGCAGATTCTGAAAGAGAACCTGCTGCGGTTTATCTCCAGCGGATCGGCCGGTGCCGGACACGTTCATCCCTTCTACTATTTTATCCCCAACTTCTTCATGGGTATGGCCCCGTGGAGCTTTTTCTTCCCGCCGCTGGTCTATTTTCTATATCGGTCTCGCGGCCGCTGGGCACAGCAACAGCTCCTGTTCCCACTTGTTTGGTTTACGGTCGTGTTTGTGTTCTATTCGGCCTCTAGCAGTAAACGCAGCGTGTACATCTTACCGTTGTATCCGGCCGCGGCCCTGCTGCTCGGAGCATGGTGGCAAGCACTGCGCCGAGACGAGGTCGAGCTACCACGGGGATTTAATCGACTTTTGCGGGGAGGCGGTTATGCAAGCGCCGCCGTCATTGTTATCGCAGTGATCGGAGTAGTGGCCGAAGCCGGCGGCCTGGACCCGTTCGCCCTGATCCGACCTCTGCTACACCCCAAGGATCAGAGTAATCTGCCGCTGTTCAGCGGAGTCGTGGCGTCTCATCCCTTGGCCTTCGGCGCCTGGATGGTGGGCGTTGGCGGAGCAATGACCGGACTAGTGTTAGGTTTGCGCCGCCGCACCTGGGAAGCGGTGTTCGGGGCACTAGCGGTCTTTACAACAAGCATGTTTTTGCTTGTAAACCACGTTATTCAGCCGACGATTGCTACGGCCCGGACCTACCGGCCGTTCATGGACCGTATCGCTTCACAGGTCGGTGCGCGGCCGCTGTTCTTCTACCGCTGCTTTGACAGCGGAGCCCTGTTCTACGCCGACCGGCACATCCCGTTTTACTCGCCCTCAACGACCCCGACTGAGCCATATTACATCCTGGCATGGGAGAAAGAATGGGAGCGTCTGCGCCAACTCGACCGACGAAATAACGAGGGAGCAATCAGTCCCGACGAGGTTTTCCCGCAAGTGCGGCGACTCGACATCAGTCAGGGCACCGGGCCAAAAGGCAGAAAGCGGCTCACCCTGCTTGAAGTGCCAGCCGCTCTCGTCCTACCGGCCTGGACGGCCGACGAGCAGGGGCGGATCAAGCGGGATGCCATGTGACGGCGGCGGGGGTGTCGGATCAACGGAACGCAGCTTACTGAGGCTTACTTGCAGCAGAAGTCCAGCAATGAAAGAAAAGAGAAGGGGGGGGTCCACTCAATCGTCCACGTAGTTCAGAGAGAGCCATTGACCCAGAAGAGATGCCAAAACTCATCGGTTACCGATCAGAAAAAGCTCGCCTATAGGCGCGGGATATTGAGCTATACGGACCACGAGTTGAAAACGGCAACGATATTTCTTGCCAGACCGACTGACTCATCTCTGAGCAAGTGACGAATCAGGACCGGAAACCTCGAGTGGTCATTAAAGCTAAAATCGAGGCTCAAAGGGGAAAAGGGGGGGACTCGGTCACCATCTACGAGTACTGACAGCCGCAAGGCGCTCACGCATAAGACAGTCCCACGCTTACGGGATTCTGGTAGGAGATTGCTCTCCCCTGCTGGGACGACGCTTTCGGCACGGGACTTTGCTTTGATTTTGTGCTGTCCTGGAAGGCTTTCAAACTTTCAGACGACGAGCGTCAGCACTTGATTGATCTGATTCTAGCGGAGGTGAAAATCTCTCGGAATTTGGAAGCAATCATTTTCAACAGTCCTAACAAGAACAAAAAGCACTAGCCGTGCCCTTTGAAGGGTGAAAGAGGGAGAGGCGAACTGGTCTACCAATCGTTTCCTCCCCTGTCCTCGCATCACCCCCGCGGGCGCGCCGAGTTCGTGTTCGCCGCGGCTTTCAAGCTAAAAAAAGGGCAGGTCCAAGACCCGCCCTTAAAACCGACACAGAGAGAGGACTGCTAGACCAAGAGCGGTGCAATCACCAGCGCCACGATGGACATCAGTTTGATCAGGATGTTGAGCGAGGGGCCGGAGGTGTCCTTGAAAGGGTCGCCGACGGTGTCGCCGACAACGGCCGCTTTATGGGCCTCGCCGCCTTTGGCCTCGCCCGGGATGTTCCCGTTTTCAATGGCCTTTTTGGCATTGTCCCACGCGCCACCGGCGTTGGCCATGAGCAACGCCAGCAACACGCCGGTGACGGTCGCTCCGGCCAGCATACCGCCCAGCGCCGCCGCACCCAGCCCTAAGCCTACAACGACCGGGGCAACGACCGCGGTTAGACCGGGCACGATCATTTCTTTGAGGGCGGCCGCGGTGGAAATATCAACGCACCTAGCCGCGTCGGGCCGGGCTCCCTGTTTGCCCTCCAGCAACCCTGGAATCTCACGGAACTGCCGGCGGATCTCATCCACCATCTGGCTTGCCGCACGGCCCACCGCGGTCATGGTCAGAGCGCCGATAAAGAACGGGAGGATGCCGCCCAGCAACAGGCCGATGACCACAATAGGGTCGGTGACAATGATTCGCAGCGGTTCCATACCAGCGGCGATCCTATTTTGATCAACGGCCTGGGTGAAAGCTGAAAAGAGGGCGAGGGCGGTCAGAGCCGCCGAGCCGATCGCGAAACCCTTGCCCATTGCCGCAGTGGTGTTGCCAAGGGCGTCGAGACCATCGGTAATTTTACGCACCTCAGGCCCGAGTTCGGCCATCTCTGAAATCCCCCCGGCATTATCGGCGACCGGGCCGTAGGCATCCACCGTCATAGTTATACCGACGGTAGCCAGCATACCGACCCCGGCAATGCCGATGCCGTACAGGCCAGCAAAATAGTTGGCGATGAAGATCGCCACGCAGATACCCAGCACGGGCAGAGCGCAGCTTTCGAGGCCAACCGCCATACCGTGAATGATGTTGGTGGCATAGCCCGTTTTGCTAGCTTCGGCGATCCGCTCGACCGGGCCGGCTGAGGTATAGTACTCGGTGATCAGGCCGATGCCAATGCCGACAAGGCAGCCGGCGGCCAGTGCCCAGAAGATGCCGGTCTTGACCGGAGAGATAACGATTAAGACAAAGGCGACGATCAGAAACGCGCCAGCCGCAATCCAGCCGGCATAGCGCAGGGCAGCCTGAGGGCCGATACTCTTGAGGCCCCGCATTGAAGCAATGCCCAGAAACGACGCCAGCAGGCCGATTGCCGCCATGCTGAGAGGCAAAGCCATCAGGGCACTACGGAGAATGGCGTCTTCAACGACGTCCCCCCCCAGTTTGTGCCAGTTGTCGCTCCCCGCTATCACGGTGGCACCAATGGCGATTGTGGCGATGATGGAGCCCACATACGACTCAAAAATATCCGCTCCCATACCGGCCACATCACCGACGTTATCACCGACGTTATCAGCAATTACACCAGGGTTGCGCGGATCATCTTCGGGGATGCCAGCCTCGACTTTTCCAACGAGGTCACTGCCAACGTCAGCCGCCTTGGTATAAATCCCACCGCCGACCCGGGCAAAGAGCGCAATTGAGCTCGCTCCCATCGCAAAACCGCTGATGTAGCGTGAGGTCGCAGGATCGGAGAACACACCGAGGAAGATGCCCACGCCAAGCAGGCCTAGGCTGGCCACCGCCAGGCCCATCACCGCACCACCGTCAAAGGCAGTCAACAGAGCCGCAGCTTGACCTTCTGCTCGGGCCGCCTCAGACGTCCGAACGTTGGCCTTGGTGGCGGACTGCATGCCAAAAAGTCCGGCCAGGACAGAAAAGATCGCCCCGGTCAGAAAGGCAACCCCGGTTTGCCAGGCAACAGCCCATATCAGCAGCAGAAAAACCACAATCACAAAGATACTCAAAATCTGATATTCGCGCTTGAGAAAGGCCATCGCACCTTCATAAATGTAGCCCGAAATCTCCCGCATCCGCTCGCTGCCAGCCGAGCGGCTGGCGACCGAGCGGTAGATCAGAAATGCGACCACCAGACCGATGATGCCTAAAGCAGGCGAAACGTTAGCAAGCGTGCCCATCAATGATTCCCTCCCTCATAACAGACCTCTCCTGGGGTGTAAAAATACGGACAGTCGGGTGAACCTCGCTACTCCCGTGCACCGCCGGAAGATAAACGCTTCTGCGTCAAGAGTAAAGAGGTGGGGCGCAAAAGCCCGGTCGCTCAAGACGGTTCGACCCCACTAGAAGCGATCAATATAATGCAGCCCCTCAGAGAGAGGAGGAGGTGGTCAGTGAGCGTCTCGCTCACACCTGAGCTGGTCTGGTGACACAGGGGTAGCGGCTCCCAGATACCGGTGCTGGGCAGCCGGATGTGGGTCAAGGAGTCGGGTACGGCCGCTTCCATAGAGTTTTTCCCGTAATGTTCCGGGTGCATATTCCTGTTGTATGCGGCCACGCTTTTGGAGTACAGGAACAACACCGTCGATAAACTCTTCAAACGAACCTGGGGTTGTCGTATAGGCGAGGTTGAACCCGTCAACGCCAGCCGCAATCCAGTCCTCAAACTGATCGGCAATGTGTTCTGGCGGACCGACCAATACCGGCCCAGCTCCCCCAATGCCAACGTAGCGGGCCAAATCGCGCATGGTCCATTGACGACTTGGATCGCCCTCGGTAAAGCTGTGGACGAGCGTGCGGATGGCGTTGGTCTCAATATATTCCAGCGGCTGATCTGGCTCAAACTGTCCAAAGTCAATCCCACTCCAGCCACTCAGTAGTGCCAATCCTCCATCGTACCGACACTGTTCAAAATATTCCTCGTACTTGCGCTTCGCCACGGCTTCTGTCTCACCAGTGATAACCTTCACATACGCAAAACACAGAATCTCTTCGGGATTTCTCCCCTGCTGATGAGCAAGCCGACGGATATCCCGAATGTACTGTCCATCCACCTCGGGCTTTGAGCCAAGTACGAATACACATTCGGCATGGCGGGCGGCAAACTCGCGCCCACGTGACGACGCCCCGGCCTGGAAGAGAACCGGGGTCCGTTGCGGAGAAGGTTCGGACAAGTGGCAGCCGTGCACGCGGTAATAGCGGCCGTCATGCTTGACCTCATGCACTTTGGCTGGATCGGCGTAGATGCCTCGTGCTCGGTCTTTGACGACCGCGTCGTCCTCCCAGCTCGTCTCCCACAGCTTGTAACACACGTCGCAGTACTCATCGGCTATGGCGTAGCGTTCGTCATGCTCAGGCAACCCCGTCTGCCCATAGTTTCGACCCGCGCTTTCGAGGTACGAGGTCACAATATTCCAGGCAATGCGCCCTTTGGTGAGATGGTCAAGGGTCGAGATGAGCCGGGCAAAGGTAAACGGGGGATATTGCAATATGGAACTGGTGAAACCAAAGCCCAGATGTTGAGTCGCCTGCGCCATGGCGGGGATTAACAGCATGGGATCGTTGACCGGTATCTGGGCAGCTTCGGATACGGCCGCTTCCCGGTTGCCGCGAAACACATCGTACACCCCGACTACATCGGCCAAGAACAGCGCGTCAAACCTTCCCCGTTCCAGCAGTTTGGCCAGTTCCACCCACTGATTGAGGTCGGTATAATTGACCATGTTATCATCTTCGCGGATCCACAGTCCTGGCGACTGATGAACAACGCAGTTCATGTGAAAGGCGTTCAAATAGATGCGCTTGTTCATACATATGCTCCTCATAGGGCCAAGGCGTTTCGCTTCATTAGCCCAAACGTCATCCCTGTCTAGCAGGACAACAGGGGCTTTACAACGGAAAAGAGAGCTGTTTCGATACGCGGGGAAAATTGTCAGAATGGGAACGAGAGCGAGATTGCAAGATAGGCAAGGATAGCCAGTCTATATCCCTATTTGGATTCGAGAACTCTTTCACACTCTCAAGAGCAAGGACCCGGTCGGTTTCGCCTCGTTTTTGACCTCCACCGCAAATTTTGTATTTGCCAACGCCGAGCCGGTCAGAGGTAAAGACGCGGCACGGGAGGCCGTGGCCGGTTTTTTAGCCAGCATCAAAGCAATCCGGCACCAGGTACTTGATACCTGACAACAGCCCGACGCGGTCAGGTGACCGATATCCGTCAGGACAGTAGCCAACTCAGCGTTCCGCTTGCGAATGTGTTCAAGATGCGGGACGGGCCGATTCAGGACTATAGAAAAGTCTCCGAGGCAGCACCGCTGCAGCACAGAGTGGGCAGACCCCGTCCGTCTCATGTACCAGGCTTCGCCCGCTACATGACCACCACACTACGCGCCACCTCACCCTTTTCCAACGCGTCCATAGCGTCGTTAATTTCGTCCAGGGAGTAAGTTCTGGTCACCAGCTCATCGAGCTTGATGCGCTTATTCATATACAGCTCAATCAGCCGCGGCATGTCTACCCGGGGCCGCGTCGAGCCGTACAGCGATCCCTTGATGGATTTCTCGGTCAGCAGGCTTGCAGCCGGAATGGTGACCGTATCTTCTCGCGAGGGGGCGCCGACCACAACGGTCATCCCTCCCTGGCGAGTACACGCATAGGCCTGCTCAATCGTTTTGCCCAGCCCGATGACCTCAAACGCATAGTCAGCCCCACGTCCCTCGGTCAGCCCCCGGACTGTCCTAACGAGCTCTTCCCGGCCGGGGTTAATCGTATGGGTTGCGCCAAACTCTTTGGCAAACTCGAGTTTGTTATCCATCAGATCAACGGCGATGATCGTGCTAGCCCCAGCCAGGACACAGCCCTGAATCGTGTTCAGGCCAACACCGCCGCAGCCAATGACCACTGCGCTGCTACCGGGTTGGACCTTGGCTGTGTTGGTGGCAGCTCCCAGGCCGGTCATCACCCCGCAGCCGACTAGGCAGGCCTTATCGAGGGGAACGTTGTCGGGAATTGGAATACACGCCGTCTGATCAACCACGGCGTACTCGGCAAAACTCGACAGCCCAGCCATATGGTGAATCTCTTTGCCGTGCTTCTTCAAGCGGCACGTTCCATCCAACAGGGAGCCCTTTCCCATCGTCATGCGCATATTGGTGCACAGGACCGGGCTACCGATCGAGCAGTAATAGCAGCGGCCGCAGTAGGGCGCGAACGATAACACGACATGATCGCCGGCCTTGACTAGGTTCACCCCAGGTCCGACCTCCTCAACAACACCGGCCCCCTCGTGACCTAGCACCACCGGCAGAGGCGAACGTAGAACCCCGTGAATGACCGAATAGTCGCTATGACACACGCCATTCGCCGCGATTTTGACCCGAACCTCGCCTGCCTTAGGGCTGTCTAGATCAACATCCTCGACCTGGACCGGGGCGTTGAGTTCGTATAAAATGGCTGCTTTCATAACTCTCCTCCATTCTTCAGAAATTCGCTCTTCAGAATCTTCTCGGATGCGCTATGGGGGTCTAGCCTGCCCGACCCAACTTCCTCAAATAGGCGGGCGAGGGCCGGGTCAAGCTCAAGTTGGTTGCTCAAGCGACGCCGTACCTCGTACTCAACCCGGGCCAGCAATTCTTCCCGCCGTCGGACGGTCCGCCGGCGTTCCAGTTCTCCCTTGTGGGTTAAAAATTGATGGTGGGACTCAATCGCCTGAGCGAGTTCAGCTAACCCGATCGAATGGATCGCCTGGGTGGCTAAGACGGGAATTTGCCACGGCGGGCCCTCGGCTTGGTCGGCGGGTTGGTTACTGTACTTGAGTTCGAGCATCAGCGTCAGATCGGTCATCATGCGCTGTGCCCCATCACGGTCGGCCTTATTAACAACAAAAATATCGGCGATTTCCATCAACCCAGCCTTCATGACCTGAACGCTATCGCCAGCCTCCGGCACCAGGGTGACGATCACCGTATCGGTCGCTCGCATCACGTCGAGCTCGGTTTGGCCGACCCCCACCGTCTCGACCAACACGTAATCGCACCGAAAGGCGTCGAGGAGTTTCATCACATCGAGCGTAGCACGAGCGAGACCGCCATGACTGCCGCGTGTGGCCATGCTGCGAATAAACACGCCCTTATCCAGATAGTGCTGGCCCATCCGGATGCGGTCCCCCAATAGTGCTCCCCCGGAAAAGGGGCTCGACGGGTCAACCGCCACCACCCCGACCGTCTTTTGGGCGGCACGCATCAGCGTGGTTAAGCCGTCGACCAGGCTGGATTTCCCGGCGCCCGGCGGGCCGGTCACCCCAATGGTGAAAGCATGACCGAGCTGTGGAGCAATGGCCTCAAGAATGGGACCGACCTCTCGGCCCTCGCGTTCGACCAAAGTCATCAGTCGGGCCAGGGCAACGGTACTCCCGGATGTCATATTTTCGAGTAGTTGACTGAGTGTCTGTCGTACCATGAGTTACGCCATGTCTCCTTGTCAGTAGACTTGCCGACCGCCGGTCGGGCCGCGAGTGCCCGGCGCAGCAATATCGACCTGTCCTGTCTTACCAGAGCCTGCCCGTTTCTTTAAGACAGGGCAGTCCGGACGTGTCAAATTCCGCAGCGCTCTGCTATGTTGTATCCTAGCATAGGGGAGAAAGAGTATGGAATGGGACACACTCCGCTTTGAGACAGCCGAACACGACGAACGGGTCGGCTTTCTGGTTCTCGACCGCCCGGCGGTCCTCAACGCCGTCAATGGTCAACTCATCGCCGACTTCAAACAGGCGTGTAGCGCCCTACAACACGCCCCAGGTTTGCGCATCGTCGTTCTCAAAGCCGAGGGACGCGGCTTTTGTTCGGGTATGGATCTGATGGCCGCCGCCCACAGACCCAACAACAGTGACGCCCTCCAGGCGCTCTGGGCGCCCTGGGGCCAGGCGCTTGACAAGCTTGAGGGGGTCGAGCAACTGACTATTGCGGCTATACACGGGCCGTGCCTGGGGGCCGGCATGGAGCTGGTGTTAGCCTGCGATTTTCGGATTGCGACAACCTCGGCTTTTTTTGCCCTGCCCCAGGTCTTATACGGCACGCCGCCCGATGTCGGCCAGCCGTACCGTCTGCCCCAGCTGATCGGGCTGGCCAAGGCCAAAGAAATTGTGCTGCTAGGTCAGCGTTTCAGCGCCGCCGAGGCAGATCGCTGGGGTCTGCTGACACGGCTGGTTGAGCCTGGAGACTTGGAGGCCGAAACGGGCGCGCTGATTGACCGTTGCCTCCGATTGGGTGGCAAGGCCGCGGCAGGAGCCAAACAGCTCTTACACCGTGCCTGGGACCTGGATGCCGAGGCGCTGGCTGGCGCGATTCATCAAGCCCGGGCCATGGCTCTGGAGGACGGGACATTCAACGTCTCGCTCGAACTCTATCGGGCAAACCGCAAGCCACAGGTCTGACCGGGACCCACCCCTTCTTCATCCCCCTATTGCCCTCCCCCCAGCGCTTGGCTCAGGGCTTGGCGGTACGGATAGGTGTCCATATAAATCCGCAAGGTTTTGAACTTGCCGTTCTCAAAGGTCCAAAAATTGAGATTATTCATCTCAATCGATTTACCGTCCGAGGTCTTACCAACTAGGCGCAGGGGTGCAATAAGCTTGTTGTCCTCAATCACAATATCGGTCGGAGCGGCGTGGTAATCCACCAGACTTGAAACAAGCTGCTGATAAAACGCTCGCAGCATCGCCTTCCCCCGGATGCCCTCTTCTCCGGTCATCGGGTTGATCAGCCACGCATCGTCGGCGAATAAAGCCAAAATCCCTTCAACATCGCCCTTGGTCACACACACAAAATAGGTGCGGGCGGCGTCCTCCATGTGCTGCTCAACTGGACCGCGTGGCATGTTGACCTCCATGTGTCGGATAATCCCATCTCTCAACCGACCGCCCCCTGCATATACTCCCGCAGATGGCGGGCGGTATGCGAGCGCTTGCTGTGGCGCACGATGTCCTGGGGCGGGCCGCAGGCCACGATCTGGCCGCCGCCCTCACCACCCTCCGGGCCGAGGTCGATGATATAGTCGGCCTCTTTGATGATGTCCAGGTTGTGCTCAATAGTGACCACCGTATTGCCCTTGTCAACTAGGCGATGCAGAGTCGTGATGAGCTTCTCGATATCGGCGAAGTGCAGCCCTGTGGTGGGTTCATCCAGGACGTACAGAGTCTTGCCCCGGGACTCTTTAGCTAGCTCGTACGCCAATTTAATGCGCTGGGCCTCTCCCCCGGACAGGGTGTTGCTGGCCTGGCCCAGCGTGATGTAGCCCATACCGATATCGTTCAGTAGTCGCAGCGGGCCGGCAACTTTGGGCACGCCCAGGAAAAATGTGGCGGCCTCTTCAATCGTCATGTGTAGGACATCGGCAATGTTCTTACCATTATAGGCAATCTCAAGCGTCTCTTCGTTGTAACGTAGCCCGCCGCACACCTCGCAATTAACATACACCTCGGGGAGAAAGCTCATCTCCATCTTCAGCCGCCCCTGGCCTGCGCACGCTTCACACCGCCCGCCCTTGACGTTGAACGAGAATCGACCCGGCTTATAGCCCCGCAGGCGCGATTCGGGCAGCATTGAGAAGAGCTTACGGACCTCATCCCACAGTCCGACGTAGGAGGCCGGCACTGAGCGCGGCGTTTTCCCGATCGGCGTCTGATCGACCTCAACTACCCGCTCAATAGGTTCAGCCCCCTCAATCCGATCGTGCATGCCTGTCCGGCCGACAAAGCGGCCCATCTGTTTTCTGAGGCCCTTGACCAGCACTTCCTGGATCAGTGAGCTTTTGCCTGAGCCCGAGACACCCGTCATGCACACCCAGGTGCCGATCGGCAGCTCCACATCAATATTCTGCAGGTTGTGCTCGCGCGCGCCCCGAATGAAGAGGCGCGGCCTGTCCTCCAGCGAGCGGAGCGGACCGAGCCGAGGATGGGCGACCTGCAAGAATTGTCCAGTCAGCGACTCGGGATTGTGGCGTAACTCGTTTGGAGCGCCGATTGCCACCACTTTTCCGCCGTGCGTACCCGCTCCCGGCCCGAGGTCGATCACCACATCAGCATTAGCAATCGTTTGCTCGTCGTGCTCGACCACCAGCACGGTATTGCCCCGCTCTTGCAGGCCGCGCAGAGTCGCCAGCAGGCGTTCATTATCGCGCGGATGGAGGCCGATGGTGGGTTCATCCAGGATATAGCACACCCCGCGCAGGTTCGAGCCAAGCTGGGCGGCCAGACGGATCCGCTGCGCCTCACCACCAGACAAGGTATCAGCGCGGCGATCAAGGGCCAGGTAGGACAGGCCGACCTCCATGAGAAAAGACAAACGCGGTATGATCTCTTTGAGGATTGGCTCGCCAATCAGCCGCTCACGACCGGCCAGGGACAGGTCAGCCATATGACGCAGACAGTCGGTAACCGACATCTGCATAAGCTGCCAGACGGCCTTGCCCTTGACATGGACGGCCCGGGCCCGAGCGTTGAGCCGAGCACCTTTACAGCCCGAACACGGCACCTGACTGAGAAACTGTGAGAGGGAAAAGGCCCCGCCCCCACCTGTCTCGCCCCCCTCGGTCAGGATCTCACCCAGGATATCAAGCACGCCCCGCAGGCCCTTGTCATTGCCGTGAAAGACAAGCTGGCGCTGTTTGTCGGTCAGCTGCCCAAAAGGTTTATCTAGGGGCACCCGGTGTTTCTTTAGGCCGCGCAGTAAACGCGCCGACTGCCGTCTCAGCCCGACTTCGAGCAGCGGCAAGAGCGCGTCCTGTTGGAGTGATTTGTGGGCATCAGGAACCAGCAACTGAGGGTCAAACTCCCACCGAAGCCCCTGGCCACTACACTCGGGACACGCCCCCTGGCGGCTATTAAACGAGAACATCCGCGGGTCAAGCTCCTCATAGCCCAAACCGCATGGCACGCAGAATAACTTCTCGCTGTAAATGCGCTCTGTCTCACTACCCACAATATGGACCGCGCCATTGCCCATCCGGAGCGCGTCCTGGAGCAGGCTTTCAAGCCGCTGAGTCGTGCGGTCTAGCTCAACCTGACCAATCACAATCTCAATATCGTGCTCCTTAAAGCGAGCCAGACTCATGTTCGGCCGAATTTCGGCAATCTGGCCGTCAATGCGGGCCTGCATAAAGCCCAGCTTGCGTGCACCGGCCAAAACATCTTTATGAAACCCCTTGCGGCCGCGTACAACCGGAGCCAGAACAGTGAACCGTTGGCCGCTAAAGTCGGTTTGGACCAGCTCAAAAATTTGGCTGCGGCTCTGAGCGGACAGGGGCTGGCCGCACACCACACAGTGTTGCACGCCGATCTTGGCATAGAGCAGCCTGAGATAGTGCGAGATTTCGGTCACCGTGGCCACGGTCGAGTTTCGGCCGCCTCGGCTCATCCGCTGTTCAATCGCAACCGTTGGTGGAATACCCGTCAGCAGATCAACATTCGGTTTGGCCAAGACCTTGATGAACTGGCGCGAATAGGCCGACAGGCTGTCGATATAGCGACGCTGTCCCTCGGCATACACAATGTCAAACACCAGCGTAGACTTGCCCGACCCGGACAGCCCAGTGACCACGATCATCTCATCCCGAGGAATATTGAGCGAAATATCCTGCAGATTGTGCTCCTTGGCCCCGACCACACAAATAGCGGAGCTGGGGCTCGGAGACCGCCGAGCTTTTGCCTTGTGCCCCCGGCCTTGTGCCCCCGGCCTTGTGTCTCCGGCCTTGTGCCCCAGTTTGGCTTCTCTCAAGACCTGGGCAAGATAGCGCCCGGTATGCGACCGCTTGATCCGCGCCACCGCCTCCGGTGTCCCTCGTGCCACCACCTCGCCACCCCCGTCGCCGCCCTCCGGACCGAGGTCAATGACATAATCAGCACACTTAATCACGTCCATATTATGTTCGATAATGAGGACCGAGTGGCCGCGTTCAACTAAACTCTCAAACGCGGTCAGCAGCTTCTGAATATCGGCAAAATGTAGACCGGTCGTTGGCTCATCAAAGATAAACAGGGTCTTGCCCGGCTGATCGGTGTGGGTCTTTTCGCGGCCAATATGGGCGGCGAGTTTTAAACGCTGTGCTTCTCCACCGGACAGGGTCGTCAACGACTGACCTAAGCGGACGTAATTGAGACCGACGGCCGCTAGCGAAGACAGGCGCCGTTGCAGTTCGGTCTTACCGGCAAAAAACGTCAACGCCTCGTTGACTGTCATGGCCATCATATCGGTCAGGTTCTTCCCCTGGTAGCGGACCTCCAAGACCTCGGCGCGAAAGCGCCGTCCCTGGCATTCCGGGCACGGCACGTAGACATCAGACAAAAACTGCATCTCAACCTTTTCAAAACCCTCGCCCTTACACGTCTCGCACCGACCGCCCTCAACGTTGAAAGAGAAGGTTCCGCTGGTATAGCCGCGCAGCTTAGCCAGCTCGGTATCGGCCAACAGACGCCGTAGCGGCTCAAAAGCTCGTGTATAGGTCAGCAGATTTGCCCGTGGTGTTGTCCCGATCTGGCTCTGATCGACAAAAATCACGTCGGCAAGGTGCTCGGTCCCCACAATATCCTGACACTGGCCGGGAATCCCGACCGACTCGCCCCAACGCTTTTTCAACCCCCGGTACAACACGTCTTCAACCAGCGTTGATTTGCCCGAACCCGACACCCCGGTCAGACACACCATGCAGCCCAGCGGGATTTCAACATCGATGTTTTTCAGATTGTGTGCCCCGGCCTTGAGAATGGTCAGCGCCTGACCAGGCTGGGTCACCCGACGCGTTTGAGGCACCCGAATACTCAGACGCTGGGAGAGATATTTACCGGTCAGCGACCGTTTGTCGGCGAGAATCTTTTTATACGGACCGGAGAAGACAATCTGCCCGCCCTGCTCTCCGGCCAGCGGTCCCAGATCAAGAATATGATCGGCCTCTTTAATGACCTCTGGGTCATGTTCGACCACTACAACCGTATTCCCATTGTCGCGCAGATTTTGCAGGATACGGACTAGCCGGTGGCTGTCACGCGGGTGCAGACCGATTGAGGGTTCGTCCAAAATATACAGGGTATTGACCAGAGCCGAGCCGAGGGCAGTGGTCAGATCGACCCGCTCCAGCTCCCCGCCGGACAGGGTTCGGGACTGCCGGTCCAGGGTGAGGTATTCCACGCCGACCTCGACCAGATAGTGCAGCCGCTTACGAATCTCAGCCAGAATGAGTTGGGCGACCTGATCCTGAAAGGCCGACAGCTGTAAGCCGTCAAAAAACTCCGAACACGCCCCCACACTGAGCAGGTTGATTTCCGACAGCGTCTTACCGCCAACCCGGTACAGCAGGGATGCGGGTTTGAGGCGGGCACCGTGACAGGCGTCGCATGGGAAATAGCCCCGATAGCGGGCCAAGAACACCCGGACGTGCATCTTATAGGTCTTGGTCTCTAACCACTGAAACCAGCCCCGTACTCCGTAATACTCACCGTCACCGTCTAGAATCAGCCGTTGCTGCTCAGAGCTGAGGTCTTGCCACGGGACAGTAGTCGGAATACGCCGCTGTTTGCAGAACGCGAACAGTTCGCGCCGCTCCGACTGAGCGGCCTTAATCCGCCATGGTTTGATGGCGCCGTCCTGGAGCGATAGGCCCGAGTCAGGGACAACCAACTCCAGGTCAAGATCAATCGTCCGGCCAAAGCCCTTGCACTTCTCGCACGCGCCGAGCGGACTGTTAAACGAGAACAGATTGGGAATCGGTTCTTTATACACGATCTGACACGCCGCGCACTCCAGTCGGTTGGAAAAGGCCTGCTCGGCGTGCCCAGCATCGGGAAAGACAAGACTCAACCGTCCCTTGCCGTACTGAAAGGCCTGCTCCAACGAATCATGGGTCCGTTTTTTGTTGCGCGGGCTGAGGCGTAAGCGATCGACCAGAACGGTACACTGTTGCTGATCGGCCAGTCCCTCGGGCCGCGCTTCTAGTTCCTGGATATCGAGGAGCGTACCAGCCACAAGCAGGCGGTAGAACCCTGTCCGGACAAAGCCGTCCCGGATTTCGCTCCAGGCCAGCGTACTCGGGACAGAGACGCTGAAAGTGACATAAAAGCGTGTACCCTCGGGCTGCTGCTGGGACAGCTTTCTGAAAACCGACTCGGCAGAATCACGCTCGACCGGCTGACCGCACTGGCGGCAATATAACACCCCAATCTTGGCAAATAAGAGCTTGAGATGGTCGTGCAGTTCGGTCATTGTGCCGACGGTCGAACGCGAAGTCCGAACCGGGCGGTTTTGGTCAATGGCAATAGCCGGCAGGATACCCTCAATTTTCTCGGCCTGCGGCTTATCCATGCGCTCTAGGAACTGACGGGCATAGGCCGAAAAGCTCTCGACATAGCGGCGTTGTCCCTCGGCATACAAGATATCAAAGGCCAGGCTCGACTTACCCGAGCCACTCACCCCGGTGACGACAGTTAGCCGATTCAGGGGGATGTCGATATCCAGATTTTTGAGATTGTTTTGGCGTGCGCCGGTAATCGTAATACCGTTACGAGGGGTCTCGTTGGTCTTCACCCCCACCTCCCACGAAAGAAGCGCTCAGCGGTCTGCTATCAGCTTTCAGCTTGTAAAGTAAGAAGGGGCGGATCGGTCAAGTCTGGTCGGTCTGCCTGCTGAGTCAACAGCCCGACTATGCTAGGATGGCTGGCATGCGACACGGGCGGGTCTGCATATTCTGTCCGGGGTGGCCGTGTTAGGAGGACGCGTATGGTCACTGAGCTGTGGTTCGAAATAACGGTTATCCTAGGCTTGATTATCGCCAACGGCTTTTTTTCCGGTTCAGAAATTGCGGTGGTTTCAGTCCGGCGGAGTCGCATTGATCAGTTAGCTGAGGAGGGCGATCGGAAGGCCCGAACGCTGGGACGACTCAGAAACGATCCCGACCGTTTCCTGGCGACCGTCCAGATCGGGGTGACACTGGTCAGCTCACTGGCCTCGGCCATTGGAGGAGTGTCGGCCGTCGCCTATCTCGCCCCGCTGTACGCTCGGAGTTCGCTGCCTTTTGTGGCTGAGTCGAGCCAAGTCCTAGCCGTTGCCACGGTGGTGGTAATCATTTCCTACCTCTCGCTGGTGTTGGGCGAGCTAGTGCCAAAATCTCTGGCCCTGCGTTACTCCGAGCAGATCGCCTTTTGGGTTGCACGGCCCTTGGATATTTTCTCGTGGCTGTTTACGGCCGGGGTCAAACTACTCACCGCTTCGACCAACGGACTGTTATACCTGACTGGGACCGGAGCCAAGGCGGCCGAAGCCGTTGTGTCTGAGGATGAAGTCAAGCACATCATCCGCGAAGGCGCGCAAAGAGGGGTCTTTGACGCCACCGAGCAGAAGTTTATCCAGAGCGTGTTTGATTTTGCCGACACCTCGGTCCGTGAGGTGATGACTCCCCGGACCGAAATCCAGGCGCTGAGCCTAGACACGTCTCCCCAACATGCCCTCCAGGCCATGATCGAGAGCAGCTTCTCGCGGATGCCGATCTTTGAGGATGATCTTGACCACATTGTCGGCGTGGTACACCTCAAAGAACTGCTGCGCGGCCGGGAACAGCATGACGCCTCGCTGCAAGATTTTGTCCATCCGACCTACTTCGTGCCTGATTCGATGCAAATCAGCCTCCTGCTACGTGAGCTCCAGCTGCGTCGCATGCAGCTGGCCGTTGTCGTCAACGAGTTTGGCACAGTGGTCGGCATCGCCACCATTGAGGATCTGCTAGAAGAGATTGTAGGCGAGATTCAGGACGAGTTTGATGTTGATGAAGAGCAGCCAATCCAGGACATCGGTCCGCAGGCGTGGCTGATCGCCGGCGGGGTGACGTTGGCTGACTTGCAAGAACACCCCGGCCTGCCGATTGCGGAGACGAACGACTATCGGACCCTGGCCGGATTTCTGTTGGCCCGTCTAGAGCGCATTCCCAAGGGCGGAGAAATCGTCCAGTCCCAGGGCTATCGGATGACGATTGTGAATATGGATGAACGGCGGATTGATAAGATTAAGGTCGAGAAGCTCTCAGATGGAGCACCCCAGCCCGCTCCAGTAGCGCCCCCCAGGTAGCAGATCGGCAATGAGCGGGGGGATCAGACTCAATGGGAGTGTCTCCTTGAGGAGCAGCGGTTATAGATTTCAGGGCTATCGGGATGCTAGGCCGAGGTCGTCAGTGCTGTGGGCGTTATCGTCTCACTCATCTATAGAGCGGTCCAGGTGTGCAACGCCACCCATATGGGCTCGCCTACGTCGCTCTTGTTGTTGACAATGCTGAACTGTCCCGGGTGTGTTACGCCACGGCTCAGAACCCTACTTCGCGCTCGACAAAGACGAACGCCGCCGCTTTGATTTTATCATGTATGATGCCTTCTCCGCCGGAGACACCTTATTACTACCAGTACAGGCAGGGCGCGCTAGATCAAGAGGTATGGGACTTTGCGCCTCTCCTTTGGCCAGAAGGGTATCCGAGAGCGGTTTGAGACGATATCACAACAGTCCAGGTTTCTCCTTATTTGCTGGAAATGGAGTTCAAAAACACCAGCGTCGGTTGACCGCGGCCTGGGTTTCGGATTATGAGAACAGCTGTCAGTTGTTGCACACACCACAAAGGAGGGCGCGCATATGGCTGCGGAAGTTGGTAAAGACAAATTACTCGAGATGTATCGCACCATGCAGACAATTCGCCAGTTTGAGGAACGTCTGCGCGATATCTTTAAAGAAGGCAGAATTCCAGGCTTCGTACACGTCTCAATCGGCGAAGAAGCCTCAGCTACCGGCGTGTGCGCCGCTCTGACCGACGAGGACTACATCACCAGCACCCATCGGGGCCATGGTCATCTCATTGCCAAAGGGGGCCAGATCAAACCCATGATGGCCGAGATCTACGGCAAGAGTACGGGCTACTGCAAGGGCAAGGGCGGCTCCATGCATATTGCCGATTTTGATATCGGCATCCTAGGCGCCAACGGCATTGTCGGAGCCGGTCTGCCGATTGCCACCGGCGCGGGTCTAGCGGCCCAAGTCCGGGGCAGCGCTGAGGTCGCGGTGTGTTTCTTTGGCGACGGGGCGTCCAACGAGGGGACCTTCCACGAATCGCTCAACCTTGCCTCGGCCTGGAAACTGCCGGTCATCTACGTGTGCGAGAATAATCTGTACGGCGAATTCACCGCCGGCAAAGATGTCACCTCAGTCAAAGACATTGCCGACCGGGCCAGAGGTCACGACATGCCTGGCGTAGTGGTCAATGGCAACGACGTGGTGGAGGTCTATGAGACCACCAGTCAGGCGGTCGAACGTGCCCGCAGGGGCGAGGGTCCCACCCTGATCGAGTGCAAAACCTACCGTTGGGAAGGCCACGTGGTGGGCGAAGAAGCTTTTATGGGCGACAAAAGCTATCGCCCCAAGGAAGAGATCGAAGAGTGGAAGAAACGCTGTCCGCTTATCACCTTTGAGCAGCGCTTTGTGCAGGCCGGGGTGGTCGGCCAGGCCGAAATTGATGCGGTTAAGGCCGAAGTCACCGTCGTTATAGACGAGGCGGTCAAGTTTGCCGAGGACAGTCCTCTGCCTGCCCCGGAAGAAGCCCTGGAAGATATGTTTTCAGCCGCCTGACAGCCTGAGGAGACACACCATGTCGAACGTTTCATTCATCCAAGCAATTAATTCAGCCCTCGCTGAAGAACTCAGACGCGATCCTCGAACTTTTCTGATGGGTCTTGATGTCTGGGTTGGAGCGTTTGGTGCGACCGGTGGATTGACCGACGAATTCGGTCCCGGACGCATCCGTAACGCCCCGATTTCGGAAGCCGGCTATGCCGGGGCCGGTATTGGCGCGGCCATGGCCGGGATGCGGCCGATTGTCGAAATTGAATTTGCTAGCTTTTTCTACTGTTGCTGGGACCAAGTGTGTAACCAAGCGGCCAAACTCCGCTATATGTCGGGTGGCCAGGCCGACATTCCGATTACCTTTCGGACGGTCTACGGCGCGCTCGGCTCGGCCGCAGCTCAGCACTCAGAAACCGTCTACGCCCAGTTCATGAGTGTGCCGGGCTTAAAAATTGTCGCGCCGTCCGATCCCTACGATATGAAAGGGCTGTTAAAGAGCGCCATCCGCGATAATAATCCGGTGCTGGTATTTGAGCACATGGGTTTAGGCCGGTCCAGACAAGAAATTCCTGAACAAGAGTATCTGGTGCCAATCGGCAAGGGCGAGGTTAAACGCGAGGGTTCGGACGTGACGGTGGTCGGGATAGGCCTAATGGTCTCCAAAGCCCTCAAGGCGGCCACCTCCCTAGAAGAAGAAGGCGTGTCGGTCGAGGTTATCGACCCGCGCACCCTCGTCCCACTAGATGAGGACACAATTCTCAGTTCGGTTGCCAAGACACACAAAGTCTTGGTTGTTGACGAAGGCCACCTGCGGTGTGGCGCGGCGTCGGAAATTGCGGCGGTGATCGCCGATAAGGGCTTTGACTCGCTTGACGCCCCAGTCAAACGGCTGACCGCCCATGACGTTCCTATTCCATACAGTCCGCCTATGGAAAAATTTGTCCTGCCCGACGAACAGAAAATTGCCGAAGCCGTCAAGGAACTCGTAGCCTAAACGGCCGATCTTCGGCCGTGCCACACACGGTCGAACGCGGCAAACCAACACTACATAGCGTATTGAGAAGGGAGTCTCCGTGGCCGCCGAAGTTGTCATGCCGAAATTCGGTCTCACGATGGTCGAGGGTACAATCCAGCGATGGTTTAAAGACGAAGGGGAGGCCATCAACGAAGGAGATGCCCTGTTTGAGGTCGAAACCGAAAAAGTCCTGTATGAGGTCGAATCAACGGCTAGTGGCACGGTTGCCAAACTGCTGTATGGCCTTGAAGCAGTTGTCCCGGTCGGCCTACCGGTCGCGGTGATTGCCGAAGCCGGGGAAGACGTGGCTGAGATAGCCGCCCGCTACAGCGATGGCGCTCCCGCTCCGCAGGCTGCTCCCAGCCCGGCGGGCTCGCCGACGCCGGGTCCCAGTGGTGCCCCGACTGCACCTGTCATGGAAGCGGCCGCTGGGAAACGGGCACCCGTCACTCCCGCAGCTCGTAAACTTGCCGCCGAACACAACATCGAGACTGCCCGTCTAACCGGGACCGGACCCGGCGGACGGATCACCAGAGAGGATGTCCAGCAGGCCATTGACGCGGGCGCTCAGGCCCCGGCGAAATCCCCCGGGAAACGGGCACCCGTCACTCCCGCAGCTCGTAAACTTGCCGCCGAACACAACATCGAGACTGCCCGTCTAACCGGGACCGGACCCGGCGGACGGATCACCAGAGAGGATGTCCAGCAGGCCATTGACGCGGGCGCTCAGGCCCCGGCGGAGGCCCCGGCTGCCCCGGCAGAGGGCCAATCGGTCCCGCTACGCGGTATGCGTAAAGTGATTGCCGAGCGCATGCACAAGAGCCTCCAGGATACCGCCCAGCTCACCATTACCACCGAGGTTGATGTGACCCAGCTCATCGAGCGGCGTGAAGAGGTCCGGCGTGAGTTCAACACCACCTACAACGACTTCATCATCCAGGCCTGCGCCCATGCCCTGCTTCAGCATCCGCGTATGAATGCCTCGCTCGAAGGGGGCGCGATCCAGCTGCACGCCGCTGTCCACGTCGGTTTTGCCGTGGCGCTAGAGGAGGGCTTGATCGTCCCGGTGATCCATGACGCCGATAAAAAGCCGCTCAAGACTATTGCCCAGGAAGCGCGCAGTCTGGCCGAGAAAGCACGGGCGGGTAAACTCCAGCTCGAAGAGGTCAGCGGCGGAACCTTCACCGTTTCAAACCTGGGGATGGCCGGCGTTGACGCCTTTACCCCGATTATCAACTCGCCCCAGACTGGAATTTTGGGCGTCGGCCGCATCGTTGACAAACCCGTCGTGTATCAGGGCGAAATCACCAAGCGATCAATGCTGGTCTTGAGCCTGAGCTTTGATCACCAGGTGATTGACGGTGCACCGGCCGGTGCCTTCCTAGGCAGTGTGGCCGATCTACTGTCGCATGGCAACCGAATTGCCCTGGCCGTGGACTAGCCTAGAGCACTTTTCCAAGCAACGGCCAAGGTCTGAATTTTGACCTTGGCGTTTTGACCTAAGAAGTGGGCATCTGAACGGGCCGTCCGCCCCCTCCTCAACTCTCTCCCTCCCCCTCAGCCACCACCTGAGCCTCGGCCAGGGTTGCGGTATGCGTCAGCGCGAGGTGCAGACGTCGAACACCGAGCGAGGCGGCGTAGGCTTTGGCCCGGTCAGACAAAAGAATCTCAGGACGTGCTCCTGGCCAGCGCCTAACCTCAATATCAAGCCAACCGAGCTGCGCTCCCCAACCCTGGCCCAACGCCTTCATGACGGCCTCCTTGGCCGCAAAACGGGCAGCATAACTCTGATAGGTGCCACCCCCACGCTGCTCGCAGTAGGCCTGCTCACCAGGAGTGAAAACACGGTCGCGAAAACGCTGGCCGCTACGCCGATTGTCCAGAGCGGCTCGAATCCGCTCGACCTCTGTCAGGTCAGTGCCAATGGCGATGATCATAGAACAGCGCCGGACTTAACACGCACCACAGGTGTGGCAGGTGCTCACATCACACGGCGGCGTTTGTCGTCCTAACAGGGCTTTGCGCCACTCAACCCATAGGTATTGTTTACTGACCGAATGATCAATGAAATCCCACGGCAGCAGCTCTTGGGCATCGTAGCGACGATGGACGAAGAAATCCGGATTGGGGCTTAGGGACCGCTGAGCGGAGGGCGATCTGACCGTCCGCCGCAGCTGCTGAATGACTTTCCACCAGTCACCGCCGGCGTGGTGAATCGCGAGCAGCAGCCCTCCGGTCCGACGGTCACCCCGAGACAGCAGAGTCTGGTAGTAAGCTTCACGGGGCGATTCGGTGTCAACCTGGACCCGCGGCAGACCGGCGAGCCGCTTGCGGAGCCCGGTCAGCTTGCCTCGCAGGCTAGCCACCGCTTCCATCGGCTCCCACTGTAGGGGGGTCCAAGGTTTGGGCGAGAAGGCGTTGACCGATAGGGTCAAACCACCGACGACCGGGCTGCTGGTGACGCACAGACGCTCATAAATTTTCTGGCTCAGCTCGGCAATCGCATCCACATCCTCTTGCCTCTCGGTTGGTAGACCGAGCATGAAATACAGTTTGAGCGATCGCACCCCACCATCCACCAACCACTCAGCAGCCCGTAAGATTTCGGGCTCGGTCAGATTTTTATTGATCAGACGCCGCATCCGCTCTGAGCCTGCTTCCGGAGCTAGGGTGACCGAACGATTCTTATTGTGACCGATGGCAACGGCCAGATCTCGACTAACCACGTCGGCCTTGAGCGAGGAGGGCGAGGCACGTCCTCCGGCTTGGCCAATGAATTCGCACAGAGCGGCAACGCCCGGCTGACTAGCCATCTCGGCGCCGACCAACCCAATAGTCGTACGCTCTTTGAGCCCCACTGTTACCTGCTGTTTGATATTCTCGACGCTGCGATAACGGACCGGTCGATACATATAACCGGCCGCGCAAAAACGGCAGCCCCACTCGCAGCCCCGGCTGGTTTCAAGCAGGTACATGTCGCCAAAGACCGCCTCCGAGCTGAGGATCTGTGAGTGGGTCGGATAGGTGTCTAAATCCTCAACTAGTCGCCGCCGAACGCTAGGTTCTCCGGTGCCACTATAGTCTAGCCGGATCAAATGTCCCTCGTCGTCATAGTGAGGCTCGAACTGAGACGGGAGGTAGACCCCGTCTATGTCGCTCAGACGCTGCAACCGCTCAGACCGGCTCAGACCCGCCGCTCGGTTCTGAATGTAGCGTTCCAAGAACTCTGGAATCATTTCCTCACCCTCGCCGATCAAAAACAGATCGATAAAGTCGGCAACCGGTTCGGGATTGAGAAAGGTGGCCGGCCCACCGGCAATGACCAGCGGGTGCTGGGCCTGTCGGGCGGCGGCCAAGAGCGGTATGTGGGCGGCGGCCAGGATATCGAGGATGTGGAGGTAGTCGGTTTCAAAAGACACGGAGAAGGCTAAGAGTTCGAAATCGGCCAAGGGCCGCTGGCTCTCCAGAGAGGTGAGTGCAGTGGGGGTTCGGCCGAGCGCGGCGGCTTCGTCAGGGTCAGGCAGAAACGCCCGCTCACAGCGGCAGTGAGGGTCTTGGGAAAAAATCCGGTAGGCTGCCTGAAAGCCGAGATTGGCCATACCAATTGGGTAACGGTTGGGATAAATTAGGCAAACGGGCAGCTCGCCGTCTGGACTAGCCGAAAACATCCGTGTTTCGGCCGCCAGGCGGTGTCGGGCACGTTCGGTCATCAACCACATGGTAGGACACTACCCGTCCGTGTCAGTTTAATTCGCCTGCTTACGTAAAAACGCCGGGATATCATACTTATCTTTGGCTTCGGCGTCTGGTGCCGCCTCGGCCGAAGCCTCGACCGGCTTGTCGGTCTGCCGCTTACGCTGCCAGGTTGGCGTCTCCAGCTCATCATCAACAAGCGTGCCGAGGTGGACGACTTTGCGCGGTCCGGTCGGAGTCCGCAGACTGCTCCGCACCGAGCTAATAAGCGTCGGCCGGTGGGTATCCTTGGGCTGTTGCTCAGCCTCGGCTCCGCCAAAGCCGGTGGCAATAACCGTAATCGACAGATCTTCTCCCATCGACTCATCAATCACCGCACCGAAGATGATGTTGGCCTCTTCGTCAGCCTCGTCCTGAATGAGCACGGCAGCTTCGTTGACCTCGTGTAGGGTCAAACTCGGTCCACCGGTCACATTGATAAGAACGCCTTTTGCTCCACGGATAGAAATATCTTCCAACAACGGGCTGGCAATTGCCCGACGCGAAGCTTCCTCGGCCCGCCCCTCACCGTTGGCCGATGCCGCGCCCATAATGGCCATCCCCATCTCGGCCATAATCGTCCGTACATCGGCAAAATCGAGATTAATCAGGCCGCCAACCATAATCAGATCGGAAATACCGCGCACTGCTTGGAGGAGTACCTCGTCGGCCTTATGGAAGGCCTCAAGCAGCGGCTGACTGCGACTGGCCACGGCTAACAGCCTCTGATTTGGAATAGAGATCAGGGTATCAACGTTGTCTTTAAGCTCGCGAATCCCTTCTTCGGCCTGACGCATACGCCTTTTGCCCTCAAACAGAAAGGGCTTGGTCACAACACCAACAGTAAGTGCTCCTATCTCTTTGGCAATCCGCGCCACGACCGACGCTCCTCCAGTACCCGTGCCGCCACCCATACCGGCGGTGACAAAAACCATATCGGATCCCTGCAAGTGTTGGCCAATTTCTTCCTCGCTCTCAATCGTCGAGCGACGGCCGATTTCGGGATTCGCCCCGGCTCCTAGCCCTTTGGTCAAATCACTACCGAGCTGAACCTTGGTCGGGGCCAGATTCATCTGCAGAGCCTGAGCGTCCGTATTAGCGACGATAAAGTCAACCCCGGCCAACCCGGCACTAATCATGGTATTAATAGCATTCCCGCCTGCCCCTCCAATGCCAACGATGCGGATCTGCGCCCCATTCCTCTCATTCTCCACAAACTCAATCATCTCGCACCTCCTTGCTAAGTTCCTCCCCACCGGGAAGGCCACGGGCTAAAAAAAATCTCGAATCCACCCCGCCACCTCTTCCCGGACACGCTGCCACCCTCGACCATGACGGGTCGGCCTAATGCCGTTCTGCTGTCCCTCCTGTATGCTGGATAAGATAGTTCCTATACTAGTCGCATACATGGGGCTGTTCAACTCGTCAACAAGGCCGTCCAAATAGTGCGGCCTGCCACGTCGGGTGGGCATTCGGAAAACCCGTTCAGCCAGCTCGGGCATGCCCGCCAATATCGCTCCGCCACCGGTCAGCACTAGGCCGGACCCCAGTTTGTTGAGCAAGCTCGCCTGCTCGATCTGTTCCTTGGCCAGGCTTAAAATTTCCTCGGCCCGGGGTTCGATGATTTCTCCTAACCGTCGCCGCAGGAGCAATGCCGGTTCACGTCCGCCGATGCGCGGCATCCCAATCGTTTCGCCGGGCAGGATGAGATCCATCAACGCGCAGCCATACTGTTGTTTGAGCTTTTCCGCCTCGGCCAGCGGCGTGCGCAAGCCGACCGCCAAATCGTTGGTAATATTATGGCCGCCGAGTCGTAAAACCGCGGTATGCTGGGGCACCCCGTGGGCAAAGACAATCACGCTCGTTGTCCCACCCCCAATATCAAGCACCGCCACCCCCATTTCCTTCTCTTCCGGAGTGAGCACAGCTTCGGCTGCGGCCAGGGCGGTAAAATACAGCCGGTGCAGAGACAATCCGGCCCGCTCACAGCACCTGGAGATGGTTTGGATGGCGCTGCTAGCCACCGCCACCAGATGGACCGCCGCCTCAAGACGGACTCCGGAGCTGCCAATCGGATCTCTGCCCCGGTCCTGGCCGTCGACCAGGAATTCTTGGGGCATGACGTGTAGGATCTCACAGTCGACGGGCAGGGCGCGGGCGCGGCCTACCTCAATGACCCGGCGCAGATCCTTGGCCTGCACCTCCTGGTCCTCAATAACGACTAGGCCTTGGCTGGTAATGCCGTCCACATAGCCGCCGACAATGCTGCCGCTCACCTCATAGATGTCGCAGCTCGCCCTGGCTTGGGCTTCCTCAACAGCGTTCCGAATAGCCTGTACGGTAGTTTCAACGTTGATGATCAGGCCCTTACGCAAACCCTGGGAAGGAGCGCTGCCGACTCCCAGGATTTCCAGCTCCTCAAGGCTCTGCCGGGCCACCACTACCGCAGTTTTGTAGCTACCAATATCAAGACTCACTAGGAGAGCGGCATCCTTGTACATTATCTTCTTCTCCCTAGGCAGATCCCCCCATACGGGTCGGAGCTTGGGCAGAGGTCGGAACAGGATGGACCACTACCTGATTCCGAAAGCGGGTATCAAACACAGCCGCCGCTCCATCGACCGGCCAGGTTTCAAGTACCCGCCCGACGCGGACCAGTTTTTCGGGCCGCGCTTCCTCGCCAACCCGAATTGTGATCTGTCGCTGGGCCAGAAACAGAGTATAGCCCACGTTTCGATCCCAGTGAATTTCAGACAGCTGTTCCCGCCACAGCCGGCTCACCGCCAACAGGCGTAGGACGCCAGCCAACACGCGGCGGACGGCCGGAGCGTCTAGTCGCAGGTCGGCCAGACCGCTGACGTAGGGCAGATCAAGGCGGACGGTTGGGGGTTCGGGGTCAAGAAAGCAGTTCCCGTAGCGATCAAGATAGGCCAGTTGTGGGCCTCGGACAACAGCGACGGGTCGGCGGGCCTCGACCCGAATGTGGACGGCGTTGGGCAGCTGGCGGGCGACCGTGGCCCGGGCGACCCGGGGATGGCTGAGGAGTCGAGCTTCGACCTGCTGGCGGTCGACCACGAACAGCGACATACCGGAACGAATACCGCTCCAGCGCTGGATATCGGTCTGTGACAGCTGTCCGTCTGTGTGGACGACAATCTGCTGTACGGCGAAATAGGGCTGGTGAGCAACAAAGCGGACCAACCTCGCCCCTCCCCCATACAGTCCGGCCAGACCGATGAGGACTAGCAGCCCGCCGCTCCAGCGATTCCAACCGATCAATCCAGCGAGGGGCGTCCTCGGCAACGGCGCCTCCGGGTCAGCTTGAGGAGCGGCAGGTGTCGTCTGTTTCACTCTGTCCTCCCGCGGCTATGGAGACCGGCATGCTGCAAAATAGCCTCGACCAAGGTCCCGTAGTCGAGCCCGGCGTGGGCGGCAATGCGCGGCAAATAGCTGAGTTCAGTCAGTCCGGGTAGGGAATTCACCTCTAGAACAAAAATCCGTCCCTGTTTGGTCACCCGCGTGTCGACCCGACTATAACTGCTGCAGCCTAGCGCCCGGTGCGCCTCAAGGGCAATCTTCAACACCCGCTCATACACCTCGGGCGCAAGCGGTGCAGGCATCAGGAACTCCTCTCGGCCAGCCGTATACTTGACCTCGTAGGAGTGAAAATTCCCCTTGGCAATGACCTCCATCGCCCCCAACGTTTGCTCGCCCAGAATCCCGACCGTCACTTCTTGTCCGTGAATATACGCCTCGACTAGGCTGACCGCATCAAACCGAGACGCCTCGGCTAGGGCATCGGACAGGCTTTGGCTGGAGCGGACAATACTCACCCCCACACTCGAGCCCTCGGCACTTGGTTTGACCACAACCGGAAACGCTAACCTGCTCAGCTTCCACTCCGCCGTCCGTGTGTCTATCACCTCCCAGGCCGGGGTCGGAATCTCGTGGGTGTGCCATATCCGTTTGGCCATAGGTTTATTCATGGCCAGCGCGCTAGCCAATACGCCCGACCCGGTATACGGAACCCCCAGCACCTCTAGAACGGCCTGGACCGTGCCGTCCTCACCGAATTTTCCGTGCAAGGCGATAAACGCCACATCGACCTGGCGCACCGCACTCAGCCACTCGCCGTCGGCCCCAACCTCAATGGCGGCCACCTCGTAACCTAGGCCGCGCAGCGCTTCACACACCGCCCCACCGGTCCGGAGCGAAATCTCGCGCTCGGCCGACATACCGCCCAGCAGCACCCCGACCGTTCTTTCACGCCACCGAGGGGTCGTAACATTCATACCGCCCACTCCTTTTCGAATGCTCGGACGGCCAGATTCGATTCCCCCCGATCCTGCTCCCAGTCCCCGGCCAGACGGATCTCCGGCTCAAGCCACACCTGCTGCGCATCCCACACCGTGCGCTGCACGTGTTCCATCAGTCGTTTCACCTCAGCCGCCCGCGCACCACCGGTGTTCAGGATAAAATTGGCATGCCGCTCAGACACCCGAGCCTGCCCACAGTGGGAACCTTTCAGCCCAGCTAGCTCAATTAGATGGCCAGCATAGGCGCCGGGCGGATTTTTGAAAATTGAGCCTGCGTTGGGATAGCCGTGCGGCTGGCCGTTCTGACGTTTTATCTGAGCCTGGTGCATTGCTGCCCTGAGTCGAACCGACTCTTGGCGCTGCAGGCGAAAACAGATTTCGGCCACAATGAAACCGACGGGCAATCCAGTGCAGCGATAGCCAAAGCTGAGCTGCTCAGCGGCCAAACAGACCACCTGAGCAGCATGATCAACACCCAGGATCGTTTCAACAACCTGACCTAGCTCCCCGCCAAAAGCGCCCGCATTCATCAGCAGTCCTCCACCCACGCTGCCGGGTATCCCCTCGGCAAATGCCACCCCGGCATATCCCCTGTCCACAGTCTCACGGACAAAGCGGCCCAGCGAACGCCCAGCTCCAACCCGCACCCGCCGCTGCTCAGCCCGAGGTTCGCTCCAGACGCTATAGTTAAACCCTTTGCCGAGCTTGACCACAACGCCTCGGATGCCTGCATCGCTGACCAGCAGGTTGCTCCCCCCACCCAGGATGAAAAGCGGCAGCCGTTCAGCCCCGACAAGCCTCACGACAGCTTGAAGTTCAGCCAGAGTGCGGGGCTCAACAAAGATGTCGGCCGGGCCGCCGATCCGAAAAGATGTATAGCGGGCCAGCGCGACATCACAGCGGACCTGAGACACCTGGTCGGCCAGCAGGGTCAACAGCCATTTTTTCTGTTCAGCCTGCACCACTCCCTCTTTTCTGCAGCAGCGTGAGCAACTCACCCCCAGTCCGGTGGATATCCCCAGCCCCCAGGGTCATGACCATATCGCCCGGCCGGACAAAGGCGAGGGCCGCCTCGGCCAGACTCTCCCGGTCGGCAACAAAATGCACCTCGCCATGACCGCGCTGACGCAACGCTTGGTACAGTCGGTGTCCAGACACCCCGTCCCGCGGTTTCTCACCAGCCGGGTAGATCTCGGTCAGCACGACCGTATCTGCATCATCAAAAGCGGACAGAAAATCGTCAAACAGAGTCTGAGTCCGCGAATACCGGTGAGGCTGAAACAAGGCAACTAAGCGGCGCGCCGGGTTGGCCTGGCAGCTTCCCTCGCGGGCCGCCCGCAGGGTCACCCGCAGTTCCTCGGGATGATGCGCATAATCATCAGCCACCAACACTCCGGCGGCCTCACCCTTGACCTCAAAGCGGCGCTGAATGCCATCAAAACCGGCCAGGGCGCGCTGCACGCAAGCAAACGGAATCCCCAACTCTCGAGCCACCGCCACCACCGCCAGGGCGTTGAGCGCATAGTGGCGACCCGGCAGCTGGATCTGAAGCGGGCCCAGCCGCTCGTCGCCATACCAGACCTCACAGCAGGTGGTCATACCCGACACACGCAAATCGCGAGCCATCAGGTCGGCCTCGGGACTCAGGCCATAGGTGATAAAGCGCTTCTGGACGTGGGGTAACAGGTCCCGGACATTGACACTGTCCAGACAGAGGACAGCCCGCCCGTAAAACGGCACCCGGTTGATAAAGCATAAATAGGCGTCTTTGACCCGGTCCATATCGCCATAAAAATCGAGATGCTCAGGGTCGATATTGGTGACCACAACAATCGTCGGGCTCAGCAACAGAAAGGTCCCATCGCTCTCGTCGGCCTCAGCCACTAAGAAGCGACCCTGACCTAAACGTGCGTTCGAGCAGACGACGCTCAGACGTCCGCCGATCACGTATGTCGGGTCCAACTCGGCCCGGGCCAGAACGCTGGTGATGAGCGAGGTGGTAGTAGTTTTACCGTGCGTGCCGGCAATCGCAATCCCGTATTTGAGACGCATCAGTTCGGCCAGCATCTCTGCCCGCGGGATCACCGGAATGCGCAGCTCACGGGCCCGGCTCACCTCTGGATTGGTATATTTCACAGCAGACGATATCACGACCACATCGGTCTGAAGGTCGATATGCTCAGCCCGATGTCCGTACGCAATGTGTGCCCCGAGGCGGGTCAGGCGGTGGGTCGTATCCGATTTGATCTGGTCCGAACCGCTGACCTGATAGCCCAGATTCAGCAACAGCTCAGCGATACCACTCATGCCGATCCCCCCAATACCGACAAAATGGATATGGCGATTGGTATCAAACAATACCTGTCCCTGAGAGCCAAACGTCGCCTCCCCCTTCCCAGGCACCTGCGCTCTGCCATTTACCCTATCGTCCATCATCGCCCCATCTCTGCCGCGGCGTTGCGGACCGCGGCCGGGACACAGGTCAGGCACTCTCGCAGTACCCGTGTCGTCGCATCAGCTGTGCCAAAAGCGGCCGTAGCCCGGGCCATAGCGTGTAGGCGGGCGGGATCCTGCATTAGGCCGCGAATAGTCCCCGCGATGCGCTCCGCACTCAACTCGGCATCCAAAATCATCACCGCCCCTCCGGCTTGGACTAGCTGCTCAGCATTGGCCCGTTGGTGATCATCCGCGGCATACGGATAGGGCACAAAGATAGCCGGTCTGCCCAGGGTCATCAGCTCGGCCAGGGTCATGGCTCCGGCCCGGCAGATAACTAAATCGGCGGCGGTATAGGCCACATCCATAGCCTCGATAAAAGACACGACTTCGGCTTCGACACCAAGTCGGGTGTAGAGGCTCCGGACCTCGTCGTACTCGGCCTGGCCGGTCTGGTGTACAATCCGAAGCTGGTCGGACGGCGCTCCAAGAGCGGCAAACGCGGCTGGGAGAATTTGGTTAAGGCGGTGCGCACCGGCACTCCCGCCAACGATTAAGACGCTGAACGGTCTGGTCAGCCCGTGGCCATTGGCTCCAGATGGTCCGGAAGACACCCCCGTCATCCCGGCTGGCCGCCAGCGGACCGGTGTACCGGTATAGACCGCTTTGCCAGCCGGAAAGCAGGCCACAGTCGTGGGAAAACCGACGCACACGCGTCTTGCAAAGCGTCCCAACAGCCGATTGGTGAGTCCGGGAATCGCGTTCGGTTCAAGCAGCACACACGGGATGCGCCGCAACCAGGCCGCCACCACTGTTGGTCCAGACGCATAGCCTCCGAGGCTAAAAATCAGATCAGGTCCAAATTCACCCAGAATACGCCACGCTGAGCCAATTCCGCAGAGGGCTGCCCAGCCGGCCCGCAGCCCTCCCCACCAGCTTCTGCCCCGTAACTGTTCGGCAGAAATGAAGCGCAGCGGAAAACCCAGGCGTGGAACCACCGTTCCCTCTATGCCGGATGGCGTACCGACAAACAACACCTCGGCCGCCATTTCTCGCTGGGCGTCCTGGGCAAGCGCAACCCCAGGAAATAAATGTCCACCCGTCCCGCCAGCAGCCAACAGCAGCCGTAGCCGTCTGGTGTTTTTGGTCCTAGGCATGACTCTGGTTCTCCCGCCGAATCTCACGCGATAGGCCCAATAGCACGCCCACATACACCAGAGCCATGCATAGGGAGGACCCACCATAGCTAATAAACGGCAGGGGCAGTCCTTTTGTCGGGAGCATACCCAACACCACAGCCATATTTAACCCGGCCTGTCCAACCAGCAGAAAGCTGCAGCCAAAAGCCAGCAATTGCCCAAACCGATAAGGATGGCGGAGCGCGATCCGTACCCCACGGGCACCGACCATGGCAAACAGGCCAAGGATGAGTCCCGTCCCCCACAGACCGGTTTCCTCGCCCACCACCGCGAACACAAAATCGGTGTGCGCCTCGGGCAGATAAAACATCTTCTGACTACTCTGACCCAGACCAACGCCGTGGACCCCACCGCTCCCAAAGGCCAGCAGCGACTGGTGTAGCTGATAGCCGCTGGTCTGGCGGTGGGCGGCTGGGTCGAGGAACGATAGCAGCCGCGCGCTCCGATACTCGGCGGTCATAATCCCAGCGACCACTACGACCAACCCTGCTCCTGCCAGCAGAGCCAGGTGGCGTTTGCGTGCCCCGGCGACAAACAGCAGGACAAGGAGCGTCATCCCCACAAAGGCCGCTCCGCCAAGGTCCGGTTCTATGACAATCAGGAGAGCGATCAGCCCGACGACCAGCACATGGGGCAACACGCCAAACACAAAACTGTGCAACAGCTGAATCTTCTTGACCAAGGAAGAGGCCAGATACAGCACGACCGCCCCTTTGGCAAACTCGGACGGCTGAAAATTGAGCACGCCGAGATGGATCCAGCGCCGGACCTGGCCCTCGGACAGGAGGACAGCGATCAGGCCGATAACTGCCAGCAGCAGAGCGGGATAGGCACAGCGCCAATAGCTGGCCGACGACAGCCGGGCGGCTACTCCCATCCCAAGCACGCCCAGCACCAGTGCGAAAGCCTGCTTCCAGACAAAGCGATAGGGCTGATCAGTGTGCTCGGCGGCATAGAAGTAGGTCGTGTTCAACACCATAATTTGGCCGATCAGCAGCAGCAGTAGCACGCTTGTCAGCAGCCAGCCATCTATCGCTCCACCGCTAATCCAGACTGGCGGCTGGCCTTCGATCCGAGCCGCATCTTCCCGCTTCTGACTCTCCATTATTGTCCCGTTTGCCACTGCTCGACCGACCCTCATCTCAGCTTCAGCGTACACAGCGCTAACAACGCACAGATAATCGACACAATCCAAAACCGGACAATAATCAGGGGTTCCGGCCATCCCAACAGCTCAAAATGGTGGTGGAGTGGCGCCATACGAAAAATTCGCTTGTGGCGCAGCTTATACGAGGCGACCTGAAAAATGACCGAAGCGGCCTCGGCCACAAATACCCCACCGGCCAGGACAAGGACAATTTCCTGTTTACAGATAAGCGCGACAATCCCCAGCGCAGCTCCCAGCGACAAGGCCCCGGTATCACCCATGAACATCTGGGCCGGATAGGCGTTAAACCACAAAAATCCGAGTCCAGCGGCGGCCAGCGCACCGCAAAAGACCGTCATCTCACCTGCACCGAGCACATTGGGGACCTGGAGATACTCGGCCATCTTGACATGGCCGCTGACATAGGCGAACAAGGCGTAGGTCACTCCGGTAATCATCACAGGCCCAATCGCCAAGCCGTCCAATCCATCAGTCAAATTGACCGCGTTTGAGGCGCCCACAATCACGATCGCCGCAAACGGAATATACCACCAGCCCAGATCGGGCCGCAGGTCTTTGAAAAACGGAATCGTCAGGCTGGTGTCAAACCCCGGAAGACAGACCAGAGATATGGCCGCCCCGAGGGCCAGGATCAGCTGGCACAGCAGCTTATACTTACCTCGGAGACCAACGGAATTTTTGTGCGACAACTTGCGGTAGTCATCCACAAAACCAATCGCCCCAAAGCCGACCGTCACCCCCAGCGCAAGCCAAACATAGGGATTACTCAGATCGGCTAAAAACAGAGTGGCTACGGCCAAGGAGAAGAGAATCAGCGTTCCGCCCATGGTCGGCGTTCCTGCTTTGCTCAGATGCGTACGCGGACCGTCGGGCCGAATCTGTTGTCCGACCTGTAGGGCGGTCAGGCGGGCGATCAGGCGTGGCCCGAGAAAAAAAGACGCTGTGAGCGCCATGATAGCGGCCAACAGCGTCCGAAAGGTGATATAGCGGAAGACGTTAAACGCCGAGTAGCTTGTATGCAGTGGATACAGCAATAGGTAAAGCATCACCCGGCCTCCTGTACGGAGAAATAGTGGCGGACCTCTTCTCGATCGTCAAAGTGATGCTTGTGGGTGCCGATGATCTGGTAGTCCTCGTGGCCCTTGCCAGCAATCACCACCACGTCTCCGGACCGGGCTCCGGCCAAAGCGGCCTGAATCGCGGCCCGACGGTCGGCCAGGACGACGTAGCCGTGCCGCGCAGCGGCGAGGGCCGACGGCTCGCCTAGCCGTCGCAGGCCCGCCTGGACCAAACCACGTTCCGTCTCAGCCAGGATGCGCTGCGGATCTTCGCTGCGCGGATTATCCGAGGTCAAAACAACAAGGTCGCTTAGCCGACCAGCGGCCTGTCCCATGAGCGGCCGCTTCCCCCGATCCCGGTCGCCACCGCAGCCAAAGACCGTCACCACACGTTTCTGGGTCAGCGAACGCACCGAACGCAGGGTCTTGTCGAGCGCATCGGGTTTATGGGCATAGTCCACAATCACTTCAAACGGCTGGCCGAGGTCGAGCTTTTCCAAACGCCCGGGCACGTTGCGACAGGCAGCGATACCGGCCACAATCGTATCGGCTGGCACGCCGAGCGCGTGGGCCGTCGCCGCCGCGGCCACGATGTTGTACAGGTGCGGCTCACCAATTAGGGCAGAGGAAAACGCGACCGTCCTGTCCTCTACACGCAACACCCCGCGTAAACCGCCGAAACTGTCTTCAAGCACAGCGACCGAGACCATCGCATCAGTGCTGCGGCCGTAGGTGATCAGCCGACCGGGCAATCGGTAGCCGGCTAATTTCTGGCCCCACGGGTCATCCACATTGACCACGGCAAAACGGTTCGCTTTAGGGGAATCGGCCAGGCCAGAGCAAAACAATCTGACTTTGGCGGCAAAATAATCGTCTAGGTCGGTATGAAAATCGAGGTGATCCCGGCCCAAATTGGTAAACACTGCCCCATCCCATTGGCAACCGCGGACCCGCTCTTGGACCAGGGCGTGTGACGAAACCTCCATGATGGCGTGGCCTACCCCAGCGTCGACCATGGTACCTAGCAGCGACTGGAGTTCAACCGCCTCGGGTGTGGTAAACGGCGCAGGCTTTTGCTGGCCTTGATAGCGATAGTTGACCGTACCAATCACACCGGTCGGCCAGCCCATGGCCAGACAGATGGCCTCCAGCAGATAGGTCGTAGTGGTTTTCCCGCTCGTTCCGGTCACTCCAACCAGCGAGAGACGAGCGCTCGGCTGGCCATAAAACCGGTCAGCCATCACCCCTAGCAGGCGCCTCGGCTCCGCACAGCCAATCAGGCCAAGCGGCCGCTCGTAGCCCGCCAGCCGACCTTGTATAGCCCTGTAGTCTTTCTGGGCCACGACAATCGCTGCGGCCCCGCCCTGCAGCGCCTGATCCATAAATGCCACGCCATCGGTCTTCCTCCCAGGCAGGGCGAAAAACAGCGCCCCGGGCCGCACCTGCCGTGAGTCATAGGACAACTGACTGACCGGAATGTCCAGATGGCCCCAGGTCCGAACCGCAACTCCTGGTGGCAAAAGTTCGGTCAGCCTCACAGCATCTCCTCTTCGGTAATGATCGCTGGCCGAGTCGGGGCTAGGCTCAGACGGTAGAACGGCTGGGCGGTATCCGGGTCGTACTGCACGGCCTGGCCGACAACATAACCGCTACCGGTTGCACTCACCCGCCAGCCGTGGAGGTCGGCGATGCGGAGGGCTTCGCGCAGGCTGAGACCGAGGAAATTTGGCCGCCCGGCGGTATTCGGGCCGGTCGGTTGGCTGACCCGAGCCGGGCTGGCGACCGGGACCGTTGTCGCCTCAACGCCCAGAGAGGCCAAGGCTTGACTGGCAATAGCTCGAAAAACTGGCGCAGCAACCTGACCGCCATAGTAACCACCCCGATTCGGTTCATCAATAACAACCGCGATCACCAGCTGCGGCGCGTCTGCCGGGACAATGCCGACAAAGGAGGCAACATGCGCCCTGGCAGAGTATTTGCCCTCGGCATCAAGTTTCTGGCTCGTGCCGGTCTTACCGGCAACCCGAAAGCCTTTGAGCTGTGCTCGCCAGCCGGTCCCGTCAGGTTGAACCACGTTCTCAAGCAATCCGACAACCTGCCTGGCCGTCTCGGGCCGGACTGCCTGCCAGACGTACTGCGAACGGTTGACCTCTAGCACCCTCCCGTCGCTATAGCGGATGTCCTGGACAACATACGGTCGCATCAGCGCCCCATCGTTGGCCAAGGTCGCAAACGAGGCGGCAAGCTGGAGGGGGGTGACCGCCACTCCATAGCCGAAACTCGTCGTGGCCAGGGTGATGGACGACCATTTCCGAGCGGCGGGCAGCAAGCCGGGGCTCTCGGCCGGCAGGTCAATGCCGCTGGTCTGACCCAGGCCAAATGCCCGAAGATAGCGGGAGTAGGTCTGCTGACCGAGTCGTTGGACGACCTTGGCCACTCCGATGTTGCTCGAGTGTTTGATGACCTCGGCAAAGCTCAGCCAGCCGTGCGACCGAGGGGCGTCATGGATCGTCCGTCGCCCGATCCTATACCGCCCCTGTTCACAAAAGATTTGCTCATCGGGCTCCACCAGCCGGCTATCCAGAGCGGCCGCGGCGAGCAGGGCTTTCATGGTCGAGCCGGGCTCATAGACATTGCTGATGGCCCGATTGCGGCGGACGGTGGCTGCTGCGGTCGCCGGGGTATGCGGATCAAAGCCTGGGACTTGGGCCATGGCCAGGACAGCAAAGCTGCGAGGATCAAGAATGATGACCGTGCCGGCCTTGGCCGCGTGCGCCTCAACCGCCCGAGCGAGTTCCTGCTCAGCAACGTCCTGGAGGCCGGCGTCAAGGCTGAGGCGGACCTCAGAGGTCTGGCTCAGCCCAGACCCGATACCGTGGGCAAAAATCATCCGGCCAAAAGCGTCGCGCAGCCCTGTCAACTCGGCCGGTTGACCGCGCAAATAGGAGTCATAGACCAGTTCGACACCAGCCAGCCCCTTGGTATCAATATCGGTGAAGCCGAGCAGCGAGGCGGCCAGGCTGCCCTGTGGATAGATCCGCCGTTCACTCTGATGGCTGTCAATCCCGGTAATAGCCAAGCTGTGGACCTGCTCCGCCTGGTGGAGCGGGACCTGGCGGCGTAGCCAGACAAACGGAGCCGACTTTTTCAACAGCCCGGCCACCTGCGGTACCGACAACTGAAGGGCTGAGGCCAGAGCCGGCAGTCGCTTATGCATCTTGTCTGGCAGCTGTCCGGGGTGGACAAAAAAGGACTCGGCCGCCACGCTCAGGACCAGCGGCGTCCCGTTCCGATCAACAATTGTCCCCCGCTGCGAGGTCCAGCTAATTCGCTTGTGGTGCTGACTCGCCGCCCGGTCGGCCAACTCCCGGTGTTGGATAACCGTCAGCTGCACCAGCCGGCCGGCCACCAGCACGAGTGCCAGCCCAATGAACAGCGCGGCAGCCCACAACCGTTTTTCCATCTCCCCCTCCTCATCGTCCTTGCCGGACAGTCTTGATCCGCTTGACTTGGCCGGCTTGGGGTACGGTGAATCCCAAACGTTGGCGCGCAAGCCGGGCAAGCCGGCGCGATGCCGTCAGCCTACTCCACTCGGCTTCAAGACCGCGCTGCTCGGCCTCAAGCGTTTGCAGCAGGTGTCGCGTGTTGGACAGCGCGTAGCCGGTCGCCACGACTTGCAGGCGGGTCCAAATCTGGGCACAGGCCAGGCCTAGGCCGAGCAGGGCGACAAAACCATAGCCCAGCCACTGACGCGCAGGACTCGAACGCGGCATACTGTCCTTCCTCTCTTCTCCGCCATTCCTCTAGCCATATCGTTCCACCGCACGCAGCCGCGCACTCCGAGCACGGGGGTTGTCGGCCACTTCCTGCCGGGATGGGGTCAACGGTTTTGGCGTCAGGATTCTCACCTTCGGAGACCAGCCACAGGCGCACAGCTTGAATTGGGGCGGACACACGCACGAGGCGGCCCAACGCCGAAAGGCGGTCTTGACCAAACGGTCTTCCAAAGAATGGTAGGCCAGGATGACCAGCTTGCCCCCCGGCTTGAGCAGGCGATAGCCGTCGACCAAAAATGTGGACAGGTGGCAGAGCTCCTGGTTCACCGCAATCCGCAGGGCTTGAAACACCCGAGTGGCCGGATGGATGGATGAGCGAGTTGAGCGGGACGGCCGTTTGATGACCTGCTCAATTGTCCGAGCCAGGGCGGTAGTGGTGGTAAACAGGGCCTTTTTGCGCGCCTCAATCACCGCCCGGGCCACCCTACCAGCGGCCGGTTCCTCTCCCCACTGGCGAAAGATCTTACGCAGCTCGTCCCGGCTAGCATGATTCACCACATCGGCCGCACAACCCGGTTCGGTCTGGTCCATACGCATATCGAGCGGGCCGGTGCGCCGAAAGCTAAAGCCTCGCCTGGCATTGTTAATTTGTAACGAGGAAAAGCCTAAATCGAGCACTACAGCGTCAACGCCCGACCAGCCCAGTCGAGCCAGGGTCGCCAGCGCTTGGCTAAAATTCTCCTGGACTAGAGTAATACGGGTGCTCCACTCGACGAGACGCCGCTGGGCCACCGCCAACGCATCACCGTCCCGGTCGAGCCCTAGCAGCCTGCCGTTCGGTCCAGTTGCGGCCAACACGGCGGCGGCGTGCCCACCGCCGCCCAGGGTACCGTCCAGCACGTCGGCGTTGGGCCGCAGCTGAAGCTGAGCGAGCATCTCCTCAAGCATCACTGGCAGATGGCCTGCAACAGGGGCACAAGGCTGGCTCGTCAATACCGCTTCCATTAGGCCTGTATAGGGACACGGGCGAATATAGTTCTGTCAGGGGTGCGAGGGCGAGAAAGGCTGAACCGAAACGTTGTTTCGTCAAGAACTCGTAGCACCCGTCAGACACCTGCCGCTCCTCAACCTCCCAGTCCTGCCAACGGTCCACACGACTATAATCGTCGGGATTTGGCCTGTCAAGAAAAAATCCTAGGAAACTCAGGCAGTTTGCCGCTATGCGACCAGCATTGACTCAGGCCTGCGGCTCCGATACATCTTTGTTTGAATAGCAAAATTCTTCACGAGACAAAGCTTTTGCCTGGACCGTGCCCCCCGCCGTCCGGGCGTTTTTTTGGTTTTGGAGCGCCGTATGCAAAAACGGTATTTATTAACCCCGGGGCCGACCCAGGTTCCGCCCGAAGTCCTGCTGCGCATGTCGCAGCCGATACTTCATCATCGCAGCCCGGAATTCAGTCAGTTGTTTGCCCAGGTCCAAACCGGGTTACGCTGGCTGTTTCAAACCGACCAAGATGTACTCCTCCTGTCCGCCTCAGGCACTGGAGCGATGGAAGCAGCGGTCTTTAACACCTGTTCGGCTGGGGACAGCGTATTGGTTATCAACGGCGGCAAATTCGGCCAGCGGTGGCTCAAAATTTGTCAGGCGGCCGGGCTTCAGGCCATTGAAATTCAGGTCGAATGGGGCCGGGCGGTAACCGTTGAGGCGGTGTCCCGGTCGCTTGATCAACATCCCGAGGTGCGGGCCGTCCTAGTCCAGGCCAGCGAGACCTCAACCACCGTTCTGCATCCCGTCCAGGACCTAGCACGTCTGACCCGCCACACCGACCGTCTCCTAATCGTTGACGCTATTACCGCGCTGGGCGCGACCGCAATGCCGATGGACAGCTGGGGGATTGATATTCTGATCACTGGTTCGCAAAAAGCCCTGATGCTGCCACCAGGCCTCGCCTTTGTAGCCCTCAGCACCAAGGCTTGGCAGCGGACCGCGGCAGCGAGCCTGCCACGTTTCTATTTTGATCTGCAACGTGAGCGCCAAGCCCAACATCGCCACACGACCGCTTACACCCCGGCCGTCTCGCTAGTTGTTGGTCTGCACGAGGTCCTGCGTCTGTTACAGGATGAAGGCTTAGCCCAGTTGTACGCCCGGCACGCGCGTTTGGCACAGGCAACCCGGACCGCGGCCCAGGCTCTGGGGCTACGTTTACTCGCCCCCGAACACCCTAGTCCGGCGGCGACCGGGGTGTGGCTGCCTCCTGAGGTGAGCGGTGAGCGGCTGCTGAACGCCATGCGCGATCGCATGGGGGTTGATATTGCAGGCGGCCAGGATCAGCTGAGCGGAAAAATTGTTCGGATCTCTCATCTCGGCTATGCTGACCCCTTCGACGTCATTACCGCCATCAGCGCTCTGGAGATGGCCTTAGGCTTGTTTGGCTGCAATATCGAGCTCGGCCGCGGCGTTCGGGCAGCCCAAGAAATCCTGATGACAGGGTGGCCCGAGCTGAACCGTGCCTAAGGCTAAAGACGAGACACGTCCGACACACGGTCGAAACAGAGCACCCCTATGAGTTCTAAGGTCCTTATCAGCGATTCCCTGGCTCCGCAAGGTCTGGAGCGTCTGCAGTCCTACTCTAGCCTCGAAGTCGACGTGCGGCCCGAGCTGTCCACAGCCGAGCTCATCCGACACATTCCGGCTTACCAGGCCTTAATTATTCGCAGCCGCACAAAAGTCACTCCCCAGGTTATTACCGCTGCAACTCATCTCCAGGTTATCGGGCGGGCGGGAATCGGGGTCGACAATATCGCGGTCGAAGCGGCGACCAAGCAAGGGATTGTGGTCATGAATACGCCGGGCGGGAATAATGTCACCACCGCTGAGCACGCGGTCTCAATGATGTTGGCTCTAGCCCGGAATATCCCCCAGGCCAACGCCTCAATTCGAGCCGGACGCTGGGAGCGGGGCAAATTCACCGGGAGCGAGGTGTGTAATAAGGTCCTAGGCATCATCGGCCTCGGCAATATCGGAGCGATTGTGGCCGAACGGGCGCTAGGGCTGAGAATGCGGATTATTGCCTACGACCCTTTTGTCACCCCGGAGACTGCGGCCAAGCTACAGATTGAGCTGGTCAGTCTAGGCGACCTGTATGGTCAGGCCGACTTTATTACCATCCATACCCCGCTGACCGAAGACACCCGGGGGCTGCTCAACCAGACCGCCTTTAGCCAGATGAAAGCCGGGGTGCGGATTATCAACTGTGCGCGGGGCGGAATTATTGACGAACAGGCTCTGCTCCTCGCCCTCCAAAACGGCCGCGTTGCTGGCGCCGCCCTTGATGTCTTTGTCGAAGAACCGCCGCCAGCCTCCCACCCCCTGCTCCAGCTCGACAACGTCATCTGCACTCCGCATCTGGGCGCGGCAACCGACGAAGCCCAGATCAATGTCGCGGTGGCGATTGCTGACCAAGTCGCGAACTATTTGATCCGGGGTGTGATTCAGCACGCGGTCAACTTTCCCTCGCTGACCCCGAAACTGATCACCTTTCTGCAGCCCTACCTGCAGCTGGGCGAAAAACTGGGCAGCTTTTTAGCTCAGTTGACCGGCGAAGCGCCGCTGGAAGTCCATATCGAGTACACGGGTGATATTACCGACTATGATGTTGCCCCGGCTACCGCTGCGGTCCTACGCGGGCTACTGAACTCGATTCTGGAATCAAACATTAACTATGTGAACGCCCCGCATATCGCCCGTGAGCGGGGCGTGCGGGTGGTGGAGTCGCGCAGCAGTCGGCCTAGCGATTTTTTAAACTCAATCACCGTCAGCGTTATAAGCACGGGCGGCACCAACACGGTCGAGGGGGCGGTCTTCACCAACAACGTGGTCCGGCTCGTGCGGGTCAATACGTCCTATCTTGAAGCCGTTCCTGAAGGGCATATTATTGTCCTGCACAACCACGATGTGCCGGGCGTGGTCGGCAGCGTTGGAACGGTCCTCGGACAGCGCGGGATCAATATCGCCGGGCTCGAACTCGGACGCGAACGGGTCGGTGGCCAAGCCTTGGCCCTGGTCCATGTCGATGCCCATGTTTCGGCCGAGGTCCTGGACGAACTGCGCAATCTGGAGTCGGTGACTTCGGCGCAGCAGATCCACCTATTATAAGGAGCAACAAATGAGCACTCTGGTTGTCGTTGGTGTACAGTGGGGAGACGAAGGCAAGGGCAAGGTTGTCGATCTACTGGCACGCGAGGCCGATGTCATAGTCCGATTCCAAGGAGGCAGCAATGCTGGTCATACCCTGGTCGTTGGCGGGAAAAAGACGATCGTGCGGCTCATTCCGTCGGGCGTCCTGCACGCTGGCAAAGTGTGTGTGATTGGCAACGGCATGGTCATCGATCCCGAAACGCTGGTGGCAGAAATTGACGCCCTACGGCAGCAGGGCTGTCTGATTAATCTCGGCCTGCTCAAGATCAGCGAAACCGCACATCTCATTATGCCCTACCATAAAGCGATTGACCTCGCCCGCGAAAAGCTACGCGGTAAGGCCAAAATTGGCACGACCGGACGGGGCGTCGGTCCCAGCTATGAGGATAAGATGGCCCGGGTTGGCATCCGCTTTGTTGACCTGCTGGATGAAGCGACGTTTGAGGCCAAACTAGTCCGCAATGTGGAGGACAAAAACAGCTATCTGCAAACCATCCTGGGTGAGCCGGGGCTTGATTTCAGGGCCATGTTCGATACCTACTGTCAACTCCGCGAGCGGCTAGCCCCGTGTGTGACCAACACTTCCCGTTATCTGCACAACGCGATCAGCAGCGGCAAGAAGGTCTTGTTTGAAGGCGCTCAGGGCACCCAGCTCGATGTTGACCACGGCACCTACCCATACGTGACGTCTTCGAATACTGTTTCCGGAGCCGTGTGCGCCGGAGCTGGTATTGCTCCCCAGCAGATCCACAGTGTGATCGGCATCTCCAAAGCCTACGCCACCCGGGTTGGTGGAGGCCCCTTCCCGACCGAACTGTTTGACGCCGAAGGGGACCGGTTACGTCAGGCCGGGGGCGAATTTGGGACAGTCACCGGCCGGCCGCGTCGGTGTGGCTGGCTGGACACCGTGCTTGTCCGGACGGCGGCCCGCCTGAACGGGGTTGAGAGTCTGGCACTGACCAAGGTCGATGTCTTAAGCGGCCTGGACACCCTCCGGGTGTGTACCGGCTATCGCTACAACGGGCAGATCTATGACGAGGTTCCGGCCAGTGCTCACGTTCTCGAACAGCTCACCCCGGTCTATGAAGAACTGCCCGGCTGGACCGAACCGCTGACCAACATCCGCAGCCTTGACGCTCTGCCAACCAATGCCCGGCGCTATGTTGAGCGGATTGAGAGCCTGCTGGGGATACCGATCAAAATGATTTCGGTCGGCGCTGGTCGGGAAGAGACGATTCTTATCCGGCCATCATTTTTCTAGGTCAGGCCGCCCAGCTGGCGAAACCTCGTTCGCGTATCCGGTGACATGAACAGCACCAGCCCGCCGACGAGACCGGCACCAAAAACGAGCGCCGTCCACACCAAACTGATGGCCAAGGCTTCGTTCTGGCTAACCCCGACGAGCGACAGAAAGAGCACATAGCTCCCCTCGCGAATTCCCAGCCCGCCGAAACTCAACGGCAAACTGCTCACCAACGTGACCAACGGAATACACACCATGAGGTACCAAAAAGGGACGCTAACATTGAGCGCGTGGGCCAGCAGGGGCAGCAGGCCAATCTGAAAGACGTGGAAGCCAAAGGCCAAGCTACACACCCCAAGCATAAGCCTCGGCCGGGTATGATACGGAGCAAGCAGCTTTTCGCTACTCCGACGGATGACGTGGCCAGGCACGAACAGCAGCGCCATCAAGCGCGGCAGCAGCCACCAGACCAGCACGGCTCCAACCGCCGCCGCAATTGTTCCGTAACACACCACGGCCGGCAGGACAGTTGGCCCCAGGACAACAAAGCTGAGGGCACTTACCCATATGAGCATGACCGTACCACTTGCCCGGTCGGCCAACACCGACTGCAGGGCGCGGCCGACCCCCTCACGCCCGCCAGCCAGCAAAACACCGCGGCCCACATCCCCGGCGATCGTACTGGGTGAAAACAGATTGAGGTACATGCCGCCAAAGTAATAGCTGACAAAGGATCGCAGCGACTGATCAAAGCCCACGACCCGGGCCAGCAGGCCCCACTTATAGGCGCTCAGCACCTGTCCGAGCACATAGCCGACAAAGGCCACCACCACATAACCAGGCTGAGCGGTCCACAGCTGGCTGACAAACGCCCGCCAATCGGCTGACACAAACAGCACCCCTAAGAGGATGAGACTCACACTGAGCTGAAACCAACGGGAAGCGAAGACAGACAAGGGAGCAGGGCCTTGGTGCAAACGGCGTTAAAATTTTCGCTGTCTAGCCAGCTATATGGAGCCTTGTAGCGGATTGCAAGGGGCGGATCACGTCATGACCGCTGAGAACATGCTGGAAGAAAATCTCGAAGAATCGCTCGGAGCCGTGCCTTGCGCGGCTCCGAGGCTGCAACCGATCGTCTCTGGCTGCAAAACATCAATATGGAGGCCAACGCGCAGCGCGCCAGGAACGCGCCCGATGAGGATCGGGCTAGCGACGAGTGCCCCGGTCTTCAGTCTGCTCTCCCACTTGCCCATCCCTGTTATTTCAGTTTCAACCGAGGAGAATCCGGCAACCCCGGGTGTGGAGTCAGTCTAGGATTTGTATAATCGACACTTAAGTTCAATGATTCCAGGACAATCCAGTGGCTCGCCCATAAGGAGGGCCGACAAGACTCATGGAACGGTCATCAATACGGATGGTCAGCGGACCGGCCACTCGGCGTTCCTCCTTTCGCTCATCTGTATTGAGGAGACAACCGTAGTGCGTCATCATATTCCCAACCCAAGCCTCTCAGCCACATGCTACGGTAACATCAGCGTGACCACATCGACAATCTTGCCGGAACGACGAATGGCCGACGCCCTGTCGTCACCTCGCTCATCCCCCCCGGTCTGCGGCGTTCTCAAGCCCAATGGTGACGGTGACCTCTCCTGTTTTGCTCTCCTGCTAGCGTATCGGTCAAGGCGCGACGAGAGCGCCTTTTAAGGGCTCAGGCGTCAACCGTCTCGCCCGACAGCGCCACCCTATCCAGATGGTCGGTATCGTTTACATAGTGGATTAACGCGCTGCCATCCGCGCCCAGGGTCACCTTGCTGAGGCCTGTGTTGCCAATTTTGTCGATTTTGCGGAACTGACTCATATCTAGACCGCGACAGTATAATAAGAACGTCCGGACCGCGCCGCCGTGGGTCACCACCGCCACCTGCTGCCCGATGTGCTTCTTGATTAGTGCCTGGGCAGCCCCGACGAGTCGGCCCTGAAAATGGGCGAAGGTCTCACCCCCGCCACGGGGCAGATCTTCGCCCGCCCGCAGCCGTTCCCACTCTTCGGGATGGCGGGCAATAACCTCGCTAGTCCGCAGCCCACTCCAGGTGCCGATATTCATCTCCCGCCAGCCGGTCTCAATGGTCGGCTCAAGCCCCAAGGTCTGGCCAAGAATCCTCGCCGTATCAACCGCTCGGATCAGATCGCTGGTGTAAATCGCCCGGACCGACTGCTTTTCCTGCCACAGCCGCCGGGCCAGCCGCCAGGACTGCTCTCGGCCGTTTTCACTCAACGGGACATCGGCCTGACCCTGCCAACGGTTTTCTTGATTCCACACGGTCTCTCCGTGCCGGACTAAGAGTATGCGTACCCCCTCCATTGTTCTCCTCATGAACGCTGATTCGTCAGAACTCCTGTATGTTTGCGGCACGCTCTAGTTTAGGTGCTGTTAGCACGTCCGGGCTTGGATTGCCAGATTAGAGGCCGATAATGGCTCGTCTAGACGATTCCATTGGCATTCTCTTGACCGAAAAGGTGAAGGATGATCTCTTTTTAGGAAGGTGGCCATCATCGTTCACCTTTTGTGCTGATTGCGAGCTTCAGAGGAGAGATGGAACATGCAATACGGTGCCTTTTTACCCCATATTGGTCCGCTAGCCAGAGGCGACGTGCTCAATAATATCCGGACCACCGCCCAGACGGCCGAAGCCCTCGGCTACGATTCCGTGTGGGTGGGCGATCATATCGTCACCCCGCTGGATATTGCCTCAAAATATCCGTACACCGCTAGCGGCGCTTTTCCGCTTGACCCACACGCGCCTATTCTAGAGCCGTTGACGGTCTTAAGCTTTGCCGCGGCCTGTACCACCACAATCCGTCTTGGCACGGCAGTCCTAGTCCTACCCCACCGGAATGCGGTGGTGACCGCTAAGACGGTCGCAACCCTCGACGTGCTGTCCGCCGGACGTGTCATCCTAGGGGTTGGTGTGGGCTGGATGGAGGAAGAGTTTGGCGCCCTGAACGCTCCGTTTGTCGATCGCGGCCCGCTGAGTGACGAGAGCGTGGCGGTCATGAAAGAGCTGTGGACCAAAGACAGCACAAGCTTCTCAGGGCGTTTTCACCAGTTCCCGGAGCTGTGCTGTGAGCCCCGGCCGGTTCAGCAACCCCATCCACCGATTTGGCTAGGCGGGCATACCGGTCCGGCCCTCCGCCGGATTGTTGAGTACGGCGATGGCTGGGCCGCCGTGGTGTTCAGTCCTGAAGAGTTCGGCCAACGGGTGGACAAACTCCGAGACCGAGCGGCCAAGGCCGGGCGGGATATATCGACGATTACCCTGTGCGTATCGCCCCGTGGTAAACGGCCCGAAGAAATTGTGGACGACATTCCTCGTTACCAGGAGTTAGGAGCGAACTATCTGTACTTGGCTTTCTTCAATTTTGCCCGTAGCTATGAAGAGATGGCCGGGATGATGGAGCGCTTCGCTCGGGACGTCAAGCTGATTTAGCCTGGAATATGGCAAAGTTGAAGTCGCCCAAGCCTCTCGGCAGACGAGACACGGTCCGAGAACACCCGTAGGGATGTATCATGAGCGGACAACAGGCAAGTACCGATCACCGAAAACGTGAATTCCGCTATCTCCTCGGCGTTTTTCTCCCCCTGGCCGGACTTGTTATGTCCGGCTGCTCCGGTCCAGAGCCCAGCAAAATTCTGATTCATATCTCACAGGTTGAGCTGAAACGCTTCAACGTTGAAACGCTGACCGTTCAGCTTGACTATGACCTGGCCGAGGACGCCGAGCTACCCCTGCCCTACCTCGAGGTACTGGTCTTTCCCCTTGAACCCGAGGTCAAGCTAGCCGGTGCGCTCAGGCCGTTCAAGCTCTACGCCGGCTCGGTCTCGGCCAGCTTTCCAATTCCGGACGATGCTGGGATTGACTGGGACGATCTGCGTGATCCACAGACGTGTTGTACCGTTTCCCTCAAAGGCGTGCGGGCAGACGGCGAAGTGGAACGGATTAGCAATCGGGTCACCGTCGCCCTACCCGAACTGTTAGGTTGACAAGACGCGCCGCCTGCGCGTAGTGAAGGGGGTGATCGTCCACGAGTGCCAAAAGGAGAGCAGCTATGGCCCAGATTATTGATGCGGATGGACATATTCTTGAGCCGCCAAGCGTCTGGCAGGAGTATACCGAGCCGGCCTATCGTGACGGGGTAATTCAGATCTTTCGGGACCGTGACGGCGTCGACAAACTCAGGATTAATGGCGAGGTCCGCCACGACCGGAATATGGCTATTGCCGCGGCATGCACCCCCGGCGGTCTGTCCGACCCGCAGAAAGCCCGAACTATGGGCTGGGACGAGATCGTTCCGGGCGGTTATGACCCCCACATTCGGGTCAAGGATATGGACCTCGAAGGGATCGAGCAAGCCTTTTTCTATCCGAGCCTGTGGCTGATCTATGGCGACCTAGAGGACCCACAGCTAGCCGCCGCTTCGTGTCGGGCCTACAACAACTGGATCGCCGACTTTTGTAAGCCGTATCCTGACCGCTTCTTTGCCGTTGCCCCGCTGCCCCTCCAGGATGTTGACGAAGCGGTCACAGAGATGCGCCGAGTGGTCAAAGAGCTGGGCATGCGGGCCGTGTTTATCCGCCCCAACCCGTTTAATGGCCGACGGCTGAACGATCCTGCCTATGACGTGTTCTGGCGTGAGGCCCAGGAGTTGAACACCCCGGTCGCTATTCACGGGAGCTTTGGCACCAAAATGCCAACGCTCGGACAAGAGCGCTACAAAGATCCGTTTTTCTTCCACATGGTCTGCCATCCCTGGGAACAACAAGGCGCATGTATGGATATCATTTGTGGCGGGGTGCTGAGCAAGTTTCCGAGTCTGAAGGTTGCCTTTCTCGAATCGGGCGTGGGCTGGATCGGCTACTGGCTCGATCGGATGGACGGCCATTTTGAGAAAATGGGCCATTACGTGCCGTGGCTGAAGCAAAAACCGAGCGAGCATTTCAAACAGCAGTGCTTTATCGCCCTAGATCCCGATGAACGAACCCTGCAGAGCATGGTCGCCATGGGCCTGGAAGACTGTGTGATTTGGGGCTCGGACTATCCACACTTCGACTGCACCTTTCCAGGCGTGGTCGAGGAGGTTCAGGAAGCCTGCGCACCGCTGTCGGAAGCGGTCCGTACCAAGATTATTGGGGAGAACGCCAAACGGCTGTACAACCTGTAGCGCAAGCCGGAGAGTGGATATTATGGATCTCAGCTATTCCAAACAGGACAGAGCCTTTCGCAAACAGGTCCGGGCCTGGCTGAAAAAAAATGTCCCCAAAAAGGATAAAGCGTTTAGCAAGCTGGCGGCCGATGACCCACAACGCATCAAACGCGCAAAAGCATGGCAGCGCAGCCTGCATCAGGCCGGCTATGTGGCCATGGGCTGGCCCAAGGAGTATGGCGGCCAGGGTGATAGCGATGTCATGCACCAAACGATCGTCAACGAAGAACTCATCTTGGCCAGAGCACCGAGCTTAATCGGGGCCTCGGGCCTGACCATGCTCGGCCCGACCCTCCTGCAGTGCGGCACCGACCAACAAAAACGCCGCTATCTCCCCAAGGTCCTGACCGCCGAAGAGATCTGGTGCCAGGGCTATTCAGAACCCGGCTCAGGCTCGGATTTGGCCTCCCTGCGGACGCGGGCCGTACTGATCGGTGACGAATTTATTATCAACGGCCAGAAGGTCTGGACCTCGGGCGCTCAGTTTTCAGACTGGATGTTTTGCCTGGTCCGGACCGATCCCGACGCGCCCAAGCACCGCGGAATCTCCTACGTTCTGATCGACATGAAAACGCCCGGCATTACGGTCCGCCCTTTGGTCCAGATGACGGGCGACGCCGGATTTAATGAGGTCTTTTTCGAGGACGTGCGCGTGCCTCGAGACAACCTAGTCGGGGAATTAAACCAGGGCTGGATGGTGGCCAACGCCACCCTGTTTCACGAGCGGAATATGCTAGGCTCCACTACCCGCACCCAGCTCATGATGCAAAACCTAATCCGCCTAGCCGGCAATCATCAACGCTACGGCAGGCCCGCGGCCAAGGATCCGGTTATCCGCCAGAAGCTGTCCGATTTGCTCAGCCGGGTCGAGGCCATGAAGTACCACTCGCTCCGTCAGCTCACCGATGTCATTAAAGGCCGTCAAGCCGGTCTCGGAGCGATGGTCAATAAGCTGGTCGGGACCGAGCTGAACCACGACATCTGCGCCCTGGCACTCGAGATTATGAACTCCTACGCACCGCTCAAACGCGGGGCAGATCAGGTGATCGATAATGGCATGTGGCAGTATGAGTTCATGTTTACCCTAGGTCTGATTATCGGCGGTGGGACGTCGCAGATTCAGAAGAATATTATTAGCGAGCGGGGTTTGGGCATGCCGAAGTCGGGCTAAACGCCGTCGGAGAGGTTGCCATGGATTTTAGCCTGTCACCGGAACAGGAACTGCTACAAAACGCCGCCCGGGAATTTTTGACCCAGGAGTGCCCGCCCGCCTTGGTGCGGGAGCTGTACAGCGACCCTAACGGGTTCTCACCCGAACTCCACCGCAAGGCGGCCGCCCTAGGTTGGACCGGTCTGCTGATCCCCGAAGCCTACGGCGGACTGGGACTCGGTATGCTGGATATGACAGTCCTGCTCGAAGAGATCGGACGGGCGGTTATGCCTGACCCATTTCTGTTCTCTTCGGTGCTGACTACACTTGGTCTGGTCCAGGCTGGGAGTGCCGCCCAGAAGGATGCCTGGCTGCCGCGTCTGGCTTCGGGACAGACGATCGGGACGCTGGCCTTTCTTGAGCGGGACGATCGCCTCGACGCCCGGGGCATACAGCTCAAGGCCCAAAAAATCGAACACGGCTACCTATTGTCCGGAACAAAAATGTTTGTCCCGTTTGCGGCAGTTGCCGATATCCTACTGGTGGTAGCTCGGACCACCGGCAAAGCCGAACAGGGAGTAAGTCTGTTCCTGGTCGAACGCCAGTCCCCAGGCCTCACCATCACGCCGCTCGATATTATTGACCAGACTCGACGCATGTACAGCGTCGAGTTCCAGCAAGTCGTCGTCCCCAAAACCGCCCTGGTCGGCAAAAAAGGCAAGGGCTGGAAAATCATGGCCAGACTACTCGACGCGGCGTGCGTAGCTCTGGCCGCTGATAGTCTGGGCGGAGCTCAGAGAGCCCTAGAACTAGCCGTCGAATACACCAAAACCCGCACCCAGTTCAACCGACCGATCGCCTCGTTCCAGGCCCTCAAGCATATGGCGGCAGAAATGGCCAGCGATATTGAGCCCGCCCGGTCGCTAGTGTGGTACGCCGCCTATGCCTTTGATGCCCTGCCCGATGAAGCCTCGCGAGCCGCGGCACTGGCCAAGGCTCGGCTGTCGGACGTCTATGCGCGCACCACCAACCGAGCGGTCCAGATGCACGGCGGCATCGGCTTTACCTGGGAACACGACATGCACTTCTGGTTCAAACGCGCCAAGTGGAACGAGTTTGCCTTTGGAGATGCAACCTACCACCGTGAGAGGGTCGCTCGACTAGAAGGGTTTTAGTCACAATTCCAGACTAGACTCTAGGGGCGGAAATCGCTAGGTTGCAGGGAAGATAAACGGGGAGGTCCTCTCTATCAGGGGGAGGTCTTCGTTTACCCTACAGCTCACATCACTCTCAGGGGAGGAGAATTATGTCACTCCATATTGGTGAAGAAGCTCCGAATTTTACGGTAGAAACAACGGAGGGCACGATCAACTTTCATGAATGGATTGGGGATAGCTGGGCGATTCTGTTCTCACACCCCAAGGATTTCACTCCGGTGTGCACAACCGAACTGGGCTATATGGCCGGTCTCAAACCCGAATTTGAAAAGCGCAATTGCAAAATTATCGGCCTGAGCACAGACCCGGTCAGTGATCATAACAGTTGGGTTAGAGACATTGAAGAAACTCAGGGCCATGCGGTCAACTATCCGCTGATTGGCGACGCCGACCTGGCCGTCTCCAAGCTGTACGATATGATCCACCCTGAGGCCAGCGGTAGTGCGCCGCGTACCGCGGCCGACAACGCCACCATTCGCTCGGTCTTTGTGATTGGACCGGATAAGAAAATCAAGCTAATGCTGACCTATCCAATGACCACCGGGCGCAACTTCGACGAGGTCCTGCGCGTGCTGGATTCCATGCAGCTGACCGCCCAGCACAAAGTCGCCACCCCGGTCAACTGGCGGCAGGGCGAAGACGTCATTATCGTACCCGCGGTGTCCGATGTCGAGGCCAAGGAAAAATATCCCAAGGGTTGGAAAACTCTCAAACCCTACCTGCGACTCGTCTCCCAGCCAAAATAAGCGGTTCATTCCGGCGGTGTCGCCAACACCGCCGGTCACGACAACAGCTGGCCAAGCGCTCCGCCTAGCAGTCCTGCAATTGCCCCCCAGTAACCAAGCCAGCGGATCACCTCAGCCGGAGGAGTGTGCCGACGCACGACCTCGACTTCTCCAACCCCCGGCGGTCGGTCGTCCGCCGCCCCAGCCACGGCTTGCGCCATGGCTGCTCCACCCTCACGGGCGAATCGGCGCTGCACCCAGCGGGCCAACGGGTAGCCGAGTCGAAACAACACATGCCGCGGCCGGGAAAACGCCAAGACGTCATACCACACCGAATCGTCGGCGTGATGCCACTCAACGCAAAACCGCTCCTCGCCACACGCCATATGGGCATCAAGCGTCCCATAGGCAAAACCAAAATGATCGATCGCCCCGGCATCCTGCCACACATAGACAATCCGGCACGCATTCAGAAACCACACCCCGGCTACCCGGGCGATAACGGCCAGGACTTGCCCCTCGACCACAGGCCGCTCAGCACAGGCGAACGATGAGCTCTTCTTGCCTAATTGGCCACCAGCGTTCGCCTTTGGCCGCAGTGTGACCCAAGCGAGCCGAAACATCTGCCAGTCGCACAGCGCCACACCGGCGGCTTGAAAGGTTGCCAGCCCGTGTCCTAACAATACCCGATGATGATCGACCGCATAGCCTGAGGGTGGAGAGGTACGCGACGCACCGATCTCGTCATAGGTGTATGGCCGGCTTGCGTGGGTGGCCAGAAAGGCTGCAATCCGAGCATCACTCGGCTGGCGAAACGGCAGCATAGCGAAGACGGCTTAATCAAACTCGCTGTAATTCATCACCCGCCAGCCGTCTTGCTCTTTGCGCAGGCTGAGCAAAAATTCCTTTTGAAACTCCCCGGCTCCAGCCACAGAGATCCTGGCCCGATAGTGTAAGGCAACGCGTGTGTCGCCGCGGGGTGTTTCCTGCACCAAGGTATAGTACACCCGAGGCAGCCGGGTGTTGGCATCGATCGTCTGCCCTGCAGTCAGACGGATCTCGTCCTCAACACGCTTGAGCGCCAGGCCGGCACAGTAGCCTTTGGCCACCTCTAGGTCCATTTGCACATAGTGAGCGTCCAGAAAGCGTTCGGCCACGCCGCGTGGGCTGTTTGGGTCGGCGAGCTGACAGGCGCTCAGTCCAGCGATGAGCACGAGCACGGTCACGACAGGTATCCACCTATCCATCCCTCCTGCCCTCTGACTACTTTTTTTTCTTAGCAAACAACGCCTCCAGGTGCGCCCGAGCGTCAGCCACCCGAGTCCGCTCGGTCGTGAGCCGCCCAGCAGGATTCCCCGGCGAAAAATAGTCACAGAAATTGCCCAGGTCTTTATCTCGGACCGGCTCGACATTCGGTTCGCGGCAGGCATTTGACGCGTGCGGATCGTAGAACAGACAATTGAGACAGCAGTGGACCTCGGCCTCACAGCCCGGACAGCTATCACGGCGTCCGACTCGCTCAATCACGGCGATTTCGGCTCCACACTGGTAACATGTCAGCAACTGTGGCATAGCTCATCCCCTGTCTCTCAGCACCGCCCTTTCTTCGATACAGGCTTATTGATACCATCTTATTGATACCATTCTCCTGCTTTTGTCCAGACTATGAAGACATCAACGCTCCCAAGTTTGCTAGCTCGTTACGAGGTTTTTCTCCGAGTAGAGAAAAATGTCTCCGTCCATACCCAGCGGAACTACCTGAGTGATGTGGCTCAATTTTTTGCCTTTATTGAAAAACCTAGTCCGCGCTCTGCGTTGCGCCAACTCGGCGTCCACCAGATCGACCACCACCTGATTCAGGCTTTTCTGTCAACCCTGTACCGCGATCACGCCAAAAGCTCGATCGGCCGCAAACTCTCCGCTCTCAAGAGTTTCTTTGGGTTTTTGGTCCGCGAGGGCGAGCTGCAGCGCGACCCCAGCCTCCGGCTCGCGTCCCCGAAAAAAGACCAACCGCTGCCTAACTATCTGCCGGTCGACGATATGTTTCGCCTGCTAGACACCCCGCCGCCCGACTCCGCGTCGGGCTTGCGAGCACGGGCCATCCTGGAGGTGCTCTACTCATGCGGTCTGCGGGTCGGTGAACTCGTCAGCCTCGACTGGAACGATGTGGATTACAATCTGGAAGTCCTGCGGGTTCAGGGCAAGGGTGATAAAGAGCGGGTGGTGCCGATCGGTCGCCACGCTCTTGACAGTCTGGCTCGCTATCGAGCCCAGATTCCGAGCTTACTGACACCAAAGAAACACACCGCAGCCTCCCGATCGCCTGCCTGTCCGGCTGTCTTTCTCAACCGTCGCGGGGGACGCCTAACCGCCCGGAGTGTGGCCCGCATCGTGTCCCAGTACGCCCAGGCTTCCGGCATTAGTCTGAAGACCAGCCCCCACGCGTTACGCCACAGCTTTGCCACCCATCTGCTCGAGGCCGGAGCCGACCTGCGTGTCATCCAAGAATTGCTCGGCCACTCCAGTCTGTCCACAACCCAAAAATACACCCATGTGAACCTTGACCGACTCATGGAAGTGTATGATAAGGCGCACCCGCGCGCTTAGCGCGCTAGCGCGCAGATGATGAAGCATGGACGAGGCCTGGAAAGACAGCAAGGGAGTGGTCATGACCCGCCTTGTCGGGACAGGTCTTCCGTTGTGCATTTCGGAGGAGGGAGGCGAGTAATGGAGGGGCAAATCATGCACGGTACGACCATCGTGTCTGTCCGCCATCAGGGTCGAGTTGTGATGGCCGGGGATGGCCAGGTCAGCATGGGGGATGCGGTGCTGAAACACACGGCCCGTAAAATCCGTCAACTGTCACACGGCAAAATTCTGGCCGGCTTTGCTGGGAGTACGGCCGACGCCCTGACCTTGTGCGATATGTTCGAAAAAAAGCTTGAGGAGTACAACAACAACCTGCGTCGAGCCGCGGTCGAACTGGCCCGCGATTGGCGCTCAGACCGGGTGCTACGGCGGCTGGAAGCCCTGATGACGGTCGTCGATCAGGACTCGTCCCTGCTGATCTCGGGCTCTGGCGATGTGCTGGAGCCCGACGACGGCATTCTGGCCATTGGTTCGGGCGGTAACTATGCCCTGGCCGCAGCCCGGGTCTTGCTGAAGCACACGGCACTTGATGCGCGAACGATTGCCGAAGAAGCAATGCGCACGGCCGCAGATATCTGCGTCTACACCAATGCCCATATTACGGTTGAGGAGCTATCCTATGGCGAACGCCGTTAATTCGATCACCACCGCCACGCCCGAGCCCGAAGAAGCGGTGCTGCCGGTCATGACGCCGCGCGAGATTGTGTCTGAACTAGACCGTTATATTATCGGTCAGGCCAAGGCCAAACGGGCTATGGCAATTGCTCTGCGCAACCGCTGGCGTCGCCAGCAGGTACCCCCGGAGCTGCGGGATGAGATCGCCCCCAAGAATATTTTGATGATCGGTCCGACCGGGGTCGGCAAGACCGAGATCGCCCGCCGCCTGGCCCGTCTGGCTCAAGCGCCGTTTGTCAAGGTCGAGGCCTCAAAATTCACCGAGGTCGGCTATGTCGGCCGTGACGTCGAGTCGATGGTCCGCGATGTGACAGAACTGGCCGTGAATATGGTCAAACAAGAAGAAAAAAACCGGATTCAGGTTAAAGCCCAGGCCCAGGCCGAAGAACGGATTCTTGATCTGCTACTGCCTCCTCCTCCCTCGCGGGCCGGCTTCAGCCAGCGTGACGGCCAAGACACCAACGACACAACTCAGCAGCCCAGCCAGGCCACCCGTGAGAAGATGCGCCGTATGCTCCGCCAGGGAAAACTCGACGAGCGCGAGGTCGAAATCGAGATAACCCGGCCGACCACTCCTTTCATCGAGGTCATGGCCCCCCAGGGCATGGAAGACATGGAAAACCAGTTAAAAGAAATGTTTTCCAACATCATGCCTCACAAGACCAAGAAGCGGCGGCTCAAGGTGCCTGAGGCGGTCGAGCTGCTGACCCAGGAAGAGGCCGATAAGCTGGTCGATATGGATACAGTGGTCCGGGAAGCTATAAACCGAGTCGAGCAGACCGGCATTATTTTTATTGACGAAATTGACAAGATTGCTGGTCGTGACCAGGTCCAGGGGCCGGATGTCTCACGCCAAGGCGTGCAACGTGACCTCTTACCTCTAGTTGAAGGCTGTACGGTCAACACCAAATACGGCATGGTCCGCACCAACCATGTGCTGTTTGTCGCCTCGGGCGCCTTCCACACTGCCAAACCGTCCGACCTGATTCCCGAGTTCCAGGGTCGCTTTCCGATCCGGGTCGAGCTGGACGCCCTGAACCAGTACGACTTTATTCGTATTCTGACCGAACCAAAAAACGCCCTGCTGACCCAGTATAGCGCCCTGCTGGCCACGGAGAACGTGAAACTCGCCTTTGTGGACGACGCGGTCGAGGAGATTGCGCGTATCGCCGCCCTAGTCAACGAGCGGACTGAGAACATCGGCGCCCGCCGCCTGCATACTGTGGTAGAGCGCCTAGTTGAGGATTTATCCTTCAACGCCCCAGATCTTGACGGACAAGAGATCAAGATTGACGCCCAGGTCGTCAAAGACAAACTCGAAGAGATTGTGAAAGACGAAGATCTGTCGCGTTATATTTTGTAAACGAGCATCGTCTCATGGCTTCGATTCTGCCCGTTCGTAACCGCATTGCTGGTTCTCCTGCTGATCTGCGCTGCCGCACGCGCGCAGGCTCAAGCGATGCTTGCAAATTCCCAGCTCGGTGTGTTCCAAAGCGGCCTTGGCGTTATCTCCGGCTGGGCGTGTGGGGCGAATCAGGATTGAGAGTCAGTCTTACAATTTGTCCTCCTGCAGGCCATCTGTGGCACCCCGCCGGGGCAACACTGTCCTATCGGCAAGGGGTCACAAGGGGTCACTCTGCGTGCGAGTGGATATCGGCGACCCTGAAAGCCACGGCTGAGGAAGTCATCGTTCGGTAAAGAGGCGTATTGTCATGCCTCTTCTATCGGAGCGCCAAAACATGCCGCTGTTGACAGAACACCAAGCAAGCTCGCTCCGGCCAACCTTGCGTCCAACAGACCGCGGGCATGTCCCTAGCCAAGGACTGAGGAGCGCCGACGCCAGTGCTTGCAACTCTCTCCATCTGTCCGGTCAATGTCATATCCGATACGCCTCGCGCGCTTGCCAGTAGTTGCTGCGGTCGACAGTGGCCACAGAGGTCGATGAGTAGTTCACGATCAAACACATCCGGCCGCGCCTGACGAACGCTACATGGCTGTAAGCACTCGTCCCGCCGTCAAGCGGCTTGATACCGGCGGCGTCCTACTTCCCCGCCTAGCGTATTCCGCTTCCCCAAGTCTGTCGGTTCCGGTCGATGCTAGAGTGTTCTCCCTTACCCCCCCCCTCACGGGGAGCGAAGCGACTGAACACTGGGGCGCTAATCACGATTTCGAACTGTCGTTCCCGACTTCTCGCGCATCAAGTCAGAGACCCGCCGCGCCTCGCTGTTGTGCCCACTGAGCAAAGCGCGGCGAAAATGGTTGGTCAACATCCGCATCATAGCTGCTTCCTGCGGATCTAGCTCGTCGGCCAGCTGAGACAGGCTGTCCATGGCCGCGGCGATGTGGGACACCGTGCGCGGGATATCACCGTCGGCCCGTAGGGCAATCGCCTGTTGCAGTGAGCGCTCGACCGCCACCAGTCCGCCTTTGGCCTGCGGGCCCAGCACCAGTTCGATTTCCGGCAGACGGCTCAGCAGGGTCTCTAGAGCTTCCGGATAGGTGTGCTTGTGTTCCATATGTGGTAGACAGTCTGCTGTTTGCCTACACAAGTCAAGGTCACCAAGTCTGATTTAGTCTAAGGGAGCACCATAATGCGATACGTATCCTTGTGCCTCAGCAGCCTGTTCCTCCTCACCAGCTGTACGGTCCAGCAACAGCGAGAGGTCCTCGGAACGATTGGCACGGTTATTCCGGGCAGTTCGACCTCACGGATACCGTCGTTCTCCTCCTCCGCTTCCCCAAGTAGCTCAAGTCCAGCCGCTGCCCACCCACCGAGCCCGGTCCCACCACCACGTCCAGTCGCGGTAGCTCCGCCGCCAAGCCTATCGACGCCGGCGGTCGCAAAAACAGAAGCTGAGTGGGTCTTGCAAACCCTCCAGCGGGCCATGACCGATGGTCCCGCTCCATTTCAAAACTGCCTGGCCAACGGGCCGTGCCAAAAGGCTCTGAGCGCCCACCTTCTGCAAGTACAACGCCAAGCCGACGCTACTCTAGAGCTCCCGGCGCTATACGATCAGTACGATTTGCAACGCAACCAATAGGGACGGGGCCGTCCGGGCCACCCCCGTAGTGTTACCCTTGACCGCCACTATGCTTATGGAGATAGGCGCGCACGGTCTCCCGTTCCTGTCCCTGAAGTGGCGGTCTTCCGAGTCGCCGAAGTTCGTCATCCATACGCGTCAGCATAAAGTCCCACATCTGAGCCGTCAGCAGCCTCGGGTGGTACACACGGTGACAGCCCGAACAGCGCTGGACGTAGGCCTGGGCGGCCACCGACTCCGCCTCGGGCAGCCCGGAACTACAGCCGAGTCCGGCCGACACCACCAGACACAGAAGGCTCCACCGGACCCGACTCATCCATCCGCCTTGTCAGCGTCAAAGGCTTCCCGACATACCGCAAGCTGGCCGGGGATGTCTTCAATGCTGACCTCAATGGTTTCGATGCTGTTGCGTTCGCCAGCCAGCCGCTGACGCAAGCGCGCCACCAGATACTGGGCGAGCTCTTCCGAAGACGAATGCACGATAGGTAACAGGCACACGTCCTGGCGCGGCAGCACAAAACGATTGCCGTCCTCACAGCTCACCTCGATCCGGCCCTCGCACTCTACGATATCCAGACAGTCACTACACTCGGGCAACAGGGTCCGAAAATGGAGCCGGGAACATTCTTCTACGGCAAGCTTCTTGAGCACCAGAAAGTCAACCACATAGCCGTCCGGCCCGACCGGTCCGCTGACAGTGACCTGAGCGTGATAGGTATGGCCGTGCAGCGGCTCTCGAAACCCCCGAAAGGCAATGAAGTGAGCGGCCGTAAAACACAACTGGTCTTTTCCAATGGTGACTGAAAAGAAACTCATAGGGTCGGTCTCCACACGCTAGACACGAGGACTGAGATTGCCCCTCAGAAAGTCGTGCAAGCCACTGCGCCTGAGCAGCTGCTCAGGTTCACCAAAGGCCGCGCGATACTGCTCGGCCGACAAGCCGACGGTTTCCAAGAAGCGGGACGCTTCCGTCTCGATCTCCGGCTGCAAGCGTTCTGTCAGGGCGGTTATCAGCCGCGGGTCATCGCTGAGCCGGGGCAGTAAGTCATCAATTTTGACCCCGTGTACGCCGCCCAGTACACACGACACGAGATAGCTCAACTGCTCTTCATTTGGTTTGTGCTTCCAGGCCTGCCCCGCGGACATGACTGTGCGTACCCCGGTTTGCTGGCGGACCGAGATAACCGCCTCAGAGCCTGTCGCCTCAAAACCGGGGGCCAGAAAGATGAGGGCCGTCTCCTTCCCATCGACCTGCACCGGATGCGGGATATAGTGGGGCGAAGTATAGCCCGTCAGCTCAAAAAGCCGACGCCGATAGCCGACGACATCGTGCCCGGCCTCGGTCTGCACCTGCCATAAAAAATCGGCCAGTCCCCGGCCTCGCTCCTGACCAAACCGGGCCAGCTTTTGGGCCGCCCCAGGCTGATAGCCCTCACGCTTAATCAGCCGGTAGGCTTCGTCAAGGGAGACACTCAGGGCCAAGGTCTCGATACCCCCAGGCCCACTAGTCTGGGGCGAAACCCAGCAGCCCCGCAGAGGAAGCCGCACAAGTTCCACATCGGTGGCAAACCGGTTGCCATACATCGATAGTTTGGCAAAACCCCGCCGACAGCTGGCGAGCGCAATAATGCCCGCTCGACGAACGGCAAAGGTCCCGGAGAAGGACAAACCTCGCCCGCTCATTAGCGAGCCGTGACCAAGAAACATAACCTCCATAGTTTGCCTGTGGTCTTTGCTGGGAGCGCAGCCGGTTCTCAAGTCAGAGGTCAAAACCTTGTCTGCTGGACAAGCCATAGTGCTCTAGGTTTCCCATTGTCTGTTTGCCTCTTCTGTCCATTATCACTGAAACACGTGGAGTTGCACATCAGCCGTCACGCTCGCCTCAACCGCCCGCCAGTCATGATCGGGCAAAACCGTCAATTCGGGCGCAAGCTGGGTCCATTTCTTCAGGCGCCAGATTTTGTCCCACCAGGCGTTCCGATCAAAGGCCAGCCCGGGCAGGCGGGCATACATGTATTGCTCCCTGGTCCAGGCCAAGTTTCCGCACAGCAACATCGGCCCCGAGGGGAGCCGGACGAGCACCGCGAGTCCGCCCGCGGTCGCGCCGCTGGCGTCAAGCAGGACAACACTGCCGTCGCCGAACAAGTCCTGGGCGGCGGGCAGCAGGCCGAGCGGCTCGGCCTGTCCAAAATCTATGAACTGCCACTGCGCGACTTGGTCATACTCTTTGGGCAGATAGGCCCCGAACCCGGTCTGTCTGATTGCTGCGGCGTGTTCAGTGCTAGTTACCACCGCAGCTGCCCCAGAAAAATGCTCCAATTCCCCGGCGTGATCGGGCCGTAGATCGGGCAGGATGATGTGCGTCATCTCGTCGGCCGCTAGCCGGGCGGCTTTGAGCTGGGCGACAATGTCCTGACCGGCTCTCAACCGGGCCTGTACGATCACCGACAACGGCGTCTCCAAATAGGCTTGGGGACTGTCAGCTGAGGAGTCGGCCAGAGCCCGGTTAAGCCCGGTGCCAACCAGGACGAGCCCTCGGTGTGGATGCTGGATGGCAAAGACCAGCACGTCCAGGTGTGTCCGCCCAAAGACACTGCTACCCTCATACACCAGTCGGCTCGGCAGGATCACCGAGCCGGTCTGAAAAACATGGAGCCGCAGCCCTGGCGTACCGTGATAGGTCTTGGGCCAGTCGTGCAGCTCAGGAACGATATATGGCGGCCGCAAGGGCTCGTGACAGCCACCCGCCAGCAAGGCCAGCAGGCCGACTAGGCTGAGGGCTGCTGGACGGACATGGACATGCAGGGCCATGGATGTGTGTATAGACGATAGGTCAGGTCGTCGCCAAGAGCCTCAGGCTATGTGGTGGAGATTGTAAACAGAGCTATGGCCGCTTTTTTCTGAGTTGACCTATGTCATGCTCTCGACTATATGTTGGGGCGCTTCATAGTGAGACGCCAGCGCGGCTACCACCATCACCCGATCTGGGGTATCTCTGAAGCGACGCCGGTGAAGAGCCGAGCACTGGTTGCGGTCAACATACCTCGTACAAACAGAAACGAGAACGTGGGCACTTTTTCATCCAAGAGAAAGGCAGCAGTCACACAAATGGTAGGCGTCCCAGGAACAGAGGAGCGGCTGGCCCTAGCGGACATAGAAGACAGGCTGCGCCAGCTGCGGGGACGGTTCAACCAGTACACCTTTCAACACCGTCTGTATATTTTTGGAACGGCGCTGGCCCTGGCTACTAGCGTCCTGATCGTGGGGGCCTATAAGATAGACGTGGCTTCCCATATTTTTGCCTGGATCAGCTGGCCGCTCGGCCTTGGTCTGCTCGGCCTGCTCCTCTTTAGCCTGCGTCTCGGTATTCAGGAGTGGGCGGATATCGTCCTGGCCGCCCGCAGAGCCGATCAACACGCCGGCCTACAAGAACGCGTGTCAACCCTGGCTGCCCAGCTCCAAGACGGCGTGGTCGGCAGAGGACCACCCTCCCGGCTGTGGCCGCATCTATTAGCCGATAACACCGCCTGGTTGTCCGAATGGGAAATATCAAAGGTCGCTCCGCGCCGGATTCCGTGGAGCAGTCTCCCCTTCTTGGCCGCGCTTGGCGTGTTGAGCCTAACCGCTCTGATTCCGTCCTTATCTTCCAGGCAGCAGGACGACCCGTTCAGCCTGGCCAGTATGCAAGATCTGGCCCAAAATTTGCCCGAACGGATGACAAAACTGATTGAAGAAAAAATGTCGCTCATCCCTCCCACGTCAGAAAACTGGGGGGAGAGCAGTATGTTCTCGCAGCAGGACACGCCTCCGGCGACCAACGATCAAGAGGTCACCCCCAGCCCAGCCGATGACAGTACGACCAACCCGGCCCTGCAAACCCTGGCCTCGCTGTCAGAGGAACTCCAGCAATCAATTCGCGATACTCTGCAGGGATTATCGATTCCACCTAGTCCAGATCCAGCAGAGCAGGTCGACGAGCATACCGCACCTCCCCTTCCGGATCTAGATCTCGACGGCCTGCAGCTTGCCAACACGCCCAAGGACGAGGCAGATTTTTCGGTTCAGGGCACGGACAGACCCCAGGGCGGTCGCACGCGTGAAACGACCAGAGCAGACGGTTCGGGCATGATGTCCGGCCAAGCCGGGCCCGGTGCCCAGTCACCGGCCCAGGGCAGTGGCTTGCAGCAGCTCAGCCAGGCTCGCCTAGGCCGTAAAAATGCTCCCGGCAGCTTTCAGCCCCAGACCCCGCAGATGCCGAGCAGCGGCGGCGGAGGTCGGGCGGGTACGGGTGCGGGCAGCGGAACAGACCCCAATCTGTTCGGCGACCGAACCACTCTGGGCAATGACATGCAGACCTTCCAACTATCGCTGGACAGCACCTATGAATTAACCCGGGGCGGGGAGGGCGAGGCGGTCAAATATGAGGGCGAACTCCCACCTAGTAAATCTCGTCGCAGGCTGAGCCAACGCCAGTCCTTGGACGACGCCATCCGCAAGGCCAAGATCCCGCCCGAATACGAAGCTATTGTCAAACGTCTATTTTCCCAAGGAGAATCTAGATGAGCGAATCGCTGAGCCAAACTACGAGTGAAGTTCCGGCGACCAACCTCGTCGCCGAGTTCCAGGAAACATTTCGTCGCCTCCGGTCGGAAGTGGCTCGGGTTGTTGTTGGCCATGACGAGCTGATTGAAAACATTTTGATCGCTTTTTTTGCTGGCGGCCACGTTCTGATCGAGGGCGTACCGGGAACGGGCAAGACGCTGATTGTCCGCTCGCTGGCCGAAGCGCTAAACCTCAGCTTTAGCCGAATTCAGTTTACGGTTGACCTCATGCCAGCCGACGTCACCGGCACGCGCATGGTAATGGACAGAGAGGACGGCCGACGAGACTTTACCTTTGTCCCCGGACCGATCTTCTCGCACGTTTTGCTGGCCGACGAAATCAACCGCTCAACCCCCAAAACCCAAGCCGCGCTGCTCGAAGCCATGGCCGAACTGCAGGTGACGGTGGCCGGGACCACCCACCGCTTGATGCCGCCCTTTTTTGTCCTAGCCACGCTCAACCCCATCGAGATGGAGGGTACCTATCCGCTTCCCGAGGCCCAGTTAGATCGCTTTTTCTTCAAGGTTCGCCTGCGCTACCCGACCCACCAAGAAATCCAGCGCATTATTAGCTCGACCACGACAACCGAACTGCCCGAGGTACGGCCGGTCTTTGAGCAGGATGAGGCCGCGGGAAAAATCATGGCGCTGTGCCACCTGGTACGCGAGGTCATTGTCGCCCCGCATATAGAGGAGTATATCGCGGCCCTGATTCATGCCACCATTCCGGCCGAAGCGAACTACATGAGCCCAGAGGATACGGCCAAGGTGACACTGTCCAAAGACGACGAGATCAACCGCTATGTCTCTTTTGGTTCAAGCCCGCGCGGCGGTCAAACCCTGATGCTGGGGGCAAAAGTCGTGGCACTGCTAAACGGTCGGGCCAACGTCAGCTACGACGATGTGAACCGGGTTGCCGTCCCGACGCTCAACCATCGACTGGTGCTCAATTTTGCGGCTGAGGCGGATAATGTCGATCCCAATAGCCTGATTGAGCGTATCCTCAACAGTGCTCGTCAACTCCAATAGGGCGATCCGACCGTGGCTAGCCTCAATGCCGCTTTTTTTAAAACCCTGAATCGATTTCATATCCGCGTCCGAATGGCGCGCGGCAACCGTCCCGGTGAAACCCCGATTCCCCGTACCAGTCAGGCCTCGGGCATCGAGTTTGAATCTTTCAAAGAATACTCGCCTGGGGACGATTTTCGGCATCTGGACTGGAACGCCCTGGGCCGGCTTGATCAACTCATGGTCCGGACCTTTACCGCCGAACGCGAGATTCCGTTCCATATCTTTCTTGATACCAGCGCCTCAATGGGGGTGCCGGTCAAGGATGAGAAATTCCGGTTTACCCTGGATTTGACGTCAGCCCTCGGTTACATCGTGCTGTCCAGCAATAACACCCTGCGGCTGATCGCCCTATCCGGCGCTGGTAAAAACACGCGCTCCTTTCGGGCCACGCCGTTTCTGCGCCACCGCAACCGATTTTTTCGGGTCACGCCGTTTCTCGACACCCTGTCTGCGGTCGGTAAGACCTATTTACGAGAATCCATCCGGGCCTATATCGGTCAAACCCTAGAGCCGGGGGTGGCGATCATCATCTCGGACTTCTTAATGCCAGCCGCACAGTACGAAGAGCCTCTGGTTCTTCTCAAAGCGCGCAGCTACGAGGTCAAAGTGATTCACGTCTTGGGGGCTAGTGAGCTGGAACCCAGACGTCTCTTTCGACGCGGTAAACTGTATGATGTTGAAGACGGAGCCGAGCGCTGGATTACTCTCAGCGAGGCCAATCTCCGCCGCTACCAAGAGCTGCTGCAAGCCCACATCAGCACCATACGGGACTTTTGTCACCGGCATCAGATTCTGTATAGCCAGATATCAACGCATCAGGCAGTGACAGGCGTGATTAGCCAGGAACTCACCCGGACTGGACTGCTAGCCCTGCGCTAGGGCACGCCAGAAGGCCAAGGACGTATACCATGGGTATTTTAAATCCAGCCGCCCTGCCACTTTTTGCCCTATTGGGTATTCTGATTCTAGTCTATCTACGGGAGCGCTGGCGGAAACGGGTCGAGGTGTCCAGCCTGATGTTCTGGCACGAAATCAGGGAGGATAGCGTCCGTGTCCGGCGATTTTTTCCGAGCCTGCTGTTCTTGATTCAAGCCCTGCTGCTGATCTTGCTGCTGAGCGGCCTGTTACATCCCTACCGCTCCCAGACGGTCACCGAAGTCCGGGGCGACCGACACATTCTAGTCTTTGATGTGTCAGCCAGCATGCAAGTCCGCGAGGGCAATACCGAGCGCTTTAGCCTAGCCCGCGATCAGGCCACCCAGGTCGTGCGTTCCTTGGGACCGCTCGACGAGGTAATGCTGATCAGCGTGGCAGCTCGACCACGGGTGGTCAGCGGCTTTACCACCGACCACCGGGTCTTTCTGCACCTGCTCGAATCGTTACAGCCCGAAGATAGCACGACCAATCTCGACCTGGGGATCGAGCTGGCCCTGACCCAGCGCGACAGAACTGGACACCGGGCCAGCGTCCACGTCTTCACCGACGTACCACAGACCGAGCTCGACCTCTCCCAGGATCAGCTGACGAATCTGGTGTATCACCAGGTTGGTCGCAACGATGATAATATCGCTCTGGCCGCGTTCAACCTGCACCAAAATCCGTTCCAGCACTACTCGCAAGCTCGCGCCTATATTTTGGTTCGCAATTACGCCTCGCGCACCAAGCGCGGCACCCTGACCGTCTACCTGAACGAGCGCCAAATCTTTCGGCGGGCGTTTACCCTGCCGTCCCGAGACACCGCGTCCTTCTCAGTCGGCAACTTTCCCGAGGCGGGCCAGTTAGTCGCCCGAGTCAGCCCCGACGACGGGCTAACGGTCGACAATCAGGCCCTCGCCTGGGTGGCCCAGGGGCGTGAGCGCCGTCTCGTGCTCGTCTCGGCTACCACCAGCCTCCACCGCGAGCTGCAACGGGTCAGTCGTTCAATTCCCAACCTCAGCCTCACTGCCATCACGCCAGACGAGTTTTTCACATTCCGCCTAGACGCCCAGGATATCGTCCTGTTTCACCAGTTTGTCCCCAGCGTGGTGGTTTCCGCCAACAGTTTGTACGTCTTCCCACCCATGGACAATCCGCTCTTTCCGATTGTTGCCGAGGCGAAAGATCTGAGCATTCTGGACTGGCGGGAGAGCCACGAGATTCTGCATAATTTGCATTATGTTGATGCCCTTCCGCTCAAGAAAGCCCGCGTTGTCGTGCTCCCGTCGTGGGCACAAGTCTTGATCTCCTCGCGCACCGATACCGGCGAGGTGCCGCTGGCACTGACTGGCGAAAAAGACGGCTACCGGGTGGTGTGTCTAGCTTTTGATCTGGACCAGGGCAATTTGACCGACTCCGATAGTCTGAGTCTGCTACTCCTTTTTCTGAATGCGGTGCGTTGGTTGCTGCCGTCAGACCCCAGCGTGCCAGCCCTGACCACGCCCGGAGAGACTTTCTTTGTGCCGCCCTCTATTGCCGTTGAGACGCTTGAGCTGACCCTACCCAGCGGTGAAACACAAGCAGTCGAAGCCGCCGCAGTCGAGATTCCGCACGTGGGGGCCTATCGGCTGCAAAACGGAGACTACCAGGCGATGTGGTACGCCAACCTGTTTGACGAAATTGAGTCGGACATCGGACGTCGCCCTCAACCCGAGCAAAGTTTAGAGGCGGTTTCAGTGGTCTTGGAGACCTCTCAGGCTCCCCAAGAAGTCAGTCGTACCGTACCGATTGAGTTTGGGCAGCTGCTGTATTACGGCGCAGCAACGCTGCTGTTTTTGGAATGGCTGTACGCGCTATGGCGCTATGCGAGGGTACGATGACCTACGATCTCTTTGGACGCAGCTATGTCTTCCTTGACCCGAGCTGGTTCTGGCTGTTGGTCCTGATTCCACTGCTGTGGCTCCCCCTCTTCTGGCAGCGCGGACGGGGCGTGTTGTTCAGCGCCGTTGTCCTACGGACCCTGGCGGTGGTCGCCCTAGTCGCTGCCTTGGCCGGCCTCAACCTACAGACCACCCTGTCTGAGCATCAGCTTGCCCTTGTTGCCGCGCTTGATACATCCGACAGCATCTCGCGGGAGAGCCGTCAGTGGATGAATGATTACCTAGCCCAGCTGCGCGGCTATTTGACCGACGAAGAGGAGTTTTCCGCGCTGTCGTTTGCCAGCGACACCACCCTGCTCATACCGCCCGGCCCCCCGACCTCGGTCAGTGTGGCTGTCGACCCGGACGAAGCGCACCCTGGTGGTGGGACCAATATTGCCGAAGCCCTGGAGCGGGTGTTTGCCCTCTACCCAGAACAGGCTCAAAAACGCCTGCTGCTGATGACTGACGGCAACGAGACGACCGGCTCGGCCCGCCAACATCTAGCTCTGGCGCGCCAAATGGGGGTGAGCATTTTCCCAGTCATCCCGCCCTCGGGCCAACAACCCGAAATCTCTCTGGAGAAATTCGTCACTCCGCCCCTGGCCCGCGAGGGCAGCGTGTTTACCCTGCGCTTAGTCATCCGCAACGGGAATGAGCAAGCGGTCAAGGGCCAGGTGATGATCCACGCTAACAAGGATCGGCTGACCAGCCAGCCGGTGCAGCTCAGTCCCGGCCTGTCGGTTTTTGAAATCCCGGCCCAGATCATGCAACCCGGCAACTATCTGCTGCGGGCTGAGATCGCGGCCGAGCCGGATACCGTGACCGGCAATAACCGCCAACATGCCACTCTGGTCGTCTCGGGCAAGGTCCGCGCGCTGGTCATTACCGACAACCCGCGTACCCATCTGGCCCGTGCGCTTCAACTCAAGGAAGTCGACATTGAGTTTCGTCGCCCCGAGGGCTTACCAACCAAGCTATCAGATTTGCTCGATTACCACTGTCTGGTGTTTGACGATATCGGTCGGGGCGGTATCACCAACCGACAGATGCGCGCCATTGAGCACTATGTGCGCGATTTTGGCGGCGGCTTTCTGATGGCCGGTGGTACCCGCTCTTTTGGCGACCTAGCCTTTAGAGATACGCCGGTTGAGCGGATTTTACCTGTCACCTTTCAGGAGCAACCGCCGCCCAAACCCAAAAAGCTCAAAAAGAAACGTATCCCGATTGCGCTCTTCCTTATCATCGACCGCTCCAACAGCATGGGCTACAACAGCAAAGTCCGGGGACTGCACGACGGCCAGAAAATGCACTACGCGCAAGAGGCGGCACTCGCAGTACTGCGCCAGCTCAAGGATGACGACTTGGCCGGGGCGGTCGCCTTTGATTCAGAAGCTTACACCCTGTCCCCGCTGAAGCTTTTGTCCCACAATCGAGACGAGCTGAACGACAAAATCCAACGTCTACAGTACGGAGGTGGAACCGACTTTTTCAGAGCCCTAGAAACGGCGGCCGACCAGCTAGGGCGGACCCGCCGGGCAATCCGACACATTATTTTACTGACCGACGGGGACACCAACCGCGACCCAAGGGACCATTACCCCTTGGTCAATCTGATTACCCAGCGTCAGATCTCGATTACCACGATCCGGATTGGGGCGGATACCATCAATCTTCGGCTGTTGTCCTATATGTCCGAAAAAACCAAGGGGCGTTTTTATCACGTCTATGATGCGGCAAAGCTTCCCCAACTGCTGGTCAAAGACACCAAGCAGACCATTGGCGAGCATGACGAGGAAGATGAGGAGGATCAGGACCCCAAAGAGATCCATCCCCTAGTCGGGATCCGCGGCCAGATTCTACGCGGCTTGAACGACTTTCCCGACCTTGACGAATATATGCTCACAAACCCCAAGAAAGGGGCAAAAGTCCAGCTCTATACCGACGTCAAGGACGAACGCGATCCGATTCTGGCCACCTGGCAGTACGGGCTTGGCAAGGTCGTGGCCGTCACCTTTGACCCTAGCGGGAGCGGAGCGGGCGACTGGATCCGCTGGCCGGGTTTCGGCAAGTTCTGGTCGCAGGCCGCACGTTGGTCGATGCGAGACGAAACCACCTCGGAGTATCGGATCAGCATGCCGCAGCGGCGCAACCGGACCGTGCTGCGGGTTGAGTCGTACGACAGCGACCAGAGCGGCATTTTGCAGGCTCGCCTGCCCCGGGGCTCGACCAGTGATCTCATCACCCTCATGCCGGTCGCCCCGCGGGTGTATGAAGCGGTCATGGCACGTCGGCAACAGGGGAGTTTTCCGGTCACGATTATCAAACGTAAAGACGGCAAAGTCGCCAACCAAAAGACCCAAACCGTGATGGTCAGCCGGACGGCCGACGCCTCGCTCGACGAGTACCGCCAGCAGCATCCCAACCGCGACCTGCTACGTGCCCTAGCCGAGGGGAGCGGTGGGAAGCTCAACCCCAACCCCCAAGAGCTAGTTGCCCAAAAGCGGGAAGGCAAACGCAAGCAGCTGCATCCAATGGAGAATATCATGATTATTGCCGCCGTCTTCCTGTTGCTCGGAGATATCAGTCTGCGCACCTTGTTCGGACCCCTGGCCGAATAGGCCACCCGAGCCGAGAAGAGGATCAAAGAAAGCGATGAGACATGTGTTCCTAGGCTTGGTGTGGTGTGTAACGCTGAGCGCATGTTCGCTGTGGCCTTTTGGCAGCCAGAATGAAGACCATTTCATTGGGAAGCGTTACATTGAAGAGAACGTTCATTCAGAGATGCCTGTCTATGCCGGCCCTGAAGATGTGGAACCCCGAGAGGGGGATGTGATCGTCAAGCCGGGCCTGTTTGCCCGCCTCAATCCCTTTGCCTCCTCAGACGAGGACGATGAGGAAGAGCGTAGTCTGCCCAAAGACGACGACCGTCTATTTCGGAGGTTTTTGCCGTTTTAGGGGGAATACTCACCTATAGCAGGGACCGAGGCTTTGTCTCTGTGTCATGAGAATTAATCGTCAAGCGGCCTTTCAAGAGCTCGTGAGGAACCAGTATGAGTCCGAGTCCAACCGTTTGTTACGATGGCGTAGAGAAACGACCACGGGAAAAATAACACAAACGGAGTGTAGGAGCGTTGTTCGAGCTAACGATCAGATTGCCTTTTATAATTCTGGGTTGGGACATTCAACTTCTTGGATGAGGACGCTCCTTCAGCCGGAAATGTGGACCGCCCGCCGGGACGGTATAAGATTGCCGTCAAAGTTGTGAACCTTTTCAGTAACGACGCCATGACGCATGTGGAGGTAACGGTATGAGAGTTCCTCTCCCGACGATTTACCACGGCCTCAAAGGTTTCGCAGCTTTGGCACTCTTCCACTCTCAAACTAAACAGTGTGTCTTTGAGGACGTCGAAATTGACATGAGGGAAACGAGTTGGCTTGACGCCGACAGGTGCGCGGCGTTCGGCGCAATTCTGTATTGCTTGGGAGACAATCTGAACACCGTCAATTTGGTCAATCTCCCCCCAGCTGTTGAAAGCATCCTGTCGAAAAACGGTTTTCTGAGCCACTACGGTCGGACGAACATCCCCGACCGCTGGGGAACGACTATTCCTTACCAACGATTTGATGTTGAAGACGACCGATATTTCTCCGACTATATTGAGCGGGAGTTTATCAGCCATCCCGAAATGCCAGCAATGTCGCCGGGACTGTTGAAAAAACTTCGCGAGAGTGTTTTCGAGATATTCAGCAACGCCGTGCTGCACTCCCGTACTGAGTTGGGAATTTTTAGTTGTGGACAGTTTTTTCCTACCAGGAACAGACTTAATTTTACCGTGGCCGATTTAGGGGTCGGCATACGAAAAAATGTCTGCGACCATCTTCAGAAAAATCTGTCTCCGATGGACGCTATCATCTGGGCCACTCGGGAGCACAATACGACCAAGCGCGGTACAATTCCCGGCGGACTGGGGTTGACACTGCTGAGTGAGTTTATTGATTTGAATGGGGGCCATATTCAGATAGTGTCTGATGCTGGGTATTGGCAGCGAAAAGACAAGGGGATTGATACGTCTCCACTGGACCAACCGTTTCCAGGGACGGTCGTCAGCATGGAAATCAATACCGCAGACTATAGCTCCTACAGACTCGCTTCAGAACCCGAAGACCACGAAATCTTCTAAGGCCCCTATGAGCACAGACATTGCGATATCCATATTCGGGATCGTCGGCAGCCCCTTATGCGTCGCGTCGAGCGACGGACAAAAAGTATACGATCGCATCGTCGCTGTACTGAGACAGAACCGGCGCGTCTCGCTCTCGTTCCGGAACGTGTCCACACTGACGTCGGCATTTCTCAACACGGCGATCGGTCAATTATACAGTGAATTCGACGAAAATAAGATTCGCACCTTGCTGAAGGTAGAAGACATGGAATCTGATGATGTCGTCCTGTTAAGGCGGGTTGTCGAGACAGCCAAGCGATACTTTCAAGACCCGGAGAGATTCGATAACGCGGTGCGGGAAGTGCTTGAGGACAACGGCGATGACGCATGACGTTGCGCATGTCGGAGGTTACAAGTTCACGTCTGACGATGAATTATTTCTGGACGCCAATATCTGGTTGTTTATCTACGGCCCACAGCGCCCCACCAACCCCAAAATGTCCACGTATTCCTCAGCGTTTCGTCGCATCCTGGAAGCGGGCAGCCATATCTACATCGATGTCCTCGTCGTCTCGGAATTTATTAACGCTTATACCCGACAGCAGTGGCGGCTCGTTGCCTCCACGAAGAAGTTCAAGGAGTTCCGCAACAGCCCAGGCTTCAAGCCGATCGCTCAAGAAATAGCCGACAACATCAAGCGAGTGCTGCGCCATTGTGCGCGGATTGAAAACTGCTTTGAAATGTTGAACGTAGCTGGCTTGATGAGCGAGTACACAGAGGGGCGCGCTGACTTTAATGACCAAGTTATTCGGGAGCTGTGTAACAGCCGGGGCTTAAAGCTGATCACCGATGACGGCGATTTCGACGGACAAGGAATATCTATACTAACGGCGAACAAGCGGTTGTTGAGCCGCTGACACGGCGCTCCATCCCGACTCCCCCGCTTCTCCCCCCTCTACGATTACCTGGAGCTTCGCTGGTTCTCGGCGGATGAGGCTCCGCGGGAGAGGAGTGTCGAGAAGCTGATGCCGCCAGTGAGGGCCCGAGCTTTGGCACCAGACGTTCCTTGAGAGCGACCAATGCGGGCACAAGCCCGGCAAGTCACAGCCCGCTCAACTGACAGGTCCGGGGAACCCGACTTGCCGGAGCAGACCGACGGCGGCGCGACGGAGAGGCCCGCTGCTTCTTCGTCCAGCGAGAAGCGTTCGAGACGATTATCCATATCTCTGACGTGGTCGGTGTCAGAGACACATATAACCGTATGCGCTTCGAGAGCAGTGGCACGGCTTCCAGGGGAAGACCGGGATCGATTCTCCGTGCAGATGAGGGAAAGGCCGTCTCAGCGCTCTGGTTTAGGAGATTGCTACGAGAAAAAATGAGATCGGTACGATTATCGAGTAGGGCGAGGAATGGTATACTGCCCTGCACTTCCCGGAGCAAACAGGCCGGACAAAACCAAGAACACTGCACGCGAGAATTTAGCTGAGGCGCTAGCGACTATTCTTGAGGAACATGATGAAATTTCACGCTATTGCGTATGGTACAGTTGGAACCCGTAAAGAGCTGGAGGTCGGTATGGCCGGAAAAAATCCGGTTCTGTATCAGCGCATGCTGACCAATCTCAAGGACTACGTCCAGTTCTGTGACCAGGCCGGCTTTGCCGGCTTTGGCCATCCCGAGCATCACTTACAGATCGAGGGGATGGAAGCGACCGGCAGCCCCGGTCTGCTGAGTATGTTCATCGGCCAGCATTCCGAGCGTTTACGCGTAGACGTGCTGGGCTATGTGCTCAACACCCATAATCCACTACGGGTGGCCGAGGATGTGGCAATGATGGATCATATGCTCCAAGGTCGACTCAACGTCGCCTTCGTACGCGGTTATCAGGCGCGCTGGGTCCAGAACTATGCCACCCGGCCCGGCGTCGAGGCGGTCGGACACTGGAATAAAAAACAGGCCTCTGATCTGCTCAACCGACGAGTGTTTGAAGAAGGCGTGGAGATTATTAAGAAAGCCTGGACGCACGACACCTTCTGCCACCGGGGAGAGTTTTGGCAGTTCCCGCCTCAGGGGGCCAGGAATCCCCATCCTATGGAGGCCTATAGCCAGTACGGCGCCGGGGTAACACAAGATATGATCATCGAACAGGTCGGTATTGCTCCGCGTCCCTACCAAAAGCCCTATCCCCCACTGTACGCCGGTTTTACCCATAATACCGAGTCGATTCGCTACTGGGCCCGCGAGGGCGGCAAACCGATTATTATTCTCTTGCACGAAGAACTGTGCGCTCGACTGCAGAGCATCTATCGTGAGGAGGCTGATAAGGCGGGTCGCACCGTCACTCCCGGCACCGAACTCGCCCTAGGAGGACAGCTGGTGGTGACGGACAACGCAGAGCACACCGAGCGCGCCCTCAAAGATACCCGCTGGTTCTGGGAAAAATGGGGCATTCCGTTCGGGCTAGGTGTGGCAGAGCCGCTGATCGGTGACGCGGACAGTGTGTCACGGAAAATCGAGCTGGCGGCAAAAATTGGTACCGACGAAATGTTCTTCTTAATTGGCGACGGCCTTTTACCCCATGATATGGTGTTGCGCAGTTTTGAGATCTTTGCCGAAAAAGTCATGCCGCGCTTCAGTTAGCGGACCGTGGGGTGCCGAAGGCAGGTCTCGGCTCAGAATGGCCAGGCCCACGGAATACAAATCATGGCTACGGTGAAGATTAACAGGTCAAGGGGAATACCGATTTTCAGAAAATCGGCAAAGCGATAGCCCCCTGGTCCATAGACCATGAGATGGGTCTGATAGCTGAGCGGCGAGGCAAACGCGGCCGAGGCGGCGATCGCAATCGTAATCGCAAACGGCCGCATATCGACTCCAAACTGCTGGGCGGTCTCAAGCGCAATGGGGAACATCAGGACCGCTGCCGGGGCGTGGGAGATACATTCGGTGAAGAGTAGGGTGACCAGATAGACCAACGCCAGCACTCCCACTAGCCCCAGCCCATCGCCGAGGTCGATCAAGAATAAAGCCAAAAATCCAGCCACCCCTGTCTTATCCAGCGCTTTGCCGACCCCGAATGCGGCGGCAATCAGAATCAACACCGAGACATCGACAGCACTGCGGGTCTCCCCCACGGACAGACAGCCGCACGCGATAACGATAAACGCGGCCAGCAGCGCCGCCGTTATCATCGGCAGCACTCCCATGGCCACAGTAGAGATGAGGGCGAGCAGGGCGAGCAGGGCCGGAATAGCTTTATCGTAACGTGGCGGCGCGCTATTATCGACCTCAGACACCAGATAAAAGTCAGCCGAATTCCGGTAGGTACGGGCAAAACCGGCCGAGGCTTCGAGTAACAAGGTGTCTCCCGCGCGGAGCAAAATATCGCCGATTTTTCCACTCAGCCGGCGTCCCCCACGATGCACGGCAACCACGGCCGCACCGTAGCGGGTGCGGAAATTGGCATCCCGAATTGTCACCCCGTTGAGCGGCGACTCCTCAGAAACAACCGCTTCGCTCAGATTATTGCCCTCGCCGACGCGTTCGGCTCCTTCGCGGTGATCCCCGGCTGGTACCAGTCCCCGGATCTTTTGCAGATCGACAATCGTCGACACGACTCCGGTGAAGACTAACCGGTCAGCGACCCGGATACGTTCTTGCGGCCCGACCGGGGAGACGGTTTCCTCAAGCCGTTCGATACGGACCAGAAACAGGCCGGGCAGGTGGCGCAGCCCAGCCTCTTCGATCGGTCGGCCGACCAAAGGGCACTCAGCCGTCACCTCGAGTTCAACCAGATACTCACGACTCGTTTCGCCGAGACTCTCCAGCAGCTCCTTGCGATCGGGCAGCAGAACACGCCCAGCAATGACCAGAAAACCCACGCCGACCAGAGCACATGGAACCCCGACCGCGCTTAGCTCAAAGAAGGACATGCCCGGCTGGCCGGCGCTGACCATCAAGCCGTTGACCACCATGTTGGTAGACGTCCCGATCAGGGTACACGCCCCGCCCAAAATCGTCGCGTAGGACAGCGGAATGAGAAAGCGCGACGGCGACACGTGGTGGCGGCGCGCCCAGTCAAACACAACCGGCGTGAACATTGCCACAATCGGGGTGTTGTTTAGAAAGGCGGAGATCCCGGCGGTGGGCAGCATCATGCGCAACAGGGCACGTCGGTCGCTGGTAATCTGGCCAAACAGGCGAGTCGCTACAAAGCTCAGGGCGCCAGTATGGCGGAGCGCCCCGGCAACCACAAATAAGGCGCCGATGGCCAAAATTTCCGGGTTTGAAAAACCGGCAAACGCCTCCTGCGGCGAGAGAATACCGCTCACTAGCAAGACGGCCAGCATGCCCACAAAGATCAGATCCGGGGCCAACAAGTCCCGAATCAAGGCCCCAATACCGACGACCACGACCGCCAGAGTAAACCACGCATCCCAAGTCATAATCCTATGACCGTGCAGATTTTTTTGGGTCTTGGCAAGGCCGATTAGCGGTTGAGAGAGTCCGGGGCTTGGTCAGAGAAGCGCTTGAGCAAAATATAGGGCATACCGCCGATACCGAAGGCTTCGGTAATGCCGCTTGAGCCGTATTGATAGCCGAGTAGTGTTCCGGTGAACCAAATCTTATCACCCGTCTGTGGCAGGTCTCGGACGAGTTCCTCAGCGGGGAACAGCAACAGCAAGGAATCGATTGGCCTCGCCTCCTGCGACATGGCCCCGTTGCCGATAATCGTGGTCGGCACGACTGCTACGCTAAAAAAGGTAAAATAGTCAACTCGGCGGGTCTTATAATCGCGCCGAAAAAATCGACGCGTCTGGGGAAAACGGTAAAACTCCCCGGTCAGCGTCATTTCCTGACCGACTTTCTGCTGCTGGAAGAAATCGGCAAAACACGCGGCGACTCGTACAGGCGTGCCGACTACCAACATAATCAGAACTGCACTGCCCCACCATCTGACGAGAGATCGCATGACGCTTCCTGTGTGTGAGTTGCGAAATGAGCCTTCACCATACGCTATCTCAGTCTAGAAGAAAAGAGAAAGCTCTTTGCGGCCGCCTTGTAGTCTTCGTTTGTCCGGGCCACAATAGTCGTCTGTCAGAGAGGTGAGGATGCGGGACTGGCTGGTCAAGAATCCATGTCAGAAACGAATGTACGATCGCAGTATCGTGTCATCACCCCGATCAAGCTCGACACCTCCCCTGCACTTGTTAGACGTGGTGGAGACTCTGGTCAGTGTCCTAGGTGGGGAGGAGCGGCGTATTGTGAATCAGATCTGCTGTCAACTCACCGTTCGCAGCGTACGGGTACAAGTCCGGGGGATCCCATTCCTCGGAATCAGCGCAGTAAGCTACACGGTCTATACACTCAGTACAACAATGGCAGCCGTAAGGATTCCAGATCTGGATGCAGACCGCCAAACGAGGCTAGGGAGTGGCCTTTCGCACCTTCGCCCCCTCCTACACGAGGTTTGTCACCCCTTCGATTACACACCTACCTCGGATTGCCCGGATCCTGCCAGACCGAGAGATTTTTTCAGCGCGAGTCAAGTCTATTCCGTCTGGTGCAGCAGCCGGCCACACCGACCGCATCTCTCTCGGAGATCGTCAGCGAGATTGTCACCGTCGGAAAACACCGCTGAGTTCAAGGGATACCGTCAGCGCTCCTGCAGGCTGCGCAAGCGCTGACGGACGCCAGGATAAAACGGATCGTAACTCAACACCGCCCGGAGCTCATCGGCCGCGGGCTTGAGCTGTCCCAGACGGGCATACACCTCGGCCAACTCAAAACGTGCCCGTGGGCTCTGCGGACACAGGCGTAAGCCCCGGTGGTAGAGTTGCACTTTTTGGTCTAAGGCGTGGGTGTCTGAGGCGCGCTGGAAGTAGGATCGCGCCCGAAGGCAAGACTCCTTGTCACGTCCGAACCGAGACCTTACCTGCTGATTTGGCGACCGTGACAAGGCCGCCAAATCAGCGGCCGGGCCGGGAGCTTGTGTGGGCGGGGAAGCGGAAGCTTGGGCGGTCAGCCGGGCGGCGAGCCGTTGGAGTGTGTTGGCCCGTTCTGGAGAGGACGGATGGGACGAAAAAAAGTTGGCGGTGGCCGTTTTCGGCACCTCACGGGCCAGACGACGCATGACCTCAGCCCCGGCCCAGGGATCATAGCCGGCGTCAAACGCATAGCGCAGGCCGACCGCATCGGCCTCGTGCTCCTGGCGCTGGTCATAGTGGTTAAGAAACAGCCGACCGATCTGACCGGTCAGCACCCCGACGCCCGGATAGACGTTATCGACTAGCTGGCTGGCCAAGCTGAGCAGGATGGACCTGAGCCTCCCCTGGACCACATGTCCCTGGGTGAGATGGGCGATCTCGTGGCCGACAATCACGGCGAGTTCGTCGTCTGAGCGCACAAAGTTGAGCATGCCGGTCGAGAAAAGGAGCCGACCAGAGGTGGCCCCAGCGTTGATGGATGGGTTGTCGAACACCAGGAGTTCAAACTGGGGGGGATTAGGGATAACCGAGAGCAGACGGTCACGAACCTGTTTGAGTTGGGCGAGTTGGACGGAGGACGGAGGGCTCTGGCCAAGGCCGTCAGCCACGAGTCCAACAGCAAAAAGGAGACTCAGGCAGAGCCAGCGTTTAATCATTCTTTCATCATAGCTGTTTTTCCACACCTCTCATAGACAAATGCTCTCCCCCGAGCTTTTTGGCTTGCAATCCCAGCCGTAAGGCCCGGACTAGGGCAACATTATCGCTGTGACCGGTCCGATTAGCCGTCACTTTCCCCCGTAACGGTCGCCCTAACAGGTACAGATCACCGACCAGATCCAAGACTTTGTGGCGGGCGAGTTCGTCATCAAAACGCAGAGGTGGATTAATCACGCCCTGATCGCCTATCAAAATACAGTTGTCAAGCCGTCCACCGTTGGCCAGGCCCATCTGCTCCAGCGCTTGGACCTCTTTCAAAAAGCCAAAGGTTCGGGCCGGGGCAATTTCGGCGCCAAAGCTCTCGGCTCCCCGATGCACATAGCAGTGTTCCTGACGACCGACCGGTGGGGGATAGTCCAGAATATAGCGGACCGAAAAATGATCGGCCGGCTCAATGCGCAGCTCCTTGTCACCCCCTCCGTCGCCCACCTGATACGGCCGATCGACCGTAATGAGCTCAACTGTCTCGTCCTGCTCGACAATCCCGGCTTCGTCAAGTACCTGACAAAACTCGCGCGCCGATCCGTCCAGAATCGGGATTTCATCCTGCATCTTGATCATCAGATTAGTGATACCGTAGCCGTGCAGGGCCGCCATGAGATGTTCAATCGTACGGGCCATAGCGCCGTCCCGGTACAAACTCGTCGCATAGCCGGTCGAGCTGATATAGTCGACTGAGGCCGGAATTACCACACCGGTCGATAGGGATCCGAACACGATTCCACTGCCGGGTGGCAGCGGTTGCAGGATCACCCCAGTGCGCACGCCAGAGTGCAATCCCTGACCACGCAGCACAACGCTGCGTCCAATTGTCTGAGCCTGGACACACTCGCGCGGCCCCACTACAGCCTGACGGTTGGGCGGCGAAGCGCGATGTCCTCCTTGGGCGGTGTGGTCAGCCGCCTCGCGTCCAATCGCCCGATACACCGAGCGGAGGAGGGCTTCGAGCGAAAACGGTTTCTCAATAAAATCAGTCGCTCCCAGCTTGGTCGCCCGGACCGCTGTCTCAATTGTGCCGTGGCCGGAAATGACAATGACCGGTAGTTTCGGTTGCTGGGCTTTGAGTTGTTCGAGCAGGCTAATGCCGTCGAGCTGCGGCATCCAAATATCAAGAATGACCAGCCGGGGTTGGCGGGTGCGGATTAGATCGAGGACTTGGGCACTGTCTCCGGTGTCCAAGACCTGGAATCCCTCATCGCTCAGAATCCCGCGTAAGGTCGTCCGAATCTTTTCCTCATCATCAACCACTAGAATGGTATCGTTCATACCGTCCTCACTAGCTATATCGACCGTTTGCGGTTGGCTGCGGTGGCGTCGCCCTGACCAGATCCGTGCTCAGCTGCCCCCGCCGTCGGACCGGCAGCTCAATAATAAAGCGACTTCCGTGAGGGGTATTATCCCGCACGCGCAGAAAAGCCTGATGATCAGCCACCACCGTAGCCACAATCGCCAACCCTAGGCCCGTTCCTTCTTTTTTGGTCGAAAAATAGGGCTCGAACAAGCGATCCTTGATCTGGGCCGGAATACCGCAGCCAGTATCGGTCACCTCAAGTCGAACGATGCCGACCGAACGGAAAAAGCGGGTCGCCACTCCAATCTGACCCAACGGGCCATTGGCCCTGCCGTTGACCGAGGTCTGGCAGGCAGCCACGGCATTATCCAGCAGATTGCGTACAGCCCGTTTGATACCCTCTCGGTCGAGATCAAGCAGCGGCAGATCAGGGTCGTAGGACAAGATGAAATCCAGATCTCGATGCGCCTCGGAAAAGATGATAATCACCTCTTGGATCAGCGTGTTCAGATCCTCCGGCTGGTACTCAGCGGTCGGTAAACGGGCAAAGGTCGAAAACTCGTTGACCAGCCGTTTAATCGTATCAACCTCATGGGCGATGCTCTGGACACATTCTTCGAACACGCCTTGGGAATCGGACAACTGCGGCGCAAACCGCCGGTGCAAGCGCTGGGCGGCAAGCTGAATTGGGGTCAGCGGATTTTTGATTTCGTGAGCAATCCGGCACGCCACTTCACGCCAGGCTTCCATACGTTCGGCCCGGATGATCTGGGTCACATCCTCAAAAAAGCACACCCCGCCTAACACTTCTCCGCGCTCATCAGTCAGAGGCGCGGTCGTTACTAATAGGGTCAGGGCTTGGCCGTCACGCAGCAGGCGCAGTTGCCCCTGGCTCTCGGGCCTCCCCTCGTCTCCAGCGCTTGGCTCGCTGAGTGACTCGGTCAGCAAGTTCCCGATCATCCGCCGCAGTTCAGCAAACTCGGCCGACCCAAACACGTTGTGGTAGTCCCGCTCAACTACCCCCTCGGCGGCCACCCCCAGCAGCTGCTCGGCGGCCCGATTCAGCGTCGAGACCATACCGGTCCGATCTAAAGATACGACCCCGGCGTTCATATTGGCGAGCAAGATTTCCATATAGCGCCGCCGGGCTTCCAGCTCTTGATGGCTCTGCTGTAAGTCGGTTGTCATCCGGTTAAAGGCGGCCACCAGGGTTCCGACCTCATCCTCGCCCTCGCCCTCAAGCCGATGGCTCCAGTGGCCCTGGGCTACCTCACGAGTTGCCGCGGCCAGCTGTTGGAGCGGGATGGTGATCTTTTTGGACAAAAAGAAACCCAGCCAAATCGCGGAAAAGACTGCCACTAGTGTCACCAGAAACATGGTGATCAAATAATTGTTCTTGATCGGCTGCTTGAGAATTCTAAGCTGCTGATACTCCCGGGAGGCCTTCGCCACCTGGATTTCCTGCCAGGCGACGTGAGGCGGCATCGAGTACTCGACAACGACCGCTCCAATCACCTCATCTCGGTCCAGGATAGGTGCCCCTCCGCGCACGACCTCGGTCTGGCCCACCGAGTAGGTCTGAGGAATGGCCGTATTCTGGAACACCTGGTCGAGCAGCTTGGTGTCCCTTTTGTTGTTCTCGCCAATGGCGTGGTCCGGTTCCGAGGCGCTCGCCAAGAGGTGCCGGGTAGGACCAAAGATCAAAATTCGTCCCAGCTCAAAGCGCCGAGAGGTGCGCTCGACCAAGTCCCCCAGCGCCTGGCTTTGCCCATCGTGCAACCCTTCGGACACCACCTCGGTGGCCAGCCTCTGAGCATGAAATAACGCATCGTCAGTCAAGTGATCGTGGAAGGCATTGACGACGTCGACCGCTTGGCTCAGCGGGGTTTCGATCTTTTCGGAAAACCAGTTGTTAATAGACTGATTAACAAAACCAATCCCGATCAAAAACAGCAGGCAGGCAGGCAGCAGAGAAATCGCCACAAAGGCCAGGACCAGCCGAAAGCGTAAATGCGCGCCCGGTATCTTCTGCTGACGCTCATAAAAGAGCTTGATCACGTGGCGGCCGAGCAGAAAAACGACGAGGACGAGCAGAATGATATTGAGGTTGATCAGTAGAACAAAGACGATATTACTGACCAAGCTGTGGTTGACGAGCTGGGGCACCGATCCCTGAGAGACGACGAACAGGAAAACGGCGAGGCCGGCGAGTACAATCAGCCCGCCTTCCCGGACTCGCCGGCGTTTGGCATGCTGCGATTTCTGGGACGGAGCGGCGGACGGCGGGCCTGTGTCCATAGCGTCTCAACTCCTTGACGTTCGAGAAATTTAGAACAGATGACCCCGACCCGAGCCGTCCGCACTGCTGGTTCGGCCAAAATGGGTGTAGGCTTTCAGAGTTGCTAGCCGCCCGCGGGAAGTACGCTGTAGATAGCCCTCCTGGATCAGATACGGCTCATACACGTCTTCGATGGTGTTTTTCTCTTCGCCAATGGCTGCGGCGATGGTTTCGATTCCGACCGGGCCACCCTGGAATTTATCAATAATCGTCAATAGGACGGCTCGGTCCATTTTGTCAAAGCCGACCTCGTCCACTTCTAGCAGCTGCAGCGCATCCCAGGCCACCTCCCGGCTGACCACCGAGTCGGCCTTGACCTGGGCGAAGTCGCGCACCCGCCGCAGCAAACGATTGGCGATGCGCGGCGTGCCGCGCGAGCGGCGGGCAATCTCAGTCACGCCGTCGGAGTCAATCGTCATATTTAGAATGGAAGCCGAGCGGCGAACGATCTGTTCGAGTTCGGCCGCCCGGTAAAAGTCCAGGCGAAAGGTCGAGCCAAAGCGGTCGCGCAGAGGCGAGGTCAGCAGGCCCGAGCGGGTGGTCGCACCCACCAGGGTGAAGTGTTTGAGCGAGAGCTTGACGGTGCGGGCCGAGGGGCCCTGGCCGACCACTAGGTCCAGCTGAAAATCTTCCATGGCTGGATACAAAAATTCTTCCACCACTCGGTTGAGACGGTGAATTTCATCAATAAACAACACATCGCCGTCTTCCAGGTTGGTCAAGATGGCCGCTAGGTCACCGGGCCGCTCAATGACCGGCCCGGTCGTGGCCCGAATATCCACCCCCATTTCCCGGGCGATAATATGGGCCAGCGAGGTCTTGCCCAGCCCTGGAGGGCCGTAGAACAGTAGGTGGTCAAGCACATCGTCTCGCTGTTTGGCGGCTTGGATAGCGATATGCAGATTCTGTTTGGTACTCTCCTGACCGATATAGTCGTCCAGGCTGCGGGGGCGCAGCGAGCCCTCTAGCCGCGCTTCGCCGCCACTCTCGCCGGTGGCTGTATCCTCGACAGCGTCGAGCGGCGCGTTCAGATCAAGGACAGAGGCTCTGGAGGATTCTTTCGGCTTACTCACCCGCTCAGACTCCGTAGTGATTCCTGAATAATACCGGTCAGTGTGGACCGCCCATCGCGGAGTGCGTGCTGGACCGCTTTTTCGGCCTGGGCCTGACGATAGCCCAGATTGATAAGAGCCGAGACCGCGTCCGCAGAAACCGCCGGCTCGGCGTCCGGGATAGCCACGGCGTCGCTTCCGGGAGAGGTCCCGACCTTTTCACGCAGCTCAACCACCAGACGCTCAGCCATTTTCCGCCCAACCCCGGGGATAGCCAGCAGCCGGGTCACATCCCCAGCCCGCAGGGCGTCTTCTAGCTCCTCAACCGGGATACCGGACAAGATGTTGACCGCCAGCCGGGGGCCAATTCCGCTGACCCCTTTGAGTAACACGAAGTCGGCCTTTTCCTGCTCGTCGAGGAAGCCAAAGAGCTGCAAGGCGTCTTCACGCACATGGGTATGGATATGTAGACGGATCCGCTGCCCCGACTCAGGCAGACGATAGAAAGTTTGGAGCGAAACGAACACTAGGTACCCCACCCCACCGACATCGACAATCAGTTGATCCGGGGCTTTGTCTTCGAGTACTCCGCTCAGATGCGCAATCATTGTCCGCCCCGATCCCCGCTGCTCAGTTCCGGCCTCTTCCCCACTCCCTGACCAACAGCTTAGGATCGAGACTATCGGCAGAAACTTGACGCCACGAGCGCAGACGTCGTTTACCCCGACGGCCCGTCGCCGCGGCCAGCTGGGTCTGAATCTGATCCGCCAGCGGCGAGGTATGACAGTGACACACCGCCGCGGCTAGGGCATCTGTCGCGTCCTGGCTAGTTGGCAAGGCCGATGTCTCACTGCCTAAGAGAGAAAACACGGCTTTCTGTACCTGCGTCTTATCCGCACGGCCATAGCCGACTACGGCCGTTTTAATTTCGGTCGGGTTATACTCGGAGATTTGCAGCCCGGCCTGAGCCGCAGCGAGCAGGATGACGCCCCTGGCTTCTCCAAGCCGAAAGGCGCTTTGCACATTATGGGCCACAAACGCTTTTTCCAAACTCAGAGTGTGGGGAGTCCACTGCTCAATTACCTCGACGATTCCTGCATACACGACCCGCAGCCGTTCTGGTAGAGATGAGAAGCCAGCGGTTGAGACAACGCCTCCGGCACAAAAAGTGAGTTGTCGATGGCGGTCAACAATGCCCCAACCGGTCCGCAACGTTCCAGGGTCTACTCCAAGCACCCGCTCTATTTCTTCCGTGCGTCGCACCTGTCCTCCTCCTGCCCCAACTCATCGGCATGTTAGTAATCATCAACCCTGACGCTGAAAAGCTTTTCCCTCCTACCCATCTGTTGGCACCGGCCTGTTAGGCTGCGCTCAAGCGCTCAAAATCCTCTTCAGAGAATTCGCAGTTGGCGGCTACACTCTGGATATCGTCGTGTTCCTGCAACACATCGAGCAGTTTATACACCTGTTCGGCCTCTTTGCCGGAGAGGCTGACCGTGCTCTGAGGGACGAGCGTTACCTCAGCCGACTGCATGGCCAAGCCGGCCTGCTCAAGGGCGGCGTGCACGGCACTAAAATCCTCAGGGCTCGTCACTACCTCAAAGCTGCCCTCGCCGCCGCTCACGTCTTCAGCTCCGGCCTCCAGCACGATTTCCATCAGCTGGTCTTCGTCAACCTGCTCAGCTTCAACTGCAATAATGCCTTTTTTATCAAACATCCAGGCGACCGAATTTGAGGTCCCTAGGCTGCCGCCATACTTGGTGAGAGAATGACGAATCTCGGCAACCGTCCGGTTCTTGTTATCGGTCAGGACCTGCAGCATGATTGCTACTCCACCCGGGCCGTGGCCCTCATAGACAACCTCCTCATAGCTCACGCCTTCAAGTTCGCCGGCGCCTTTTTTGATCGCCCGCTCAATTGTGTCGTTCGGCATACTGGCAGCCCTAGCCGCGGCCAGGGCCGTGCGCAAGCGCGGGTTGGCGGAGGCGTCACTGCCGCCGATGCGAGCCGCAATGCTTAAGTCCTTAATGAGTTTGTTAAAGAGCTTACCCCGGCGCGCATCCTTGACCGCCTTTTTGTGTTTGATCGTGCTCCATTTAGAGTGGCCTGACATGAGAATGCCCCTCCTGCGCGATGTAAGTGTCTAACTCTGTGCTTAGCACATCAAGGCTGGAGAAGACAGGGCGTCCCCCGGGGCTGCTGACGAAGTGGCGAAGATAGGCGTCTGAAAAATATAGGGTTTCAGAACACTGAGCAGAAGACGTGTCGAAAAAACGGAAGACAGATTCTCCGGTCGGTTGACCTATCTCGCCCCAGCAGCCACGACCCGGACCGTTATAATGTCCGTGTCGTGGTACTGCTGATGGCGGACCGACGAGGCGAAATGCCGCAGCAGGCGTAGCGAGAGCTCGTTCTCGGCTGGCGTCCCAGCGGCCCGCTCGCCGAGGAGCACCAGCCGGTCCTCAAGGTTTTCTTCGCCAGCTGCCGCCACAAACTCCAATTCCGCGGCGCTCCGGTCGCCGCGCGCGACCAGCAGCAGACGCTGATCCGTCCTCACCGGCTTGCCCTCTTCGTGCTGAAGGAGGGTGAGCAGGGTCTCTTCGCCAGCCGAGCACAGCCGCTCTGTTGCCTCGGCGTTCCAGCCCAGGCGCGAGGCTAGCCGACGCAGAAAATCCTCGACCTTTGGCAGGACGGCGACATCCAGTTCCATTTCGATACGCTGGCGGCGCGGGCCGGTCAGTTCTATGAACAGCGTGAGGACAATCGCCGCAAAGCCGCCCATTGTCATACCGTTGCCGAGCAGTACGCTCCACGCCTCGCCGAGATAGTCAGCGAAAATTGCCTGATTCTGAAATCCTACTCCCAACCAGAAGGCGACCCCGGCCACTGTGGCCTTGCGATAATCAATATCGTCCTGGACTATGAGCTTCATGCCCTGTATGAACAGCAGCCCCAGCAGGACAAAAGCATAGGCGGCGACGACCGGGCCTGGAATAGCCAGCAGGAGAGCGGTGGCCTTGGGGAGAAACGCCAGCGTGACGAAGGCAATACCGACACTGGCGCCAACGCTGCGAGCGCCAACTCCGGTCAGCTCAACGAGCGGTACGCTTGAGGAGTAGGTCGTATTCGGCACGGTGGCGGCAACGCCGGACAGCAGGTTGCCCACGCCGTCGGCGGTGACCGCGCCCTGGACCGTCCGGAAACTGATCGCCTGCGGCGTACGCCACGAGACCCGCTGAATGGCCACAGCATCACCGACCGTCTCAATAGCGCCAACCAGGGTCACAAATACAAACGCCGGCAACAGCGCCCAGAACTCAACCCCAAACCTCATATCAAAGCCCGGCCAGGCAAACGCCGGCAGGCCGATCCAGGCCGCGGCGCTCACCCGTTCGAAGTCGTAGAGCCCAAACGGCGAGGCGACGAGACAGCCCACGGCAATGCCAATGACCGGCGCCCACAGCCGCCAGACGCCCGAGGCGCGCAGAGCCAGGGCCACGACAGTAATCAGGGTGGTCGCGGCGCTTATCGGAGCCGCGGCTGGCGGCGTTCCCTCGGGCACGTCGGTCAACAGGTTGAACATGACCGGCATGATGGTGACAGAGATGAGGGCAATGACCGTACCGGTGACAACCGGCGTGATGATCCGCCGCAGCAATGATAGCCAGGCCGCTAGCGCGAACTGGAACAGCGACGAGACGACAATGAGGCTTGCCAGCAGGGCTGGCCCCCCCTCCACCAAGGCCGTGATGGAGACAGAAATAAAGGTGGCCGAGGTCCCCATGATGAGGACATGGCCGGATCCGATGCGCCCCAGCCGGACGGCCTGAAGGACGGTCGTCAGTCCGCTGATGATCAGTGCCGCAAAGACTGCCCAGGACAGATAGCTCTCACTCTGGCTGGCTGCCCGCATCACAATGGCCGGGGTCAACACAATAGCCGCGAGGAGCAGCATAGCGTACTGGAAACCGAGACTCAGGGACAAGAGATGCGAAGGCTGTTCGTTGGGTTCGTAGCGGATATTAGGGTTGTGGCCTGCAGGGGTGGTCGACATCTTCAATAACCTCAACAGACGAAGCAAGAGGGGCAGAGAATACCAGAGAGGACCTATCCCAGCAACGTATTTCAGTTCCCTCATGACCAAGACAGCGACCAGACATCACGCTTCCCTACGCGGCACCTTCCAGACACTCCGCAACTCTGGCAAGCTTCTGCAAGCACTGAGAGCTTGAGACATCATAAGCGTGCGTATAGGAAGCGGATATGAAGAAATTGTGGCAACACGGAGTCTTGGTCGGCCTCATGGTTGTGATCGGTTCAGCGCCGGCAAGAGCACAAGAGACGGTCGTTGAGCTCGGAGAACTTCAGGTGGTCGGCTCGCGGCTTCCGGGACGCTCGGCGCAGGACGCCCCGGTTCCGGTTGATGTGATCCAGGGAGAAGACCTCCAGACCTACGGCATCCGGGATATGAATAATCTGCTGGCCGCTACCATCCCATCCTACAACATCTCCCAGCACTCCATCGGCAGCCAGGACACGCTGGTCCGGCCGGCCAAATTGCGTGGCCTACCACCAGACTCCACCCTGGTGTTGGTCAACGGCAAACGCCGCCACCGCTCGTCGGCCATTACCGTCTGGAGCCGGGGCCGGGCGCGTGGCTCGCACGGGCCTGACATTGCCTCCATCCCGGCCATTGCCCTCAAGCGGATCGAAGTCCTACGCGACGGAGCCGCGGCCCAGTACGGCTCAGACGCGGTAGCCGGCGTGCTCAACTTTGTCCTGCGCGATGACGCCGAGGGCCTCACCCTGGAGACCCGGCTCGGCCAGCACTACCACGGCGACGGCGACCTAGGAAATGTGGCGGCCAACGTCGGCCTGCCGTTGACAGAGGCTGGCTTTGCCAACCTCAGCTTTGAGTTCACCAACGCCGACTCGACCAACCGCAGCGTCCAGCGCGAAGACGCCCTGCGGCTCATCGCCACAGGCAACGACTACGTGCGCAGATCGGCGGCCCAGGTGTGGGGCGCGCCCGATCTGCACTATGACTACAAGTTCTTCGGCAACCTTGGGCTTGACCTCAGCGACCATCACCACGTCTATGCGTTTGGCAACTACGCGCAACGCGAGCTTGAAGATTCCTGGTTTTATCGCCACCCTACAAACTTCGCCCAGGTGTTCACCGATCCCTTCGGCCCCAATAACGGCGGGGGTCCGAACGCCGACCTCTTGATTGCCAACCTGACTCCCGACCTGTCAGGTGGCTGTCCTCGGGTCCCAACAGAAAACTATCGTCCCGATCCGGCCAAGCTGGCCGAGGTTCGGGCCAACCCCAACTGCGATACCCTGTTCTTACACTTTCCGGGCGGGTTCACGCCCCGCTGGAATGGCACGGTGACGGACTGGAGCATCGCTCTCGGCCTGCGCGGCAGGCTGCGCAGCGCCTCCCCACTGCTTGACGGCTGGCGGTACGACATGAGCGGGGTGTTCGGCCAGCACCGCATCGTCGGCCGGGTCAGGAACAGCGTTAACCCGAACCTGCTCCGCCTCGGAGCGGCAATTCCGACCGAGTACAGAGTCTCGGGCTATACCGAACAGGACATGATATTCAACGTCGCCCTGTCCAGGCCGCTCGACCTCGGCCTCTTTTATTCCCCGCTCAATCTTGCCCTCGGCCTGGAGTACCGCGAGGAAGAATTCGAGAATGAAACCGGCGAACCCGCCTCCTGGTTCCGCGACGAAACGCTCGTAGCCCAGGGGTTTTTGAACGGCGTCACCGGCCAGCAGGGCACGCCGCCGAGGGACGGAGGGGTAGCGAGCCGGGGCATCTTTGGCGCTTATCTCGATTTTGAAGCCGATGTTATTGAGGATGTCCTGCTCACCGCAGCCGGCCGCTATGAGAACCACGAAGGGATAGGCGACTCTCTGGTCGGCAAAGTGGCCGCTCGCTGGGAAGTGCTCAAGGACTATGTGGCCGTGCGTGGCTCGGTCGGCACCGGCTTTCGGGCTCCGACCGTCGGACAGGTCAACTACCGGCGGGCAACCACCGGCGTAGACCGCACTAAGGGGGTTCTGGCCGAAGTCGTCACCCTTCCCGTGGACCATCCGATCGCCCGACAAATGGGCGCCAAACCGCTCAAGCCCGAACACTCGACCAGTTTCAGCGTCGGCGCCGTGTTAACCCTCGGCGGGCTGTCGGTGACGGCCGACTACTACAATATCAAGATCCGAAAACGGATTTTCCAGAGTGGAGATCTGCAGCTGACCGACGCCGATCGGGCCGCGTTGAGGGCCGCTGGTATCGACTTCTCCAGCCTGAGCCTGGTGCGCTATTTCACCAACGACTTTGATTCCACCACCCAGGGGGTTGATGTGGTGGCCACCTATCCCCTGGACTGGTTCAGCGGCAGGACTCTGTTCACCTTTGCCGGCAACTGGAACAACTCCAAGGTCGATAAACATGGCCCGGCCCTGCGTGACTACCATGTGGCCCATCTTGAGGAGATCGATCCAGAGTTCCGCTTCACGCTCAGTGTGGACCACCGTTGGGGTCCATGGCGGCTCCTCAGTCGGCTGCACTACTATGACGACTTCCACAGCTTCCCAGGCCTGTCTACGCTCCGCGATCGTACCCATGCCCACGCCCGAGCGTTGCTTGACCTGGAAGCCTCCTATCTCTTCCTGGATACTGGCCTCACGCTAGCCTTCGGGGTCCAAAACCTGTTTGACACCTATCCGACCAAAAATCGGGGCGCTACTGTCTTTGGCGAAAAATACCCGGTCACCTCGCCCTACGGGTTCAACGGTGGGTACTACTATGTGCGGGCCGGCTTTGAGTGGGGATAAGCTGGAGACATGGTGGCAATGACAGACCTAAGCCCCTCCGTTGGGGCCTGCCCTCTCTAAGGCAGGAACGAAAGCAGGACGTTGAGCAGGAGACGCGATGAAACATAGGCGGCCACGATAGCGACAATGGGCTAGGGCCACGAGTCTCACCACCTTGATAACTGTAGGCCAATGCCCAGAACACCGCACAAGACGCTGAGCAGCCCACGGACCGGGACGCGCCAGTCGTTGGGCTCGATACCTTCAGGGTGGTTGGCTCCCGTCTGCTGGGCCGTTCGGCCGTAGATGCGCCCGTGCCGGTAGACGTGATGAATACGGACGACTTCCAGTACGGCGTGCGTGACCTGAACAGCCTGCTGGCCGCCGCCATTCCATCCTAGAACGTCAGCCAGCACTCCATCGGCGACGTCAACGTTCTGGTCCGGCCAGCCAAACTACGCGGCCTGCCGCCGGACTCCACCCTAGGTGCTGGTTAACGGCAAGCGCCGCCACCGCTCGTCGGCCATCAGCTTCTTCACCTTCGAGTTGACCGACGGCTCACACGGAGCCGATCTCAGCGCCATTCCGACCATCGCCCGCAAACGGGTCGAAGTCCTGCGCGACGAGGCCGCGGCTCAGTATGGCTCCGACGCCGTAGCCGGGGTGCTCAACTTTGTCCTGCACGACGCCCCCGAGGGCGGCACGCTCGGAAGCCCGCTGGGGCCAGTACTACCAGGGCGACGGTGACCTAGTGAGCACGGGCGGCCAACATCGGCCTCCCCTTGACCGACACTGGCTTTGCCAACCTCAGCTTTGAATTCACCAACACTGACTCAACCAGCCGCAGTGTCCGGCGCAGCGACGCGCGAGAGTTGATTCGCAGCGGTAACGAGCATGTCCGCCGCTCGGCCTCCACCGTATGGGGTGCACCGGACGTGAGGTACGACTATAAGTTCTTCGGCAGCCTCGGGCTCAACCTCGGCGTCAATCACCACCTCTACGCCTTTGGAAACTGGATGGAACGCGAGGTCGACGACTCGTGGTACTGGCGCAGCCCGATCGGCCGGCCGGGCGTGTTCACCGACCCCCGTAGCCCTGCTGGAGGCTGGCGGCCGGCTGCCAGCCTGTTGATTGCCGGCCTATCGCCGGAGGGCCAAAGCGGCGACTGCCCCAAGGACATCACCGGGCGCGAGCACCACCAAGATGCCAAGGCCGTCCTGAGTCGGCTGGGTCCCGACTGCTACTGACTAGGCCAACGGTTTCCGGGCGGCTTCATCCCCCGGATGCGGGCCAAGGGAAGAGACTGGAGCATCGCCTTTGGCCTGCGCGGTCAGTGGCGCGGCCCCTCTCTGCTTGACGGCTGGTACTATGACATGAGCGCAGTGTTCGGCCAGCACCGCGGGACCTACACCCTCTGGAACAACGTCAATCTACAGCGAGTCCGGCTCAGAGACGCGATACAGACCCAATACTTTGGCCGCGCCTACGAGGAGCGGGACAAGATCTTCAATCCCGACTTCTCCCGCCCATTCGACCTGGGTATCCTCACCTCCCCGCTGAATGTCGCCTTTGGCCTGGAGTACCGCGAAGAAGCCTTCACAATTGAAGCCGGAGAACAGTCCGCCTGGTGTGTGGACGACACCGGCGAGTGCGACGGGACTCAGCACCCGAACGGCCTTGCCCAGCAGGGATTTTTCATCGGCACCACCGGCTATCCCGGCATCCGGCCCGAGGAGACCTCAAACGCCGACCGAGGCAGCTTCGGGGCCTATCTCGACCTGGAAACCGACCTTATCGAAGGCCTGCTGCTGACCGCCGCGGGACACTTTGAGCACCATGAGGGCATTGGTGAAACCCCGGACGGTAAGCTAGCTGCCCGCTGGGAGCTGCTCGTAGACCTACTGGCAGTGCGTGGCTCCATTGGCACCGGCTTTCGGCCCCGACCGTGGGGCAGACCAGCTTCCGGGACACCGCCACCATCCTGGGCGATGACGGCAACCTCATTGAATCCTCAATCCTGCCGATGATCCGATTGCCCAGCAGCAAGGGGCCAAGCTGCTCAGTCCAGAGACCTCTCTGTCCTTTTCGCTAGGCGCTGTGCTGATCTTCGGCGAGCTGGCCGTTACCCTGGACTCCTACAACATCGAGGGCAGAAACCGCATCAACTTGGGTGAGGATCTGGCCGTCACCCCTGAGGAGGTCACTGCGCTGGCGGTCCGGGGAACCGACGCTGGCCGGGGGGCTAGAGTGCAGTTCTCTGCCAACGCGTTTGCAACCTACACTCAAGGCCTTGACCTGGTGGCCGCCTCCCCCATGAGCCTGTTCCGCGGCCGCTTTGGTCGGACTACGTGGACCCTGGCCGGCAACTGGAACGACACCAAGATCAATCGTGATTCGATCAATACGAACGTCATCGGCTCGTTGCGTAAACATCAGCTTGAGGAGTTGGCGCCGGAGTTTCGTTTCTCGCTGACCGCAAACCATACCTGGAGGCCGTGGCGGCTTCTCTCCCGGCTGCAACTATTATGGCGGCTTCACCGAGCGACATCAGAATAACGAGGCCCAGCCCATCTACACGCATGCCCGGGCCCTGCTCGACCTCGAAGTCTCGTACACCTTGTTCGATCTTGGCCTGACGCTGGCCGCCGGCGCGCAAAATCTGCTCGATGCCTATCCGACCAAAAACCCTTACGTCCGCGCCTCTGGCCAGAAATACCCCCACACCTCATGGCTATGACGGCGGCTTCTACTACCTGCGGACCGGCTTCGAGTGGGAGGACGGCACGATCATGGACAGGCAGTCAAACCGGGGAGTCCCGGCAACCGAGGCTCCGGCATCGAAAACGGCCCTCCCGTTCGGAGGCTTCACCATGCAGAACTCTGAATTGGTGCGCACTAAAATCGACGGCTGAGCACAGGAGCCACCCGTCTTTGCTCTCTGGGCCAAGACTTGAGGAGATCGGGGAGATGTTGGTAGACCGGCCTCTCGCGCTCACATAGGAGAGACGCGTCATATGCTCTCTGCTCTGCCCCTTCCAGCGATACACAGTGGCCGGTATCCCCAAGCGCAGCCTGCCCTCCCCATCCATATCTGATTCAATCACTGGCAACTATATCTCCGTCCGGAACTCCCACAGCAAGAACGCACCCGGCTGCTGGAAATGGAACACCTACGCGAGCCACGCCGCCCCCCACCCTCTGAGTGTGGCTTACAGCAAGAACGCACCCGGCTGCTGGAAATGGAACACTCCTGTGTCTACATTCTGGCCAGCGGGCTCAGCCATGTTCTCCTTCATATCGCGCACGGAGAGTCTCTGCAGCGAATGGAGCGGCCTGTTTATATGCAGACAGTCTCGAGCGGGGCTTGACCGAAGGGGCCTCTGTCAACGCGCGTGCTTCATCGGGCGAAACCCCGCTGATGGACGTCATCACGAAAGTAGTCAGTGGACAACACGCTCGCGCGACTCGACACGACAGGCACGCTGACCCAGAAGTATCAGACGTGGTTTATCCCAGGGACAAAAAACGCCGATCTTGTCGGCGCCGAAAACATAGACCTACTCCGGTTTATCGTCCAGCCCAGCGTTCATCTTGGCTCCGTTGCCAGTCTCGCTCATTACCCTTACCCGCTCAGAGAAGCTGCCCGATGCGGAGGAGTCGGAATCACAGAACCCGAAGCCGAACCACGGCTTAGGAGCGGAAAGCGTCACCCTTGCGAGCTCGCCCTAGTGAAGACTCAACGATCACGTTGATCACCCGCTCCGGCCTCTTCCATCTCATAACTAACTTTTTAGGGTCCATGCCATACTCGGCAACAATGTCCTTGAGTTGGTCGAGGTTCAGTCTAGCAAGCTGTGAACGGAGTCCATCTTCACCTTCGGCAGCAAGCGCGACAGGGTCAAGGACTGCCGGCGCCCGCCGATTTCTGCGCTTTCTCTTATGATCACGATTCAGACTCTCTTCAAGTCTTTTCGCGAACTCTGGATTCCGTTCGGCCTCGTCGCTGACAACCTTGACAACCTTTGTCAGATCACTCAACGCTTTCTTAAGCAACATCTGTTAGCCTTCCAACGTAGCAACAACTTCGCAAGCCAGCTTTGCGAACTGCTTGGCAAGGCCCTGATATCCCCACTTTTGCTTGAGAGTCATCTGCCCAGAATACTCAGCAGCTCCCGCGAACTGATTTGCCTGTGTAATAACCGATTTGAACACCTGTGGATCGCCCTTAGCACGCAGCTGTCTGACGGTGTTTTCATGGACTGTTGAATTACTCTGGTATTTTGTGACGATAATGCCGAGAGGTTCAATTTCTTCGGCTATCTCCTCTGAAAATTGGCGGACTCGCGTCAGAATCTGCGGTATTCCGTAGGTGGATAAGACATCCGGAATCGTCGGAATTACGAATCCACGGGAAATACGCAAGCCGTTAAGCGTAATAATACCGAGATTGGGCGGGCAATCGACGATAACGATATCGTAGTCATCCAAGCGCGATTTCACGGATCTCAACAGAAGCTCTACAGGGTTCACAGAGTGGAATCGACCAGACGGGATCGTGACGAGACGGTCCTGAACATCGATCAGGTCAAGGCTTGATGGAAGCAGGTCTATCGTCCTCGCTTCCCGCACGTTTGATACTTGTCTCTGAAGTGTCTTATCAAGATCGAACCTTCTCTCCTTGGGGTCGAGCGCGTCTTTGAACAACCGAGCCAGCGTCCATTCTTTCTTATGCAGATCAAGCCATTTTGCCTCTCCGATCAGCATAACAGTGGCGTTTGTCTGTGGGTCGAGATCGACGACGAGAACTTTCTTGTTGAGTCTGCCCGACATGAACTCGGCGAGCGCTACAGTGGTTGTGGTTTTTCCAACGCCTCCCTTCAGGTTAATCGTGGAGAAAACATTGGCCATCAGGACCCTCCTCATTGCAGAGTCAAGAACGCATCTCAGACTCCCAACTCCACCACCGGTGTCGACAATTCTGAAACGCCAGCCCTCTCAGCAGCGGCGTTGATATCTATTGGCTTCTCGTTAGGTCTCACCCGGCCCGCCGTGGATTTGTCCTGTCACATGTTCATGTCTTCGCCCATAGATCGGCGTAACCTGGTATCTCGACCTCATAGGCCGCCTGCGTCATGTGAAGCGGCTGTTCGGTGTCCAGATTGATGGCGACAAATTCCAGTCGGGCGTCCTTTTTCCAATTTTTGACGCTCTTTTCCCATACCCCGGGCTGCGGCCCGTGGTGGAGCCCTTGGGGATTCAGAGAAATCACCCCATACGGTGTGGTGCCGCTCTTGCGGCTCAGGGTAAACTCTCCGCTGTGGACAAAAAACACCTCGTCGTAGTCGATATTGCGATGATACCAGGGCACGCGTAAGGCGTGCGGATCGCCCTCAAGCGGACGCGGGGCAAAGGTACAGATCACAAATCCCGGGGCCTCAAACGTCCCGTGGGCGCTAGGCGGCAGATGGACGCCCTCACTCATCAGCGGCCGAAAGTCTTTGACGTTCAACTTAAACACCGAGTGAGTCCCCTTCCAGCCCACCACGTCGAGCGGGCAAAAATCGTAAAAGATCGCCGTATACTCGCCACGCCGTTTTACCCGCAGCTCCCACTCAGCACGCTGCTCGGTCACCGGTCCGGGCTCAGGAATTTCAATCACGTCATAGTCAAACGGCGCATAATGACCGACGCCGGCCCGGTCGGGAAAGCCGATCGGGCCGCGCGACTGAATAATCAGCGAGAAGTTATCGCGGCTGGCCGGCACGGTGCGGTAATTGGTGCCTTTGGGAATCACCAGATAGTCCCCCTCGCCATACGACAGCGGCCCAAAATCGCTCTGCAACACCCCCCGGCCTTTATGAATAAAGTGGACCTCGTCACCGTCTCCATTACGAAAGCAGTAGGGCATCGGTTCTGAGCGGCGCGAGATGGACAGACTCACATCGTCGTTGTGCAATACCCGGAGGGGCTCACCGCGCGGACTGTCGCGGTCGGTCGGCACTAAGTCATAGGCATGAAACGCCCGTGGCCGCAGGGGTCCCTCAATCCGCTTCCAATCGGTCGGCGGATGGGTGTGATAGAACTGGCTGGCCGGACCAAAAAATCCTTGCCGACCGTGCTCCTCTTCGTACAGCCCTTCAGGAATGGCGACGTGGGCCTGTTTGGGCACCGTCCCTTTTGCATAGTGGATTTTCATGTTTGTCTCCTTCTCACTTAAGGTGCGGCAGGACGCGCTGGCCAAACCGATCTAGCGAGTCCAGGATCTGTTGCCGGGGCAGGCCGCCAAAGTCGGCCAACAGACTCACATTGGTTATGCCCGAGGCTTGGATCTGTTGAATGCGCTCAAGGCACTGGTCCGGATCACCAAAAATAACCCGCTGGGGATACAGATAGCTGTCGTAGTCCATCGCCTGGAAGCCTTGGCGCAGGTTTTTGTAGGCGGTGTACTGACTAGAGTAGGCTGCCTCTGGGTTGGCGACCTGGACCGATTCGAGGTAGCGCATCATGGCCGCCCGCGGCTCCTGTCTGGCTTTTTCCGGCGTCTCACCGCAGTAAAAGTGGTAGACTCCCAGAACTTCGGCGTCGTCCGGATAACCGTGGGCGGTCCGCGTGTCACGAAACAGGTTGATTTTGCCGATCAAGGCTTCGGGCTGGGCCGCGGCGTAGGGCACCACCATGAGATGGTAGCCCTGTTTGCCAGTCCATTCAAAAGACTCTGGGGTGAAGATGCACGCCACATAGATGGGGGGCGGTTTTTGGACCGGTTTGGGCAGGACTTGCAGATTGGTGACCGTGCGGAATTTGCCCTGGTAAGAGAAACGGGGTTCGGTCCAGGCCTTCATAATAATGTCGTGGGCTTCCTCAAACAGCGGCCGACTGTCGCCCATGTCGCGCTCAAAGGCGTCAAACTCCCCCTTTTGGAAGCCGCGGCCAATCCCAAACTCCAGCCGCCCTCCCGACAGGCAGTCAAGCATCGCAAATTCCTCCGCAATCCGAATCGGGTCTTGCAGCGTCAGCAGCGCGATACCCGAGCCGATCCGGATGCGCTTGGTCCGCTGGGCCACGGCCGTGCCTAAGACCGGAACCGACGGAATATGGCCGCCGTAGTTGTAAAAATGGTGTTCAGCAAACCAGACCGAATGAAACCCGTACGCCTCGGCCTTGTCGGTCTCCAGCAGGATGTTTTGATAGAAGTCGTAATCGCTTTCGTGAAACTCGGGAAAAAAGCTGGGTAAATGAAAGAGTGAGATTTTCATGACGTCTCCCTAATGCCTGGAACACCCTACGCTAGTCGGCCCTGCTCTGAGCCGAGAAACTCGTGTATGGCGGCCAGAAGCTGATCGATGTCCTCGTCGCTTCCAATTGAAATACGTACACAGTCGCTCAGTTCGGGGGCGGAAAAATAGCGAACCAGGATCCGCCGTGCTTTCAACCACTCGTAGAGCGCCCGCTGACTGACCCCACGCATGCGCGCCACAACAAAATTCGCCTGCGAAGGATAGACGTAATAGCCGAGCTTTTGCAGGGCCGCACCGAGCCGTGCGCGCGTCGCCCGGATCTTGGCCACATTGGTCCGCATCCAATCAGAGTCCTCAAGCGCCGCTACCGCCGCCACCATGCTCAGGCGGTTGATATTATACGAATCCTTGACCTTCAGCAGCTCGCCGAGCAGGGCAGGGTGACCAAACGCCAGGCCGATCCGCATTCCGGCCAGAGAAAAAGACTTGGACAGGGTCCGTACAATCAACACCTGGGGATAGCGGGCGATAAAAGGCAACGCAGTCTGTTCGGCAAAATCCACATACGCTTCGTCAATAACAACAAGACCCGAGGTCTGCTGAGCCAGGGCTTCGATCTGGTCTAGAGACGTGAAATTGCCAAACGGCGCATTGGGATTGGCAACAAAGACGAGCTTGGCCCGACTCTCGACCAACCGCTGGACCGGCAAGGAAAAATCCGCAGGCCAGGGCACCTGGACGGCCCGGCCGTCCTGCATAGCCACGAGAATGTCGTACAGGCTATAGGTCGGGACCGGATAGGCGACCCGGTCGCCCGGGTCAATACACGTTCTCATCAGCATAGTCAGAATGTCGTCCGAGCCGTTGCCGACCAAGACCTGGTCCGGCTCCAGGCCGTACACCTCGGCCGCTTTGGTGCGCACGTCTTCGGCACTAGGACTCGGATAGATGCGCAGCGCCTGTTGATCGGGGACGTTTTGGCGGAGTGGGTCGTATCCAACCGCCCTTTGGAGAGCGCGCAAGACACGGGGCGAGGGAGGATAGGGATTCTCGTTGGAATTGATCTTGATGTAGCGGTCCAACTCCTGGGGCTGCTCACCGGGCACATAGCCGTGCATGCGTCGAACGGTCGGCCGAACGACCTCAAAACGGGAAAACGGGAGTTGCGGCATCACTTCTTCCTAATAGCTGACTTCCAGGTACGAGAGAAGAGACGCCTTAACATAGAGCCTGTGAGTTGACAGCGCACAGGCCCATTTGCTACTCAGGGAAGCTCTATAGAAAGATGAAGGAGGAAAAATCATTGGCAAACTGGACCGAAACAACGGTCAATGTCGGTGGGACCGACGTTGTACTTATCAGAGGTGGTTCTGGCAAGCCGCTTTTTATGCTTCACGACGAGCTCGGCTTTCCCGGTTGGGTCAAATGGAATGAGGCGCTGGCCGAGGAGCATGAGTTTGTGATTCCCTTACAGCCGGGCTGCGGCAAGACCCCACGTGTGGACTGGATACGCACCTACCGCGACCTGGGCGGTTTTTACGCCCGCATGATTCGGGAAATGGGCCTGGAGCCGGTTGACGCCATTGCCTTTTCCGCCGGTGGCTATGCCGCCGCCGAAATGGTTGCAGCCGATCCCGACATGTTCAAGCACTTGGTCCTGGTCGCGCCCATGGGTATCAAGCCAGAAGAGGGCGAGATTACCGACATCTTCCCACTGACTATCCGCACCCACATGCGGGCCACGGTTGCCGATATCAACACGCCCGAGTTTGGAGATATCTACGGTGGAGAAATGACTCCGGAGCAGTTTGAGGCGTTTGAGGACGCCCGCGCAGAGGCCGCTCGAATCGGCTGGGAGCCGTATATGCACAATCCTAGCCTGCCCTATCTGCTAGAGGGAGCAAAAGGCTTGTCCGCCCTGCTGGTATGGGGGAGTGCCGATGCCCTCGTTCCCAAAAGCTGTATTGATGCCTATAAAAAAGTCATTGCTAATGCTGAGGTCGCCACCATCCAAGGGGTGGGCCATCGACCAGAAATTGAGAACTCAGCCGAGTTCGTCCGAATCGTCAAAGCCTACCTAGCGTCATAGACCGGCACAAGAGGAAACCATGAAACTCGCCTATTTCACCGAGCGGCCGTACCGCTGGATCGATGAGGACGAGGTCCTCAAAAACAAAGCCTTTTTTGCCCTGTCGAATCGACATTTCGACCGCCACAAGGCTGCCGACGACTACAACTATTTCTTGGACGAATACTGCTACGCCGAGGAGCTGGGCTTTGACGCGGTGGCCCTCAATGAACACCACGGCAACCCGTTCTGCATGGGCAGCGTGATGAACGTCGAGGCGTCTATCCTGGCGCGTATTACCAACAGGGTCAAAATCGTCCTCATCGGCAACCCTCTGCCGGTCATTAAACACCCGCTCCGCATGGCTGAGGAACTGGCCGAGATTGATCTTATCTCGCGCGGGCGGCTGGTGACGGGTTGGGTGCGTGGAGCGGGCAGCGAGCAGTTTTTTAATAATGCCAATCCGGCCTACAACCGCGAAATGTTCAACGAGGCCCACGACTTCATCGTCCAAGCCTGGACCAAGCCCGGCCCGTGGCGCTACGAGGGCAAACATTTTCACTACCGCCACGTTAACCCGTGGGCCCTCCCCTACCAAAAGCCACACCCCCCAATGTGGATTCCGGGCGTCCTGAGCCCGGAGACCGTGCGCTGGTGCGCCCAGCACCGCTACCCCTATATCGGCCTCGGCACCGCCCTCGGCCCAACGTGTGATCTGTGGGATATATATGCCGATGAGGCGGCCAAGCTCGGCTACCAGGCCGGCCCGGAAAATTTTGGCTATCTGATTCCTAGCTTTGTGGCCGAAACCGACGAAAAAGCCCAGGAACTGGGCAGAAATTTTGTGTATGGCGGCGGGCAGAATGCCTTTTCGCGACCCGAGCATACTCTGCCGCCGGGCTATAACTCCAAGGGTGCGATCAAGATGCTGGCCCGTCATCCGGGCGGGAGTTGGCTAGGCGTCAGTCCGGACAAGCTGCGGGAGGCCAAGGACGGCGAGTTGCGCCAGGAGACCGACTACGACGTGGTCCGCAAGAAACTCCTGTCCGGCTATCAGAAAGTGCAGCACAACCACCAGCTTATCATCGGCTCGCCCAAGACCGTCATCCCCAAGCTCAAACTCCTGCTCCAGATCCTGCGACCGGGCGTGTTTGTGTTCTTTAATATTCAGGGCAAGGTCAGCAACGAAGACCGGATGACGAGCATGCGGCTGATCGCCACTGAGATCATGCCCGAGCTGCGAGAGTATGCCAAAGAAATAGACTTGCCCGATTCATACCAACGTCCACCGGGATCTGTCGCCCTACAGGCCGGTGTGTCACCGGCTCCGGTATCTGACAGGGGACCGCTGGAGGAGCTCAGTCTGCGCTAAGCCTAGCGCATGGTTAGGTGGATGGGAATATGTCGAGGAGGAACCATGCAGTCGATGGATATGCCACGGATCTTTGTTGCGGTCCTGATCGGAATTGCGCTCGTTCTGCCAGCCGGCGGGTTACAGGCTGCCCGCCCACCCACTCCGTCCCAGCCTTTCCCCGCCCCTCCAGAACTCAGACCACAGGTCAACTTCTGGCAGCAGGTGTTCACCACCTCCAAACACACCGTCATTCTGCACGACAACGTCCATATGCTAGTCTACAAGACGCTGGACTTCCGGTCCCTGCACGAAAGCTACAAGGACCGGCCGCCGCATACCTTTGCCCGCCTCAGAAAAAAGCGCATCAAACGCGAGAGCAAAAACATCCGGACGACTCTACGCAAACTGCACCGCTCGACGAATAAGGGCCGACTGACGGCTGAAGAACAACAGCTTCGACGGCTCTTCAGCACGGTCAGCGAGTCAAACAAGTTTCTTCGAGCTGCGGCCGAGGGGCGGGTCCGGGCGCAAACCGGCATCCGGGAAAAGTTCCGCCGTGGGCTTCAAATATCGGGCCGGTATATGGACGAGATAGAGGCAATCTTCCGACGTGCCGGCCTGCCGACTGAACTGACCCGACTGCCACTAGTCGAATCAACGTTCAACATCCACGCCTACTCCAGAGCCGGGGCCGCTGGTGTGTGGCAGTTTATGCCCTCGACCGGGCGGCAGTTCATGCAGATCACCGGGCTAATTGACGAGCGTCGCGACCCATTCATCTCGGCCCGGGCCGCGGCCAAGCTGCTCAAAGCCAACTATGAAAGACTCGGCACCTGGCCGTTGGCCATCACCGCCTACAACCACGGTCGGGCCGGCATGGTCAGAGCGGTCCGGCAGGTCGGCAGCACCGATATTGTCCGTATCATCCGTTCCTACAAAAGCCGCACCTTCGGTTTTGCCTCGCGCAATTTCTACGCCGAGTTTCTGGCCGCGGTCGAAGTTGAAAAAAATGCAGCCAACTACTTTGGCGACTTCAAACGCGAGGCCCCGCTTCGCTACGACGAGGTGGCCCTCGCCAGCTATCTGCCGCTAGGGGTCGCGGCGCGCTGCGCCAACATCTCGACCGAGCAGCTGATTGAGCTCAATCCCGCCCTGGGGAGATCTATCCGCCAGGGCAGACGCTCAATCCCCAGGGGCTACCAGCTGCGTATCCCGGACGGCACGACTGAGCAGTTCCGTCGCCAGTATGCGGCTTTAGACAGCACGAGCCATACCGTTCGTCCCGGCCAGACCTTGGCCGTCATCGCGCAGCGCCACGGGACTAGCGTCAAGACACTGCAACGGCTCAACTCTATACAGAATGCTAATTTTATTAGGGCCGGGCAGCGTCTGTTGTTGCCCCAGCCCAACGACACGATCGCTACCGCTCAAGCGTCTGTTACCAGCCCCCCAGCCTCCCAGCCCCCCCAGCCGAACCCTTCAGAGCATCTTCATACGGTTCAGCGCGGCCAGACCCTCGACGCCATCGCCCAGCGCTACCGGACCAGCGTCGCCACCCTCAAGGAACTCAACGACATCAAGCGGGTGAATACCATTTACCCCGGCCAGCAGCTGCGCTTGCCCGGCGGCTACGTCTCCCACAAGGTCCGGCGCGGCCAAACCCTTGGCGCCATTGCCCAGCGCTACCGGACGACTGTCACCGCGCTCAAGCGCCTGAACGGGATCCGGAACCCCCACTTCCTACAGGTCGGCCAGACCTTGCGCGTGCCACTGACTTACTGAGGGCTAGCACCCCGCCCTAGCGCGGGGTCATTCCCCTGCTTTTTTGGTTATGCTAGCGTTTTGGCCTACCTTGCTATCCGGCACGAATCGCTATGGGCTATTATCCAATTTTTGTTGATCTCAGCGATCAGCCGTGTTTAGTCGTCGGGGGAGGGAGTGTTGCTGAGCGGAAAGTGACAGCTTTACTCGACGCCCAGGCCCGGGTCAGCGTGATTAGCCCGACCCTAACCCCGCAGCTCGGTGTATGGGCTGCCGAGTTGCGGATCAAGACCGAGTCTCGTCCATACCAAAGCGGCGATATGCGAGGTTTTGGTCTCGTGTTTGCGGCGACCTCGGACGAGAGCCTGCACCGCCGCTTAGCCACTGAAGCACGTGCCGCCGGAGTGTTGCTGAACGTTGCTGATCGCCCGGCCCTGTGCTCGTTTATCGTTCCCGCCGTTGTCTCCCAGGGCAATTTGAAGATTGCCGTTTCCACCGAGGGCACTAGTCCGGCCATGGCAAAAAAAATCCGCCACCAGCTATCCACAGACTTTGGTCCAGAGTACGCCGAGGCACTGCAACTGCTAGCCCGGGTCCGAGAGCGAGTAGCTCAGACTCGCCTGTCGAGCCAGGAACGTGGGCAACGTCTGCACGCTCTTGTCAATTCTCCCCTGCTCGACTATCTCCGCGAGCGGAAAATTGATAAGCTCAACGCCCTGCTACACGCAACCCTCGGAGAATCCTACGGCTTAGAGCAGCTCGACTTTCAGGTCTGACCGGTGGAAATTGTCCTACTCACATCGGCCCTTGTCTTCTATCTGCTGAGCACGGCGGGGTTTCTGCTCGCTCTGCTGTCGCCCCAGCAAACCCTTCGGCACGTTGCGCCCGGTCTGCTACTAGTCGCCTGCACCGCCCATGCCGGAGCGATTGCAACTCGCTCCCTGTCAGTCGGCTATATTGCGGTCACCAATCCGTATGAGGCAGTCTCCTTTTTCATCTGGCTGACGAGTGGCCTGTTTCTGTTGGTTCAGTGGCGCTCGTCCCTGACCGTGCTAGGAGCGGTGGTCAGCCCGATTAGCTTTATTCTGACTCTGGGAGTGTTTATCTTTTATACCCAGGCTCGGGCGCTGCCGCCGGCCCTGCAGAGCAGCTGGCTGCCGGTGCACGTGACGCTTGCCTTTTTAGGCAACGCTGTTTTCTGCGTCGCCTTTTTTGCCAGCCTGATCTATGTCTTTCAAGAAAAACGGCTCAAGGGTAAAAAAATTGGCGGGGTTTTCCGCCACCTGCCCGCCCTAGAGACCCTCGACAAGCTGAACTATCGCTCCCTGTCGTGGGGCTTTCCGCTATTAACCCTGGGGATTGTCAGCGGCGCGGTGTGGGCCCAGCACGCCTGGGGCCATTTCTGGATTTGGGAGCCGCGGCTGGTGTTATCGCTGGTGAGCTGGGTCTTGTACGCCTGCCTGCTCCACTATCGCAGCGTTGGCTGGCGTGGACGACGCGCCGCGACCTTAACCATTGTCTGCTTTACCGTGCTCCTGATCTCGTTCTTGGGAGTTCGTCTCTTGCCGGGGCGTCATGGAGGCGAATTTGGCTAAGTCAGCCCCCAGCCTGATGGTCGTTGGCCTTAACCATCATACGACTCCGGTTGAGGTGCGCGAGAAGTTGGCCTTCAGCGAGGGGATGTTGCTCCACGCCCTGCCCCGCCTAGTCAACGCCCCCAGCATTCAGGAAGGCGCGATTGTCTCGACCTGCAACCGGGTCGAAGTCGTGACTTGGACCCACAATCCACAAGAGGCCAGCCAGCACATCAAAACCTTTTTGGCCCAAGAGCAGGGTCTGCCACTCCAGCTGTTTGAAGCCCATCTGTACACCCATACCGATAGAGAGGCCGTCAGACATGTGTTCCGGGTCGCCTCCAGTCTTGATTCCCTAGTCGTGGGCGAACCCCAGATTCTGGGCCAGATCAAAGACGCCTATACCGCCTCAGCTTCGCTTGGCACGCTCGGCGCGGTTCTCCACCGGTGGTTTCACAAAACGTTTTCGGTCGCTAAGCGCGTTCGCAGTGAAACCGGCATTGCGGTCAAATCCGTCTCAGTCAGCTCGGTTGCGGTTGAGCTGGCATGTCGGATTTTTGATCACCTCAACGACAAAACCGCAATGGTCATTGGCGTGGGAGAGATGAGCCAACAGACCATCCGCCATCTCCGGGACAACGCCATTGGAACAATTCTCATCACCAACCGAACCTTCCAGCGGGCGGTCGAGCTAGCCAGTACCTGTGCCGGAACAGTCGTGCCGTTCGAACAATTTCCCAAGCAGCTGCATTTGGCCGACGTAGTGATTGGTTCGGCCGGGGGCAGCACCTATCACCTGACCTCAGACCTTGTCCTAGAGGCTTTGCACGAGCGCAAACGACGGCCTATGTTTTTGATTGATCTTGGCGTCCCGCGCAATTTTGACCCGCGCCTCAACAATCTTGAGAATGTGTTTCTGTACGATATTGACGACTTAGAACAGATTGTAACCGACCATAGGGGCGAGCGTGAGTTCGAGGCGCTCAAAGCCGAGGCCATTGTACACGAAGAGGTTGAAGCCTTCTGGCAGTGGTATTCAAGTCGAGACATCAGTCCGATCATTGTTGCCTTGCGTCACAAAGCCGAGGCGATGCGTAAGCGTGAAGTTGAAAAAGCCTTGGCCGGGCTCAAAGACTGCCCGCCTGAAACGCGCCGCGCGATCGAGGGACTGAGTTTGTCGCTCATGAATAAACTATTGCATCCACCGATTGGATATCTGAAAACCCGCAGCCGGAATGGGGATGCCGAGGAAGGCGCAACAAGTGTGACCGCGGTACGACAGATGTTCGGGCTTGATGACGCGGAAGACTAAAAACATGCCCTCCACCGTTCGTATCGGCACCCGTGGCAGCACCCTGGCCGTGTGGCAAGCCGGCTGGGTCAAGCAGCAACTCGAAGCGCACTGGCCGGATCTCCGGGTTGAACTCGTGCCGATCACCACCTCGGGAGATAAAATCCAGCACCTCTCACTGTCCCGGATTGGCGGCAAGGGTCTCTTTGTCAAAGAAATCGAACAGGCCCTGCTGGCCGAAGAAGTTGATCTGGCCGTCCACTCGGTCAAAGACCTGCCGGCCGAGCTCCCCCCCGGACTTCACCTGCACGCCATTCCTAAACGGGAAGACTCCCACGACGTGCTTATCTCGCCCAACGGTTCATCACTGGCAGAGCTGCCGGATGGCACTCGTGTCGGCACGAGCAGCCTGCGCCGCCAAGCCCTGCTTCTCCACCTGCGTCCCGGCCTACAGATCGAAGTCCTGCGGGGCAATGTGGAAACCCGCCTGCGCCGTCAACTAGAAGGCCGGGTAGACGCCACTATTTTAGCCGCTGCCGGACTCAAACGGCTGAGTCTCAGGCTCAAAAACGGCTATCCGCTCGACGACGAGGAATTTTTGCCCGCGATCGGCCAAGGCGCGCTGGGGATTGAAATCCGAGCCGGAGACAGGGTCGGTGCCCTGCTCGATCCCTTGCACCACACTGAAACAGCACACGCGATTGAGGCCGAGCGCGCCTTTCTCAAAGGCATGGGCGGGAGCTGTCGAACACCCCTGGCCGCCAAAGGGACAGTCACCAACGGTAGCCTCCGGCTGACCGCTCTGGTGGCCAGCCCGGATGGCAAACGCCTGCTGCGTCACGAGCAGAGCGGTCCGGTCGAGACAGCCGGACAGATCGGGGCCGCGGTCGCGGAATCCCTGCTCGCTCGGGGTGGACGGGAAATACTGGCAACCCTGGAGGTGTGAGCCCTATGTCCGTTTATCTCATTGGCGCGGGTCCCGGCGACCCGGGTCTGTTGACCCTCAAGGGCAAACGCTGCCTCGAACAGGCCGATGTCGTGATCTATGACTATCTGGTCGACCACCGTATTCTGGCTTACGCCCCCCCCCAGGCCGATCTGATCTACGCCGGCAAACGCAGCGGCCGCGCGGTCATGAGTCAGACCGACATCAATCGACTGATTGTGGACCGGGCTCGCCAGGGACAGACTGTTGTCCGGCTCAAGGGCGGTGACCCGTTTCTGTTTGGTCGAGGCGGTGAAGAGGCCCAGGAGCTGGCCAAGGCGGCTCTTCCCTTTGAGATTGTTCCGGGTGTCACCTCGGCGCTAGCGGTCCCCGCCTACGCCGGGATTCCACTCACCCATCGTGAGCACGCGTCTGCGGTGGCGATTGTAAGCGGTCACAAAGAAGTCTGGGACACTGCTCCACATCTCAACTGGGCCACGTTGGCTGGGGTCGGCGGTACGCTGGTTTTCCTCATGGGCACCCGACAGCTGCGCAATAATATGCGGCGTTTGATGCGTTACCAGCTGTCTGGCCACACGCCGGTTGCCCTGATTCGGTGGGGCACGCGGCCCGATCAAGACGTGTTGATCGGCACGGTCGAGACGATTGCCGATCTGGTTGAGCAACGTGGATTTGAGCCACCAGCCGTGGCGGTTGTCGGCCAGGTGGTCGAGCTGCGCCAGCAGCTCCGCTGGTTTGAGACCAAGCCCTTATTCGGTCGGCGTATCGTGGTCACCCGGCCCCGTCTTCAGGCCAGCGGCTTTGTTGAACAGCTCGAACAGCACGGTGCGGCCGTGGTTCAGTTTCCGACTATTGAAACCGTGCCGGTTGAATCCTCCCACGGGCTAGACGCCGCCCTAGAGGTGCTGCCGAGCTATGACTGGGCAATTTTTACCAGCGTCAACGGCGTACGCTATGTCTTCGAGCGCTTGGCCCAACGCCGACACGATATTCGGAGACTGGCCGGAGTGCGCCTGGCAGCGATCGGTCCGGAGACCGCCCGCGCCCTGGAAGCCCGGCATCTCCAGGTTGAGGCGATACCGACCGAGTACCGCGCCGAAGCCCTCCTGCCCGTGCTCGGCGATGTCGCCGGTCAACGGATTCTCCTGCCGCGGGCAGCTGAAGCGCGGGAGGTCCTGCCCAAGGACCTGCGCGCCGCGGGCGCTCAGGTCGATGAAATCGCGGTCTACAAGACGGTTCGTCCCCTCGCCCAGACCGAGGAGTTGCGCCAACTGCTGCAGACCCATCAGATTGATCTCATCACCTTTACCAGCTCAAGCACGGTCCGCAATTTTATGGCCGCGTTTGCCGACCAGGATGTTCCAGCCCTACTCGGCAGCACGGCGTTGGGCTGCATCGGGCCGATTACAGCGCATACGGCCCGCGAATATGGGTTATCCGTCAGCGTCCAGCCCCAGCAGTATACGATTGCGGCCTTCAGCCGGGCGATTGTGGACTATTTTCAGACTGGGCCGAAATCCGACCGTGTTTCGTGAAGGCTTAGATTCTTGACCGAGGCGAAAAATCGGCCAATGCTGGCACTCATCACACCTAGGGAGGAGAGACTCCATGAAACTGTACCGCTCGGTCCTGTTTGTCCCTGGCAACCGCCCGGACTGGATTGACAAGGCTCCCAAATACGGCCCTGATGCGCTGATCATTGATCTTGAAGATGCCGTACCGATCGCCGAAAAGGTCGAGGCCCGCTCAATTGTGCGAGCCGGCATTGAGCGGCTGCGAGACAAAAACGTCGGGGTCTTCGTTCGCGTCAACGGGCTTGATACCGGACTGACCGGCGAGGACGTGGAAGCCGTTGTCACCGCCGGTCTCGATGGCATTGCTATTCCAAAACTCGAAAACGCGGCCGAGATCCGTAAAATCGACGCCTGGATCGAGCTCTTTGAACGCAAGGCCGGCTTAGACCTTGGCACGGTTGAAATTATGGCTATTCCAGAGACGGCTAAGGGTATTATGAACGCCTATGAGCTGGCCTCGGCCTGTCCCCGCGTTGGGGCCGTCATCGGGGGTGTTGGCCAGCGTTCGGGCGATGTCACAAAAGCGGTCGGTTTTCAGTGGACCCGAGAGGGGCTGGAGAGCTTATACATGGGCTCTCACGTCCTGCTTGCCTGTCGGGCGGCCGGCTTTGAGTACCCGCTGGGGGTTGGCTCACTGGAGGTTGGTGATACCGAGCTGGTCAAGGCCCAGCTCAAGCGCGCCCGAGAGATCGGCTTCCGCGGCGCCTTGCTGATCCATCCGTCTGCCGTCCCCCTTGCCAACGAGGTCTTTGCCCCATCCAGCCAAGAGATCGAGTGGAACAAGGGCATTTTGCAGGCCATGGCCGAGGCCGAACAGGCCGGCCGTGCGGCTGTGACCTATGACGGGATGATGATCGACTACGCCCACGTCAGAAACGCGCTCGATTTGCTCCACCAGGCCGAGGCGTTCGGCATCCCGGTGGGGGAGTATGCCCAGGTCAAGGCGTTATGAAATTGACTGCTGTGAGGTGCGCCTTTCTCGTCCCCCTGCCGCCGGCTGTGCTAAAGACTATCCTGGGACATTCGGCCAGGGTGCTACCCTCGTGACGCTGCTGCGGAGGAGGAAAAGCAACCATGTTGCATGCGATGGAAAAGCACGCCGCCCCCTGGACGGAGAAATCGCATCAGTCGCAATCCTCCAATAAAAACAGGTCAACAACCGAAGGATCGACGCATGAAGTCATAGCGGCCAGGTGTTTCTGAGCCAAGACACTAGTGGCGCACCACCGTAGAGGCACTACGCGCCGACGTAGTGAAGGGGGGGGACGGCACGCAGTTCAACGGCGGAGGAGCATCTCTAGCCGCTCTCCCAAGACAGGGAGTCAAGGGATGAGCCCCGAGGCCACGCAGTGGAGGAAAACGCAGATCTCAAGAGTTGTCAGTCGAACTTTAACCAGAAGACAAAGTGTCATCCTCGCTGGATTCGCAAAGCGTTCCGCCCCCTGTGGAGAGGACCGGGCGGAAGGCGCATCGCGCCCCAATCGCCCTCTTCCTTACGGAACACAGAGTCACAACTACCTATGACAGTCTTGATATTCTTCAGCCAGCATTCCAGCGTGACGACTTGGAGGGCATTTCTCCTCGTGATCATTACTCGACAAACAAAGGCTTCCTCAATGGTCATGGACAAGCAGAAAGAGAATCTAGCTGTTTCTCTCGTGGTCGTCGCTCTCTCGGATCGTGGCACGGGCGTTCGCCCAGCTCGAAGGCCGCGGCGAAACCAGCTATCTCCCGCATTCAACACGGGGTCAATGAACTCGGGTCGACAGTCGAAAAGCCGCGTCGTGACGGGCGCGACTCCAAGGCCAATGGAGCGTCAATGAGCATCGCAGTCGAGCGTGATGGCCCTGTATCACATCGCGTACGCCAAGAGTCACGCCCTTCCGCAGCGGCATTCCATCCTAGGGCCGCTCCCTGGTCTAGCGGTACCGGAACTGGGGTTTGCGTTTCTGCAGAAAAGCGTCTCGGCCCTCAAAATAGTCTGGGTTCTCAAACGTCCGGGCGCGCAGCTCACGGCTTGCGACCGTGTCGTCCTGCGCCCCAGCAAGGATTTCACCGACAGTCGTTTTGACCGCCCGAATCGTGAACTGTGACAGACGACACAGCTCTTGGGCAAAGGCCCAGGTCTCGCGAGCCAAATCTTCAGGATCAAACAGCTGGGTGGCCAGACCCCAGGTCAACGCCTCTTCAGCGTTCAGCACCTTGGCCCCCATCAGCATTTCCTTGGCTTTTGACGGTCCAACTAGATCCACCAAACGCTTTGTTTCGTGCAGGGTGTAGACCACACCGAGTTTGGCCGGCGGGATGCAGAAGCGGGCGGTGTGGTCAGCGTAGCGCAGATCACAGGCCAAGGCTAGGGCACAGCCCCCACCAAAGCAATAGCCGGCGATCATGGCAATAACCGGTTTATCGAGCGAGGTGAGGCCGTCGAGGGTGGAGCGAAACAGGTCGTTAAACTGCTCACGTGAGTGCGGGGTGGCATGGACCTTGGGGAACTCGCTGATATCCGCCCCGGACGAAAACACCTTGGCCGTCGCTCCGCGTAAAATCATGACCTTGATCTCGGGATTGTCAGCCACCTCGGCCGTAGCGGCTTTAATGCGCTCTAAGACCTCGGTGTTGAGCGCGTTCAGCTTATCCGGACGGTTCAGCACTAGCGTGGCAATTTCACCCTGGGTTTTCAGATACACTGCGTTGTCCTGCATGCCTGTTCTCCCGTTCACTGTGTTCACTCCTGTATGGTCTGAGATGAGCACCGCTGTCAATCCTACAGACAGCTTGCAAAGCCACCACAGAAGTGACAAGCTAGCATCTTACCCGCATGGTACTCCCCGAGCGATATCACACCGGCTATAATCTCGGCGGCGGCGCGGTGGCGTGTGACAACCGTCTGCTGCTCGTCCGTCGAGCCTCACGCCGGGGGCGCGGCAACTGGCAGGTACCCGGCGGCTTTGTCGAGCCCGACGAAACCGTAGAACAGGCGATGATTCGAGAGGTCAGAGAAGAAGCCGGAGTGCTGGCCGCGGTCGACGGCGTGTTAGGTCTACGCAACCGCTACGATCTGGAGATTGGCAACAGTATCTACATCGTGCTGCTGCTGCATCCGGTGAGAGGCAGGCCGCGGCCAGACAATGACGAGGTCGATCGAGCGGCCTACCTGACGCTTGAGGAAATCGAGGCTTTGGACCAAATTCCATCCATCAATCTGGAGATTGCTCGACGAGTGTTCGCCCCTGACCGGCGTCTGTTGTTGCCGCAGGAGCTTGACCCATTTTGCCAGCGGAAGAGATATCCTGTTTGCCGGGTAAGCACGGGACGGAGGTAGGCTTGTGGCCCTAGAGAAGATCACCCATTATTTTGATTACAAAAGCCCCTACGCCTATTTGGCCCAAGAGGCAACCTATCAGTTGGCCCGGGATTTTGACATTGAGATCGACTGGCTGCCGCTCACTCTGAACATCCCGAGTTTTCTGGGATCGGCCGAAGTTGACCCCGGGGGGAAGGTTCTGAGCGAAAGCCGTAACGCCCACCAGTGGCGACGGGTAAAGTACAGCTATATGGACTGTCGGCGCGAGGCCAACCGGCGGGGTTTGGTGATCCGCGGTCCGCGGAAAATCTTTGATAGCTCGGTCGCCCACATCGGTATGCTGTACGCCAAACACCGGGCTGATTTCCGAGCCTATCATGACACGGTCTATGAACGCTTCTGGCGGCGTGAACTCGATATTGAGAACCCGGACCTCATCAGTCGCATCTTGACCGAGGTCGGCGTCGACGCCTCAGGATTTCTCGACTACCTGGGCGGCGAGGGACGCCAAGAGCACGACCGGATTGTGGACGAAGCCGAGGGCAGCGGCGTGTTTGGCGTGCCGAGCTATGTGGTGAATGGGGAACTGTTCTGGGGTGCGGAGCGCATCGTGCGGGTGCGTGAACGGCTGCTGGAACACGCTCCCCGCTAGGCGTATGTCTGTGTCTCCCCGCCGACCAATTGTCGGCGTTATGGGTTCTGGCACCCAGAGTCACACCGCCCGGGCCCGTCAGGTCGGCTCCTGGCTAGCCCAGACCGGTGTCCACCTGCTGACCGGCGGTGGCGGCGGTGTGATGCGGAGCGTGAGCCAGGCGTTTGCCGAGACCGCCGGACGCAAGGGGTTGGTCATCGGCATTATTCCCAGCGCCGCAGACGACCCCCTATCCGGTCCAAAAGCGGGCTATCCCAATCCCTGGGTTGAGATTCCGATTTATACCCACCTGGCGCTGAGTGGCGAACACGGGACCGAGCCTCTGTCTCGCAACCATATCAATATCCTGAGCTCCGAGGTGCTGATTGCCCTGCCCGGCGGATCAGGAACAGCCAGTGAGGTCGCCCTAGCCCTCCGTTACGGCCGACCGCTGGTCGCCTACCTCGATGAGCGCGCCGACATTGCAGGCCTGCCGAACCCGGCCGTGGTTGAGGGTGAATTTTCCGCCGTGCAAGCCTTTGTCCGCGCGCATCTGGAATAGAAACGAGTGGCTGTCCGGTCTGTTTCGTTTTCTGTCTCACCGCTCGCCACCTGCCGAAGCCAAAAAATCACATACACCCCAAACCGCCCAGCCGATTGTTTGACTTCGAGGCGCCCCTCGATAGCCGTCGGCAGTCCCACGTTGCGGGCCCGGCCGTGGTCGGCGCCATACGGACGGTCGGGGACACAGCCGGTTTCACCATCAAATTCAACCGATCTATGGACCGCCTCTCAAGCGTGTGGCTAGCAGGGGCCCGAGGCCAAGAATCACCAGCGCCGGGCGGCGATCGGTTCGCCCGGCGGCTGAGGGATAATTCACCCAGCTGCGTAGTGACAGGAAACGTCCACGCACTTCCCGGAGTCTGCAGAAGCGACCCGAGCGTCCGGTGTAGCGCCCGTGTCCGTAAAAATGTCTGACCAGAAAGGCAGGCGGCCGCGGACTCTTGTCCAGTCCAAACTAGATTTGTCACTGCCAGAGATGGCGTTGGCCGCCTCAACGTGGTGTGCGGACGGAAACAATCTGGAGTGCAGCTGTCGGCGTATGGTGCTGAATGACCACATCGACCTCATACACCGTACGGATGGTCTCGACAGTCAGCACCTGGGCCGGCGGGCCCAGGGTGTAGACCTGGCCAGCCCGGAGCAGGATGAGGGTCGAACACACCGCAGCGGCCAGATTTAGATCGTGCAAGACGGTCAGCACCGTGCCCCCGTTGGCCACCATCTCTTCCAGAATCTCAATCACCTCAAACTGGCGGCGCAGGTCAAGATTAGCCGTTGGTTCGTCTAACAGCAGGAAGTCCGGCTGTTGGGCCAGCGCCCGGGCCAGGGCAACGCGCTGGAGCTCGCCACCCGACAGACTCGTCACCTCGCGGGCGGCCAGCCGCGCCGTTTCCGTCCGGTCCATCACCGCATTCACAATCTGTTTATCCTGTCGTCCAACAGTCTGCCAGCGGCGCAGATAAGGGGTCCGACCCATTTCCACCACCTCGCGGACCTGAAACGGAAAGGTGAGATCTGTGTGCTGGGGGACAAAGGCCAGCCGCTGGGCACGTTCGAGGACCGGCCAGTCAGCGAGGGCACGTCCTTCTAAAACCACCCTCCCACTTGAGGGGACGAGGACACCGGCCAAAATTCGGAGCAGGGTTGATTTGCCCGCCCCATTCGGCCCTAAAATGCCGATCCAGCGACGGGACGGGATATCACACGAAATGTCGTGCAAGATGGGCGTCCGGTCGATCGTATAGCCCAGCCGCTCAAGGCTGAAAGCTGGTCGGCTCACGTCACCCCTCGCTGGCTCCGCTCTTGGCGGAGCAGCAGATTGAGAAATAAAGGCGCGCCCACAAAGGCGGTAATAATCCCCAGCCGCAGCTCCTCACTGGGTACCAGGGTGCGGGCCAACACATCGCACCAGATCAAAAAAATGGCTCCGGCCAGGGCAGCGGCGGGCAGGAGCGCACGGTGGTTGGGACCGACCAGCAGCCGTATCGCGTGGGGGATGACCAGCCCAACAAAGCCAACCGTTCCACTCACCGCCACAGCCGCTCCGGCCAGCAGGGCCGACAGCACCAGCAGCACTCGCTTGACACGCTCAACCTGTAAGCCCAGGGTGGTTGCTGTCTCTTCGCCCAGACTCAAAATATTCAGATCCCGGCTCAAAAAAAACGCTGGCAGAAATCCGCCCAGCGCAAACGGCAGCATCATCTGCACATGAGGCCAGCTGCGTCCGTCGAGTCCGCCCATGAGCCAAAACAGGAGCTGGCGCGAGACCTCGTACTCGGCCATGCTCAGCACAAAGGTAGTCAGCGCTCCAAATAGCGCGTTGACGGCAATCCCGACCAGGAGCAAATGGGTCAGCGCAGTTCGGCCCCGACGGGTGGCAAAAAAATACACCCCAAAGGCGGTCGCCAGCGCGCCGCCAAAAGTCGCCAGGGGCAGGGCAAAAGAAGCGCCAGCGGCCAGTCCAGCGCTCATGACCAGCGCCCCGGACAGCGCCCCGCCGCTGGACACGCCAATCAGCCCGGCGTCAGCCAGCGGGTTGCGGAACAATCCCTGCATGAGCGCCCCGGACAGTGCCAGGCTGGCCCCGACCAAGGCGGCGGTCAGTACCCGCGGAAACCGCAGAAGATACACAATTGTGGCCTGGGCGCGCTCTTGACCGTCAACCTCCAGCCCTAATATGCCTTTGGCTAACACCTGGGCGGTGGTCTCCAACGGGATTGGTACGGCCCCGACTGCCAGGCCGGTCAACATCGACACCAGAAGCAGCCCAACACCCGCAGCCAACCACCAACCGGACCGGAGCCAACCCCGTGCTCTTGGGCTCCAGCGTCCGAACGCGGCCCGAGCCACCGTACTCATAGCCGTCGGGCCTCTGCCCCGGCAAAGGCCTGGGGATGGAGCTGCTGGGCCATCGCCTCAACGCCGTTCACAATATAGTGCGAGAGCGAACCGACATATGTATGGGGAACAACGGACACCCGTCCGGTCTGAATTGCGTCAATCTCCCTCATGCCTGGATCTGCCAGCAGCAGGGGCCGCAGACTGCCACCTTCGGGATGGCCGGCCCACCCGCCAACTAGGATGACCGTCGGGTTGAGGCTAATCAGGCTCTCCCGGGACAGCTGTTTGACACCGCGCACCCCAGCGGCCGCGGCGACATTCAGCCCTCCGGCCAGGCGGATCATCTCATCGACCGTTGTCCCTCTGCCGGGACTGAAGCCACCGGGAAAGTAGAACAACACGCGGGGCCGCGGCGCGCCGGCCAGCCGTTCTTGGACGGCTTGGATCCGGCGCTCCATGTCCGCGACCAGAACTTGCGCCCGGGCCGGCGTACCAATCGCCCGACCGATAGCCAGGATGTTTTTTTGCACTCCGGCAAACGAACTCTGCCAGGGCAGTTCGAGCAGAGCGATGCCGGTCTCACGGATGAAGCGGCGGGCGGTCGTCCCAGTGTAGGCCGAAGCTGAGGCAATGATCAAATCCGGCTGCAAGGCGATCACCTGCTCGGCGTTGGCAGAGACTTTGTGCCGGACCCGGGCCGCGAGAGCAACGCTGTTTGAATAACGCGGGTCGTCGGACAGATAGGTCAGCCCAAGCAGCCGCTCGGGCGGCAGCAGAGCCAACAGAATCTCGTCCGCGGCTAGGGTCATGGACACAATCCGCTGGGGCGGAAACCGCGCCGACATGGCTTCGCCACGCAAGGCATGGGGGCGGTAGACTAAGGCGACCAGCAGCACCGTGCTCAGTACACCGGCGACCCACCGGAGCTGTGTCCCCCAGGCCGATATCAGCCACACCGCCCTCTCTCCTCAGAACTCGGCCCGGAAGCCGGCCAGAAAGGTCGTCTCTGCAGACGAGAAATTCACGACCTCTTGATAGTCGGCGTCAAACAGATTTCTCACCCGTCCCTCCACAGTCAGGGCACGCAGACCCCACCTATTCTCAAACAGCAGATACGACAGGGCGAGGTCCGCCTGCTCGTAGCCGTCGTGCAGCACCCCGCCCCCGGAGGCAAAACTATACTCAGAGACATTGCCTTTGATGTACAGGTGGAAGTTAGCGTTCAGTCGCTCGCCGGCATAGTTCAGGTTCACAGCCCCGACGTGCTTGGGCCGGCGAATGAGCGGCCCGCCTTTCGCATACGATCCACTGTCTTGGCCCTCCAAGATTTTTGTCTCCAGATAGGTATAGGCGCCGCGTAGCGACAAGCCGTAGGGCAGAGTCGCTCGTGCGCCGGCTTCAAGTCCGCGGCTGCGGGAGCGCTCGACATTGACGAAGTTCGGGGCTGGGGCTGGAGCGCTCCGCCAAGCAATCAGGTTTTTATATTGGTTCGAGAACCAGGTCAGACTCAGCTCCGCACCCAGCCCGGCCAGTTCAAGCGGTTGGTCAAGGCCGATTTCCCAGCTTCTGGATTCTTCCGGCTTCAGGTGCGGGTTGCCGCGGCTAAAGGCCGAATAGCACGAGAAGTTCTCGCAAAAACTCGGGGCTCTAAGCCCTTCGCTGTAGCCGCCGCGCAGCTTGGTGTTGGGGCCGGGCACGACCAGAGCGGCTGAGGCACGAGGGTTGAGGTGGATCCCATAGCGAAAGGCGTCGTCGAGCCGGAACCCAGAGGTGATGAACAGCAGCTTACGCCAAGCCAGGCGAAGTTGGGTATAGAAGGCCTGGGCGTTCCGACTCTCGACACGTTTGTAACGGGATGGGCCAAAGCTGCTGGTAGCGTGGTATTTGTGGTTCAGATGCTCACTTTCGACGTAGCCGCCAAGGGTAAAAATGGGCGAGACCGCATACACGGTTGGCAGGAATAAATCAGACGAATAGTCGGCGGACAAGCGGGACTCACGCGATTTCGTTAGATTCGAGGAGTGCGGGAAAACGTCTGGATCTTCACGATCGCGGTAGGTCCACCAGGTGTGCGTCAGCCCGAGTTGCAGGCGGTGTCTCCACCATGCCGTGGGCCGGTAGACGACCCGTGGGCCAAGAATCAAACGGCGGATGTCAGTATATCTGTGCGGGTCCAGCTCGTTGTTACGCCGGTCGATAATGTCGCCGTTGGAGGTCGGAAAATGGAACCGACTGTCGATGTAACGAACGGTCGTGGTTAGGTGCAGATCGTCGTGCGGGTCAAGGTCAAAGCGCGAGGCAACCGTCGTGTTGCTGAAGTCGTTGTTGACCGGCAGGACGCCTTCCGTGTCAATCCGTTCGACAGCAAGGGTGTAGCCGTACAGGTTCGTGCCGCCCGAGATGCCGGCACGCTCCTCAAAGGTATGGGGGTTGCCGGCGCGGAAGCCGAGCGTGGCACGCACTGGTCCCTGTCCGCGCGGCGTCAGGAGTTGGATGACCGAACTCATGGCGTCCGAGCCATACAGGGCGCTTTGTGGACCGCGCACGACCTCAATACGGTCCACGCCAAGGGTCGTCAGGTCGTTGAAAGAGAAAGAGCCGCCGAGCCGATTGACTTTCACCCCGTCTATCAGAATCAGGTTGTGGTCGGACTCACCGCCACGGGCAAAGAGGGATGTCACCCCGCCCCGGCCGCCCTGCGCGACAAAGATCAAGCCCGGCACCTCGCGTAGCTGTTCAAACAGGTCGGTCGTCTGGCGTTGCTCAATCTCTTCTCGCGTCACCACTGTGACCGCGTTTGAAAGCTGTGAGAGCGGTTCTTCCAGTTTCGAGGCGGTGACCACGATGTGGGGCAAGGGGACAACGCGGGAACGTTCTTGAGGCTGCTCAGCCCCTGGGGCTGGGACCTTGGTGGTTTGGGCCGCCACCGGCAAGACGCTCAGCCCCCACAGGACGAAAGCCATAGCATATATTCCCATCTTCCCTCCTCGAGGAAGCCAACAGCGGAGAGCAGACAGGAGCAGGTGTATGCTGACAGAGAACCGCGCAAAAAGGGCCAAATGTCGGTACGCGGGTGGGCAAAATCATCATACGGCAACCTTTCTCTCTCCGCGGAGAGGCTGGTTTAGGGCTTCAGGCAGGTTTCCTGGCTGAGGGGTGCGGGGGCATGCGCCCCGGCGCTTGTCCCGGCCTTCCCACCGGTGTCTGACCGGCAGTGGCATTGTCGAGACCCGCTTCCCCATCACAGTGGCGGGACCGCGCCAGCTTCTCACTGGCTTCCCGTTTTTACCCTGAATGGGCACCTGAAGCAGACGTGCTCTCTCCTCTATCCGAGGCCGGGCACAGAGTCAAGCGGGGCGGACGCGACGCTGACAGTATGCTAGACACACAGACCGACTATGAGCGCGCGGGTCATCATGGTTCAGGGAACTGGATCAAATGTCGGTAAGTCTGTCATTGTCGCCGGGCTGTGTCGGCTTGCTAGGCAGCGCGGAATTCGCGTTGCCCCGTTCAAACCGCAGAACATGTCCAACAATGCCGCGGCCTGCGCCGACGGCGGGGAGATTGGCCGTGCTCAAGCTCTCCAGGCTCGGGCCGCTGGACTGACCCCGCAGCCGGATTTCAACCCAGTGCTCTTGAAACCGCAGACCGACCGCGGTGCGCAGCTCGTCGTTCGCGGGCGGGCGGTGGGCCTGCTGGAGGCCAGAGACTACCCGGCCGGCCGCGCTCGTCTGATGACCGTGGTTATGGAGAGCTTCGGACGGCTCGTTGCGGATCACGAACTCGTCATTGTCGAGGGGGCCGGCAGTCCGGCAGAGATCAATCTGAGGGCCGGCGACATTGCCAACATGGGCTTTGCCCGGCGCGTCGGCATTCCGGTCTGTCTTGTCGGCGACATCGACCGTGGGGGCGTCATTGCCGCCCTGGTGGGGACGCAGGCCGTGCTGGACCCCGAGGACAGCAGACTGATTGTCGGTTTTGCGATCAACAAGTTTCGAGGAGACCCGACCTTGTTTGAAGCCGGTATCTCAGCCATTGAGCGCCGCACCGGCTGGCCGTGCTTTGGCCTGATCCCCTGGACGCCCTCCGCGGCCCACCTGCCGGCCGAAGATGCCGTACCGCTCCCCCAGACGCGCGCCGAGCACGCCGGACGGATACGGATTGCCGCTCCGATGCTGTCCCGTATGGCCAACTTTGACGACGCCGACCCGCTCCGTTTGGAGCCGCATGTGGACTTTGCCTTTGTGCCGCCCGGTCAGCCGATCCCTCGCGATGTGGACGTCGTCATTCTATTTGGCACCAAATCGACGATTGGCGATCTGGCCTTTCTACGCACCCAAGGCTGGGACCATGACATCATTGCCCATGCTCGCCACCGCGGCCAGGTGTTGGGGGTGTGCGGTGGATTTCAGATGCTAGGTAGGCGTATTCACGATCCTTCGGGCGCTGACGGTCCGAGAAGGTCGGTTGACGGGCTGGGGCTGCTTGAGCTTGAGACCACAATGTTCGACCACAAAATCGTTCGCGTCGCCCAGGGACATTGCGCCCTCAGCGGCGCCCTGGTTGCCGGCTATGAGATCCACACCGGCCAGTCGCACGGGCCAGCACTCAGCCAGCCGATGTTCCAGCTGACCACGGGCGCTGACGGCGCGCGCAGTCAGAGCGGGCGTGTCGAGGGCACCTATCTGCACGGCCTGTTTGCCAACGACGCCTATCGGCGAGCCTGGTTAGAGCGCATCTGTACCAATACCGCCTCAGAGCTCGACTACGAGTCGCGCGTTGAGCGATCCCTGGACGAACTTGCCAACACCTTGGCCAGTACCATGGATACAAACGCCCTGTTCGCCTCCGCCTGCCGCCCCAATTCCGTTCTCGACCAGTGAGACGCTGCCTAGGCTTGATGCACCCCCTCAGGAGACTTAGAATTAGACCATGAAGAAAATGGACTATAAGCTCCGTTTTAACATCTGGTATGTTTTCATCGCGCTGTGGGGAGTGATCCTGTTACACAATCTGTGGCTCCAGGCCACCCAGATCGAACAGATTCCCTACAGCCAATTTCAGGCTTATCTCGACGAGGATCTGATCGAAGAAATCCGGATCAGCAATAACTATATTCAGGGGACGCTCAAGCGCCCCTTGGAAGGTCAGCCACGGCAGTTTGTGACCATTCGGGTTGAACCTGATCTGGCTGACAAGCTGGCCATGAGCGATCTCCGCTTTGCCGGGGAAATTGAGACGACATTCCTGCGTGATTTCTTGTCGTGGATTATCCCGGTGCTGCTCTTTGTCGGCATCTGGCTGTTCTTCATGCGCCGGTTTGCCCAAAAGCAGGGTCTGGGCGGCGGCTTTATGTCGATTGGCAAGAGCAAGGCCAAGGTCTACATGGAGCAAGACGTCAAAGTCACCTTCAACGACGTGGCCGGTGTGGACGAGGCCAAGACCGAACTCCAAGAGGTGATTGCATTTCTCAAGACACCCGAAAAATTCGCCCGGCTGGGTGGCAAAATCCCCAAGGGGATTCTGCTGGTCGGGCCACCGGGGACGGGCAAGACCTTGCTGGCAAAAGCCGTTGCCGGTGAGGCCGGCGTGCCGTTCTTTTCGATTAGTGGCTCAGAGTTTGTGGAAATGTTCGTCGGGGTGGGGGCGGCCCGGGTACGCGACCTGTTTGTCCAGGCCAAAGAGAAGGCGCCATGTATTATTTTTGTGGATGAGCTAGACGCACTGGGCAAAGCTCGGGGGATCGGCCCGGTGTCCCACGAAGAACGAGAACAGACCCTCAATCAGCTGCTAGTCGAGATGGACGGCTTTGATCAGCGCACCGGGGTGATCCTGATGGCCGCCACCAACCGGCCGGAAATTTTAGACCAAGCCCTGTTGCGGGCCGGCCGCTTTGACCGCCACGTGGTGGTCGATCGCCCAGATAAGATCGGCCGGCGAGAGATTCTCAAAGTCCATGCGCGCAATGTGCAACTCAACCCGGACGCCGACCTAGATGTCATAGCGGCCATGACCCCGGGCTTTGCTGGGGCCGACCTAGCCAACATTATCAACGAGGCAGCACTGTTGGCGGTCCGCATGGGCAAAGACTCGGTTGGCCTACCTGAGCTACAGGAAGCGGTCGAGCGGGTGGTTGCCGGTCTAGAAAAGAAGAACCGGGTGCTCAACAAGGCGGAAAAAGAGCGCATAGCGCATCACGAGATCGGTCACGCCCTAGTCTCTCTGTCGCTGCCAGGCAGCGATGAGGTGCAGAAAATCTCGATTATTCCACGCGGAGTGGCCGCCCTGGGCTATACGCTACAACTGCCGACCGAAGATCGCTTTGTGATCACCAAATCCGAGCTGGAGAACAAAATCGCCGTGTACCTAGGCGGCCGGGTTGCCGAGGAGATCATCTATCAGGAAATCTCAACCGGCGCACGGGACGATCTGCTCAAAGCCACCGATATCGCCAAAAACATGATCAAAGCCTACGGTATGAGCGACAAGCTGGGTCAGATCAGTTTTGATCAAGAGCACCAGCCACTGTTTCTACCAAATGGCCAAAGCCCCAGATCGGGCGACTATAGTGAGGACACCGCCCAAGCTATTGACACGGAAATCCGGCGTATCATTGATACCCAATATGCGCGGGTCACAGAGCTGCTGCGCTCCAAAATCCAGGTGTTAAAGAACGCAGCCCAGGCTCTGCTGGAAAGAGAAACTCTTACCGGTGAGGAACTACGGGCAATTGCCTTTCCGGCCAACAGCCCCGACATGGATAGGACTGAACGTGTAGCGATCCATTCACCCTAGGCCGTGGCAGCCAACTCCTGCTCTGAGAACCCGTACAGCTTGATACAGTTATCCCACATAATTTTGCGCTTGGACTCCTTGCTGACTCGGGGGTGTTCTTGAAGAAAGGTGTGAATCCCGTTGGGAAAGGGTCCGTCAGCGTGAGGGTAATCGACTGACATGACGACGTTGTCGTCACCAATTTCGTCCACCACAACTCCGAGCAAGTCTTCGTCTACATCGGTGCCGACAAAACACTGGCGCTTAAAATATTCGCTGGGCAGAGCCGGCAGCTTGACCGATTCGCCGCCCCCATATTTTTTCCACTGATCGTCGAGTCGATTCAACCACCACGGCAGCCAACCGCAATTTCCCTCCAAGAAGCCGACCCGCAGACTGGGAAACCGCTCTAACACCCCGCCCACGGTCATCGCCCCGAGCGCGAGCATCAGCTCCATCGGAAAGGCCGATGAGTGGTTGAGGGTCCGAAAGTTGGGATGACCCCGAAAGCGATTGCTGGCGTAATCTCTTGACGCCCCGCCGCTGGTACCGTGAAATGCCAGGGGAACGTTTAAACGGCAGATCTCTTGCCACAGCACATCGCACTCCAGCGCGTTGAAATACCGGCCGTTGACCGGCATAGGCAGCAGGATCACACCGACATGGCCTTTTTGCTCAACCGCACGCTGGGCCTCGGCTGCGGCCAGTTCGGGATCGTGCAAAGATACGATGGCGGCTGGCTTGAGGCGACGGGGATTAGTCTGACAGTAATCGGCCAACCAGTCGTTAAAGGCTGCGCAGCAGGCCGCGGCGTACTCCGGCTCAAGATCGTCAATCGACACCACCATATGGGCAAACGTCCGGTACACCACACCGATATCAATACCCTCAGCGTCCATCGCCTCAAGCGTTGCGCTCGCTTCGTATTTGCGTTCGCGCACAGGGCGGTACAGCTCCTCGGTCGGTGCGTCGAGAAATTTCTGCGGTCCAATCACGTCTTCGGATCGCGCCCAGGGCGGAATCAGCTGACCCTGGACCTGCCAATGGGGAAAATTGGTCGGACTCCAGCCCAGATACTTGGGCCGCTGGTCGCGGTATTTTTCGTCAAAATAGTGCTCGTAGACGTCACCCGTTTCAATCACATGCAGATCGCTATCGATTACCCGGAAACCGTCTTTCATGCTCTCTTCCTTTCTGTGTAACCCGTTTTAGGGCCATTGAGTGTAGCATTTCCCGCCGACCAAAAGTAGAGTGCTCAGATGTGTTCTTGCCATGTGGCCACCCCCGGGGTAGTGTCCGGGCAGGGTGGGCCGCTGTTCCACCTCATCATGGAAGAGAGCAGCGTCTGTCTTGAGCACAAGGAGGAGGCCAGCCATGTTTCTAATGCGGTTTACCGAACGCGCCTATGTGGCATACAGCGCGGAGGACGTACGGAATAGCTTTCGCAGTTCCGTACGTCTGACCTTTCCTAACTCTCACTTCAATCCCAGCCTTGGCTCGGACATGTATAACGAGTATCTCGACGAGTACGAATATGCGGACGAGATTGGCTTTGACGGCTTGATGCTCAACGAGCACCACAATACGCCGACGTGTATGGGTGCTGCCATGAACTTGGAGGCCGCGATTCTGGCCCGTACGACCAAACACGCCAAGATCGTGCTGTTGGGCAATCCTCTGCCGATTTTTGATAACCCGATTCGGCTGGCCGAGGAGTTGGCCGAGATCGACATGATCTCGCGCGGGCGTTTGATCTCCGGCTTTGTGCGCGGCACCGGCATTGAGAGCTGGGCGACCAACACCAACCCGGCCTACAATCGCGAACGCTTCCAAGAGGCCCACGATCTGGTTATTAAGACCTGGACCACGCCGGGTCCCTTTCGCTGGGAGGGCAAGCACTATCAGTTCCGAGTCGTCAACCCCTTTGAGCGCCCCCTCCAGGATCCTCACCCGCCGATCTGGATTCCGGGCGTCGGCAGTCCCGAGACCCTGGTGTGGTGTGCCCAGCATCACTATCCGTACGTCTATCTCGAGACCGATCCCCAGGTCACCCTGGATATGATGGCAATTTATACCCAGGCCGCGGCCGAGGTCGGCTATACTCCGGGGCCGCAAAACTTTGGCTATCTGGTGCGGATTCATGTTCAGGACACGGACGAAAAAGCCTATGAGGTTGGCGAGGGATTTTTGGTCGGCAACGCGGGCGTCGGTCGTGTACCGCTCCCCGGAGATTTTATGGCACCGCCGGGCTACAACTCGCGTGAGGGTACTCGGCGACTGATCGAGCAGTACAAACACTCGCTGCGTCCAGACCCCTTGTACGGCGGGGTTGACGCGGCGGGCTGGGACAAGGTGGTCGAGAGTAACCGGGTCATCGTCGGCAGTCCGGACACGGTTATCAAAAAAATCCGCCGTATGCTATCCGAGGTCCGACCCGGTATCCTAGGCGTATGGACTAATGACGGCACAATTAGCCACCCGGACACCATGCGTTGCCTGCAGCTGATGGAAAAAGCAGTGCTGCCAGCGATCAGGGAAATGGGTCAGGAACTCGATCTACCCGGACCGTTTGAGCAAGCGCCATAGGGAGAAGAGACCCATGTCAACACCATACCAAGAAGAGTTCGTTGAGGTTTCCGGAGCGAAAATTCAGCTCTTAAAGGGCGGGCGGGGAGACCCTCTGGTGATGTTCCACAGTAGTGAGGGTAGCCTGGGCTGGCGCCGTTATCACGGCCAGCTGGCTGAGCATTTTACCGTCTACGCGCCGACCCTGCCGGGTTTTGGCGCGTCTGAACGACCGGATTGGGTCGAGAGCTTCATCGACTTGGCGCGCTTCTCGCTATGGCTGCTCCAGGAACTGGGGCTAGAGAAAACGGCGGTCGGCGGCCACTTTATCGGCGGCTGGCTGGCGGCCGAAATGGCGGTCATGAGCCCCAGGCTGATTAACAAACTGATTCTCGTTGATGCGGCCGGCATCCAACCCCAGCAGGGCGAGATTACCGATATTTTTCTACATGGGTTAGAGGGCACGCGCCAGTTGACGTATTTTGAGCCCAAACAGGTGCCCGAATACGAAGAGCTATTCGGCCATAAACCGTCTAAGGAAGAGCGTAATATTCTGGTCCAAAACCAAGAGACCGCGGTGCGCTACTGCTGGAAACCCTATATGTATGATCGCAGTTTACCGAGCCTCCTACCCCGGCTGCGCATGCCAGCCCTGGTTATCTGGGGACGTGACGATCAAATTGTGCCACTCGAGTGTGGCCACCGCTACCAGCAGGCGATTCCTGGAGCGCGCTTAGAGATCCTGCCCGAGTGTGGACACTGCCCACCACTGGAAAAGCCCAACGCCTTTAGCCGGCTGGTCCGTGAGTTTTTACACGCCTGAGCAACGCGGCGTTTCAATCCTCATCCGGCCCAGAGGCCGGATGCGGGCGGGCGGCGGACCATCGCGATCGGCAACACCAAGTTTCAATCCTCATCCGGCCCGAAGACCAGATGCCTGTAGCGGGTCACCGTTGGGGTTACCATCTTTCACGTCGTTTCAATCCTCATCCGGCCCGAAGACCAGATGCATGTGGCTCCTCCCCCAAGCCTTTGATCTGCTTAGGGGTTTTTCCTCGTTTCCGCGATCCTCTCTCTGACAGGTCTGACATCTACCCAGAAGGAATTAAGGAAAACGAGAAAATCGTTATTATTTCAGCGCTTACAACCAACGCGATCCTCTCCGCTTCTACGCCATTGCTCCAGGTTCGCGCTCAGGCGTTTGTTTAGGTATTTGCTTGTTTTAATCCCCGACCGTTTTATTGGATAGTTGCTATACTAGGAGCGGGTCATCAAAGTTGACCAAAGAGTTCACTCCAAAGTGCCGGCATATTGCTCTTTTGGTTCTCGCAGCCGATAAATCCGCAAATTGTCCTCCTTTTCGTTGATACACCTGACAAGCTCCTGAACCAGCGCTCGTACTGCACCTAATTGACCGTGCATTCAAAGACAGAATACTGTACCCGCTGGCCGAAGTTCTTGCATACCACCTGTGCGACCTTCCGCAGCCGTCGCTTGCCAGCGTCCTTTTCCGTTGCCACATCATAGGCGACTAAGACCTGAATATTTTCAACTTTCAGGTCAGGCCCACCACTTAATGGTACATGAAAGACAGGTAATCTTCTATATCTCCGCGCAATAGCCGTGCCAGTAAACGGGCCTGGACATGGGGAATCATCCCAACCTGCACTTTCTGTTCCAGGACAGCATGCTGGACTTCTTCCTGTTTGCGTTTCTGATACGCGACAATGACCTCTTTTCGTCCGTCGTCGGTCAGGGACACAGCCCCGCCTGGACGCCTGACAAAATGTGTGGCAGTGATCTGCCGACGGTTAATCAGGGTCAATGCTAGACGCTCGGCAACCGCCGTTTGATATGGGCGATGACACGCGAGCGATGCTCTCCACACATGAGGGCTGATAAATGAATCGCCCCTTCAGACATACGCCGGTAGAGTTCGCGTGCGTCTGTACGCGAGTTGACCACCGCTAGCACGGAAGGATGTTGCTGAATCTGGAGAGCGATAGTGTCCCATTTCTGCCTTTGCTGGAAGTCTTTTGGCATTGAAAAAGTGACGCGATCCAAATCACGATAGAGTCTATCCGGGTCGTTGATGATTTCACGCGTCCCATCAAGACCACGGATCTTCTTCTGTTGAAAACTTTCCAGCTTACCCAACTCCGGTTGGGTCGCGGTCGATATTACAAAGGTGACATCGTAGTAGCGCACGAGCAGATTCATAACGTCGAGAATTGGTTGTAAGAACTCGGGCGGCAGAAGCTGCGCCTCGTCGAGTACCACCACACTATTCGCGATGTTGTGCAACTTGCGGCAACGGCTAGTTCTGGAGGCAAACAGCGACTCAAAAAGCTGAACGTTAGTAGTCACGATCAAAGGGGCATCCCAATTCTCTGCCGCCAGGCGACTTTTCACCGTTTCTTTTTCGGGGTCGAGATTACTATGATGTTCAACTATCGCATCAGGAAATATGTCGCGGAAAACGTCAGCGGTCTGCTCAATAATACTAGTGTAGGGAATTGCATAGACCACCCGCTGTTTATCGTGATACCTCGCGTGCTCCAGAGCAAAAGCGAGGCTCGACAGCGTCTTGCCCCCGCCTGTGGGAACGGTCAAAGAAAACAGTCCAGGTGCTTCGTGTGCCTTGTCACGACACTGCCGAAGCACAGCGGCACGAATACGGTTCAGCCGTGTATGGGGGACCTCTGAAAATTTTTCCTCCATAAAGGTATCAAAACGCGACAACAAGTCTGGAATCGTTAGATTGTCTTTACGCTGCGCAGCTTTTCCCGTGTCCATGAATGCTTCGGTATCCAAAAAATCCGCGTCTACCAGACAGGAAAATAACATGCGTATCCACAAGGCGAAGCCTTCGGCTTTTCCCAGTAAATCACTCTCAGGTTTAGGCTGTGAAAGAATATCCAGGGGGATTGGTTGACACAGCGTCCGTTTGAGGCGGCTGCCATCATCCAGCCGTGCTTTTAAGGCTGCACCGGCAGTCTCACTTGTGTGCCAATCTGGTAGGCCAGTGTGATGGCCGGCAATGAGGTAGGCCAAAATCCGTCCACGCAGCCCGAATTGGGATATTGCATGGCTGTGCGCCGGCAGTCGAGTGATCAACGCGTCTCCCCTGACCTTCAAGATGCGCCTCAGTATCGTAACCAGATACAGACTTGATCCGTCGTTGAAATTCCTCGCTATATTTTCCCAGATCATGCCATATCCCCGCTATCCGCGCCCAATCCTCACTACCAAAAACGGAAGCGTACTCTTCCGCACGTTTCCCGACACCGCGCAGGTGTTCGTCCAAATCGTGGAGAGCAAAGCCATTGTCAGCGCGGTTGACATGAGCCAAATAGCGGGTTGGGTTGGAAGACTCGGAGCTTTTCGCTGTTGATGTCGCCATCTCTACCTCACAACCTTTCGTCTGATTATCCGCCCCAGCAGTTGCACTTCTTCCACTTTGAACACAAATCCCAAGACCAGGTACAGGCTGCTCCCGACCGTAAGGATTGCGGCTAGCTGTCCCACGTGCAGCGGTGTCATCAGCGACCCCGGGGCGGTGGCCAGCCCTTGGCTCAGAACGAACAGACACGTCCCTAAGGCCGCGGCTAGCAGGAAGTGGGTAACCAACCGGCGGACTAGCAAAGCTTCGTTCAGTGGGCCGCGCCAGCGGCGGAAAATGGCGTACAAAATCAGCGTGTTTAGTCCCGAGGCCAGCGAGATCATCAACGCAATGCCCCAGTGGCCCCAGACCTGCATTAGCAGCCAGCCGCCAAGAGCGTTCAGGCCGACCGAGGCCAGGCCGACGAGCGCCGGGGTACGGGTGTCCTTGGTGGCGTTGAACAGCCGGACCATGACCTGACTAGTGCCATAAGTAACAATGCCAATGCCATAAGCCATGAGCGCCTGGCTGGTCAACACGACGTCTTCGTGCATAAACTGGCCCCGCTGGTACAGCAGGCGGGTGATCGGCGTAGCTAGGCCGATGATAACTGCGGTGGCCGGTAAGGCCACCGCAAACAGCAAGGATAAGCCAGCGGTGGCTTTGTCCTTAAATTCCTGCTCGGCCCCCTCTGCATTATGAGCAGCAGACAGGTCGGTCAACAGCACAGTATACACCGGCACGGCAAACAGACTCACCGGCAGCAAGAAGATACGGAACGCATAGGCCAGGGCCGAGATACTGCCCTCGGCCAGGGTTGAGGCCAGGGCACGGGCAATAAAGGCGTTGATCGGCACGACCGCGGTCGCAATAAACGCTCCCAGTACCAACCCACCCATCTCACGCAGAGCTGGATGGCGAAAGGTGAAGCTTGGTTGATAGCGAATTCCGACTCGGGCCAGGGCCGGAATTTGAACCACCAACTGGACAAGGCTGCCGGCCACAACCCCGATAGCCAGGCTGCTAATACCGTACGAACCGGTTAGACTCAGGGCACACACGATCATTACGAGATTGAAAAACACCCCGGCGTATTCGGGCATGGCATAATGATCTAAGCTGTTCAGCGTTCCTTTGACCACGGCCAGCAGACAGTGCAGGATCAGCATCGGCAGCATCAACCGAAACAAGAATACTGCCAGGCGGTGATCGTCTCCAGCCAGACCTGGCGCAGCGACGGTGAGGATGGCCGGAGCGGCCAGATAACACACGCCGGCCAACACCAGGGCGATTCCAAAGGCGCCGTTCAAGGCCAGACTAAAAATTTTATTCAGATCGGCCGCCCGGTTTCTATAGCGGGTAATGACAGGCACAAAGAAATTGCTCAGCACGCCGCTAAAAAATAGGGTTTGGATCATTTCTGGCACGTTATAGGCAACCAGAAACGCGTCGGTGAGCCGTGAGGCGCCAAACAGAGCGGCTTGGACGGCTTCGCGGACGAAACCCAACGGCCGGCTCAGCAGGGTAGCAGCGACGATCGGACGGCCCTTGCGGACCAGACCGGAATGTGAGAGCGGCCGGGCAGGGGGCCGGGAGGGCGACACACTGGGCAGTATAGCAGGGAAGCGCTGAAACGTCAGCGGGACCTCTAAGGACCGACCTCAGATCGGAGTCGGCGGCGGTTCATAACAGTCTCTACCAGCCTGGCACCAAGCAGCGTGGACGGCCGTTCCGTCGGGTCCGCAGTTATCCAAGGCCCGGACACACCAGAAACGAGTCGTCTCGTCATATTCGGTCGGCCCCAGGCGGAAGGCGCTCTGCATGCGTAAAAATCGGCACGGTGAGCCTAGGGTGCGAGTTGGATTGAATTGAAAGGGCTCTTTTTCGGTCATACGGGCATCACCTCGTCTTGGGCCGCCAGCTGGTCCACCGCTTTCAGGACGGTCCGACGGACTAGCTCAGCCAAAAGGGTCACTTTGTGCTCGTTTTGCGCCAGCGGCGTTGCCCCACGGATGGCGGCCTGACCGGCCTGGCGAGCCAAATCGGCATCAACCGCCCGGCCTTCCAAGACAAGCTCGGCAGCCTGAGCCCGAAACGGGACGGGCGCGACCGAACCAAGCACGATCCGGGCATCTCTGACTGCGAAGGGAGACGACGAGCTCTTCTTGCTCGAGTGAGCATCGTCGTTCGCCTCCACGCCCTCCCGATGCAAGACTACCGCAACCTCAACCATCGGCCAGTCAAACGACCATTTGTGTTTAAAGTTCAGGTAAGCGCTCCCGTCCGCCTCAAGCGGTCTGGGGACAGTGACAGCGGTCAGGAACTCGGTCGATTGCAAAATGTGCTCCCGCTGTACGTCGCGTTCGGGAGAGACAAAAAATTGGGCTAGCGGGAGACTCCGTTGGATTCCGGTCTGGTCCAAAATCTCCACCTCGGCATCATACGCTAGGAGGGGGATGGCTGCAGCCGAGGGGTGGGTACTGGTACACGTGTAGTTGGCAAAAATCGCGTGATCACGATTCTCGCCGACCTGGGCAAAACATGTTGCCCCACCTTTTTTACGGCACGGATAGGTCTCCTGACGAAAATACCAGCAGCGGGGTCGCTGACACAGATTGCCGCCCAGGGTGGCCATATTTCTGATTTGAGGAGTTGCCGCGCTGGCCATGGCCTGGCTGAGGGCTGGCCAATGGCTTTGTGTCTGGGAGTCGCCCGCGAGCTGGGCCAGGGTGGTCAGCGCTCCAAGCCGGAGCGTCCCAGTCTGTGGGTCGACTGTGATCCCGCTCCACTCCGCCACCCGGCTGATATCAATAACCGCGGCCGGGGTCACAATGCGCTCCTTCATCAAATCGAGCAAATCGACCCCTCCAGCCTTAAGCACAGCCTGCGGATAGCGGGCCAGAGCATCCACTACCGCGGCCGGGGTCTCGGCCTGTATATAGGTAAAACCGTCCATACCTGTTCCTATCCAGACGTACTCCGCTCCGTCTAGGTCTGCAAACGCCGGTCGCGCGCGGCCAGGGCGGTGAGCAATCGGGCCGGGGTAATCGGCAGTTCGGTAATCCACGCGCCAGTGGCGTTGTAGATGGCGTTGACGATAGCGGCAATGGTCGCTACCTTTGCCGGCTCGCCGAGATTACGGGCGTCGGTGCTCGTCTGACCCTGGTAGACATTTAGCAAAACCGTGTCGAGCTGTGGCATTTCGCGTGAACCAGCGAGTTTGTAGAACAAAAAATCGGGGTTGAGCATCCGACCTTCCAGTTCATCCATAACCCGCTCTTCAAACAGGCCGAAGCTCAAAGCGTTGATAACACCGCCCTGGAGCTGACTCTCGGCCAATAACGGGTTAAACACCCGACCACAGTCCTGAACGGCAACAATCTTGTCGACCGTCAACTGTCCCAGGCGTTCGTCGACCGTCACCTCGGCAAACTGTACGCCGGCCATCAGATCATGGCCCATAGATAAGCGCGAAAAAGCCACGGCCGGTCCACCATAATCGTCCAGCCGCTCGCCCAGAGCGGCGGTCTTGCCGCCAGGCAGTAGAGCGCAGGCCTGTTTCCAGTCCAGTCGCTCGCCCGACTCGGCCACAATTGTCCCCCCCGGCTGTAGGCGAAGGGTCTCGACGCCAACTCCGAGACGTCGCGCCGCCCCGCGCAGCAGCGTCTGTTTGACCCGATAGGCGGCTTGGCGGGCGGGCGGGGTGACGGTAGAGGTAAGCTTACTGCCGCCGGGCGCCGGGGAGTAGGGATAGTCGGCGTCGGCCAGACGGACCTCAATCTGATCGGCTTCTAGTCCCAGCTCTTCGGCAATGGCCTGGACAATAATTGTTCGAGAGCCAGCGCCCGGTGCCGAGGTACTGGTGAAAGCCACTACGCTACCGTCTTTGTTGAGTTGGACTTCAACCTGAGCGCCGGGGTTGTAGACGCTGTACCAGACACTGTTGGCCACCCCGATACCGCGTTTGATAGGTCCCTGGGTCGCCCCCGGTAGCGGATTGCGGCGGCTGGTCCAGCCGATACGCTGTGCCCCGATGCGCAGTTCCTCGGTCCGCCAGGGGGTACGCTTACAGCTGTTGTGGAGTCGAAATTCGACCGGATCTCGGCCCAAGCGCTCGCACAACATGTCGATTGCCACTTCAAGGGCAAACGCGCCCTGCGGATGACCCGGAGCTCGAAAGGCACAGGCCGGGCCGGTGTTCATCAACACATCGTAATCGTCCGCCGCCACATTGGCGCAATCGTATATACTGAAAAACGGCCCGGCCGCACCCGCGCCAAAACCCGCTCCAGCCGAGCCGTGGTTCACCAACTCGACCGCGGCCAGGGTTCCATCCCGCATACCGGCCACCCGGACCTGCATCCGATTCTGGGGACGGTTGCCACCAACGAGGTGTTCCTCCTGGCGAGACAGGACGATCTTGACTGGACGTTTGGCTTGTTTTGCCAGCTGAGCAGCGATAACCGAGTATGGCAGGGCTGAGGCTTTGGTGCCAAAGTGACCGCCGATGACGTCATTGCGGACCTGCACCTGCACGTGGGACAGCCCAAAGTAGTCAGCTAGCTCTGCCCGAGCGCGGGTAACCGACTTGGCCCCACAGTGGACAACTAAACGGTCGGCGGCTTCCCAATAGGCCACCGCGGCGTGGGTCTCCAGACAGCTGTGGGTCTGAACCGGGGTGCGGAACTCCTGCTCAACAACGGCATCAGAGATCTGGACGGCGTGTGGGACATCGCCACGGTTTCTGCCAAACAGCGAGCCCTGGGCCGGACCAACGATATTCCCCTGCTGGGCTGGTCCTTGGGCCGCCCAGGCTAGGCTAACCGGACGCACGCCGGTCTGCACTTTGACCTGCCCGCCTCCAGCAGCCCTGCCCGGCATCACCACCGGTGCGTCGGGGCGCATGGCTTGGTCAAATGTCACCACAAACGGTCGGGGCTTAAACGTAATCCGAACCGCCCGAGCCGCGTCAGCAGCCTGTTCTTGGCTGTCTGCCGCAACCGCCGCGATCTCATGCCCCTGGTAGCGCACCCGATTGCGATCCAGGACGTATACTGCCCGCACGCCAGGCATTTTTTCGGCCGCGGACGTATCCACCCCACCGACCTCAGCCGCCGCATACGGCGAGCGGATGATCACACCGTACAGCATGCCCGGTAGACGAATATCGCGGGTATAGGTGGCTCTGCCGGTAACCTTACCCCGGGCATCAACACGGGGAACCGCTTGGCCCACGACCCGCAGCTGGGTGTCGGCATCCCACGGCTGGGGCTCGTCATCGGGGATCGATCGGGTGACCGTGGTGAAGTGATCTTGGTAGCCGATTTTTAACCGAACGCTACGGGCCATGGTCTCCCCCTTGCTGTCCCGAGGCCGCTAGGACCGCGGCAAAGACGTGCGGATACGTCCCGCAGCGACAGATATTCCCGCTGATCGCGGTTTTGATTTCGGCCTGGCTAGGCGTGGGATTGTGCTCTAGAAGAGCCTTACAGCTCATCAGCATCCCCGGCGTACAATAGCCGCACTGGAGCGCGTCATGGGCGATAAAGGCGTCTTGAAGCGGGTCAAGCTGGTCACCCTGGGCGAGACCCTCGACGGTTTGAATCTGTTTCCCCTGGGCGGCAACAGCCAACATCATGCACGACACCACCGCTTGGTTATCGAGCAGCACCGTACAGCCACCGCAGGCGCCCCGGTCGCAGACCATTTTTGTTCCGCTCAGCCCAAGATGCTCCCGGAGCGCGTCGGCTAAGGTCACCCGTGGTTCGAGCCGAGCACTATAGGTCTGGCCGTTAACGTGGAAGCGTATTGGAACCGGACCAGGGCCAAGGGCGACCGCCTCGTCGGGTCGGGCCTGTTCGGCGTCCGGGGTCGGCAGTCCGAGTTGGGTCGCTGCTAAACTCGCCGCTCCCACGCCAGCCCCTTTCAGAAATGAGCGGCGGCTGACAGCCGAGCGTGACGCGGGATTCTTGCCGGACGCTTTGTGTGTCTTACCCATAGTTTCCTCTACAGATGAGCGGCGAGCCTGTGGCAACATTGTTCAGTCTTAACCGCCCATCTCTTGTAACTTGCCCCGCTCCACTTTGCCCATTGCGTTGCGGGGAATCTCGTCGATAAAACGGTAGCGACGCGGCCGTTTATAGGGGGCCAAGTCTTGCTCGACCCGCGCCCTGAGCCGGGCCTCCACAACCGCCGGGTCTTGTCCTCGGCACGGCACGATAAAGGCAGCGATGCGCTCTCCCAAGTCCGGGTCGGGCAGACCAGCGACGGCACATTCGTGCACTCCGGATTCCAGCTCCAACACCGCCTCGACCTCCCCGGGGGTAACATTGGTCCCCCCAACGAGAATCAGCTCTTTCATCCGGCCGAGAATTGACACATAGCCGTCCTCGGACACGACCCCGAGGTCACCGGTCCGAAACCAGTCGTCCTCAAAGGCAGCAGCGGTCGCCTTGGAGTCATTCCAATAGCCGCCAAAGACATTCGGACCCCGAACCCAGATCTCGCCAGTGTGACCGTTGGTCAGCCCGCGGCGGGTTTCCGGATCAAATACCCCGACCTCCACCCCTGGGAGCGGCAGTCCGACGCTGCCCGCTTTTTGGACCCCGCGGAGCGGGTTGGAGGTGTTAATAGCCGTCTCGGTCAGCCCGTAGCGCTCAACTAGCGTAAATCCAAAGCGGGCCTGAAAGCGGCGGAAGGTGTCGACCGATAAGGGGGCCGAACCACAGGTGAAGAGCCGCATTGAGGTCAGCGATACCTCGCCCTCAACGTCCAGCATACGGTGATACATGGTTGGCACGCCCATGAACACGCTAATGCGCTGGCTGTCTAGCGCGTGTAAGACTATGGCTGGATCAAAACGTTCCAGCAACACGGCGCTACAGCCGCTATACAGGGTGCCGTACAGGCCGAGTCCTAATCCGTGCAGATGATGCGGCGGGAGGGCGTGCAGGAGACGATCGTCTTCCCCCATCTCCCACATGTCAACCAGTAAGGCTTGGAGATTTGCGTGGAGATTCCGGTGGGTCAGACCAACGCCTTTTGGGGTACCAGTCGTGCCGCTCGTGAACAGCAGGAGCGCCATATCATTGCCTGCCCGCTCAATGGGTTCTGGACCGGCTTGGGCCGTAGCTAGGATATCCACCACCAAGTTCGTCCCCTCGGCCTGCTCGGCTGCGCTGCCACTCACCCACCACGGTCCAGCTACTGCGGCCCTAATGCCCGGCGCTCGGTTCACTGTTTGCGGCGTGGTGATAGCAAGCTTGACCTTGGCGCGCTCTAAGACGGCCTCGGCTTCGCGCGGTGCCAGGGCGGGATTCAGCGGCACCACCGCGGCTCCAAGACCTAAGACGGCGAGATGGACGGTGGCCAATCCATCCGACTTGCCCAGAGAGAGTGCTACCCGGTCGCCGACCTCAATGCCGGCCGTCCGCAGAGCGGTCATCCAGCGCGAGGTATCCTCTAACAGCTCGCCCCGTGTTTGCCGCCAGCTCACCTGTCCGCTTGGTTCCAGCTTTTCAAATATTGGGCGGCTCTCATCGTTGCGTAAACGCTGCCAGAAAATCTGCGCCAGATTCATGATCCGACTGTTTACCACACCACCCCAGTCAGGAAAAGGCATGCCGGAGTCCGCTTGAGTCGCTGGCCTCGTCTATATCGCAATGGGAGCAGCATACGTTGGAACGCGTTTCAAATGGACCAATATGATGACGAATGGCTGTTGGAAATGGAACAGCACTGGAACTGCAAAATGTAGGGAGCAGTGCCTCGTGCTATTGGACTAACGAAGATACTCATCACCACATATGGCAAGCCGGTCGCGCGCATCGTTCCCCGCTGGCCAACAGGACGCAGACCTGAGTGGCGGTCTGCAGTACAAGGTCAAGATTCAGAGCGATATTTTTATGAGAGGCAGTTGCTCAGTCTCAATACGCCTGACAAAAAAACCGGGACGTCGTCACGGCTGGCGACGTGCGGGAGCGGAAAACCGTCTAGGCCGGCATTCTGGCGTCGCTGACCGGCCCAAGACCGTCACCTGTCTTTTGAAATGGGCATAGTTCCGTCCCGCTTTGTCGCCACCCTGCTTGGGCCTCCTGGGTCTCTTTGTCTGAAAGTCACCCAAAACCCTCCCAACCGCCCAGAGGGGTATCCAGGGCTGGACGGATGAGAGCCAGGTGCGGACGGCAGCGATGCGCTAGTCCACTCCCTCCTCCAAAACCCTACTTTCAGTAGCCCCGGCTTTTCGCTATGCTGCCTTGGTTCGTAGGAGCGACGATGAGAGAGACGAGTACGATTTGGTGGCGGTGGCTTGGCCTCGGTTTGGCGATTCTGTGCAGCCTGTTCTCCACTTCGGCCTGGGCGGTCTTTGTCGACGAGGCCGAAACCGTCCGCTTCAACGGCCGGGTGTATAACCGGACGGCGATGGCGGTTGAGAGTGCGGCCGATAACACCCGCCTTCAGACCCCCTATAACAGCTGGAACATGCTGCAAAATCGTACCTTTATTCAGATGGAACTCCGCCACAACCTGACCGACCTGATTATGGGCCGGTCTGACGGCCCCTTAGCCGCTGTCCACTCTTTGCTCAGTCCCCTCAGCTTTCTGGCACCCGACGATTTTGAGTATTTCGTGACTTATCGTGGCGAGTACGACGGGGTGTGGGATTTTGGTCCGGACGTGTTTAGTGAGCGTTTTCCCCTGCTGAGCGACTGCGGCACGCCGAGTAAACAGACACAAAAGAAACCCCGGGCTTTTGACTGCACTCAGGTCGATACCCGTCAGCGCCGGCGGAGTCGTCACCGACTGTTTGAGGCGTATATCAACTATACCAAGGGTCCGCTGTTTATCCGTATTGGACGTCAAAATCTGTCGTGGGGAGAGACGGACGTGTTTCGCCTCTTGGACCAGATCAACCCTCTAGACGCCAGCTTTGGCGGCTTTCTCGTCACACTAGACGAGCGACGCATCCCGCTTGATATGCTCCGTATGGTGTACGGTTTAGGGGGTATTGGGCCGCTGTCAGAGCTGAATTTCGAAGGTTTTATGGTCGTGGACGACGAAGTTTCAACCCCAGTCCCGGTCGGCTCGCCGTGGTCAACCCCCAATCCGGCCGGCATTCGCAGCGCTCTCAAAAAACCGGCCCGCAACTTCACCGATATGCGGGGTGGCGGGCGGATTGTCGGGGTGTGGGGTGATTTCATGTTCAGCGTGGCCCACTACTATACCTATCTTGACGACGCGACGCTTCGCATTGTCACTCCGGCCACGGCTCCCCCGCTCAGACTCAGCGAATTTCGGGACGCGACCCGGCAGGGTGAATTCGGGCGCTATCTGTTCGATAATTTCCAGGCCAATGTTTTGTTTCCTAAGACTCAGATCAGCGGGGCAACCCTGACCTTTGGCCTACCTAGCCTGTCGGCTATCGTCCGCAGCGAATTTGCCTATTTTTATGCCGAACCGTTCTTTAAGAACTCGGCCTCAGATCAGATCGAGGGGCCGGTTGCTGACCTAACCAATTTTGTCCTGACACCCGGCTACAGCAGAGTCCCCTGCCCACCCTCCGTCACCAACGACGTCTGCCTACGCTACAAAACGGACATCGACCGCTCGGATGTGATCCGCTGGTCGCTCGGTATAGACATGGAGCGCTATATTCGGCTGCTCAATCCTCAGCAGTCGGTTGTCATTAGCAGCCAGATTTTTGGCACCCATATTCTGGATTTTAACGATACCAAGCTCAGCTCGGTCAGCGACAACTTTGGCTTTGGTCACTTCGCCATCCCGGCCTTCGATCCGCATAGACAAAATACGTCCTTTGTTAATAGGGACCAGCACCAGTTGGTCAACACCCTCTCCATTTCGACCGCCTATCGTTCGGGCGCGATCTCGCCCTCGCTGATCTTTCTGTATGACTGGCAGGGCGCCTGGCTAGTGCAGCCAGGCGTTACTTTTACCCGTGATCCGTTCCGTTTCATCATTCAGTACAACTACATTGACGGACAGTACAACGGAATCGGCTTTTTACGTGATCGTGATAACCTGATTTTCCAGCTCGAGGTCGTCATCTAGACAGGAGGACAAGACGATGGGCCTGCGCACACCACAACAGTACAGAGAAGCCCTGAAAGATGGCCGCGAGGTCTACTATCGGGGAGAATTGGTGCCCGATGTCACCACCCATCCCATCATTGGCAAGGCGGTCAACCACGCCTGTATTGACTATCAAATGGCTGAAGACCCCCGCTACCGAGATCTGGCCGTGGTCAAAGATCGCAGTCTGGGCGACTATTCGCGCTACTATCATATGCCCCGCAATACCGAGGACTTGCTCCAGCGCAGCCGTCTGATTGCGGCCAGTACCCGCGAGGGGGCGACCCTGGTCGTGCTGATTAAAGAGATTGGCACCGACGCCTTATTTGCCCTACATATTGTCGCTGAAGAGATGGCCAAACGCGGCAAGCCCGAATACGAAGAGCGGGTTCGCAACTATTATGAACTGTGCCGTGATCGAGACTACGGCGTTGCTGTGGCTCAGAGCGATGTTAAGGGCGACAGGGGACTCGGTCCCCGGGGCCAGGCCCACGACGACTACTACCTGCGGGTGGTGGAAGAACGTTCGGACGGTATCGTGGTGCGCGGCGCCAAGACGCACACCTCGGTGTTAACCAACACCGATGAGGTCATCGTCCTCCCAACGCGGGCAATGAAGCCGGACGATAGCGCCTACTCTGTGGCCTTTGCTCTGCCGGCTGCGACCAAGGGGCTCAAGTTGCTGGCCAGCTCCTACGGAGGAGTGGAGAAAGATCCGTTTGAGTTCCCGATCAGCGCCAGTCACAAGATGATGGAAACGCTGACGGTTTTTGACGATGTGTTCGTGCCCTGGGAGCGCGTTTTCCTCAACGGCGAAACCGAAGCCGCCGGCTTCCTCGCGTTGACCTTTGTTAAGTTTCATCGTTTCACCGCAGTGTCCTATAAACTGCCCCTGCTGGAACTGCTAGCCGGCGCCGCTCAGGCAATCGCCGAATACAACGGGATTGAACGAGCCGGGCATATTCGGGAGAAGTTGACCAAGCTGGCGACCTATCACGCCACGGTACAGGGCCTGATTTTTGCGGCGGCCCATAACCACGAGGTCGTTGCGCCAGGCATTGCCGTTCCTAACACCCTGCTGACCAACGTCGCCAAGTATCAGTTCGCCTCAAACTATCACGCCGCAGTGCAACTGGTCCAAGATGTGAGCGGCGGTCTGCTGGTCACCGGCCCGGCGGTCGAGGATTGGCGCAGTGAGGCGACCGGGCCGTATCTCGAAAAATACTATGGCGGAAAAAAGGGCACCTCGGCCGAAGAACGCATCCGGCTGCTCAACCTGATCTCCGATCTAACCGCAGGTGACTTTGGCGGCTATCAGGAGGTACTCGCCGTACACGCCGAGGGCTCGCTGGAAGCCGAGAAACTCCAGACCTACCGGGAATATGACTTTACGACCGCGGCCGACTATGCTCGGCAGTTGGCCGGGATTACGAAGGCCGGGGCCGACTGAGGATGGGACGGCGGCGCGTCGAGCTCCCGGCGGCTGGGCCCCTTTACTCCACCGTCACGCTCTTGGCCAAGTTCCGGGGTTGATCAACGTCGGTACCACGGTACAGGGCAATATGATAGGCCAAGAGCTGAAGGGGAACCATCAACACAATCGGCATTAACAGATGGTGGATGCTGGGAACCTGAATGATCTCCCAGGCGATATCTTCCAGCTCTTGGGACGGCGTGTCGGTCACGGCGATAATCCGCCCCCCACGTGCCTCAACTTCTTTCATGTTGCTAAGCGTCTTGGCGTAGACGGGATCTTTGGGCAGCAACACAACCACAGGCAGCTGATCGTCAATCAGCGCGATCGGTCCGTGTTTCATTTCCCCGGCCGGATAGCCTTCGGCGTGAATATACGAGATTTCTTTGAGCTTGAGCGCTCCTTCAAGCGCGATGGGATAATTCACCCCACGGCCGAGGTATAAGAAATCGTCGGCATGACCATATTTTTTGGCAATTTTTTCAATCGCCCGACCTTGAGCCAAGCCGTGTTGGAGCAGTGCGGGCAGGTTCACTACGCTCTCAATGAGCTGACGACCACGCTCTGCGTTGAGGACGCCACGGCGACGGCCCAGATAGAGCGCTAACAGATAGAGCGCGACCAGCTGGCTGGTAAAGGTTTTTGTGGAGGCAACGCTGATCTCCGGTCCGGCGTGGGTATAGACGACCATGTCAGCCTTGCGCGGGATCGACGCATCGACCACATTACAGATGGTGAGGGTCTTGGCTCCGGCGGCTCTGCCGCCCTCTAGCGCTGCTAAGGTGTCAGCTGTTTCGCCCGACTGTGACACGGTTAAGACCAAGGTGTCGGCGTCAACCGGTGGGTTGCGGTAACGGAACTCGCTGCCATAATCGACCTCGGCCGGAATACGGGCCAGTTCCTCCAGGAAAAACTTGCCCAGCAAACAGGCGTGCCAAGCCGTGCCGCAGGCCAGCAGCGAGATTCGTTTGATCGAGTCTAAAACCTGACCGTGGGGCTCAAGCTCGCCCAACCACACATGGCCCTCCTCAGTCTGGATACGGCCCCGCATCGTGTCGATAATGGCCTGCGGCTGCTCGTGGATTTCCTTGAGCAGGAAGTGTTTATAGCCCTCTTTCTGGGCGGTCAACGCGTCCCAGGTGACGGGACGGGGCGCGCGGTCGACCGGCTGGCCGTCAAAATTAGAGAAACGTATCCCCTCCCGGGTGACCTCAGCGATCTCGCCGTCTTCGAGGAAGACGACTTGGCGGGTGTAGTCCAACAGAGCAGGGATATCGGACGCAATAAAGTTTTCGCGCTCCCCGAGCCCAACAACGATGGGTGTCGAGTTCTTGGCCGTCACAATGGTATCGGGCTGGCTCTCGCACAGGGCCACAATGGCAAACGACCCAGTCAGCCGTTTGAGAGCGGCCCGGGTCGCCTCGGCAAAAGCGAGACCGTCTTGGATATGCTGATCGATGAGATGCGAAATCACCTCGCTATCGGTCTCTGAGCTAAAGCTCCGTCCCTGGGCGAGCAGTTCGTGGCGGAGCTCCAGATAGTTTTCAATAATGCCGTTGTGGATGACAACAACCTGTCCGGCACGGTGGGGATGGGCGTTTTCCTCGGACGGTCGCCCGTGCGTAGCCCAACGGGTATGTCCTATGCCGACCGTGCCCTGGACCGGCTCGGTATGGAGGACGTGGTCGAGGTTCTCTAGTTTGCCAACCGAGCGCCGCAGCGCAAGCCCCTCGCCGGCCACCGCCAACCCGGCCGAATCATAGCCCCGGTAGGCCAGGCGCTGCAGCCCCCGGTACAACAGCGGGGCTGCCTGACGATAACCGATGTAGCCGATAATACCGCACATGTCCCCAGTCCCTACTCTTCAATCTCTTTTTTGTGCGTCTCTTTGGCCCGTTTTGTCGCGGTCCATCCCTCACGCGTCCGCTGTTGGCGGGGATTATACACCAGCACCCCGGCTGGCACGTCATGGCGCACGGTGGTCGCCGTCGCAATATAGACATCATCGTGAATGGTAATCGGGGCTACCAGAGTGGTATCAGCACCGACCTGGACTCGGTCACCGATCCTGGTCCGATGCTTGCGAAAGCCGTCGTAGTTACACGTAATCGTCCCTGCCCCAATAGTAGTGTCTTGTCCAATCTCAGCGTCACCAAGATAGGCGAGGTGTTTGGCCTTGGTGTGTGGACCGATGAGCGACTTTTTGACCTCGACAAAATTCCCCACCTCAGCCCCAGGGGCAAGTACGGCCTGCCCACGGAGGTGACAAAAAGGCCCGGCTGAGCTGTGGTCAGCCAGCTGGCTGTTGGACAGAACGACCGAGAACAGGATATGGACATCGTTGCCAATCCGACAGTTTTCAATATAGGCACTGCCGTCGATCCGGCACCGGGCTCCGATCTGGGTGTGACCCTTGAGATGGGTGTTGGGTCCAATGACCGTGTCCCGGCCCACTGTCACGTCCGCGTCGAAATAGACCGTCTGAGGGTCTTCTAGGGTCACTCCGTGGGCCATCCACTTCTTACGCAGTTGGTCTTGTTTTGCCTTTTCCATAGCGGCTAACTCCTCCCGGCAATTAATCCCGCCAAGCTCCCCGGCATCTTCCGTTAGCACCGCCTGGGTTGGCAGTCTGGCACGGACAGCCTGCTCCACAATATCCGTCAGATAGTACTCAGCCTGAGCATTGTTTGGCCGCAGGGCGCGCAGGACGGAAAATAAAAATTCGGCCTGTACACAATAGATACCCGAGTTGATCTCATCCACGGTCTGTTCCTGGACAGACGCGTCTCGCGCTTCCACGATTTTCTTCAGCCGGCCCTCTCTAGTGCGAATCACCCGACCATAGTCAGCCGGGTCGGGCAGGCGCGTAGTCAGGACCGACACGGTCGCCTGCGCCGCCCGGTGGCCTTGGACAAAGTGGGCCAAGGTCTCCGTTGTCAGCAGTGGAGTATCGCCACACACGACCAAGACCTGCCCCCGCCAATCGGCAAACGCGGGCCGGGCGGCCAGCACCGCATCACCGGTGCCGCGCTGCTGGCGCTGGACGGCAAACTCGATACCCGCCCCGTTGCACGCCTGTCGGACCGCCTCGGCTTGGTGGCCAACAACGACGACTAGGCGCTCGGGCCGCAAGCGCTGGACGGCTTGAAGAATATGAGACACCAGGGGTTTGCCCGCCACGCAGTGTAAGACCTTGGCCCGATCAGAGCGCATACGCTCTCCAAGACCGGCAGCGAGAACGACAATGCCGAGCTGGCTATGCTGAGCGATATTCCCCTCCACCCGTGATAGAGCCCCTCGGGGAGGTGCTCCCTCCCCTCTGCCTACACGCCCAACAGCCTTACGCCCCCTTTGCTTCCGTCTGCGGCTGTCTTGACGGCAAGCCGTTGAACCAGGGCAACACCAAGGTGTCATTGATAGAGTAGGTGTAAGCGTGGCCCCAGTCGGGCAGCTCCTCATACTTCACCTTGGTAAACTCGCTCTTCTGCAGCAGTTCATAGGCCATCTGCGCGGTAGCCACCGGAAACATAAAATCCTTGCCGCCGTGGATAATATAAATCGGCAAGTCTTTGGCCTTATCCAGATTAAACATGCCGACGATCATCCCGGCCGCGGCGATTGGCGCAACGCCGGCAAACAGCTTGGGACAGCTCAGTCCGATCGCATAGCTAAACGACCCACCGTCAGACAGACCGGTGGCAAACAGCCTGCCGATATCAATACTGTATTCGTCGAGCAGAGTTTCGACCATCGACAAAATAGAGCGAATATCAACGCCTGGCCGCTGCAGTGACCACGTCCCGCCCAGCGATTTTGGTGACAGGAGAATATAGCCCGCGCTCTTGGCCGCCCGCAGCCAGGTCAGCAGGTAGTCATCCCCACGCCCATGCCCGCCGTGCAGCGTAATCACTAAGGGCCAGGACCGGCTCGGGTCGTAATATTCGGGCACGTAGAGTGAATATTCGGCGCGCTTTTCGGTACTCGGCCGATGGATGACCCCGGTCTGCGCCTCAACACCCGTGACCGGTGCCTCCAGCTCAGCCCAGCGGGACAGCGCTTCGGGCAACACCCAGTATTCTCGCAGCGTTGGCAGCTCGGCGCGCAGCTCATACAGAGCGTATTTGCCGAGCGAGAAGGCCCGGCGGCTCTGCATATAAGCGACGATGAAGTTGACCTCAGAGCCAGTCAAAAAAGAGGTGTAGGCATCCTCCAAGTGGGCTAAGGCTTCCAGCCACTTCTTGTGAAACTCTTCACGCTGGCGTGGCGCTGCAACGTCTTCGAGCGCGCTCTTTAAAGGAGGGAAGATATCGCCGCCAGCACGGTCAAAGACGTCTTGCTTGGCTTGCTTGATCCGGCTCAGGTGCATATTCTCCTGCAGCCACTCAAAGGCTCTGAGGAAGACCAGGATCTTTTCCTCCTGACCGCTGATTACGGCTCGATAGTGTTCTTCTGAGACTGCCATACGGCCCTCCTTGTGTGAGGCAAAGCTAGCCTCCCCTCCGGCGAGTTGCAAGAGGCACGCCCATATGCCAAGGTAGCCGCGCCATGAAGACCGCCCGTGAGCTCCTGCGCCATCTGCCCGCGGTTGAAAAGTTGCTGTCATCTCCCGTCCTCAGCCCGCTGTTCCACGACTACCAACGCGGCTATATCACAGAGGCCGTCCGTAGCGTACTGGCCGACCTGCGCCGAGACATTCTGGCCGGCTCGCTGACCGAGGAACTGTCTCCATCGGCTATCGCCCACCGGATTGAGCAACAGCTAGCCGACGCCAAGCGCTCGCCCTTACGGTCCGTTATTAACGCCACCGGCACCATCCTCCACACCAATCTTGGCCGGGCCCTCCTGGCAAAAGCTGCGGTGGACGAAGTCAGCCGCGCGGCAACCACTCCGGTGACCCTTGAGTACGATCTGACGGCCGCCGGACGCGGCGACCGTGACGCTCTCGTTGAGGCCGACCTATTGGCCCTGACCGGTGCTGAAGCGGCCACCGTTGTCAACAATAACGCAGCGGCTGTCCTGCTCGCCCTGAATGCTGTGGCCGAAGGGAGAGAGGGCATTGTCTCGCGGGGGGAGCTAATCGAGATTGGCGGCGCGTTTCGGATTCCTGACGTCATGCGCAAGAGCGGAGTCGTGCTCCGTGAGGTCGGCACCACCAACCGCACCCATGCCTATGACTATGCCGAAGCGATTGGCCCAGAGACCGGCGTCTTGTTGAAAGTCCATCCGAGTAATTATCGAATCATCGGGTTCAGCAGTGAGGTTACCCTAGACGAAATCGTCGCGCTCGGACACGCCCACCAGATTCCGGTCATGGAAGATTTGGGCGCTGGGGCGCTCATCGACCTCTCACAATACGCTTTGCCAAAAGAACCGGTCGTGTCTGAGCGGGTGGCGACGGGCGCGGATATTGTGACCTTCAGCGGCGACAAACTGTTAGGCGGACCACAGGCCGGGCTGATTGTCGGCCGCCAAGAGTGGATTGGGCGCATTAAGAAAAACCCCCTGAGACGCGCCCTACGGCCCGATAAGCTGACCTTGGCCGCCTTGGGAGCAACCCTCCGGCTGTACCGTCAGTCTCCATGTCTGAATGCCGAGATTCCAACCCTTCGCTGGCTTACCCGGACTGTGGAAGAACTAGACGCGCTGGCCGCCCAGGCTATTCCGCTCTTACGACAGCGACTCGGCCAGGGCTTCCGCATCACGCTTGAAGACGCCGCTGCCCAGATCGGCAGCGGAGCCCTCCCCGAGAAACGCCTGCCCAGCCGGGTGATTGTCATTCGTCATCCCCGACTTTCGGCCGAGCATATTGCGGCGCACTTTCGAGCCGCGGACACGCCAATCCTAGGCCGGATTCGAGACGGGATGTTTGTGTTGGATTTACGGGGGATATTTCAGCCCCAGGAGTTGATTCCTGTCACCGCTGAGTGGACCGATTAGACGAGACTGGCGGAGAAGGGATGGAGTCGAACCATCCGCGCAACTTACGCCACGCAACTCGGTTTTGAAGACCGGTGCGGCCACCGGGCCACATCCTTCTCCGTTAGGGAACAATTATAGGGGGTTGTTTCCTCAATAAAAAGCCATACGGGTCGACAAGAAGGCGGTGGGACCTTGACCAGCCAGCGATATCTTGATTTCCAACCGGGAAGGCTCTGAGCGCTCATAAGGAGTTGGACGCCATGCCAAGTACTAAGCCCCCGAGTGGGATGCGTGATTATCTGCCTGAAGCCGTCTCCAAACGCCGCTATGTGGTGGCGAGGATAGAGCACGTTTTCCAGCGCCACGGTTTCGTGCCGATTGAAACGCCAGCGATTGAAAATCTGTCCACTCTGCTTGGCAAATACGGCGAAGAGGGCGATCGGCTCCTCTACCGTCTGCTGCACCGGGGTGAGAAGCTGAGCCGAGCCCTGGCCGAACCCTCGGTCGAGATGGGTGACCTGGCCGAGCTCGGTTTACGCTATGACCTGACCGTCCCGCTGGCCCGTGTGGTGGCGCACTATGGCCAGCAGCTCCCGCGTTTTTTTAAACGCTACCAGATCCAGCCGGTGTGGCGCGCCGATCGTCCGGCCAAGGGACGCTTTCGGGAGTTTTACCAGTGTGATGTCGATATGACCGGCACCACCTCACTGCTGGCCGAGGTCGAGGTCATCAGTGCTATCTGCGGCGCACTACTCGCCCTCGGCTTCTCAGGCTTTAGGGTGGCCCTCAACCACCGCGCGGTGTTACGCGGCCTGATAGCGGCGGCTGACATTGATCCGGCCCTGGAGGGCTCGGCCCTGATTGCTCTTGATAAGCTGGATAAAATCGGGTCGCCCGGGGTTCGGGACGAACTGCTCCAACGTGGTATAAGTGGACAGGCGGCCGAGCGTTTACTGGCTCTGACCACTGCAACCAAGGACACAGAGAACACCCGCATCCTCCACGACCTCCGCGCCGCGCTCAGCCTGCCCGACGCCCGGCGGGCACTCGACGACCTCGAAGCCCTTTTGGCGCTCAGCACCGACACTCCGGCCGGTCCACTCCTGCGCCTCACCCCCGCCCTGGCCCGGGGTCTCAGCTATTACACCGGACCTATTTTCGAGGTCATTTCGCAGGATTTGAGCGGCTCGCTAGGCGGTGGTGGCCGCTACGATAACCTGGTCGGCATATTTAGCGGCAAGCAGGTTCCGGCCGTTGGCTTCTCGCTGGGCTTGGAGCGGATTCTGTTGCTGATGGAGGAACGCCACATGTTCCCCGACCTCCAGCTGCGGGCCCAGGTCATGGTGTGTCCGCTGCCCGACACTCCGCTCGTCGCCGTGGCCGGTCTGGCCGCACGACTGCGCCGGGCCGGTATTACCGTCGAGCTGTATCCGGAACGGGCAAAACTCGGCCGCCAGCTGTCCACAGCCGACAGTTTACACATCCCATACGCCTTGATCATCGGTCCGGATGAAGTGGTGCGGCAGACCTATAGCCTAAAAAATCTGACCACCGGACGGCAGGACAGCTGTGATGAGACGCGCCTGATTGAGACCCTTAGGGGGACAAGTAACGAGGATTCGGTGAGCTCTGCGGGGAAGGGTCAACAATGCGCGTAACAATTCTTGGTGCAGGCGACGCCTTTAGCAGCGGCGGTCAACGCCAGAGTGGCTATTTGGTTGAGACCGACAGTGCCACTTTTCTGCTGGACTGCGGCACGACAACCCTGTTGGCGCTGAAAACACTGCGAATTCCGGCCGAACGGATCGACTTTGTGGCCATTAGCCACATGCACGGTGATCACTTTGGCGGCCTCCCCTTCCTCTTTCTCGAATACCTCTACGAACACCCGCCGCGTACCCGTCCGCTGCACGTCGCCGGGCCACCGGGCATACAGGAGCGCGTCCTAGCCCTCCACCGGGTCATGTACCGCGAGCTGTCCACTCGCGCCCTGTCCTTTGAGCTGGTCTTTCACCAGCTCCCGCCAGGCCGATCGGCCTGTGTTTGTGCAGTCGAGCTCTTTCCTTTTCGCGTGCCGCACCAAGAGGAAGAAATTTCTCTGGGCTACCGCGTGACGGTTGACGGAAAATCGCTCCTGTACTCCGGCGACTGTGGCTGGAATGAAGACCTCGTCCGCTATGCGCACGGGACCGATCTGTTTATCTGCGAGTGTTGCTATTTTCATACTCGGACCTCGTATCACATCAGTTACCCTCAACTTGCCGAACACGCCCCCCGCCTCGGTTGTAAACGCCTGCTGCTCAGCCATCTCGGCCGGGAGGTCTTGGAGCGCCTGCCACAGCTCACCCTTGAGTGGGCAACCGATGGCCTGGTCATCGAGGTATAGGCTCAGAGGCCGTTCAGCCGCTCATGGAGAGGTGCCAGGAGGCCGTCCATAGCTGAAAGAGCCCGAGAGCCGACACGACCAGGACAACCAGCGTGCCCAAGCTATTCGCAACCCATCCGTTTGTGTCTTCACCCAAAAGCTGTGAACGGTTCATGACCACAAGCAAGAAGACCGCCATGACCGGCAGCAACACCCCGTTCACCGCCTGAGCTAGAACAATAGCGGTCACAGGGCGCTGACCAAGGGCGGCCAGTGCTGTCCCAATCAGGGTAATTGCTGCCCATACCGCACGACACCGCCAGCTGCGTAGATCTTGCCTCCAGCCAAGGACGCCGGCAGTAGCGTAGGCCGCAGCCAGAGGGGCGGTAATTGCGCTGGTGATGCCGGCACACAGTAAGCCGACGGCGAAAAAAGAGTGCGCGGCAGAACCGAGCAGCGGTTCAAGTTGGCTGGCCAGCATCCCGGTGTGCTGAGGCAAATTGCCCCGCCCCAAAAATGCACCCGTCGCAGTCGAGAGAATAGCCAGCGTGATTACGCCCCCAAGAGACACCGACACCCAGGTGTCACGCCGAGCGACCCTCAAGGCCTGTTGTTTAGGCAGTCCTTCCGCCCAGCGTTCCCGTACCGCGTTGGCGTGCAAGAACAGGTTGTAGGGCACGACCGTCGTTCCGATCAGGGCCATAATCAGGACAGCGGAATCCGGGGGAAAACTCGGCCACACTGCCCCCCCGAGTATCTCTCCGACCGAGGGCTGAGCCACAACGGCGGTCAGAACAAAGACCAGACTCATGCTCAGCACTAGGACGAGCAGACACCGCTCAAGTCCTCGGTAGGTTCCCAAGGCCAACAACGCCGTCACACTGAGCCCAATTATTACCGCCCACCCCCGGGCGGGGAGGCCGGTCAGGGCCGCCAAACCCAGCGCAGCCCCGGTGAGGTTGCCGGTTTCAAAAGCCGCGTTCCCACCACCGATACCAACCACAACGAGCACGCACATCGGCCGCCGCAGGCGTGAAGTGCGAAAGACGGCTCGCAGCGCTTCTCCAAGCCCTTGGCGGCTGACGATGCCAAGCCGGGCGGCCATGTCCTGCAGGACGACGGTCGCCAGGACGGAAAAGACGAGCGCCCAGACCAGGCTGTGTCCAAAGCGTGCCCCGACCAGGCTGGCCGTTGTCACTGTCCCCGGTCCGATAAAAGCGGCAACAACCAGGAAACCCGGACCAAAGTACCGCACGCCTCCCCCCTACCAGCCAGCCACCTCTTTTTTGGCAATGATCTTGGTGGGCGTGACCCGCACCAGCAGTTCTCCTGGCACGCTGTTGCGCTTCCCATACGCTTGGGCTTGGTCGGCGCCCATATAGCGCCCCCCGATCCGCGTCGCCCAGTAGAGAAGCTGCGCAGGGTCATCGCTCAGACTGGCCGTCCCGTCGATCTGGACAAACGCAAACGGCGGGGTTTCGTCATCAACGCACAGGCTGACTCGGGGGTCGCGCCGCAGGTTGGCCGCTTTCACGCTGGCCTGCCAGGTGGAAAAAATAAGTGTGCCGTCATCCACCTCAAACCAGACCGGCACCACGTGGGGATGACCATTTTCTTTGACCGTGGCGCACTGGGCGGTGTGAGCTTGTTCGGTCAGAAAGGCCCAGACTTCGTCGGCAGTCATCTTTTTCATAACCAAAAATATGACCTATTTCTTCTCATGAATAAAGCAAGACCCGTGGAGCTTGTGTCGCGTAAAGTCTTGCCTCCTCTTTCTAACCCATAGTATACAAGCTCTTCAGTGCACGGTCGGACACAAAGAGGGGGCAGACTATGCGACCGGTTCGCTACAATATGATTGGGCTGTTGTTTTGCAGCTCGGTCATTAATTACATTGATCGGGTCAATATCTCAGTCGCCGCACCAGTCATTATGGCTGCCACAGGTTGGGATAAAGACCGATTTGGGTTGGTCTTTTCGGCCTTTCTGGTGGGCTACGCGCTGCTACAAATTCCAGGCGGCCTCGTGGCTGACCGCTGGAGCGCACGCAAAGTCCTGGCCGCAGCATTCTGCGGCTTTTCGCTGTTCACCGCCCTGACCCCGCTGGGCCAGTTGGGGTTTGTGCTGTTCATTGCCATGCGTTTTCTGGTCGGTGCATTTGAGTCGATGACCTTTCCAGCCCTGACCTCGCTCAACTCGCGTTGGATTCCCCGCGCAGAGTTTGGGCGGGCTCAAACGATCAGCATCTCGGGCATCACCGTCGGTCAGATGATCGCCTATCCGCTAACCACCTGGATTGTTCTCGAGTTTACCTGGCCGAGCGTTTTCTATTTTAACGCCCTGCTCGGCTTTCTGTGGGCTGCGGTGTGGCTGTCGTACGCAACCGACACGCCCCAAGAACACCCGCACATCAGCCAGGCGGAGCGGACCTATATTGAATCCAACCTATCGCCCAAGCCGACCGACCCGCTTCCCATCAGCACCCTCTTTCGCAGCATCCCGCTCTTCACCGTATGCCTCAGCTATATGGGGTATGCCTACATCGGCTGGATGTTTTTGTTCTGGTTTCCGACCTATCTGGTCGAAGGACGCGCGATGTCCCTGGAAACGATGGGTATCATGGGCGTCTTCCTGCACGGGGCGGGATTCCTGGGAATCTTGGGCGGCGGTGCAGTGTCGGACTGGCTGCTGCGCAAGGGCTGGAGCGCGCAGTTTGCCCGAGCTCGGCTGGCTGGATTTGGGGTTGGGCTCTCTCTGCCCTTCTTGTTGGGCGCCGCGCTGGTGCCCTCGACCACGCTGTGCGTGCTGTTTTTGATCAGCTTTTACTTCTTTTTTGCCAGCGCGGTTGCTGGCTATACGACCCTGTCGATCGAGTTCAATCCCCACTTTGCCGGAGCAATCTTTGGCATGATTAACTGCTTGGGCAGTTTCGCTGGCATCTTCGGTCCAATGACCGCCGGCTTCATGCTGGCCGGGGGTGGAGACTGGACCCTGCCGTTCCTTGTCGCCACCGGGGTCGGTATCCTGTGCACGGCTATCCTGTTGGTTGTGCCGATTCGGCCGATTGCGTTTACCGGCTTCGCCGCAACGGCGTCGCGAGTTTGACTTCAAGGCATCTATTTCTTAAGGTATCGAGCGCTGACCGTCCCACGGCACGCTACGGAAGGAGCCCGAACATGGATTTTGAATATTCGCCTAAGGTCAAAGAGCTGCAGCGCCAAGTCCAAGACTTCATGGATAGCTCTATCTACCCCAACGAAAAGACGTATGATGAGCAGCTCAACAGTCAAGGTGATCGGTGGCAAATTCCGCCCATTTTGGAAGAACTCAAACAAAAGGCTAAGGCCCAAAACTTGTGGAACCTGTTCCTGCCCGAAAGCGACTACGGCTACGGTCTCACCAATCTAGAGTATGCGCCCCTGGCCGAGATCATGGGCCGCGTCCACTGGGCGTCCGAGGTGTTCAACTGTTCGGCTCCGGATACCGGCAATATGGAAGTCCTGTCACGCTACGGCACTGAAGAGCAGCAGGACCGCTGGTTAGGGCCCCTGCTGAACGGCGAAATCCGATCGTGTTTTGCCATGACCGAACCCGCGGTCGCCTCGTCTGACGCGACCAATATCGAGTCGAGCATCGTGCGGGATGGTGATGAGTATATCATCAACGGTCGTAAATGGTGGTCGTCGGGCATGGGCGACCCACGCTGTAAGATCATTATCTTCATGGGTAAAACTGATCCCAACAACCCGAGTCGATATTTGCAGCAGTCGCAGATCCTGGTGTCACGCGACACGCCGGGAATCGACATCGTACGCATGCTGTCGGTGTTTGGCTATGATGACGCTCCGCACGGTCATGCCGAGGTCGAGTTCAAAGACGTACGGGTCCCGGCTTCGAACATGATTCTGGGTGAAGGCCGCGGGTTTGAAATTGCCCAGGGGCGGCTCGGACCGGGCCGTATCCACCATTGTATGCGGCTCATCGGTCAGGCCGAGCGGGCCTTGGAGAAAATGTGTCAACGGGCCAAGTCGCGCGTCGCGTTTGGCAAGCCGGTTTCGGAACGGACGGTAACCCAGGAGCGGATCGCCGAAGCCCGCATCTCAATTGAACAGGCCCGGCTGCTGACGCTCAAAGCCGCCCATATGATGGACACGGTTGGCAATAAGGCGGCTCGGGCCGAAATTGCGATGATTAAGGTCGCCGCGCCTAATATGGCCCTGAAGGTGATTGACTGGGCTATGCAGGCCCATGGTGGGGGGGCCGTGGATGAGGAGTTCGGCCTGGCCAAAGCCTATGCCCAGGCACGAACGCTGCGCTTTGCCGACGGCCCGGATGAGGTCCACCGCAACCAGATTGCGCGTTTAGAGTTACGTAAGTACGACGCCTAGCCGCTCTCTCCCCTGTCCTTTGCGACACAGGAGCGGCAGAGAGGGAACCGGGCCGGCTAGGGGCGGAAATACGGGATTACATATTTGCCGAACAGGCGGATCGAGTCCATGATGTTCTGGTGCGGAATGCCGCCGAACTGCATAAAGCACAGGACCTGATCAATACCCGTCTGTTCGTATTTTTTTAGAATGCGAATACACGTGTCCGGGTCGCCCATACAAAAGGTTCCACCCTCGATGAAGTCGTCGAGCGTCTTGCCCGTCCGCTCTTCCTGCACTGCGCCGACCGCAAATTTATACGAGTCCGGGACCTTCACCCCCTGCTCCTGCCACGGTCGATACAGCTGAACCGACTTGTTCAAAAACCACTCGCCGGCCGGGCCACCGATCTTGCGGGCCTGTTTATCGGTCTCGGCGCAGTGCACAATACCTAGCGCGGCGACGTTGTTGTTGGTAAACGCCCCGACCGGTTCGGCCTCTCGGATGCCCTGCCGATAGATTTCCACCCGGCGGTGCAGTTCCTCGGGATTGCCAATATGAAAACACAGCGCGCCAATCCCCTTGCGTCCGGCGTTGGCAAAACTGTCAGGTTGGGCGCAGGCGACCCATAGCGGCGGGTGCGGTTTCTGGACCGGTTTGGGGATGACCGAACGCGGCGGAACCTTAAAATAGTGCCCCTCGTGCGAAAATGTCTCCTCGGTCCACATCCGGGGGATCATACCAATGGCCTCTTCCCACATGGCCTTGGTCTCTTCCGGATTGATTTCAAAGCCACCCATCTCAATCAAGGTAGTGGACCGTCCAGTGCCTAAGTCCATCCGCCCGTCGCTCAAAATATCAAGCACCGCGGCGCGCTCGGCAACCCGAATCGGATGGTTGTACTGTGGCGGCAAAAGCGCCACCGCATGGCCGATCCGCATCGTACTCGTCCGTTGAGAAATTGCCCCGTACAACACCTCCGGAGCCGGACAGTAGGAAAACTCGGTCAGAAAGTGATGTTCAACTGTCCAGAAATACTCAAAGCCCATTTCCTCTGCCAGCATCACCTGGGCCATGACTTGCTTATAGGTATCCTGCTCAATGCCTGGATAGTGCGGTTCTGGAATTTGGATTTCATACATCAGCCCAAACTTCATCCCTGTTCCTCCTTTGTTCATGCGTGTCTCTTTTCCGTGGCGGCCTCTTTTTTCCTGAGTGTCCCTTTATTGCTCCACAAGGCCAGCCAACAGCGCCCCGACATCGGGCGCGTCAAGCAGCAGATTCCCCACCAGCACGGCGTCCACCTTGCCTAACAGGGCCGCGCATTCGTCGGCGGTCGCGGCCTCGTCTAGGGCCAAGACCGTCTTGTGCCGCGGTATCAGGGCGCCGAGCCGCTCAATCTGTTTCGGCTCGATTTTGCCCGATGGTGAGCTGATCCCCAGCACAAACGCTCCCGCACTCAGCGCCCGGTCGACCTCGGCTGGGGTTTGGACTACGACCACCGGCGTCACATGGCTGGAGCCGGCGACGCTCACTAAACGGGTCAAGGTGTCAAGCTCAACTCCTCCGGCCCACAGGGCAACCGCGTCCGCTCCGCATAGCCGGGCGTGATGAATCTGACGCGGATCGATGACGAGGTCGAGCCGCAAGAGGGGCGCACTCACCGCCTCCGAGACTGCCCGCAGGTCTTCGAGCGAGGCGCCAAACACGCTCGGCTCGGTGTATACCCCGACCGCACCGACCTCAGCCTCATCACAGGCCCGAGCCAGCGCGGCCAGATCGATCTGTGGCCAGCTTCGCCCGGTATGGGGATCAGTCCGCTTGAGGGCCGCGATAAAGGCCAGCTCCTGCTTGTGGGTAGAGACATACTGGGCAAAGGCTCGGATGCTGGGGCTCACCTCGCTCAGCGGCAAATGAGCCAGGCGTTCAAGTTCAGCGTCTTTTGCAACGCGTAAGGCTTGCCAGTCCACACGTCTAACCGCGTCGGAAGTGCGACAGATCGGGTAAGCCGGTCTGGGCGGTCACGCCGCCATCGACCCGAATCGCTTCGCCGGTAATAAACGACGCCTCATTAGAGGCCAGAAACAGAACGGTATGGGCGATCTCCTCGGGCTCGCCCATCCGACCGATCGGGTGGGCCTGAGCCTGGACACGGCGGAACTCATCGGCCTGATCGCCGCCAAGCAGCTGCGCCACCCGTGTGTTGATCGCGCCCGGACATACACAGTTGACCCGAATGTTGTGCTTGGCGTTCTCAATCGCCGCGCTGCGCGTCAGATTGATCACCCCGGCCTTGGCGGCGTTATAGGACGACATCCCATAATCCGCCCCTGTACCCGAGATGGACGCGGTGTTAATAATCGTGCCCCCTCCCTGTTGGTGCATAATCGGCAGGCAGTACTTCATGCCCAAAAAGACGCTGGTGAGGGTGACGGCCAGGACCCGATTCCAGCCCTCCAAGCTATACTCTTCCAGGCGTCCCAGTTCGGCTAAGCCGGCGTTATTAAACATCACGTCGAGCTGGCCATAAGTGTCGAGCGCCAGCTCGACAGTCGCCCTCACCCCTTCTGACTCGGCCGCGTCCATTTTTAGCCACACGGCTCTCCCGCCGTCGCCCCTTAGTTCCTCGGCCACGGCTCGGGCCCGTTTGCCACTCAGGTCGGCAATAACCACAGCAGCACCCTCTTGGACAAAACGGCGAGCGGTCGCCGCGCCAATACCAGATCCGCCGGCCGTGATAACGGCCACCTTACTCTCAAATCGTCTGGCCATTGCTGTCCCTCCTGTTCCGCATAGGCTTCTTGCCCGGGTTAAAGCACCCTGAACCGGCCAAAACAAGGGGACGCAGGGGCTAGGGAACGACAGAAGCTCTCACAATGGGTGAAAACGGCAAGTCCTGGCGGATCGCCGCGCCGACCTGCCTGGCGCGGGTGGCTGAGGGAAACGGACCGAGCCCTACCTGATGCCAGCGCGTCTCCTGCTTGGGCGAGACCACAATTTCGGCCTGATAGCCCTTCTCCTGCAACATTTGGACGGCGGAGGCCGCCTGCTTGGGCGAGAGAAAAGCTGCGATCTGGAGATGATATGAGGTGGTATCGGGCGGGGCTTGGCGCGCAACGGGCGGTGACGGCGGAGCGGACGGCACGCCAGCGGTCTGCGGCGGGGCCAAACTCGGGGTGGGCGGAAGATAGGGCAAATCAGGTACCAGGGCAGCCAGATTTCGCCCCAGGTCATCAATGGCGAGCTGCATTCGTGTTTCGCTAATATTGCGCAACATCATCACCGCATTCGATACAATGCCAAAAACAGACAGGGGTACGCCCCCGTACCGAAAACGGGTAGCGTAGACCTCCTCAATCAACGACTGGCCGGTTTTTGCATCGATCAACAGAATGCCGCCGTCAAGGGCGATGTCGGCGTACAATCCCAAATAAAGACGCTTCGCCTGGGTTACGATCCCGTACACCAAGGCGTGACAGTCAAGGGTTTTGCCCAGCGTCTGAGCCGGCAGTTGCTTCCAGTCTGACGGGAGTTTTGCGTCGATCTCATACAGCTCGACATCGGTAAAACGTTTGAGGCTCAGGTGTCCGGCAAAACTCCTGCGCACTTGGCCACCGACACCGACCTCTTCGGTCTCGTTGGTAAAGGGCAAGACGCACACCCGCCTGGGACTCAGGTCTTGGTTGCTCCAGGCCAAAAAATGGGAGGAAGGGATAGCCGACTTTTTCGGCCCACAGGCCATACAGACAAATGCGAGACACACCGCCCCAATGCATATTTTCATCCTCAGCCTCCTCCCCACACCACAGCCAATATATCTTTTTTTTATACCCTAATCCAGCCCCAGAAGAAATGGGCCGCCGCCCCCCGGAGAATTCTTGTCCCTCGGCCCCAAAGGCGCTAAACTACTCTCAGTACCGTGTCGAAGGCCCCGCACAACAGCCACGTGCTATCATCACTCCCCCTTCCCACTGATGCTGACATCCACCTTCCAACACATTCGCGGCATCGGAGAAAAGACCGAGAAAAAAATCTGGAGGGCTGGTCTGACCAGCTGGCAGACCTTTCTGGAAACACCCCACCGGGCACCGTTGAGCCCGTGGCAATGTGAGATGGTGTGTCGTCAGCTCGAACAGTCACTCTACCACTTGAAACGCCGCAACGCGCAGTATTTTAGCCACAAGCTAGCCCCCTCTCTACACTGGCGCCTGTATCCAGAGTTCTGCCAGCGGGTAGCCTATCTCGATATTGAGACAACCGGGCCGTCTCCTCACGACTGTGCGATTACCGTCATCGGCCTCTACGACGGACACCAACCGCGGGTCTATGTGCGGGGGCGTGATCTCGCGTGTTTTGGAGCGGATATTGAGGAGTTTACGCTGCTCGTTACCTATAACGGCGAAGCCTTTGACCTGCCGTTTATCCGGCGCGAGCTAGGTCTGCCACTACGCCAGGCCCATATTGATTTACGCCGTCCGCTGGCCGCCCTGGGCTACACGGGCGGGCTGAAGAAAATCGAGCAACGGCTAGGGCTAGAACGCGAGGGGCCGCTGGCTCTGTTGGACGGCTGGTGTGCGGTGCTGCTGTGGCACTACCATAGACAGGGTCAGGCCGGTGCCCTGGACACGTTGCTGCGCTACAACCTGGAAGATGTCATTCACCTGCCGGCCCTGTTGGCCGAGGTGTATAACACGCGCGTTCGACGCCTGCCCTTTTCACTCCCCGCTCTTGAGTTTCCCCGCCCGCCGGCGATTCCGTTTGATTTTGACCCGGCGGTCGTCCACGAGGTTCTCAAAGCCACCGGCAAAATCCCCACCGGCTCGCTCTAGACAAGATTGTCCTGGGTGCGCTGATAGGCTTGAGGGGCGGCCCGTACAGTGGCCGTGTTACCGGTCGGTCCATCACTCACCCGCGCCGATTCCTCAGCCGTCCCGCTATTGCCGCTCAGCCGAACACTGACGCTGTTGTCCTGCAAGGTGGCTGCGGACGGGCCGCCGGCCCCCTGAATCACGACACTGCCGGACAGCGTATTGCGGGAGACCGTCGCTTCGAGCGTGTTGCCTTGGGTCGCGACCCCAGGCGCGCCGCTGGCCCCGAGCAGACGGAGGGCATTGGTGGCACAGTTCGCAATGCGATTCTGATCAAGCGTCACCTCACACCTATTGTAGTGAGCTTCACTGAGCGCACCGTGGACGGCAATACCGAGGGGGCTGTCGGAGATGGTGTTGCCAGCGATCAGGGCACGGAGGTGATTGTGCTGGGGAACTCTGTCGGCCAGCGGAACTGCAGTCATGATATTGAGACCAAACTGTTTGTTGTCTTTGAGGATGTTATCCACGGCCAGGATCTGGTAGCGATTTTGACACGGCCCAAAAGAGCACGAGAACAACAGCCCCCCGCGCTCGCTGGCCTCTATGGTATTGCGCAAGATGCGAGCCCCAAAGCTCACCCCGTCTGGTTCCCGGAAGAAACACACAAAGGCGACTCCGTCGGCAAAGCAAGCGCGCATAATATTGTCGCTCACCAGCAGCTGATTCGGCTGGCCGTGACGTGCCTCGGCAAAAATATGATGGCCCTGCCGAGCACCCGCTCCGCGTGGCAGCTCGGGTGCGAAACGCTTCAGGCCATTGTGTTCAAAGAGACAATTAGTGACAATCGCCTGGGCTGCGCCGCACACAAAGATCCCGTGATCGCCGTGCCGGCTGAGGTGACAATTGCGAATTAGGACACTCGCCCCAAGTGGTACGCCAATACCGTGCCCCCCGCCATTGGTCACACTCACCCCGGCCAAGCTAGCCCCATCCTCAATCAGCACGACCGACAGCTCGGCCCGAATCGGATGAAAAGACGGCTCAAACCGGCCCTCACCGTCAAGCACACAGTCCTCGGCTCGACCGCCCTCGACCGCCACCCCGGCCGGAATCCGCAGCGGCAGCCGCTCTCCAGTCGTGCTCGGTCCATAGCGACCCGCACCGAGCACGACAACGTCACCGGGCTGGGTCCGCTGTAGGGCTTGGCTGAGGGAAGACACATCGGCCGTTCGGTCAGTCGGGTGGACAAAGAGCATCGTCATAGGCAAGACCCTCACAAGGCACGAGAACGGACACAAACAGGCCTCAACAGCAGTCGAGACCCATACTATAGGCATACTTCTTCAAAAATAAAAGCGGAAACAGATGCCATACGGTCCGCAAGCGAGGGCCTTTTCTTTTCAGCCTGAGGTCGATATGTATGACGGTCACCCGTCCGGTCTCTCAGTCAAAACAGTAAGGAAGCATGTTATGGCAGACGATTCTTCAGAAAAAATTCCCCACATCAAGGTGTCGAGTGCCTACCCTGGAGAGTGGTATATCGTTGAGGTCGACGGTGGTGAGGGCAAGCTCCACATGGAACTCCGTCGCCCGGTCGGAGAGGAGGACAGCGACGTCTTTCACCTGAATATCAACGCCCCGATCCAGCCTTTTGAGGTAGAGAGCACTACGAGCGGCGGCGTCAAGCATACCCATGAACGGATCGAGTCTGCCCATCTGAGCTTTTCCGGTCCCCGCACGGTGTGGCCCGACTTTGTGCGCTGCATCCAAGCCTTGGCCAGCATTTTTGATACCTTAGAAACTCGCCCACTCGACCGCGAGAAGGTCAGAGAGCACTTTTTTAAGAAAAAGTAGCCGAGCCGCTACTCAATCTGCACCTGTTGGGTGCGGACGACCACATCGTCACGGAAGGTTTCAACCTGCACGCGGTGCTGCTCTCCATCTTGCTCTAGCGCATAGCCAATACTGTACTGAGCGCGTAGCTCCTGGGAAATCGTCTGGGTGGCCTGGGCTAGCGTCGCTCGGATGCCATGCACCTCGGCCGTATTCAGTAGAAAATGCTTCCCGCCGGTCTGGGTGCTAATCTGTTGGAGGGTTTTGACATCGACCCGTTCAAGGCCTTGATTCGGCAGCATGGCATACCGACCGATCATAATTCGCCTTCTGTTGGCGAGATAGCTATGGGGATTGCCAATGCCGATGGTATAGATCAGGACCCCGGAGCGCCGGGCTGCGCCGAGCATTTCGTCAAGCGGGGTGAGGCTGGCGGTATCGTAGCCATCGGTAATCACAATCAGAGCTTTTTTCTGATGGCGGCCGCGTTGGACCCGGTGCAGGCCGTCCACAATGGCGTCGTGTAGTGCGGTTCCGCCAATCGGCCGCAGCTGGCTGACCGCCTGGACGAGCAGCATCCGGCTGTCGGTGAAGTCCTGGAGGAGGCTCAGCTGGTGGCTGAACTGTTCGAGAAAGACCTCATCGCCACGTTTGATCTGAGCAATAAAACCCCGGAGGGCGTGGCGGGCAGGGCCTCTCTTGGTGCGCATACTGCCACTGCCATCGACAACGAGCCCCAGACTCACTGGCTCCCGGCGGCCAGTATTAAAGTAGACAATTTTCTGCGGCGCGCCATCAACATACAGGCTAAAGTCTCGGGGTTCGAGGTCTGAAATATATTCTCCCTCAAAATCCGTCACCGTCACTGTCACCAAGCCTCGGGGCCAGCCAACGACAGGCTGTGCTTGGGGCTGGGGAGGCTCAGCCGCCTGGGGCGGGTGAGAACTTTCGGGCGCTTGCTTGTCCAAAGGGGCGAGTGGCGGCACAGTTTCTTGCCCGCCTTCGGGGACGTCATCCTGAGCCAAGACTCCAGAGACCACCAGCGTCAGTAGGCTGAGGAGCAAAAGCGAGGCGGGACAGCCAGCGCGCGGCCAGTGTGGAGCGACGGCTGGGAACGCGGTGTTCAACACACCCACCTTTTGTAAAATCGCCCGCATGACCGTAGCTCTCCCCTGGTCATACTTATCCCCTTGCCTGATCGGGAACAAGAGGCGAGCGAGACACGGTCCGCTCTCAACGGACCTCACGGCGGAGCAGCGCAATTTTATCCCGAATCTCGGCCGCGTCGCCGGCTCCCGGGACTAGAACCAAATACCGGTCATATGCCTGGGCGGCCGCCTGGAGGTTGCCGGTCTCCTCAAACGCCTGTCCCAGATTGCGGTGGATCACGCCAAAGTTAGGGTCAAGGCGCAAGGCCATCATGTACCCGTTCATGGCTTCGCTGAGCTTACCCTGCATACGGAAGGCTTGGCCGAGCATATTACAGGCTTCGACATAATTGGGCTTTAAACGCATGGCAATCAGCAACGCCGAGACCGCAGCCGGAGCATCTCTCTTGGCCAGCAGGCTCGCACCACGACGAAAGTGGTCCTGAGCCGAGCCAGCGGCTGGCGTTGGCGTTGTGCCGGATTCGAGAGCCTGGAGAAGAGCGGCAGTTTCAGCGTTGGCCGGAGTTGTTTCCAAATAGTGGCGATAGGCTTTGCGCGCACCCTCTATATCACCACGTTGCTCCAAGGCGTTCCCAAGATTGTAATACGCCTGGGTGTTTAGCCGAGTTGCCCGGCGAAAGGCCTCAATCGCCCCATCGATATCACCCCTGTCGTACAGGGCTAAGCCGAGACCATGGGCGGCATCAATCCGGTCCGGCTGCAGGTCAAGCGCCCGTTGCAGGGCGCGGACAGCCGCCGGGATGTTGCGGTGGAAATAGTACGCCATACCCATGTTGGTCTGCGCTTCGGCCAGCTTGGGGTCTATCTGGAGGACCTTGATATAGGCTTCGACGGCGGCTTCCCAGTGACCCCGACTCAGGGCGTAATTGCCACGCTGCAGATGTTCTTGGACGCCGGTGTTGAGAGAAGGAAAAGGAGGGGCAGGCTGGGCGGCAGCGGGCGATCCGCCCAGCCCGGCCAGTGTGACAAGGGTGAACATACCCATCAGTAGTGTCCTGGCGTGTTGCATAATGATCGTCCTCTCTGCCCATCATACACAAGAGTCGAGGGAGTCCAAGGCAGGGGCTTGTCCGGCCGGCCCAGCTGTGATTGTGTCTAGGTTGAGGTCTGTGCTTATGCCGCCTGTTGAAACCACGGCATCACCGCTGTCCCTGCTGCTGAGCCTTGGTGTACTCGTGCTGAGCCTCGGCGTGCTCGTGCCGCTCGTTCTCGTGCTACTCGCCGCCTTTCAGACTGTCTTTGGGGGCTTTCTTGAGCGGGCCGCCTTTCGACGCTCGAGTCTTCGCTGCAGCCAGGGCGACGTCTTGATTGAACAGGGTGACTTTGCCGCGGCCGTCCGGCTGTTCGGCGAGGCGTTTTTTTTGCGCCCTATACGCCGCGACGCCGAGCTGTTGGCCGATATTGCCAATTATCATACCGGCCTGCTGAGCCGTTTGCTCACCATTGCCGATGAGATGGGGAAAGGCGTCACCCACCTGCCCTCTCTGGCCGCGGTCGACCGTTTGCTAGCCGAGCGTCTTGAAATTCAGCTTGATTACTTTCGGGCGCGCAAACGTAGAGACGGCCAGCAACTGCAGAACACCCAAGAGCGTCTCAAACACAACCAACGGCTGATCCGCCTGGCCATCGACCGCTTGCTGGAGGAAATCCGATCTTCTTCGGAAGAGCGTGTGCAGTATCATTAGCCACGGTAGGACGGCCTCTGCCGCCCAGGCGGCGTCCGTCCAAAGGAGCGTCATGCTTGATGTTAACGCGATTAAGGCGGATTTTCCGGGGACCTCGCAGCAGGTCTACCTGAATACTGCGGGCGTCGGTCTTCCTCCCCACTCAGCCCTAGACGCCGTCCAACACGTCAGTGGGCTACTGGGCCAGGGACCGGCCCAGCTGGGCTATGGTAAGTACTACCGGGCTCTTGGCGAGTCGGCCGTCAACGCGAAAAACGAGGCCGCCCGGCTGCTCTGCGCGAGTCCTCAAGAAATCGCGTTGATCGATGACACGACCATGGGGCTGAATATCGCCCTGGCCGCCCTGCCCTTCAAGCCGGGCGAGAACATCGTGCTGTGCGACCTGGAGTATCCACAGGTCGCGATTAGCGCGGCCCACCCGCAGCGGCGCAGCCAGGTCGAGGTCCGCGTTGCCCGCCATACCAAGGGCCTTGTCAGTATCGATGACTATGCGGCCCTAGTCGACACGCGTACCCGGCTCATTCTGGTCAGCTCGGTTCAGTGGATTAATGGCCTGCGGATGGATTTGGCCGCCTTTTCTCAGCTGGCCGAAGAGCGCGGCTGTTTCCTGGTTGTTGATGCCATTCAGCAGCTTGGAGCTCTTCCCCTTGACCTGTCCGGGCTGCGGATCGATTTCTTGGCAGCCGGCGGTCAGAAGTGGCTGAACGCACCGTTTGGCACCGGCCTCCTGTACATCTCGGAGCGGATCCACGACCAGCTTCAGCCCGGCCTGGCGCACGGTTTGTTTGCCTATGATGAACCGCCCGGCGGCTGGATCAAATATCTCGGAGACCCGAGCCTGACACCGTTTGTGTCTCTGCCCTTGGCGTCGGACGCCCGCCGGTTTGAAATTCACGGTATGCCCAAGATGCTAGGTACGGCCGGGCTAGCCGCATCGCTGGCCTATGTGAATCGACTCGACCGAGACGAGCTTACTGAGCACATCTTCGGGCTGAGCGATTTTTTGATTGAGGAGTTGACCCAGCGGGGTATTCCGGTCTGGACGCCACGGGAGGCGCGGCTGCGGTCCGGCATTGTGACCTGTGAACCTTTTCCTCAGGCCGAACGCGTCCATCAGCTCGACCGGGCCCTCCAAGATCAGCGAATCTATCCGACCGTCCGCTACTGTTCGGGGGTCGGCGGTCTGCGTATCTCGATTCACTACTATACCGAGCGGGCCGATCTTGAGGCTCTGCTAGCCGCCCTAGACGAACACCTGAAGCGGCTGTAGCCATGGCTCGGATCAAAGCGGTCTTCTTTGACGCCGCCAGCACCCTGATTGCCGTCAACGGCTCTGTCGGCGGCATCTACGCGCGCCTGGCCCAACAGCACGGCAAAGCGGTAGACGGGGCCGCTGTCGAAGCCGGCTTTCGTCGCGCTTTTACCGTTGCCCCGGCCATGGCTTTTCCTGAAGCCACCGCCAACGATATTCCGGTGCTGGAAAAAAAGTGGTGGCGGGATGTGGTTCACCGGGTCTTTTCCTCACTCGGATCGTTCCCCGCTTTTGACGACTATTTTGAGGAGTTGTACGGTTTTTTTGCCCAGCCCCAGGCCTGGCGGCTCTACCCAGACACCCACCCGGCGCTGACGGCCCTCCACGCCCGAGGTTTACGGCTGGGAGTGATCTCAAATTTTGACTCTCGTCTGTTTGGACTGCTCGACGGGCTGGGAATTGCCCAGTTTTTTGAGCCGATTATCATTTCGACCCAGGCCGGAGCGGCCAAACCAGACACCGCAATCTTCAGCCGAGCCCTGGCCCACCACAGGCTGCCCCCTGCACACGCCATGCACGTCGGGGACAGCTATGAGATGGATGTCCTGGGAGCCGAGACGGCGGGCCTCCAGCCAGTCCTGATTGACCGCCAGTCGTCCGGATCGCAATCCTGCCTGTCTGTTACCCAGCTCACCCAGCTCTCGACCCTGCTTGACCGTTTATAGAGATTATCTCCCCGCGCTTTGCGCTTCCGCCCCAAGCTGGCTATAACAACGGCCATATTTTCGGTTCGCACTAAGGAGGATGCCATGCCAGGACGTGAAGCCATTCCAAAGGTGAGCAACTGGGGACGCTGGGGCAAAGACGACGAAAGAGGCACTGCCAATTTCATCACCCCAGAAGTCATTGTCGCCGCCGCCCGTCTGGTCAAAAAAGGGACGGTCTTTTGCTGCTGTATTCCCATCGATCAAAATGGGCCAGTCTTTCCGACCCGCACCCCGCCACAGCGCTTTATGTCGATCCTGAACGTTCCTCTTAACGAAGTCGGGCTGGCCGGCTCGGCGATTGCCAACGACGACTACATCACCATGTATCTTCAGGGCTCAACTCAGTGGGATAGTCTGGCCCACGTCGGCTATGACGGCAAATTCTATAACGACGCCGACAAAAGCACCGTCACCGCCCACGGCGGGGCGGCCAGAAATGATATCGGTAAGCTGTACCAGTCGTTTGTCACCCGCGGCGTGCTGCTGGACATGGTTCGCTACAAAGGCTGTGAACAGGACGGCCACCTGCCCAAGGACTATCCAATTACCCTCGAAGACCTGGACGGCTGCTGTCAGACCCAAGGGGTTGAGGTCAAAAGCGGTGACGCCTTGTGCGTCCGGACTGGCTGGGTTCCGTACTGGTATACCCTTGAGACTGCGGAGGACAAAGACGCCTATTTTCACGCCCAGCCGGGGATGTCGGTGGCCACGGCGGAGTGGATCCACCACAAAGAGATTTCGTGTATTGCGGTCGACAATATTGCGGTCGAGCGCCTGCCTTCAGAGGTAGACGGCGAGTTCATTCCCTTCCATCAGGTCGCCATTCGGGACCTCGGCCTGACACTCGGAGAGATTTTTACCTTTGAGGAACTGGCCAAGGACTGCGCGGCCGACGGCGTGTATGAGTTCCTGTGGGTCGCTCCACCGCTGCACATTCCCAATGCGGTCGGCAGCCCGCTCAACCCCCTGGCGATTAAATAAGGAGGAGAGGGCAGCCCGGCCGGGCTGCCCTCTCCTCACCAATTGGTCCGCTCATTGTGTGTCTCTATGGCGAAACCCCTACCTGACCATCGCCCGCAGGCGCCCAATCCGCTCTTCCAGCGGCGGGTGGGTGCTGAAGAAACGGACGAACGACTGACCGCTCAGTGGGTTCACAATGAAGAAATGCGCCGTCTGCGGCGAGGCATCCATTGGAACGCGTTCTGAAGCGAGCCCGAGCTTTGAGAGAGCCGAAGCCAGACCGAGCGGATCACCGCTCATCGCCGCTCCGGTCCTATCAGCCGCAAACTCACGCGTCCGTGAAATCGCCATCTGAATGATCGTGGCTGCCAGCGGAGCCAGAAAGGCCATGACCAGCATCCCAATTATGCCCCCGCCGTCCTCGTCGTCATCACTCCGACCCAGACCGAAAATAGCCGCCCACTGGGCCATATTGGCCAGCATCATGATGACCCCAGCCAGGGTCGCAGCAACCGAACTGATCAGAATATCGCGGTTTTTAACGTGAGCTAGCTCGTGGGCCAACACCCCGGTCAGCTCGCGCTCATCCATCAGCCGTAGGATCCCTTGGGTCACGGCCACCGCGGCGTGGCTTGGGTTGCGGCCGGTCGCGAAGGCGTTCGCCCCCTCAGACGGAATCACGTACAGCTTAGGCATTGGCAGCCCGGCCTGTATAGTCAAATTGTGAACGATCCGGTACAGCTGTGGATTCTGGGCCTCATTGACCTCCTGTGCCCCGTACATGCGCAGTACAATCTTGTCTGAAAACCAATAACTGCCGAAGTTCATGACCACCGCAAAGATGAAGGCAATCACAAGACCCCCCTGGCCTCCCATGTACTGACCAAACAGCAGGATCAGTCCGGTCATAGTGCCCAGCAATAATGTCGTGCGTAGCATCGATCAGCACCTCCGTAGCAAAATCTTACCAATACCGTAAGACCAAGCCCTAGAGCTGTCAACTCGGGGTGTTCCGGCTAAGGTTGAGGCTGAATTTGAGCAGGGCTTAGAGCAGAAAGCGACTCGCCAGCAGACCGAGGATCAGCAAGACTCCGTAGGCCAGGTGGAGCTGGGCAGACTGGGCGTCAATCTCCTGATCCTTGAGTTCCTCGGTCTGAAAGATCGTCCGCACGACCGGAACGGCTAAGCCTACCGCAAGCAGGGTCAGCAATACCGGCCACGGCGCATAGCCGAACGCGACTAACCCCACGGTCAGCACGAAAGCGCCGTACACGAGGGCGGCCATCTCCCAGTTGGCCGCCCGACGTCCGATGACAGTAGCCAGGGTGTTTTTGCCGTGCTCCCGGTCAGCTTCAATATCACGGATATTATTGGCCTGGAGAATCGCCGCCACCAAACAGCCAACCGGCAGCGACATGAGCAGCGGCGCTGGAGCAAGGGTCTCACGCTGCACATAGTAGGCGCCAATAATGATAACCGGCCCCATGAAAATAAAGACGGTCGCCTCGCCCAGCGTGATATAGGCCAGGGAGAACGGCTTGGCGGTATAAAAATACCCGGCCAGCACACTCAGCAATCCTAGCGCTAAGATCGGCCAGCCGCACAGAGCGACTAAAACGAGGCCAAACAGGCTCCCCACAGCAAAGCTCACAATCCCGCCCCAATACAGCCGCTCAGCCGGAAGGAGGCGGCGCTGAATCACCTGGCTGCCGCTCTTGGACTCCAGCGTATCAACTCCGCTTTTGTGGTCGTAATAGTCGTTAACCATATTGGTTCCAATATGAATAAACAGCGAGCCAAACAGGGCCAAGAAAAAGCGCCCCCACCAAAACGCGCCGTCAAGCGCGCCGAGTACCGAGCCAATGAGAACCGGGGTCATTGAGGCGGTAAATGAGAAGGGACGGCTGGCTTCAATCCAGCTCTGCACAGAACCCGGCTCGGGACCGACGGAAACGGTTTGCTCCTGGTGCATAACGGTCTCCTCCCAAGCACATTATGGGCGTGTTGCCAAGGGGGAGTCAAAGGGGGAGGCAGTAAAATACGGAACGGATAACCACGCGGCTTGCCCGCCCAAGCCTGACAGGCTAAATCCTCGACTGAAAGGAGTACTGGGTATGGCAGCCGAACAAATTGGCCGTTTGGATCATATTGGTATCGCCGTCCATAGTATTAATCAGGCACGAATCTTCTTTGAAGAGGCGCTAGGCGCACGGTTTCGCTTTCTAAAGACGTCCCGCGACGGCAGTTTCCGTTTTGCGGTATTTGACTTACACGAGTTCACCATTGAGCTGATTGAGCCAGCCACTGACGACAGTTTTTTGACCAAATATTTAGAAAAAAGGGGCGAAGGCGTGCATCACCTCACCATGCAAACCCCGGGTCTGAAAAAGAAGGTGGCCAGCTTAGAAGAAAAAGGGCTGCGGATGGTGGATAAACACCTGGAGGAGCCCGATTTTATCGAGGCTTTTATTTCGCCCAAAAGCGCCTGTGGCGTACTGTTCCAGCTGGCCGAGACCTGCCCTCCGCTGGATAATGAGCCCTACTGGCAGAAGGAACAGGATGAAGAGTAACTCCCCTGTCGGGGCCCTGCTCTTGCATCCCCGCTGCCCCTCAGTCCGACCGGACTGTCAGACCTTTGAGCTGACCGCAAACCCAGGTCGGATCAGATGGGATCACTTGTAGAGATCGCCACCTGGGAGCCCCCCAGAGCCATATACGCAGCGGTGCAGGGCCGAGGCACACGGCTATCGGGAGCCGGTCAGGCCAGTGAATGTCAAGGGATGAGGTGTTTCTGCTGCCAGGTATGGCAACAGCCGACCTCTAGTCAGGGAGTACCCCTTGGGGACTGTTGCGCTAGGAGGTCCAGTTCGCTGACCGAGGCCGGGTCACCGCACAGAAAACGCGCATCTTTGACGCCGTCCAATTCGTTTGACAGGGCCTCGTAGATGCTGAAATACACCGAAACCGCACGGGAAACCTCTGTGGCCGGTAGACGCTCGGGCAGATAATCAACACCCGCGCCGGCGCGGGCGTCCAGGATATGTTCGTAGCTTGTGGACGCCGACTTATTCGACCCACTCTCCGGTCCGTATATAGCGCGCCGCGGCCAGTGCCGCGGTTGCTCCATCGCCAGCCGCTGAGACCAGCTGACGAGATGACTCGCCACGCACATCGCCGGCGGCCAAAATACCGGGCACTGCGCTTCGCATCTGGAGGTCGGTCACAATCTGGCCCTGGGCGTTCAAGGCTACGAGTCCATTGAGAAAGCTGGTATTGGGCGTCAGGCCGACGTAGATGAAGACGCCGGCGACCTCGAGCTGAGAGGTCTGGCCGGTTTGGAGATCTTCGAGCCATACCCGCTCAACGCCCTCCCGGCCCTCAATCGCCCTGAGCGCGGTGTTCCACCGAAACGTGAGTTTGTCGGCCTGCCGGGCACGGTCTTGGAGGGCGCGACAGGCCCGTAGCGTATCCCGGCGGTGGACTAGCGTTATCTCGGAGGCGTACTCGGTGAGGTGCACCCCCTCGTCCACCGCGGCATCGCCACCACCGACAACTACGACCGGCTTATCGATAAAAAAGGCGCCGTCGCACGCCGCGCAGTGCGACACACCCCTGCCGGCAAAGTCTTCCTCACCCGGAATGCCCAGAGGGGCGAAGTGCGAACCGCTAGCCACAATCAGCGCCCGAGCCCGCAGCTCGCCAGCGTCTGTGGCCACTATTCTGTCATCGCCCTCCAGACGAATAGACGCCACCTCGGTCAGTTTCATTTCCAGGCCAAAACTCATCGCCTGCTGCTGCAACAGCGGCCCCAGAGCATAGCCGGCCACCCCGTCAGGAAAGCCAGGGTAGTTTTCAATCCGCTCGCAGTTGAGGACCTGGCCGCCAGCCGAGAAGCGCTCTAGGAGGACGGTTCGGCAGCCGTCTCGAGCCGCGTACATGCCGGCGCTAAAGCCGGCCGCCCCGCCACCAATAATAATAATGTCATAGGTCTCAGCCATAGCGATGCTCCATTTATAGAGAAAGGGTTTTCCACTATACACAGATTTTGGGTCGTCAGCCATGCGTCTTTCGACCCACCCTTCTCAAAAGACGGGAGAGGGGTTCGGCTACGTCTAATTGACAAACCAGGGCGGGCGATCCGGGGCAATCACCGGGTTCGGCTATGTCTAATTGACAAATCTCAGAAGTTTGAGTAAGGCTTCAGGTGGAATATGCGTGCAAAACAGCTTCTCATTCTCACTCCCCTTGCCTTGATTGCGCTTTTGTTGCAGTCATACTTCTGGGTTCCGAGCTATGAAAAGCAGTCTGTTGGCAATCCTGCCCGCCTCCGCACCCATATTACGGCCTCTATTGCCGACGCCAGACTGCTTAATCCTATCCTCCACTCAGATGGGGCAAGCGGTCACATTACCGACCTCCTATTCGACGGACTGCTCGATATGGACGAGAACCTCAACCTGCGGGGTCGGCTGGCCACAGAGTGGTCCATTACGGAGAAAGCCTATCTGCTCGCCCGCCCACAGTTCATCTTGCCTGATGGGAGCCGCGCGACCGGAGCGCGGCTGCTTGAGGTCCTGTCTCGTGCTCAGGCGGATGGCCACCTCCCCGAATTCGACGGCCTCCTCCTTTCAATGCGGCTGCTGCCTACCGAGGAAAAAACCGAAACACTCATAATTGCTACACCGGACGAGCAGGGACAAGCGAAAGAACCCATTGACCTCAGCATTCGCGTTCCTGAGCGCATTGAGTTCGCCTTACAGCAGGTCGAACAAGATTTCTTTCAGCCGCTCACCCCACTCTTGGGTGAAGCGTATTTCCAAAACTTTCCCTACCACGACCACATCACTGTGCCACAGTCCGCTTTGACTGAGAGCGTACAGGCACACTTTCCAGACTTATTACCTGTGGCAGAGCATAACCCGGTTATTGAGCTTCATTTGCGCCAGGACGTTCGCTTTCACGACGGCCATCCGTTCGACGCCGGTGACGTCAAATTCACCTATGAAGCCCTTATGAATCCGCGCAATATCTCGCCCCGGACCTCGTCCTACGAGCCGATTAAACACGTTGAGATTCTTAATCCCCACACCGTCCAGATCACCTACAAACGCCTCTATTCGCCGGCTATTAACGCCTGGACCACGGGTATTTTGCCCGAACATTTACTCAACGCCCAGGCGCTTGAAACAGAAATGGAGACCCGGCAGTTGTCGGACACGGCGCGGGAAAAATTTGGCATGCGTGACAGTCAGTTCAACCGTTCTCCAATCGGGACTGGTCCATTTCGCTTTGTTGAGTGGCAGGGTGACGAATTTATTCACCTCAAGCATAACACCGACTACTGGGATCGGATCCCTGAATATGAAAACTATTATTTTCGCATCCTTCCCGAACTCTTGACTCAAGAGATTGAGTTTAAAAGTGGGGCGATTGACTCCTACGGAGTGCGGCCGCATCAAGTTGCTCGCTATAAACAGGAGGATGCGTATCAGTCTTTTTCCAGCCTGGGACTCGGGTATTCATACATCGCGTATAACAATCGCCGCCCTCTGTTTGCGGATAAACGTGTCCGGCAGGCGCTTGGCATGGCTATTAATGTTGATGAGATCATCACCTACCTCTTATACGGAGAAGGTGAACAGATCACCGGTCCCTACCCACGCCAAACCCAGTGGTATGACCCGACCATCCCCCCCCTCCAGTATGACCCGGACGGTGCCCAACGTTTGCTCGAAGAAGTCGGCTGGCGACGCAACGACGAAGGCTGGCTTGAGAAAGACGGGCAACTCTTTGAGTTCACGCTGATCACGAACAATGGAAATCTCGTCCGTTCGAATATCATGACAATTGCCCAGGACGCCTGGAAAAGGATTGGGGTGCAATGTCATACCCAGGTCTTTGAGTGGACGGTCTTCCTGAAAGATTTTGTCAATACGGGCTCGTTTGATGCTGTTGTTTTGGGCTGGAGCATGAGCATAGATCCCGACCTGTACGACCTTTTTCACTCGAGCCAGACGGGCCCTCATCAGCTCAACTTTGTCGGGTATAACAATCCCCACGCCGATGAGCTAATCGTCCGTATTCGCCAAGAGTATGACCCCGCCCGACAACGCGCCTTAGCCCACCGCCTGCACCAGTTGATCGCCGAAGACCAGCCCTACACCTTTCTGTACGTTGCACGGTCAACAATGGTCTTAGACAAAAAAATTGTCTTGGTCGAAAGAGAGGCCGACGGCGATGAACGCTACGAAAAAATTTACCCGACCAAGAGCGGCAGCATCCGCTTCTATTTTAATAAATGGCGGAAACTGGAATTCACCCCCGCCTTCTAGGTGGGCGGGCTCAGGCAAGCGATGCCGGCTTTTCTTTTTCGGGCGATTTTCCAGCGTCTCGTTCTCTTAGTCATTATTTCCATCCTGGCCTTCTCAGTCGTCCATCTTGCGCCAGGTGAGCCGAGTGAGGTAGACCCAGCCAATCCTCGCATGAAGCCTGAGGATATCGCTCGCATTCGTGAGGCGTTCCATTTAGACGAACCGCTCTATTTACAGTACATCTACTGGTTGCATGATCTGGCAACCGGCGAGCTGAAGTCGTTTAAAGACAGCCAGCCCGTTCTCCCAAAAATCTGGCGTCGATTTCTCAACTCCCTCCCCCTCTTCATTTGCGCCACAATCATTGTGTGGAGCTTGTCTTTTCCCACCGGCATCCAAGCAGCTATCCGGCGTGGCTCTTCATTTGATCGCTCAACCACCTTCGTAGCATACGCCTTTATCTCTATTCCAGGCTTTTTTCTGTCCTATCTCGCTATTCAATGGGTCGTAGACCTTTTCAACGTTCCTGTTATTGGGATGCGGACATTTGGTATGGAAAACGCCCAGCCCGCCTTTCGCTGGATGGACAGACTCTGGCACCTCGTTGTACCGTCCTTCATGTCGGCGGTGGCCGGCATTGCCATTCTTTCTCGCTATGTTCGGTCCCAAATGCTCGAAGTTATCCGCCAGGACTATGTGCGCACGGCACGGGCAAAGGGCTTGACCGAAGACACCGTGATCTATCGCCACGCCTTACGCAACGCACTGCTGCCCTTTGTCACGATGTTCGGGTTTTTGTTACCAGGATTAATTGGCGGCTCCGTCATCTTTGAACAGATTTTCGCCTGGCCCGGCTTAGGACGGCTCGGCTACGAAGCTATCCTGGCCCGGGATTTTCCCGTTATCTTGACTCTCAACTTCATTGCCGCAACGTTGACCTTGACCGGCACTTTCGTTTCAGACGTACTCTACGCCGTTGTTGATCCCCGCATCCGGTTACAGTAATGATGGCTGCCTCCCCCCCCACCACAGCAGAGACCGATCTTGCGCAAGCGGAGACGCCGCTCCAGGAAGCCTGGCGGATCTTTAAGAAAGATCGGCTAGCCCTCGGCAGTTTGGGAATCCTCGCGCTGCTAGTGCTCATGGCCGCTGCGGGGAAAATCTTGACCGAATGGATTGTTCTTTTCGATCCAGTCACCACGCGCCTGCCGGACAAATTTTTACCGCCCCTGTCCGCGGCGTCGACTGATCTCATCCCAGCCGGACACCACCCGCTGTGGAGCCTCTATCTGCTCGGCACGGACGAACTGGGCCGGGATGTGTTTGCGCGTATGCTGCAGGGATCGTTTGTCTCGCTATCGATCGGATTTATCGCTGTCGGCATTTCGGTCACGATTGGGATTATCTTGGGTGGCTTGGCCGGCTTTTACGGCACCGTCAAGCTCGGCCTCATCACGGTCGATACGCTGATTATGCGATTTACCGACCTTATGCTGTGCTTTCCAACTTTCTTTCTCATTCTGACTGTCATAGTGCTCCTCCCGCCAAGTATCTACAACATTATGATTGTGATTGGCCTGACGAGCTGGATGGCCACAGCACGTTTTGTGCGCGCCGAGTTTTTAGCCCTGCGTGAACAGGACTTTGTGGTCGCCGCGCACGCCCTAGGAATGTCCGCCACCCGTATTATCTTTCGGCATATGGTTCCCAACGCCATTGCTCCGGTGCTCGTCTCGGCCACTATTGGGGTAGCCGGTGCTATCCTCACCGAGTCTGGGTTGAGCTTTCTCGGATTTGGCGTGCAGCCACCGTATGCAACCTGGGGGAATATTCTGGCCAGCGGCAGAGGGTTCATCTTTGATGCTCCTTGGCTCTTTTTTATTCCAGGTCTTGCCATTTTTGTTGTTGTCCTCGCATTTAACCTTGTCGGCGAAGGTCTGCGTGAGGCGCTCAACCCCCGGTTACGGAATCGTTAGATGACCGCTCCTCTACTCACCATTCGCGACCTCCACGTCTCATTTTTCACCGACAAAGGGGAAGTGCAGGCCATTCGTGGCATTGATCTCACAATCGAGCCGGGACAGACGCTGGCCCTCGTTGGCGAGTCTGGATGCGGGAAGTCCGCGACTGCCCTTTCGATTATGCGTCTGATTGAGTCTCCAGGCCGCATTGTACACGGTTCTCTTTTGTATCAGGGGCAGGACCTCGTCCGCTTGCCTGAACCTGCCCTTCGGGCCATTCGTGGCAAATCGATTGGGATGATTTTTCAAGAACCCATGACTTCGCTGAATCCAGTTTTTCCGATTGGCAATCAGATCAGAGAAGTCCTCCAGTTCCATCAAGGACTATCTGAGCAGGAGGCAAAACAGGAAGTGCTGAGGTTGCTTGAATTGGTCGGTATTCCCTCGCCCGTACAGCGTTTTGACCAATATCCACACGAGCTGTCGGGCGGGATGAAACAACGGGTCATGATTGCCATAGCCCTTGCCTGCCGCCCCGATTTATTACTTGCCGACGAACCAACAACCGCCTTAGATGTCACTGTTCAGGCCCAGATTCTCGACCTGCTCAAACGACTCCAAGATGAGATCGGGATGGCGATTCTTCTCATCACCCATAACCTCGGCGTCGTGGCGCAATTTGCCCAGACCGTCGCAGTTATGTACGCGGGCAAAATTATTGAACGCGCCCCGGTTCGCGCTCTATTTCAAAAGCCTGCCCACCCCTACACCCAGGCCTTACTCCAAGCTGTCCCCCGTCGGGGGCGCCGTGCCGAGCGTCTCCCCGCTATCACGGGCACTGTTCCCTCACCGTTGTTCTACCTCCCAGGCTGTGCTTTTGCTCCTCGTTGTCCGGCGGCTCTCGATTGCTGCCCAACTCAACAGCCGCGGGTGACAAGCGTCGAGTTCGGCCACGAGACCGCCTGTTGGCTGTACGACCAGCACGGAGTGCACTGCGAGGAATAATTCAGACGATGGCAGACGATCCGACCCCCTCTACCTCGGCCTTAGTCGAAGTGCGAGACCTCAAGAAATACTACCCGGTGCGCAGCGGTATCTTCTCGCGCATCTCTGCGTGGGTTAAGGCGGTTGACGGTGTGTCCTTTGCCATTCACCCCCAAGAAACGTTCGGACTAGTCGGCGAGTCGGGTTGTGGCAAAACCACGGTTGGGAGAACCCTTTTACGTCTCATCGAACCCACTGCCGGAGAGGTGTTTTTTCAGGGGCAGAACTTTTCTCAGTTGACCCCAGCCCAGGTTCGCCAGGCTCGACGGCAAATGCAGATCATCTTCCAAGACCCCTATAGCTCACTCAACCCACGTATGACCGTCGGGGCGATTGTTGGTGAGGCGCTTAAAGTCCACGCGCTCGCCCGAGGAGATGAGTTAGACCGTCAGGTTAGCGCCCTCTTAGAGCGGGTTGGCCTCTCGCCAACGTATCGGTCACGCTACCCGCACGAATTTTCGGGTGGACAACGTCAGCGCATTGGCATCGCCCGCTCCTTAGCGCTCCAACCACAGTTTATCGTCTGTGATGAGCCGGTCTCCGCGCTAGACGTGTCCATCCAAGCCCAGATTCTCAATCTCCTCCAGGATCTACAGCGTGATTTTGGACTGTCATATTTGTTTATTTCGCACGACCTGAGCGTCGTTGAACATATCGCCGACCGGGCGGCGGTCATGTATCTCGGCAAGCTCGTTGAAGTCGCCCCGGTTGACGATCTCTTTCGCAACCCCCGGCATCCGTACACCTTGGCGCTCATGTCTGCCAATCCCGTGCCCGATCCAACTGCGCGGACGGAACGAGCTGTCCTCACTGGCGATGTCCCGTCCCCACTCAACCCTCCGTCAGGCTGCCCGTTTCATACGCGGTGTCCGCAAGTCATGGACCACTGCAAAACCGTTCCGCCACCGCTTGTACAGTTTCCCGCACACCAGGTCCGGTGTCATTTGTACAGTGAATGACCCGCGCTGAGCGGCGAGCAGAGAGGGGGGACGAGAGAAGGGGGCAGGACAGACATCCTCACTGCGTCACTGTGATCAGAGAGCGGATCGCTCCCCCTCCCATTGCCCCGGCAAAACAAATCTGAGATATACAACCGCGTGTCTGCCTGGAAAAAACTGCGCCACGCCCTCAGCCATGCCTTTGCTCTCTCCTCTCATCCCTCGCCGCTGACGGCGGAGGAGCATGCGCTGCTAGAAAACATTGCGCGGCGTCTTACCCGGCGACGCTTAGAAGCGCCGGCCATACTGCTTTTGGAGTCTGTCGGACCGCTCAATTTTATCGGGAGCCAGGTTTTGCACGGTTTGCGCCCGTTCTTGGAGCTGGTGTGCGACGCAACGGAGCTGGAACGCCTAGCCGTCTTGCTCGAACGCCGTGACAGTGTTGAGCGGCTCACCGCTCTTCTCTACCAACGGGTATGAATCCTCAGAATCTCAAGATCATCCTGGTCACAGACTGTGGCAGCACCACAACCAAAGCCATTCTAATCCAGAAGGTCGGCCAGGAATACCGTCAAACCCACCGCGGTGAAGCCCCGACAACGGTCGAAGCGCCCTTTGAGGATGTCACCCGCGGGGTGTTAAACGCTATTCAGGAGATCGAGGAGTTATCCGGTCGGACGATCCTCGACGGCGAGCATATTCTCACCCCAGCCCAGGCTGAGACCGGAGTGGATCTCTATATTTCGACCAGCAGTGCCGGCGGCGGTCTGCAGCTGATGGTCGCCGGCGTGGTCAAAGCCATGAGTACTGAGAGCGCCCAGCGCTGCGCCTTAGGCGCTGGGGCTATTGTGATGGATAGTCTGGCCTCGAACGACGATTGGCCCGGCTATAAAAAGATCGAACGCATCCGTCGTCTGCGGCCTGATATGATTTTACTGGCCGGCGGTACGGACGGAGGCACGGTCTCGCACGTAGTCGAGATGGCCGAGTATATTGCCGCCGCAGAGCCGCGACCGCGTTTAGGCCAGGGCTACCACCTGCCGATTGTCTATGCCGGCAATATCGAGGCGCAGAAGCAGATTCGAGACCTCCTTGGCGACAAGGCAGCCCTGTCCGTCACCGACAACATCCGGCCTGTTATGGAGCGCGAAAATCTCATGCCGGCGCGGCATAAGATCCACGACCTGTTTCTCGAACATGTCATGGCTCAGGCTCCGGGTTATAAGCGGCTGATTGACTGGGCCGACGCGCCGATTATTCCAACGCCGGCGGCGGTCGGCCTGATGATCGAGACCCTGGCTCGACGGACTCAGCTGAATGTTATCGGGGTCGATATCGGCGGAGCAACCACCGACATCTTCTCAGTCTTCCAAACGATCTTCAACCGGACTGTCAGCGCTAATCTGGGCATGAGTTATAGCGTGTCGAACGTGGTTGCCGAAACCGAGTTGGACAATATCCAGCGGTGGTTGCCGTTTGACTGTGACGAGCAAAGCCTGCGCAACCAGATCAAAAATAAAATGATCCGACCGACCACAATCCCGCAAACCGTAATGGACCTCCAGGTTGAGCAGGCGCTCGCCCGTGAGGCGTTGCGCTTAGCCCTTGAGCACCATAAACAGCTGGCGGTAGAACTGAAAGGCGTCCAGCAACAACGCTCGGTCTCCGACGTCTTTGCCCAGACCACCTCGGGCCAGAGTCTGATCGATATGCTGGCCTTAGACCTGATCATCGGTAGCGGCGGCGTTGTGTCCCATGCCCCACGCCGGGTCCAGGCCATGCTGATGCTGATCGATGCCTATGAGCCGCTGGGCCTCACCCGGTTGGCGGTCGATAGTATCTTTATGATGCCCCACCTCGGGGTACTCTCCACCGTTCATGAAGAGGCGGCGACCGAGGTGTTATTCAAAGACTGTTTGATCCCGCTCGGAACCTGCGCCGCACCGAGCGGACGCGGAAAAGCGGGCCAGCCGTGTTTCTCCTACCGTCTTGTCTCTCCTGACGGGCAGACCGTTGACGGCGACCTAGCCTATGGCGGCCTGGAGCACCTCGGCTTAGCAGAGGGCCGAGAAGCACGGATCGAGCTCACTCCGAGGCGGGGTTTTGACTTTGGGGCCGGATCGGGCAAAACTCTCAGCGCCCCGGTCATAGGTGGGACTGTCGGCCTGATTCTCGACGCCCGAGGTCGGCCGCTCAATTTGACCCAAGACAAGGCCGAGCGTACTGCGCAGCTCCGAGCCTGGCAGACCGCGCTGGAGCTGTACCCTGATCCGGACTGACGTATGGCGCACGCATACACCCCCGGCTTACGTGTCTCACCCGACACGATCGTTCGCAAACAACGCCTGCTTCCTATCCCCGGCCAGGTGGAGGTTGCCCAGGGTGAGCGGGTCACGGCGGCAACACAGCTCGCCCACACCGCACTGCCTGGCGCGGTCTATCCGATCAACGTGGTCAATAAGCTCAGCATCACGCCGGCCGACATTCACTCCTATCTTCTCAAACACGAGGGCGACAGTATTGAAAAAGGGGAAATCCTGGCCGAAAACAAGCCCTGGCTCAGGTGGTTTCAAACCCAGGTACGGGCCCCGGTGAGCGGTACGGTTGATAGCATCTCAACGGTCACCGGTCAGGTCTTTCTGCGCGAGCCACCCGAGGTGATTCGCCTGTCGGCCTATATCGACGGCACGGTCGTCGAGGTTATTCCCCAACAAGGGGTCGTGCTTGAGTCGCGGTGCGCCCTGGTCCAGGCGATTTTTGGACTGGGCGGAGAAACAACGGGACGGATTAAACGGGCAGTCCTCAGGCCGGATGAAGTCCTCACCCCGCAGCACCTGCGGTCGGACCACGCCGGTCAGATCGTGATCGGTGGGGCGTTGGCCCCAAAAGAGACTTTCGCCAAGGCCAGAGCCCTCGGCGTCCACGCCCTGGTGGTGGGCGGTGTCCACGACCAAGACCTGAAAGAACTGCTGGGCTATGACTTGGGTGTGGCCATTACCGGGACTGAGCAGCTCGGCTTTAGCCTGCTGGTCACAGAGGGTTTTGGCTGCATTCCGATGGCCCAGCGCAGCTTTGAGCTGCTGAGCGCCAACGAGGGCCAGCTCGCGTCGTGCAGCGGGGCCACCCAGATTCGAGCCGGGGTGATGCGACCGGAGGTGATTATTCCGCTCAGGCAGAAAGAAACGGGCGCAAATCCACAGGACTGTCAAGCAGTTCAAGCGATTGATACACCCGGAATACACATCGGTGATACCGTGCGGATTATTCGTGAGCCCCACTTTGGTTTGCTGGCTCGGGTCCGGGCGCTACCGGCCGAATTACACCTCACCGCCACCGAGAGCCGGGTGCGGGTTTTAGTCGTCCGCCTGCCAGACGGGCGGGAGGTGACGATTCCTCGGGCAAATGTAGAAATCATTGAGGGCTAGGGACTGGCGCATGAACAAAAGCGTCCAGCCGGTGTTTCGGCTTCCCCTGCTGATAGTAGTGTGCTGGACGCTTTTGGCGCTCGGCGGTTTTCCGGCTTTTGGCCAGGACGCTTTTGTGTCGCTTGAGGCGAGTGATACGCCCGGGGATGCCGGGGGCAGTGTTGTCCTCCGCTGGCAGGCGCTGCCATATGAGACGCCTGAGGCCACCTATCAGGTGCTGCACAGCGAGCAGCCGGACGGTTCGTTTAGCCCGATCGCCGAGTTTGCCGCCGACACCCAATATGAAACTGACCTGGCCGGCGCCTGGTGGGTATGGGGTTCGCCCCGGCCCGACTGGCATCTGGTGAAAGTCGAGCTAGATACGGACAGCAGCGCTTTTTTCAGACTTGTCCTGTTGACAGGCCAACACCGTTTTGAGAGTCGAACGGTTTCAGCTACCCCACAGGCCAATCTATTTCGCTGGTCGAAACTGAATAATCTGATCCTGGTCTTGGCCTTTGGCGCGGCCGTGCTGCTGTCTATTCGCCGCGCCCGGAACAACCCGCACGTCTTTCTGCGGCGCATCCCCGGTCTTGACGCAGTCGAGGAGGCGGTCGGACGAGCGACCGAAATGGGTCAGCCGGTCCTGTATCTGACCGGTAGTGGCGATCTCAGCGGCAGTGGCGATTCGTCAAATCTGTCAACTATCGCCGCTACGGTTATTCTGAGCGAAGTGTCAAAGCGGGTCGCTCGCTATGGTGCTGAACTGCGGGTTCCCCACCGCTCAGCGATTGTCATGGCTATCTGCCAAGAAATGGTCAAAGAAGCCTATTTGACGGCCGGGCGCCCGGATACCTACACTGAAGAGACCAATTTCTTCATTACTCAAGACCAGTTTGCGTATACCGCTGCGGTGGACGGCATCATACTGCGCGACAAACCTGCGGCCAACATTTTTATGGGCTACTACTACGCTGAATCTCTGCTGTTGGCTGAAACCGGAGCGTCGACCGGAGCCATCCAAATCGCCGGAACCGATGCCGATCATCAGCTGCCATTTTTTATCACAACCTGCGATTATACCCTGATCGGCGAGGAACTGTACGCGGCCAGCGCCTATCTGTCCCGCGAGCCTGCCCTAGTCGGGACCCTGCGCGGCCAAGACCTCGGCAAAGCCGTGCTGCTAGGAGTCTTGCTAGTCGGAACGCTGGCCCTGAGCCTGAGCGAATTCAGCAACATTGCCGGCACCCAGAGCTTTGTGCAAATTTTTTCAGATTTTCGATAGGAGCGTATGACTTTCTGGAAACGGACTCTCCCATTGCTCATCGCTTTTGTGCTAGGCCTGACGTTCACCGCTCAGTACTACATTCCCCATCCGGCCTCAGAGGCGCTGCTGACTGAAGTCTCGGTCTGGAATCAGATTATCGCCGGGTTTGCGATTCTCCTCGGTGTCGGCAGCTTGCTGCACGTCCATTATGTCAAGATCGCACGCCAAGAGGCCGGTTGGGGCTACAGCGGTGTCCTGTTTGTGTCACTGCTGATCGTTCTTGGGGCAGGCCTGTGGTCCGGGGGCAAAGCCGAGGGTAGCGCGTTTGGCTGGCTGTACAGCTATGTCATCGTCGTCCTGCAGAGCACGATGTTCTCGCTGCTGGCCTTTTTTGTCGCCTCGGCGGCCTATCGCGCCTTTCGGGCGCGCACCCTAGAGGCAAGCGTCTTGCTCATCGCCGCCCTTATCGTCATGGCCGGCCGGGTCCCGCTTGGCGAATACATGCTAGCTGGTCTGGGACAAACTGCGGACTGGATTATGCAGGTGCCCAATACCGCGGCTCAACGGGCCATCTTAATCGGCGTCAGTCTGGGCGGCATCGCGACCTCAATCAAGATTATTTTTGGTGTTGAACGGTCCTATTTGGGCGGAGAGGATGAGTAGGAACGGTAGTATGCGAGACTTTGCTCAGCGTATCCTCAGCCTTGACCGCCGTTTTATTTTCATCCTTATCAGTCTGTTCGTCCTCATCCCACTGCTCTATCCACTTGGCCTGCCGATCCGTATTTCGGCCGAGGTTCAACGCGTCTACAACTATATTGAGCAGCTGCCCGAGGGCGCCCATGTGGTGATTTCGTTTGACTATGATCCGGCCTCCAAACCGGAGCTGCAGCCGATGACGGTCGCCCTCCTACGCCATACCTTTCGCCGCAACCTCACCCTCATCGGCCTCACCTTATGGTCGACTGGAACGAGTATGGCCGAGTCGGTCCTGACCCAAATTGGGCAGGAGTTTGGCAAGGTCTACGGCCAAGATTACGTTTTTCTGGGCTATGCGCCGGGCGAAGCCAACGCTATTCTGAGCATGGGTCAGGATCTGTATACGGCCTTTCCGACCGATTATTACGGCACGCCAACACCGACGCTTCCGGTCGTCAGCAAGATTCGCAGCCTGCGAGATGTCACCTACGTCTTCAGTCTGAGTGCCGGTTTTCCTGGCCTAGATACCTGGTACGTGTACGGCAAGGAAAAATACGGCTTTGAGCTGGGCGGCGGCAGTGTTGCGGTCAGCGTGCCCAAGTTTTATCCGCTGCTGAATACTGGCCAGATTCAAGGCTTGTTGGGTGGCCTGCGGGGTGCGGCAGAGTATGAAACCCTGCTCAATATGCCAGGTAAGGCCAGCGCCGGTATGGACGCCCAGTCGACAACTCACTTTCTGATCATTGGGCTGATCGTGGTGTGCAACGGACTGTATTTTCTGAGCGGCCAAGCCGGGCGAGATTCGGGGAGACGGTCGTCATGAGCCCTCAGCTAGCCAGTAGCGAGCTTGTGTTCGGCGCCTGGGTGGCCAGCCTGCTGAGTCTATTCATCTACAGTTTCTTGTACAAAGACAACCCCCTCTTTAAGCTGGCCGAACACATTTTTGTCGGCGCCTCAGTCGGCTATGTGCTGACCATTACCTACCACGAGGTAATGGTCAAAAAGCTCTATGTGCCGTTGGTCGAGCAGGCCGACTGGCTTTTGCTCGCCGCCGCCGGACTAGGCCTCTTCATGCTGGCACGTTTGGTTCCGCCCTGGGCCTGGCTGAGCCGGATTGCTTTTGCCTTTATCCTGGGGATCAGTTCTGGCGTCGCCATCCCTCGACTGCTGTCCTCGTTTGTCCTCCAACAGGTTCAGGGGACCCTCAAACCCTTGGTGTCAGTCGGATCTGAGGGCTGGCGGCTTGGTCTAGCCGAGCTAAACACCGTGCTTATTCTGGTTGGGGTGGTGAGCGTGCTGTTTTATTTTTTCTTCTCGGTCGAGCATAGGGCCGGCACGCGTTACGTGGCCCGCATCGGCATGTCTTTCTTAATGGTCTCCTTTGGCGCGGCTTTCGGCTATACGGTTATGGCTCGCATGTCGATCCTGATTGGCCGCTTTGACGAGTTGCTGGCGTATGCATCGCCCGCCTATGGCTATGCCAGCCCGATTATTCTGGCTGGGGTGGTGGTCAGCCTAGCCTGGTGGGAGTACTCACGAGGGCGGGACTAGGGGGGCCCGGCTGGCACTACTGGGGGCTATTTCGCAGACTGAGCCGTGTCAGTCCCCAGGGCCACAGCTTCCGCGGATTGGACTCGGGCCGCAGCTTTGGCCTTTTTACTCTCTGACACAGGACGCACGCGCTCACCTTTCAGCCGGGCGGCTTTCCCCCGCAGCCCACGCAGATAGTACAGCTTGGCCCGTCGAACTTTACCACGCACCGTCACTTCAATCTTATCAATCCGTGGCGAGTGGAGCGGAAAGACACGCTCAACACCGACGCCGTAGGAAATTTTCCGAACGGTAAACGTGGTCCGGTTGCCGCTATTGGCCTGGCGGATCACTACACCCTCAAAGACCTGAATCCGTTCCTTGTCGCCTTCAACGATTCTGGCGTGGACGCGGACCGTATCGCCAGGCTTGAAGTCGGGCAAATCTGTTCTCAGTTGGCGGGCTTCAAGCTGATCAATGCTCTTGCTCATGGCCGTGTTCCTCTCTGAGCGCTGCGGTCGATCAGCATGGAGGGGCGAATCCGGCGGGTAGGGTCGACCTGCCCGCTTTTGGTCAAAATCGCTCGTTGTGCTCGCTGAAGGCCGATGGCTGAATGCCAAGCGCTAGGGTTGTCTTCTCTTGTCTCTCTAAGGACGGACCAGCTTATCCTGCCCCTGTCGGTCGGTCAAGCGACCGTGCTCCCAGCAGCCGATCCAAGATAACTGCTGCCGCCGCCCGAACGGACAGGTGGTTGTAGACGCCCGTTCCATGAATTGGCTCAAGAAAATCATCGGCCCGATCCAAAACCGCTTCGGTCAGCCCCCACCCGGTACCCAGCAGGATCAGCAACGGAGGTCCTGGGCTCTCAAGCCGGTGCCGCAGCTCGACAAATGAAAGACGTACGCCACCGTCTCTGGCTGAGGTGGCGATCAGCCGCGGCCGTTCCCCAGCCTCTTGCTGCACCGCCTCAAGCGTGTCCTCTAGATGCTGGCTTAAGGCAACGATTTCGAGCGCGTCTCTACGGGTTACGTTATAGGTGCTGCCGTAACCGACCCGCCAGTGGTCTACGATCTTCTCGGCCAGGGCACGGAGGGTTGGAACCGGATTGACGACAAAGAACCGTTTGACCCCATACGTCTTTGCCGAGCGAGAGATATCATGGATGTCCATATTAGTGATTGAGGTGGTCACCACCTTGTGCTCCTTGTCATAGACAGGGTGATGGAGGAGGGCCAAATACAGATCAGCCATGCGTTGTTACTTCCCACAGGGGGGCGATGATTTCTTCTCATGGTCATCATCGCCCCCCTTTCTTGCCAACCACTGTTTCTCTTCCAGGCTGAGAGGGGCTCTGTCCAACAGTTCGGGACGTCGATCACGGGTTCGCAACAGCGCTTGACGGCGCCGCCATCGGGCAATATCGGCATGGTTACCTGACAGCAGCACCTCGGGCACGCGCAACCCTCTGAATTCCTCAGGCCGAGTATACTGGGGGTATTCCAACAGTCCGGTGCTAAACGACTCTTCCTGGGTCGATTCTTGACGGCCCACCACCCCGGGGACGAGACGGACAACCGCGTCAATGACGACTAAGGCGGCGGTTTCTCCACCACTCAACACATAATCGCCGACCGAGATCTCCTCATCGACCGCCGCCCGGACCCGCTCGTCGACCCCCTCATAGCGTCCGCACACCAGCACAAGCGCCCCCTCAGCCGCCAGTTGACCGACCTTGTGTTGGGTCAGCGGGGTACCCTGGGGGGATAACAGAATACGTCTTGGCTGCGACAGTCGATGACACACATCTTCGAGCGCGGCAAAGATCGGCTCGGGCTTCATGACCATGCCATAGCCACCACCATAGGGCGTATCATCGGTGGAGCGATGTTTACCACCCGCGTAGTCGCGCAAATTATGGACATGACACGCCACTAGCCCTCGGTCTTGGGCCTTTTTTAACAGGCTCACCGACAACGGTGAGGAGAACAGGTCGGGAAAGATGGTAATGACGTGGAACTGCATACAGCGCTCAGTCGAGCAGCCCCTCCAAAGGCTCAATCACTGATTGTCGGCCCGGAATGTCTATGCTACGGACAATTTCTTGGGTAATAGGGATCAGGTACTCTTTCTTCCCCTGACGCACAACCCAAACGTCATGTCCGCCGGAGAAGAAGATCTCCCGCACTGTACCGATCTCTTGTCCGGCGGTGGTCAGGACAGTGAGCCCGACCGTCTGATAATAGTAGAACTCGTTGTCTCGGAGCGGGGGGAGTTGGTGCTCACGAACCGTAACAATGTGGCCACACAAACTCTGGGCCTGTTCACGTGAGACTATCCCCTCAAAGCCGATCAGCAGAAGAGGAGGGTGGGGCCGCAGCTTGGTGATACGAGCCGGGGTCAGTTGCCCGGCGTGGTCCTGAAGCTGGACGATCAGCCCTTTTTTGAGAGTCGGACAGGGAGACGCGTAGGGCCGGAGACGCAATTCCCCGCCCACGCCGTGCGTCTTGACCAGACGGCCGAGCGAAACAAGGCAGTCTCTGCCCAGAGAGTCATTTTTCTTCGACGATTTCAAGGACAACTTTACGATTTGTCCGTGAGGCTGCGGCATTGAGCAGAGTCCGCATCGACTTGGCAGTCCGTCCCTGTTTGCCAATAATCCGACCCAGATCGTCCTTTGAGACTCGGAGTTCGAGAATCGAGGCAGTCTCGCCTGGTATTTCGTTCACCTCGACTTCGTCAGGATGGTTCACCAGAGCCTTGGCCAGGTATAAGACGAGATCCTTCATAGGATGTTCCCCGTGCGCTTTAGGCGACAGGTTCCTGCCCGGCCTTTTTCTTTTTAATCAGCCGAGCAACAGTATCGGTCGGTTGAGCGCCGTTTTGTAGCCATTTGTTCAGTTTGTCCGTTTTGAGCTGCACAACGGCCGGGTCCTTGGTGGGATCGTAGAATCCGAGTTGTTCGATAAAACGGCCGTCACGCGGAAAACGTGAATCAGCCGCGACAATACGATAAAAAGGGCGTTTTTTGGCCCCATGACGGGCCAGCCGAATTTTAACCATAGATTTTTTACCCCCAGAATGACAGCGATTTACGTGCTTTGTGGGCCTTTTTGGCCAGTTTACTCATTTTACCCGGCCTGCCCGACGTCTTGCCCGACTTTCCGGTCTTTTTTCCCAACTGGGCCAGTTGACCCAACTGGCCCAGACCGGATTCGCTTTTCAGAGCGCCGAGCTGGCCTGCGCCGTTGAACTGGGAGAGTTTATGCATCATCTTCTTGGCTTCCGCGTACTGCTTGAGGAAACGATTCACCTCGGCCACCCGTGTCCCGCTGCCGTTTGCAATCCGCCGTCGACGACTGCCGTTTAACACTTCGGGCCGACGTCGCTCCTGTTTGGTCATGGACGAGATAATGGCTTCAACGCGCCTGAATTCTTTCTCGGTCTGGTCCATGTCGGTGTTCTGCATGGCCTTTTTGCCACCTGGGATCAGAGACATGAGGTCGGAGATTGAGCCCATTTTTTTGAGCATCCGCATCTGCTCGGCAAAATCTGCCAGGGTAAACTGGTTTTTACGCAGCTTTTTTTCGAGCACCTCGGCCTGTTGCTGATCGTAGACCTTTTCAGCCTTCTCGATCAGCGACAACATATCGCCCATGCCCAGGATACGCGATGCAGCCCGATCTGGATAAAAGGCTTCCAGAGCATCAAGCTTTTCCCCGATCCCGATGAAGACGATTGGCTTGCCGGTCACCGAGCGCAGTGACAGGGCCGCCCCACCCCGGGCGTCGCCCTCAACCTTGGTCAGGATAACGCCGTCAAGCGCTAGCTGCGAATGGAAACCTTGGGCCACATTGACCGCCTCTTGGCCGGTCATGGCATCGGCCACAAGCAAGGTCTGATGCGGATTGACGGCGGCCTTGAGCTGACCGAGCTGCTCCATCAGGTCGGTGTCGATCTGCTGTCGGCCGGCGGTGTCGATGATGACCACATCCGCCCCCCGGCGCCGGGCGGCGTCAACACCGGCGGCTGCAATCCTGACCGGATCGGCCGCCGAACCGTCGTTAGGGGTCGGGTACACCGGTACCCCGACTTCTTGGCCAATAATGCGCAGTTGATCAATAGCAGCCGGACGGAAGGTGTCGGCTGGGACGAGGTAGGGCGCGCGGGCCTGTTCAACTTTGAGATAGCGGGCCAACTTGCCAGCCGTGGTGGTTTTACCCGAGCCGTTCAGACCGACGAGCAAAATCACGATCGGTGGAGCGGCCGACAGGTTCAGCTCGGTGTGCTGGCCGCCTAGCAAAACGATCAGCTCGTCGTTGACGACCTTGACCAGCTGCTGGCCGGGCGACAGGCTGGCCGTGATCTCTTGGCCCAAGACCTGATTCTTGACCCGCTCAATAAAGTCTCGAACCACCCGAAAATTCACATCGGCTTCGAGCAGCGCCAGCCGCACCTCACGTAAAGCCTGCTCAATGTTCTTTTCGGTCAGTCTTCCCGGCCCGCGCACACGGCGCAGAACAACGTCCAACTTTTCACTTAGCGCTTCAAACATAGAACTCCTAGGAGACGCGTATAGACTCCACCCACATATAGAATGACGATTGGAAAGTCAATCAATCCGGCGAGCCACTTGCTTGCGTGGAAAAAGAAAATAAGGTAGCTGTGAGGTGATGACACCCCGAGGAAAATTTCTGATTGGTGTAGCGCTCATGGTAGGTGCGGTCGGCTATCTGATGTATACTGGTATCCGTGAAACGAGCACCTATTATCTGACTCTGGAAGAATTTCTGCCACAAAAGGAAGCCTTGGCAAACGCTGGCATACGCGTCGCCGGACGGGTCCAAAGCGGTTCTGTTAACTGGGATCCCAAAGACCTCACACTCTACTTCACCATGGTAGGGGTCGACCAAAACGGCCAGCTGGCCGATACGCCAGGCCTGGCCGTTCACTATCAAGGGGTGCTGCCCGACATGTTTGCCGAGGAGCGGGACGTGATCGTTGAGGGACATTATACCCCTGGAGCAGACACGCTGCAGGCCACGACCGTTATGACGAGCTGCCCGTCGAAATATGAGGCCGAGATTGACAAAGTGAACGCGGATAACCACCAGAACAGCAAAACATTATCGTTCGCTTTGCAGGACGGCACAGTCGTGGCTTCGCGTTACTGAGCGCTTCCTACGCCTATGACACATATTGGTTCTCTTGCTCTGTATCTGGCCCTGGTGTTGGCGGCCTATGCCGTGGGCAGCAGTCTGTGGGGAACGCGGCAAGGACGCCGGGCGTGGGTCGTCAGTGGCAGCCAGGCAGTATATGCCGTGTGCGGCTGTGTCGTCATTGCCTCGACCGTCTTGATTCATGCTCTGCTGACCGAAGATTTTAATGTCGAGTACGTGGCCAGCTATTCCAGCTCGACCTTACCCATCCAGTACAAGCTTGCCGCCTTTTGGGGCGGCCAAAAGGGGTCGCTGCTATTCTGGACCCTGATCCTGGTATGTTTTAGCGCCATCGTCCAGGTCCAAAATCGAGACAAAAACCGAGAGTTGATGCCGTATGTCACTGCTAGCCTGATGACGATCAGTCTCTTCTTTCTAGGCCTGCTGTGTTTCATTACTCCGCCTTTTGAACGGTTGACGTTTACCCCAGCCGAGGGCTCAGACTTAAATCCCCTGCTGCAAAACTATTGGATGACCATCCACCCCCCGGCACTCTACCTGGGGTATATCAGCGCCGCTGTCCCGTTTGCGTTTGCCATGGCCGCTCTGGCAACCGGCAAGCTTGGCCCGGTGTGGATTCAGACCACCCGACGCTGGGCCTTAACGGCCTGGTTTTTCTTGTCGATGGGCAATCTGCTAGGCGGTCGGTGGGCCTATGAAGTCCTAGGCTGGGGTGGCTATTGGGCCTGGGACCCGGTCGAAAATGCCGCCATCATGCCCTGGTTTACGGCCACCGCGTATCTCCACTCAGTCATGATTCAAGAGAAGAAGAACATGCTTAAGGTGTGGAACATGATCCTGGTCATCCTCACCTTTGCACTGACCATATTTGGGACGTTTTTGACCCGCAGCGGGGTCATCTCTTCGGTCCATTCCTTTACTCAGTCCGGTTTAGGTCCATATTTTCTAGTCTTTCTGGTGCTGATCTTGACCGGCTCGCTCGGCCTATTGGTGTACCGTTTACCCGAGCTCAAAAGCGACAACGAGCTAGATTCCATCCTGTCCCGTGAATCGGCTTTTCTGCTCAACAATCTAGTCCTTGTCGGGTTGGCCTTCGCCACTTTCTGGGGCACGGTTTTTCCGATCCTCTCGGAATGGGTGCGGGGAGTCAAAATCACCGTTGGCCCCCCATTTTTTAATCAGGTTAACGCCCCCCTGGGCGTCGTGCTGCTGTTTCTGACCGGAGTCGGCCCAGTCATTGCCTGGCGACGGGCGAGCCCCAAGAGCCTGAGGCGAAACTTCATCACCCCACTGGTGTGGGGGCTGGCGACCGGGCTGATCTTCTTTCTGTTCGGCTATCGCCACTACTATGCCGTTACCGTTTTTTCCATCGCCGGCTTTGTGCTGGGCACCATTGTTGCCGAGTTTTATCGTGGCACGCGGGCTCGCCAAACCATGCTGCACGAGAGTTCGCCCCGGGCACTGGGGAAACTGGTGAGCAAGAACCCGCGCCGCTACGGCGGCTATGTGGTCCACGTCGGTGTGGTGTTGATCAGCATCGGCATCGCTGGCTCTTCCTTTTTCAAGCTTGAGGAACAACGCACGGTGGAGCACGGACAGCGCTTTGTGGTCGGGCGCTACAGCCTGGAGTACGCTGGCATTATACCGTATGACGACGCCCATTATTCCGCCCAAATCGCCGCCGTGAGGGTCTTTGTGGACGGACGCCACATCGACACCCTGCGGCCGGAAAAACGCCTCTATAAAAAGCAGCAGCAGCCGACCACAGAGGTCTCTATCCGCCCCAGTCTGTTGGAAGACCTGTATGTCGTGCTGGGCAGTTATGACGCTCCGTCGGGGCTGGCAACCTTTCAGGTCTTTGTGAATCCGCTCCTGTCCTGGATTTGGATCGGCGGCTTTGTCCTCATTCTGGGCACCTGTATCACCCTGGCCCCCAACCCGGCTGAACGCCGGGTGCTGGCGCTGGCCCGCACTGGCGAACACATGGAAGGAGAAGCTGTTGCGGATTAGTCGTCTAGTCCTCGTGTTGTGCGTCTTCGGGACCACGCTAGGCGCAACTCCTCGTCCCAGCCAGACTGAGCTCGAGGCAGCCCTCACCTGCCAGTGCGGGTGCGGGCTGACGGTCCATAGCTGTAACCATCTGCAGTGCGGTTTTGCCGTTCCGCGAAAAAAAGAGATCGCCCAATTTCTGGCCGAGGGCAAAGGGCGCGAAGATATTCTGGCCGCGTTTGTCGCCGACTACGGGGAAAAAGTGCTATCCGCTCCCACCACCAGCGGCTTTAATCTAGCGGCCTGGGTTACACCGTTTGCGCTCATCCTGATTGGAGGGCTTGTGATTGGGGTAACAAGCCTGCGCTGGGCAAGGCGAAGACCGCCCCCTGCACCGCGCACTGCCCCGGTCGCATCAGATGCCTACCGAGATCAACTCAACAAGGAGCTCGCCGACTTTGACGGCTGAGCAGGGATAGCATCGGTATCCCTCCTGCTGCGAGACTTCTATGTCTTTTATCCTATATTTTTCCGGTCTGGTGCTCATCGCCAGCGTCGCCATGCTGATTGCTCTGCCGCTGCTGCGTCCGGCCCCGGCTCTGGTCGACCGGTCGCAGGCCACCACACCTGACCTCGAGCGCTGGGAAGAACAAAAAAGACAAGCCTATGCGGCTCTCAAGGAGGCCGAGTTTGACCTCCAGACGGGCAAGCTCACTGAGGAGGACTATCACGTGCTGCGTGAGAAGTACGAAGCCCGGGCACTAGAAGCTATGGCCCGGCTCGACCGACTGGGGCAGGGCCACGCCGGTCGGGCTAACGAATCTTGAGGTTAAACGCTTGGGGACCTTTTTCGCCAGGCCGGACCTGGAATTCGACCTCATCTCCCTCACGCAGGTCTTCGAAATATATCTTGGGCGCCAGACGAGAACTGTGGAAAAACACATCCTCATTGCCCTCATCAGGAGTGATAAAACCAAAGCCCTTCGCCTTGATGATCTTTTTGATTGTCCCGGTCATACATCCTCCCTAATTGAACTCCATGAAAGAACACCGCCGGGCTCGTGTCAAGCAAAATCCGGGCAGTCAGATCTGTGGTTCGGTGTTTTGTGTGTGGTGGTATAGCGATGAATGCGTGTGTCGTGGCCGCCGAAAATATCCACAAAACGTTTGCTTGGACGCCGGTGCTGCGCGGTATTTCGTGCGCCGTTGGAGCCGGACAAGCGGTGGCCATATTTGGTCCCAACGGTGCGGGTAAAACGACTCTGCTGCGTATCCTGGCCAGCCTACTCAAACCGTCGTTGGGCAGCCTCCACCTATTCGAGCTGCCGGCCCACGATCCGCGCGTGCGCAGACGTATCGGCTTTCTGGGTCATGACAGCTTTCTCTACCCCGATTTGACCCCTCTCGAAAATCTGCGCTTTTATGCGTACGCCTATCGCCTCGACAATGTGGTGGCTCGTATCCAAGCCATGCTTGAGTACGTCGGCCTACAAGACTGGGCTACAACGCCGATTCGGAGCCTGTCGCACGGCATGGAACAACGGCTAGCCTTGGCCCGCGCCCTGTTGCACGAGCCGGATTTGCTGCTCCTTGACGAGCCGTACACTGGCTTAGATCACGAGGCGGTCCGGCTGTTGCACACTACCCTGTTGCGGGCCAAACAGGCCGGAAAAACGATCATGTTCAGCAGCCACGATTTTGAGCGCGGTCTGGCCCTATGTAGCCGGGCCCTGATTCTCAGCCAGGGTCGTATCGTTTGGCAGTCGGCGAACACACCCTCTGTCGCCGAGTTGAGCGGCATCTACACCGCGCTCACGAGCCGCCGGATATATAGCAACCGGGACTGAGCGCATGTGGGCGATTGTGTGGAAGGATATTCGGCTTGAGCTGCGGACCAAAGAGCGGTTAGCTTCGTTCCTGGTGCTGGCGGTATTGATCGTGCTGGTGTGGGTTTTTGCCCTCGGCCCAGAGCAGGCTCGCAAGCCAGAGATCGGGGCGGCACTCATATGGATCGGTTTACTGTTTGCCGGCATGCTGAGCCTGCAACGGACCTTTTTGATCGAGCAGGAGCGGGGCTGTCTGTCCGGCCTACTGCTGTGTCCCCTTGCACCAAGCGACATCTTTTTGGCCAAGTTGCTCGGCAATATCATTCTGCTATCGTTCGTCCAAGCAGTTATCGTCCCGCTCACCATCCTGTTGTGTGGTCTACCGGTGTCGTGGTCTTTGCTCGGCCTGCCGCTTATTGTCCTACTCGGGATCGTCGGCTTCTCGGCCCTAGGAACCGTCTTTGCCGCCCTAGCCGTGCGCACCCGAGCCGGTGAGGTGCTCTTTCCCCTAGTGTTGCTACCGCTCTTAGTTCCCCTCCTGCTGTCAACCGTCCAAGCCACAGGCGCGCTGCTAAGCGGAGGAGAGTGGACGGGGATGTGGTTGCGGGTCTTGGTCGCTTTTGATGTCGTCTTTGTGGTGGCGGGCTGGCTGCTCTTTGGGCAGGCGGTGTATGAGTAGGGAGAGTCCATGACTCTAGCCGACCAAGGTGCTGGTCGTTGAGAGAAATATGCATGAAAAAATTTGCCCCATTTGCCGACACGGTCTTGCCCTGGCTGAGCTGTGTGTCCATGCTGGCCGCCCTGGGCATGATTTTTTTGTACGTCCCAACGGAGAGACATCTGGGAGTCGTGCAACGCATTTTCTATTATCACCTGCCCGCGGCCTGGAACGCGTTTGTGGGCTTCTTCATCGTGGCCGGGGCAAGCGTCTCGTTCCTGTGGAAGGGCGAGCGCAGGGCCGACCTGCTCGCCCGTGCTGCGGCCGAGGTCGGCCTACTATTTTGTACCCTGTTCATCGTCACCGGCTCAGTCTGGGCCAAAGCCAGCTGGGGCGTGTGGTGGACCTGGGACCCCCGACTGACGATGACAATTGTTCTGTGGGTCGTATATGCCGTCTATCTTCTACTGCGCCAGATTGGCGGCGACACCGAACACGTTGCCCGCTATGCCGCGGTTCTAGGCCTTGTGGGGGTCTTAAACATCCCGCTGATCTATATAGCCATACGCCTGTGGCGGGGTATTCATCCCAAGGTCGAAAGCATGGCCCCGCAGATGGCCTGGACGCTGCTCGTATGTAGCGGTGCCTTCTTGGTATTTTTTGCCTGGATCATGTGGCTACGCCTGCGTAGTCTGCACCTCACCGCCGAAATCAACGAGCTCAGGCGCCAGGCTATGACTGCCTCGTAGGCGTGGAAGACGAGAGGATATGTGGTATCTGTTCGGCGCGTTTAGCGCGTTTTGGCTGATCGTGTTTGTCTATATGTGGTCTCTCTCCCGCAGGCAGGGCCGGCTGTCCGAAGAGCTTGAAATCTTGCGGAACACCCTGGAGGAGAAAGGCACCTAAATACCGCTGTGAGACCGGTATTTCCACCAGGAGCGCTTCCCACATCGCGTTGCCGGAAATATCTTTCCTGACATTCTCTTAATGGCCTTGGACAAGTAGGACAATGGCGTCTAGGAATATCTCCTCTTTCCCTGGATACCGAACGAAGGACCCGAACAAGAATGACCATGAACATTCGAGAAGTATTGAATACGCTGGTTGATGAGGGCGAGTTACCGCTCACTGAGCGTATTGATCTAGCGGCCCGGGAAGAGCGGCGGATGCCAATTCCAGAGGCTTTTAGATATGGCGCGCCGGGCGACTTCCTAGCAACCGTTGATACAACGGGCATGGGCCTATGGCGCCATCAATCTCTGGCGCTTGGACATGTTGCAGCAGGGAAAAATGTCGTGGTGTCAACTGGAACAGCGTCAGGCAAATCGCTTGTCTTCCAGGCTGCCAGTCTGCGCCTTATCCTGGAAGATCCAGAGGCACGGATTCTGGTCTTCTATCCGCTCAGGGCGCTGGCCGCTGACCAAAGGGACTCATGGCAACGGGCAATAGAGAATACCGACTTAGCAGCAGAGACGGTCGGGATGATTCACGGCGGGGTGCCGCCAGATGAGCGAGCCGATATTATGGATACGGCGCGCATCGTCCTCATGACGCCGGATGTCTGCCACGCTTGGTTGATGTGTCGAGTCTCGACCCCAAGTATTTCTCGGTTTCTATCTCGTCTGCGGCTCGTGATTCTTGACGAAGCCCACATTCTTGAGGCCGTGTTCGGCAGTAACGTTGCCTATCTTCTGCGACGTATGCAGGCTGCCCGTGCGATCGTTGTACGGAATCGGAAGACGCCACCGCTACAAATAATCGCGGCAAGCGCTACGATTGCCAGCCCCGCAAGACATCTTGAATCGCTCACTGGGGTTCCCTTCACTCTGATAGACGAATCAGATGACGGCTCGCCCACTTATGAGCGGAGCCTCCTGCATATTCCTGTGCCCGATGTCCCTAATAATGGCGTCAGCGCTCTGCTCGGTTCGCTTCTCAATAACTCAGACGGCAGCTTCATTGCGTTCGTTGATTCGCGTCAAGGAGTTGAACAGATTGTTCATTATCTGGACCATGACGGAGTGCGCCCCTATCGGTCTGGCTATGAAGCAAAGGACCGAGCAGATATTGAGCGGGCGCTACAAAACGGTGAGCTTCGAGGGGTGGTGTCCACATCGGCGCTTGAGCTCGGCATCAACATTCCACATTTTTCTGTGGGTTTGAACCTCGATGTACCGAATTCACGGAAAGCGTTTCGTCAACGGGTTGGACGGATTGGACGATCACAGCCAGGCCTATTCGCTGTGCTTGCGGCCGCCCAAGCCTTCCAGCGTTACGGCAGCACCTTCAGGGATTATTGGCAGGGATCGATTGAACCGTCACATTTATACCTCGAAAATCGCTTCATACAATTTATGCACGCGCGCTGCCTCTCCGACGAACTTGATGCCTTAGGAGTGCAACGGACACGCCCACCTGCCAGCGTGACTTGGCCTAACGGTTTCTCGACAGTCTATGAGTTCGCTCGTCCGGGTGGCGCACGGCCCCGAGAGTTTGATCCGATCGCTCAGGTCGGGGGCGACTCTCCACACCTGAATTACCCGCTCAGGAACGTCGGAGAACTCAGCTTTACGCTGCAGGGCGTACAAAATACACCTGATAACAATATTGGTTCCATTACGCTCCCTCAGGCTATCCGCGAAGCATACCCCGAAGCGGTCTATCTGCACCTCACACGTAGCTATCGCGTCATCGAATGGAAAAATTCTCCTTTCGAGCGTTCCATTCGGCTTGCCAAGACGCGAATGCCACCGATCACCCGTCCTCTGGGTGCACACGTATGTGAATGCTGCCGTTGAGGATCAGGGAATTATGGCTGGGCATTACAAGGAGTGTGAGTCGGGATTCCTGTGCGAGTGCAAGCTTCAAGTTACCGAAAGGGTGGTCGGTTACAGCAAGAACGGCACTAACTACTTCTACAGGGATCTTCGACAGAAAAACCCGAGGCTGACGGCAAAGACTCGTGACTTCCGAACCACCGGGATCGTTCTGCGAATTGATCAACCTTGGATCCGCGAGAACAGGCTGAAGGAAAAAATTGCGGCTGCACTCAAGGACTTAGCTCTCAGAGAATACAGCGTCTCGCCGCAGGACATGGACTGTGTAGCAACGCGCATCGCATTAGTGCGGCATGATAGGCGTGAAGAAGTCAGCAGTGCCATCGTCATCTACGACGGCACCTATGGCAGCCTGCGACTGACAGAGCCTGTGTGCACAGACCTTGGACACCTGATTGAACGATTTCAACGTGCGATCGAACTGACCGAGGATGATCAAGACGCGCCTCTACCAGAGGCTGTCGTGAGGAATCTGAGGAAATGGTGGGAGGAATTGTCTGATGCCACCGTCCCAACCGTCGCGGGCAATGTCATCCCGGACGGATTCATTCGGGTGCTAAAGCCTGGAAGCCATGTTTCGATGCCTGACAGGCAAGGCGTTCTTCACGACATCGAGATTGTTGCTCCGGAAATGTTCGATCCTCAGTCATTCGGCTATGAGGGACCTATCACTCTCGCTTATCAATACCGCCGTCCTGATAGTTCTCCGTTGGGCAACAGTTCCATGAGAGTCCCCTCCAACAAAGTAACGCCTGTGGGTGACAGGTGGGATTGGGTCCTGTGGTCACCAACGACTGGAGAATTTAGGGAAGAATCCGAGGCGGACGATCAAACCTAGCCGGACGAAATTTCAGACAAGCATTATAATCATATGCGCTCCGACGTCGTTAAGACGCATCCTATCACTGGCCAGGGCTCGCCAATCCGACAGTGGCAGAGCGCTCTGGCGTTTATTTTCTGGGCCCAGCTTTAAGATTGTCACGAGCGCTTCTAGAAGCTGATCCGAAAACGTTCGTCCTAGTCCTCCAACCGCATCCTCCAATCAAGCGGCGATATCTCGCCGCCGCAGTCAATCGGCCAGGGAAAGCACCGGCCAGCCGACAAGGCGGTGAATTTTCTGCTCCGAAAGTGCCAAACTCTCCAACACACCAACGAAAGTCGGCAAAAAAGGGAGAGCCATAGGCTTATACGGCTTTCCTGAACCCCGGGACGAGAGGCTTCTATCGCTCTGATTCTGCCAGCTCTTGTCGCGCCTCCTCTACCACCCCTTCAATAAAAGCACGGTACTCGTTCAGCTTGTCCCAGGTGGTGGCCTCAAAGCGCAGGCTCAAAACCGGCTGGGTGTTCGATGCCCGGACCAACCCCCAGCCGTGATCAAACTTGACCCGCACTCCGTCGATATCCGTGATGTCATAACTGCCACGCAAGCGCTGGCAGACCCGCTCGGCAAGAGCAAACTTAAGCTCATCCGGGCAGGTCAGCCGAATTTCAGGCGTGGTCACAGACGACGGCAGGCCGGCTAGCAGTTGGCGTAGATCGGATTTGCTCAACAGCTCCAGCATCCTGCATGACGCATAGATCGCATCGTCGTAGCCAAGATAGCGATCGGCAAAAAACAGGTGACCGCTCAGATCCCCGCCCAGCAGCGCCCCGGTCTCATGCATCTTGGCTCTGAGCAGGGCGTGTCCGGCCTTCCACATGATGGGCCGGCCCCCCCGAGCGGCTACCTCGTCAAACAGCGCTTGGGAGCACTTTACCTCAGACACAATGACCGCTCCGGGGTGTGTAGCCAAGATGTCACGCGAGAATAAGATCATCAGCTCATCGCCCCATATGACGCGCCCGGTTGGACCGACCACCCCGAGGCGGTCGGCATCACCGTCGTAGGCCAGACCGACTTCGGCGCCGGTCTCTTTGACCGCTCCGATCAGCTGTTCAAGGTTTGCAGGCACCGTCGGGTCAGGATGATGGTTTGGAAAATGGCCGTCCAGCTCACAAAACAGCTCCGTCACTCGGCAGCCCAGAGCCCGGAAGATCGCCGGCGCAACCGGCCCAGCGGTTGCGTTCCCGGCGTCGACCACGATCGAAATTTCGCGTTCCAAACGCCCAAACTGCCGGCTCACAAATTCTTGGTAGGGCCCAATGATCGGAGTCGGGACCTGTCGGCCCTGGCCCGAGACGAAGTTTTTGTGTTCAATCACAGACCGTAAGCGCTGAATATCTGGGCCGTACAGCGTGACTTTGCCAAGACATATTTTGAATCCATTGTATTCAGCCGGGTTATGGCTACCGGTAACCTGAATCCCTCCGTCCAGATCATGATGATGCAGCGAGAAATACAGCAGCGGGGTCGGACACACCCCAATATCCAACACCTCAAGCCCCGTCGCACAGAGGCCGTCCCGGAGCGCAGCGGCATAGATATCGGAGCTCGGCCGACAGTCTCGACCCACCGCAACCCGCTGCTTGCCCTGCTGCACGACCAGACTCCCATAGGCTTGCCCGAGGGCAAACGCAAAGTCGGCATCAAAATCCTGTTCGGCCACCCCCCGAATATCGTACTCCCGGAAAATGGCTGGGTTGATATGACTCATAGCGTCTCGCGGACTCCCGTCTGTCCGATCATGTGGCTGGCCAGCTCAATTGCGGCCTGCAGACTGCGTGGGTCAGCCGTGCCCTGCCCAGCAATATCAAAGGCGGTGCCGTGGTCGGGCGAGGTGCGGACGATCGGCAGGCCGATTGTGACGTTTACTCCGTCGGCCCACGACAGCAGTTTGAGCGGAATCAGTCCCTGATCGTGGTACAGACAGATCACCGCGTCAAATTCGCCGTTGACTGCTCGGACAAACACCGAATCGGCCGATAGAGGACCGACCACCGACAGGCCCTGCTCACCCGCCTGTCGAACCACGGGGCTGAGCAGGCGGTCTTCTTCGTCACCAAACACTCCCCCCTCGCCAGCGTGAGGGTTTAGCCCAGCCACCGCCAGACGCGGTTGACTCAGACCGTGAAAGCGGGCCAGGTGGCGGGCGGTGAGGACCAGCGTGGTCATAATGCGGCGACTCGACAGGGCGGCGACTACCTGAACGAACGGAATATGGGTCGTGACCAAAACAACCCGCAGACGACTCCCAACCAACATCATGCGAACGTCCGGACTGTGGGTGAGGCTGGCCAGGAGTTCGGTATGACCAGGATAGTCCCGCTTGGCCGCTCGCCACATGGCTTTGCTAATCGGTGCCGTCACCAGTGCCTGGATAGCCTTATCAAGAGCCAGGCCAACGCCCGCCTCAACATACTGATACGACGCCTCGCCCCCGTCTGGAGTCGGATGGCCGGGAACCCGCAGCTGGACCGAGAGCTGAGAGAGGGGGATCACCGGCAACACACCAGGCTCTGCGGGATACGGCTGGGTCACCGCCCAATGGACTACCCTGAGCGGCACGTCGAGGCGACGGGCGGTTTCAGCTAGAACGGTTAGATCGCCTAAGACAACAACGCGCAGCCCGGGTCTGGGGACTTGGGCTGACTTGAGCACAATCTCAGGCCCGATCCCGGCCGGATCGCCCATAGTGACGCCAATGAGTGGTAGAGCGGATTGTCTAGGCACGCGCTCGCCCCTCGTACGGGCTGAGGACACAAGGAACTAAAACCACAGCAGACTAAAGCCTCCGTCCTCTTCCTCCTCAGTCTGCTCGCCCTGATCAGCCGTTTCGTTGTCCTCCTCCTCATCCGCAAACAGGCGGCTGAAGAAGCTCTTTTGAGGAGGCTCGTCTTGGCCAACAACGGGCGCGCTCGGCTCGGCCGTGTCTTCATCCCCGGTATAAGCGGCTTCACCGTCCAACAGCTCTTCCTCGGCCTGCTGAGCACGCTGAATACCGGTGTAGGGTACGCCTTCCGGGTCGGTGAGAAAATCCTCAATATAATGACGGAAACGCAGATCGTCCTGGAACCAGCGGCGATAGCGCTTGCTCAGCTCCGTATTGTAGAGCTGGGACCGAATCTCTTCCTGCACTTCGGCGAGAGGTCTCACCCCTTCGGTATCGCGCTCTTCGACCTTGATCAGATGGACTCCGGTCGAAGTCTGAAAAGGCTGGCTTATCCCCCCTTCTGGGATCGAAAAGGCTATCTCTTCAATCGCCTGGTCCATCTGGCCCCGCTCAAAAAATCCGAGATCCCCGCCCTGGTCCGCCCCTGGCCCAAGAGAGTAGGTCGAGGCCAGGGTCGCAAAATCCTCTCCACGGTTTGCCCGGCCGTGCAGCGTTTCCATCAAGGTTGTCATTTTCAGCGTCTCGCCTAAGGCGGCGCTAGGCGATAAGGGCAGGAAAATATGCCGAATACGGACCTGGTCGGGTGTGGCATAGTCCTCTTGGTGGGCCTTGTAATAGCGCTCTATAACCTCATCAGTAATAGTGATCCGAGAGCTGACCTCCTTATTCATCAACAGCGCCTGCTCGATTTCCTGAGCGATCTGTTTGCGGTATTGCTCTATGGTCAAGCCTTGATCGGCCAGGGCGGCGGCGAGCTGTTCATCGTCTAGCTGACCCTGGTTTTTAATCCGTTCGATATAACTATCGACGTCCTCAGGAGTAGCTTTCAGTCCCTGCGCATCAACCTCATTCTTGATCATTTTGTTCATGAGGAGGGCGTCCAAAAAGTCGCGCTGGGTCATCCCGGCCGCTCCCTGGGGATACATCATGGCCGCTCGGTCGTTCATCTGACCACTAAACGCCTCGAGTTCTCGGAACGTAATCGGCTGCCCGTCGACGGTGGCGACGATACGGTTGATGGTTTCGGCCTGACCGATCGTTGCGATACCCAAGACTGCAAACACCAAAGCGAGACTCTTCATTGCTGTCTCCCGAAGGAGCCCGGTGATGACCACCCGTACTTACGGGGCTCCTTGAATGAGGTCTACGACCCCTGGGCTAACACGACTCGTCTAGGTCGTGCAAGAGTGTCTTGACCGACCGAATGACATCCTCACCCGGCTTGAGCGTCAGGCTCAGGCGAAGGTCAGGCGTCAAATTCGACGGCCGCTTGTCGTGCTGGATGAAAGCGACGAGTTGTTCGGGCTTGATCGGCGAATCGGGATGGAAATGGACGGTGATCAGGTCGGCGCGTTTCGAGACCGCAGTGACCAGGTAGGTGCGTAAGACGAGGCGCAGGTCCATAACCTCAATCAGCGACAAGACGAGTTCGGGCAGGGGACCGAAACGGTCTTCCATCTCCTGGCCGAGTTCCTCCAATTCGTCCCGCGTTTCGACATTGGCCAACTTCTTGTAAAACACCAGACGTTGGTTGACGTCCGGAATATAGGCTTCGGGAATATAGGCGGGAATGCTGAGCTGAATATCCGGCTCAATCTGAACCTTGATCTGGCCGCCCCTGAGTTCGGCGACGGTTTCTTCCAACATCTGAGCGTACAGCTCAAAACCGACGGCGGCGACATTGCCCGACTGTTCTTTGCCCAGCAGGTTTCCGGCGCCTCGAATTTCTAAATCGTGGGCGGCCAAGCGAAAGCCGCCGCCCAGGTCGTCCAGCTCTTCAAGCACCTCCAAACGCCGACTGGCGTCCTTGGTCAGCCGGCGTTGGTCGGGGATCAGCAGATAGGCATAGGCGCGTTGGACCGAACGGCCGACCCGGCCGCGCAGCTGGTAGAGCTGAGCCAGACCGAACTGGTCCGCCCGGTTAATAATGATCGTGTTAGCCGTCGGAATATCAAGACCTGACTCAATGATCGAGGAACACAATAGCACATTGGTGCGGTGGTGGAGAAAGTCGAGCATGACTGTTTCGAGGTCTCGTTCGGCCATCTGGCCGTGCCCAATCGTCAGACTGGCTTCGGGCACCAGCTTTCGCAACTGGCTGGCCATACGCTCAATGCTCTCCACCCGGTTATGGACAAAAAAGACCTGTCCCCCCCGCTCCAGCTCGCGGAGAATAGCAGCCCGAATGAGTTCCTCGTCAAAGCGCGTCACATAGGTCCGAATGGCTTGCCGGTCGACCGGCGGCGTCTCGATCACACTCAGGTCGCGAAGACCGATCAGGCCCATATTGAGGGTACGGGGAATTGGCGTGGCGGAGAGGGTTAACACATCGACCAAGTGGCGCAGTTTCTTGATCTTTTCCTTGTGGACCACCCCAAAGCGGTGCTCTTCATCAACCACGATCAGGCCCAGGCGCTTAAAGACAATGTCACGCTGGAGCAGCCGATGGGTGCCGATGACAATATCGACCTGGCCGTCGGCTAGGCCGCGGACCACGGCTCTGGCGTCCTGGGACGAACGAAAACGGTTCAGCACCTCAACCCGCACCGGATGGTCGGCAAAGCGGCGGGCAAAGGTCTCGCCGTGCTGTTGGGCCAGAACGGTGGTCGGGACTAAGACCGCCACCTGTTTGCCGCCCAGAACGGTCAGAAATGCGGCCCGCAGAGCGACCTCAGTTTTTCCGTAGCCGACGTCACCGCACACCAGCCGGTCCATCGGCTTGGGGCTGCTCAGATCGGTCAAGACATCGTCAATAGCCAGCCGCTGGCCGCGCGTTTCTTCAAACGGAAACCCGGACACAAACTCCCTATATTCTGGCCCGTCCACCACCATGGTGGGCCGCTGAGTGGCCTCGCGTACCGCGTGCATCTCAAGCAGCTCTCGGGCCATGGCCAGGATGGCTTCTCGAGTTTTGCGCTTGACCCGCTCCCATCTCTGTGCGCCTAGACGGTTGAGCGCCGGGCTTCGCTCGCCTCCCCCAGCGTACTTCTGAACCAGATTAATCCGTTCAACCGGCAGGTACAGCCGATCTCCACCCGCGTAGTCGAGTTGCAGATAATCCCCCTCTATGTCGCCGACTGACAGGTGACGTAGCCCCTGATAGCAGCCAATACCATGGTCGATATGAACGACATAATCGCCGACGCACAGCTGACTCAGGCCGGTCAGATAATCGGCAACGGGCCGTGGACGGACGCGGCGGCGGTGGCGGCGCTCGCCAAAGATCTCCTCCTCAGCGATAAACACGAGGCCGTCAGCCGGCAGCATGAAGCCCTGCGAGACAGGACCGATCAGAATAGCGACGGTGGGTGGCCGGCCGGGCTTGGATGAGCGCTTAGACCACTCAGTGGCCAGCACGATTTCTGACTCAAGATCGTGGCCCAGCAGCAACTGCTGGAGCTGGTCGGCCTGGACACGGCTCGATACGGTTAGGAATACTAGGGTGTTCCCCTCCTGCCATTGCCGCAGCCGTTCTACCAGGACAGCCAGGCCGCCTGTGGTACCGCTTTTGGGCAGGGTGCTCCGCAGCAGCGAAGAACTGACCGTGTGGTCAGCTTCGACATATTCAAGACCGGGCAACTCACACACCGGACCGGTGGCCAGTTGTCCACGCAGGTCATCGGGCCGCACATACAGCTGTTCGGGCTGGGCAGCAAAATGGCCGTGCGCGTGGGCGGCCTCAGCCCGCTGGGTGAGGATCTCCCAGCCGTGTTCCAGAGCGGCCTGGGAGGCCAGTGGATCGACCAACCAGATCAGCGTATTAGGCGGGAGATAGTCCCAGACGCTCTCCAACGCCGGATAGAGCCACGGCAGAAAAGCTTCGACGCCGGGGAACAACAGGCCACTTTTCACATTCTCGGTGAGGCGTTGCTGTTCGCGGTGGGGCATCTCGCTAGCCGCCAGGGCGGTTTCAATAGAGCGTTTGGCGGTCTGCAAACGCGCCACCGAAAAAAAACGCATCGGCAGCAGCATGGCTTCCTCGAGCGGAGCGCGTGAGCGCTGCGAGGACGGATCAAAGGTCCGTAAGGACTCCACTACATCGCCAAAGAATTCGGCCCGGATCGGTGCCTCGGACAGCGGTGGAAACACGTCGAGCAAGCCGCCGCGGACACTCATCTCGCCCTTTTCCTCAACTACCGGAACGCGTCGATAGCCCCACTCTAGCAAGGCCTCAACAACGTCGGTCAGCGCTATCTCTTGGCCGCGGCCGAGTCGCCGGGTGGCGGCCATAAACTCTTCCTGTGGCATCACCCGCTGGCTGAGCGCCTCAACACAGGTAACGATCACCGGAGCGCTGAGCGAGAGCAGATAGTAGAGCCCCTCCAGCTGCGCCGCCACCACATCGCTGCTGGGCGAAAGCCCCTCAAACACGGGCACGTCCGAAGCTGGGTAGAGGTGGAGAGTGTGCCGCGTTTGCCTGGGTGCGGATCCGTCCGCTTCGTTTGGCTCGGGCTGGCCCAAAAACAACCGCAAGTCCTCAACAAAGGCTTCTGCCGCCCGGTCTGAGTCAAGCACGCACAGGATTGGGCGCGGCTGGTCTTGCAGACAGCGGGCGATAAAAAAGGCCCGGGCTGCCCCTTTGAGACCGGCAATGCGCAATCGTTCACCGGGCCTGAGCGTGGGGAGGCAGGCCAGGACCTCGGCCTGCGTGTCAGATAGCGGATGCAGATTAGCAGCAATAAGCGGATCAGCAGCCATAATTGTGCCGATAAAAGCTCGCGCCAGTCTTAGCGCATCGCCTGGGGTGGCTCAGCTACACGCCCATACAGCGGGATGCTGAGTACTTTTTCAAGTGGGTGATCGGTAAAGACTTGAACTTCGCCCTGAATACGGCCCGGCTGCCCGTTTGCCGCAACCTTTACCACAACCGTGTACTCGGCCCCCTGGGTGATTGTTTCCAGCTGCGCCTCCACACGCCTGGCCGTGCTTGTGACCCGGCTGATGCGCACCGGCGTTTTGGACCTATTGGTGATGGTGACCGTGCGCGTCTTGGCCAGACCTGGTTGCACCACGCCAAAGGTGACCTGGGGCGGCTGGACGAGGAGTTCGCCCTCCACGCTGCCAAAGACCGGGATGACTACAGACGGGCGCTTTGTACTGGTCGTGGTCACGGTAATCTGGTCGTTCAGGCGCCCTAGCGGGGCGTTTTCGGCCACGGTTACGATCAAGGTCTTGCCCCGTTGGCCGTCTCGTTCAAGCGGCTCGGTCCGAACGCCGACCGAAGGGTGGGTATTGGTAACCTGAGTGATCTCAATTGACGAGTCGGTGTCGGACACGATCTCAACCCGCCGGCTGACCGCTTTGCCGTAGGCCAGCCGGCCTACGTACACCTGGGGCGGGTCGGCCGCCACCTCGACCCGGATCTCGCCCTGCAGGGTCAGCGTTGTGGCTGGCTGCTCAGGATCGTTGGTATGCACGATAACGGTCTTCTTTTTCTCACCCAGAAACTGGCTAGTATCGAAGGTCGCGTTGATCGTGCCCTGCCCGCCCGGCGGAATGAGGGGGTCTGAGATGACAGCCGCAGTGCAGCCGCATGAGATCTTGAGCGACTCAATCCGCAGGGCTCTTCCCCCCCGGTTGTGAAAGCGAAACAGATGGCTCACCTTTTCGCCCTGCTCGACCGTGCCAAAATCGTACACCGGTTGTTCGAACACAACCCGTGGCGCGGCGGTCGTTAGCATAGCGCCGCCGTTCCCGGTGGCCGGCTCGGCCGCCTGTGGGGCGGGGCGGGATGGATCAGCCTGAGCCAACAGAGCGGGGGACAGACCCCGATTTTGGGCCTGGACCAGATCGGCCCACAGCCCAACGCCGACGACCGCCAACATTGTCACCCAGCAGCGCACAGCAGGAGTCTTCGCCCACCCGTCAGCCATGATGCGCTCCTCAGCGTGTGTTAGGCAACCTGCCGAATCGGCGGCGCGCCTTGATCCACGTCTTGCTGAGCGGTCAGGAACTCGTCCAAATACGTGGTATGGATGTTGCCCGCCAGAAAATCCGGGTCGTGTAGAATCCGCTGATGAAAAGCGATATTGGTCTTAATACCGCCGATCTGGTACTCAGCCAGCGCCGCCCGCATACGCCGGATAGCCTCCTCACGGCTAGCCCCACTCGCGATTACCTTGGCTACCAGGGAATCGTAGTACATCGGCACCACCGAGGCATCGGTTACACCCGATTCGACCCGAATACCGATCCCACCCGGAGCGGCATAGCCACGAATCTTACCCGGGGAAGGCAGCATGGTGCGGGGATCTTCGGCCACGATCCGGCACTCAATGGCGTGCCCACGAGTGGTGATCTCTCGCTGCTTCCAGGCCAAGGGCTCACCTGCGGCCGAGCGAATTCCGGCTTGGACAATATCGATGCCAGTGACCATCTCGGTCACCGGATGTTCAACCTGGACTCGGGTATTCATCTCAATAAAATAGAACCGACCTTTGGCATCAGCTAAAAATTCGATTGTCCCGACGTTGGTATAGCCGACAGCCTGAGCCGCTTTGACCGCGGCGGCACCCATCCTATCCCGCTGTCTCTTGGTCAAGATCGGCGACGGCGCCTCTTCAATCAGCTTCTGATAGCGACGCTGGATCGAGCACTCACGTTCGCCTAGGTGGATGACGTTGCGGTGCTGGTCGCCCAGGATTTGGAACTCGATATGCCGTGCATGCTCCAAATACTTTTCCACATACAGACTGCCATTGCCAAACGCCTTCTCCCCTTCATCGCGGGCAATCCCAAATAGGGCTGCCAGCTCACCCGGATCGTGCGCAACGCGCAAGCCACGCCCCCCCCCACCGGCGGCCGCTTTGAGCAGGACCGGAAAACCGATCCGGGCGGCAACCGCCTGGAGTTCGCGGACATCCGAGACGGCCGCGGTCGTACCGGGCAGGACCGAGACCTTGGCTTTTTCCATAATCCGCCGCGCGCGGGGTTTATCACCCATAAGTTTGATGTTGCGCACCCGGGGTCCGATAAACACGAGCCCAGAGCGTTGGCAGGCCTCGGCAAAGTCCGCATTTTCCGACAGAAATCCATAACCCGGATGGACCGCATCGGCACCAAAGGACAGTGCCGCACTGATAATCGCCGGGATATTCAGATAACTGCTGGCTGGCTCGGGCGGCCCAATACACACACTTTCATCGGCCAGACGAACGTATAAGGCATTCTTATCGGCCGTTGAATACACGGCAACGGTCGCAATATCGAGCGAGCGGCAGGCCCGAATAATCCGCACCGCAATCTCGCCCCGGTTGGCAATCAAGACTCGTCTGAACACACGCACTCCATTCGATCTCGGGCTGCGAGAGCCGCCACAGCCCTCTATGTTTCAGACCGGCTCTAAGACAAACAGCGGCTGCTCATACTCAACCGGCTCGGCGTTTTCGACCAAGATCCTGGTCACCCGTCCACGCTGTTCGGCCTGAATCTCGTTCATCATTTTCATAGCTTCGATGATGCAGACCACCGCCCCCTTTTCAACAACGGCTCCAACCTCAATATAGGGGTCGGCATCTGGGTTTGGGGCGCGGTAGAAAGTGCCGACCATTGGCGAATAAATAGCCAGACCCGACCCGACTAGCTCCGACGTTGCGGTGTTGGGCGGCTGGATAGTGGCCGGAGCGGCAGCGGGTAGCGCAACCACTGGCTCAGCCGCTTGGCTCGAGCGGGCTCCTCCCCGGACGAGACGGACCTCACCCAGTCGATTTTTGAGTTCCAGCTCGGCCAAACCCTTTTCTTCCATCAGCTCAATGAGCTTTCTGATATCGTCAAGTTCCATTGTGCAGTATGTTGGCCACAGCTCGCAGCCCCAACAAGTAACTCTCGGCTCCAAAGCCACAGATCTGGCCAACGGCAACCCGAGCGATGTACGAGTGGTGACGAAATTCCTCGCGCTTATAGAGGTTCGACAGATGGACCTCAACGACCGGCAAACTGACCGACAGCAGCGCATCTAGGAGGGCCACACTGGTATGCGTATATGCCCCGCCATTGATAAGGATCGCCCCGTACTGCTCCCGCGCCGCTTGAATACGGTCAACTAGGGCGCCTTCATGATTGGACTGAAAGATATCGACCTCAAGCCCTAACTCGCGGCCTAACTCAAGCAGACTGGCATCGATGTCGGCAAGTATCGTAGAACCGTAAATTTCGGGTTCGCGCAGCCCGAGCATGTTGAGATTTGGGCCGTGGAGCACAAGCACCCGTGCAGGTTCGTCTTTTTCCATTACCCCACCTCCCATTCCAGCCCGGAGTGTAAGAGGAAAAGGCAGGGGCGTCAAGGCGCAGAGGGGAGGGTCAGCTTGACCCAAAGCGGGTCGAAGGGCTAAGCTCGGCTCAGCGCAAGGAGGGAGCAGCCATGCAACTCGAAGAACTCGACCACCGTATCCAGACCTTGGAAGACATTGAAGCGATCAAGCAGCTCAAAGCTCGCTATTGCGCGGGCGCTGATGAACGCGACGAAGAGGCGTTTGTCGGCTGTTTTACTGAAGACGCTACCTGGGACGGCGGCAGTTTTGGCCACTACGAGGGCCACGAGGCGATCCGGACCTTTTTCCGCGCCATTCCCAAAAGCTTGTCGTTTGCCGTCCACTATGTGATGAACCCCCAGATTGAGGTCGATGGCGACCGGGCCAGTGGTCGCTGGTACCTGTTAGAGCCGTGTACCATGCTGTCCGCAGGCGGGCCGCAGGCGGTCTGGGGTTCGGCCTACTACGAAGAAGAGTATGTGCGGCAGAACGGCGAGTGGAAAATACACGAGCTCCGCCTGATCCCGAACTTCTGGACGCCATTTGATCAGGGCTGGGTCAAGAGACGATTTTGGGGAGAATAAACACACCATGTCCTTTGCCAACGATAAGGGAGTAGAGCTGTGGTATGCCGTCCGCGGGGCGGGCGAGCCTCTGGTGGTGAGCGGAGGGTTTGGTCTACTCGACGACCAGTTTGCCAAAATCCGTCCCCTGCTCACTCCTCAGCTACAAGTCATTGACTGGCACTATCGAGGAGCTGGTCGGTCCGATCGGGCGTGGCCTGGTGGTTATCCCTTCGACCGCTGGGTTGATGACCTGGCCGTCATTCTTGATCACATCGGTCTGTCCGCCGTGCATCTGTGGGGGACATCGACCGGGGCTTCGCTGACGGTTCGGTTTGCCGCCCGCTATCCCGACCGAGTCAAAAGTGTCGTCACCTATCCTGGGGTCGTCTCTAGCCCGACTGGCCGGCGCGTATTTCAGCTCTTTCAGGACGTTGCCGAGACGTTTGGTTATGAGGCGCTGGGACGTCTGACGCAGTGGATCGGTTGCGCCGAGCAGAACGTATTCGGCGGCCTGGCCAACGAGCTAGCCGTGTTTGAAATCGAGTCCTTTAAGCGCAACTTTACGCTGGCTTCGCTGGCCAAAACTTTAGACACTTTTGCTCATACCGACCTTGCGGCCGATGTGGCCAAGCTCCGCATGCCGGTGCTGGTCCTGATGGGCAACTCCGGTCAACTCGGAGCCGCTATGCCCAATCAGAGAGCCGCGCTTGAGGCCTTTACCCGTCACTGCCCGCAGGCCGAGGTGAGGTTGATCGACAATGGCGGCGGGACATACCACATGATTGAACAGCCCCAGCAAACCGCGTCGGTCGTGCTCGATTTTGTTCAGACCCACGCCTGAGGCGAGAGGGTAACAACGGGAGATTGGCTCTCCCTGTTTGTCCCCTAGACTATTTGCCCTGCAACATCAGCGTCATCACGCTAAATTTGTTGGCGCTCATCGGTCGATTAATGAAAATTTTGTAGATCTCGAAGGTATTGGCACGCTGTAGCTGGTAGTCGATTGACCCCTGAGCAGCAATCTGGGCAAACCACTCCTTATTGTCCCACGGGTCATACTCGGGGTGGCGGGCAACGATCAGAAATGTCCGCTTGTGACTTCCGTTATGGTCGTAGGTCAGGGCGTAGAGCGGGAGTGCGGTCTGGGCATCGATATACAGCACCCGGCGGCTGTACAAGGGGTGAGCGCTCTTGGGTTTGCCTTCAACAACGACCGCCAGGCGTAGCTCCCAGGGATCGACTAGGTACCAGTTGGCCTTGCCGCCCCAGGTCGGTCTATCGGCCTTAATCGGGCCGGGGGCCAGCACGACTTTTTCTTCAACAAAGGTCCACTCGTAGTCAGCGATATAGCCCAGAAAACCAGACCGGTCCTCAATCAGCAAGACACCCCGTTCGGGCGAGACATATGGATTATAGACTACCTTGCGCGTCCGCCGACTCTTGGGGTCGTAGGCCCACTGATCCTGTGGCCGGGCGTCGTTGTCATAGGTGATACCGACCAGCTGATTGCCCTCTACGTCAGAGGGCGCAACCATCAGGGAATAGCGTTTGGTGTACACCCCTTGACGCTCCCACTGGGCAACATTCCAGGCCGGGTCGGGCCGGTGCATGCCGTACAGCGACAGAAAGGCAAACCGGGTGCTGCGTTCAACCGTGCCGGCGGTATTCAACAGGGAATTAATGGCCCACATCTGGCTAGTATCGCCCTGATCACGGTAGCGTAGATTCCACATCGCCTTGAGACCGGCCTGAGGGTCGTCGGCCTCCAGGATGGGAAAGGGCAGGCCGGATACATAGTTCTGGAGAATGTCTTCGCCAACAACCACTCCTTGGGCGTGCTGCAAGGTGGCGTCGAGAAACGCCTGGCGGGTCGGCAGACTGGTCGTTTCCTGGACGACGATCGAGAAATCTCCGGCGCTGATTTGGTTCAGGATCTCGGGCGGCAGCACCGCAGCGGCGGCGCTGGCGTTTGTCTTGTCCAGGGTCATGCCGGGGCGAACGCCGGCGACCTGCGGCGTGCCAGCTTCATACAGGAAAAAACGCTGCATGACACGCTGACGAAAAGTCTGCTCCTGCGCCTGGGCGTCAGTCAGCAGACCAAACCCCAAACCAAGTCCCAAACCAAGGCAGACAACTCCGGCACACCATTGCTTCATGATCATCAGCCTCCTCAGCGCCGGCCGCTGACCATGTTGCGCAGCGAATAGAACTGCTTGGCACGCCCCGGCGAGAAGGTCCGCTTCAGCACATAACAGTGCGTGTAGGTCGCGTGCGGCTTCTTGGCGTTGATGCTCGTCTCGCCCACATGAAGAAAGACCTGGTGACCGACATTCTTGGAGAAGTCCTGCTCCAGATACGGGGCCTGCCGGGCAGGCTCCTCGGCATAACTCTCCGAGTATTTCAGAAAGTGTTGACTCAGCCGCAGGAGCTTGTCGTCCCGCCGGTCAAAAGCCACCATCCAGTGCGTCCAGTAGGTTTCGGTGTCAATAAACACGATCTTGTGGCTGTACGGATGGGTCTCGCTCTTCGGGTCAATCCGTAGGACGTGGGTGTCGCGCACCTCCCAGCGGGCCTTGTGCGGCACCCACAGATGGGGCCCACCCGCCTCTGGGTTGGTGGCCACATTGATGGTCGCCAGCACCGGCTTGCGGCCCAAATAGGTCCACTCCTGTTCATAAATTTTGCCGCCAAACCCCATCATGTCTTCCGGGGTAAAATCCATCCCCATCATCTCGCTAGTGCGCTCCGAGGCCAGGGTGCGGCGCGGCTTGCGCTGCGCCGGCAGATAGGTCCAGCCGCTGTCTTCTTTGTAGTGATCGACATAGGTGATGGACAGGTTCTTGGCCCCCGTCATATCCCGCGGGGACCGGAACTCCATCAAGGACTTCCGGCGCACCTCTTCATACCCCGGCACCAGACAGTGCGTCCCCCGCGCATACTCGGCATTGACCGCGGTAAACTCGAACTCCCGATCCAGCTGGCCGTATTCGCTCCGCGACCAGGCCACCATCGGCATCATATAATCATCCTGCCCGGGCCGCCACAGCATATTCCAGATGACCTTGAGCGCGATCTGCGGATCAGCAGGGGCAATATCTGGAAACGGAAACCCGCCGCCCTGAAAATCCACCAGCACCCCCTGCGCATCCAGCGCATAGCCGGGTACGACCTGGTGGCCCCACTCCGGCGGCGGCGGATAGTCGCCCGTGGCGGCGATCTCCATCTCCATGGCCTCAAAGAAGTAATACGCCCAGGCCGACTGGGGGATGAACGGCTCCAGCGCGTGGCGGTCTTGGAAGCCCAGGGTGTGGCCGGGCTCAAACGTCGCCGGGGCTTCCCGGTAGTGTTCGAGCCAATTCACCAGGGCCTGATAGCTCTGATCTGCCGCGCCACGGGCCGGAGAAGACACGGCCCAATTCCCCACCAGGACGAGGGCGGCGAAGAAACATGTGACGGACCGTCCGCGCTTTGATGTTTCACGCATATATTCCTCCTTAGCAGACATTCCGGCACGTCTGGACAGGCAGTGTAGCAAACCGAACGATAAAAGAATATGCTGGTTTGAGATTTAGACACGGTGAGCATGTTAGGCCAGAAAAAGCGTTCAGGGCCCTTAAGGAGAGAAAAACGCAGCCTGAGCTTAGGCGAGCCCAAGGGCGTGAAGTTTATGGTCGGGAATCGTGCCATCCGGCCGCCAGCCTCGGGCCCGATAATAGCTCTGAATCATGCGCTGCAATTCGTCCGGTGTGAGACCGACACCCGCAGCAGCCCCGCTCGGCAGCTTCTCGCTCAGCAAGCGGGGCGGGAGCCAATCGTCTTGTAGCTGCCAGCCTTCACGGATGTTGAAGCGCTTTTTGAGGGTGTTGATGCGCTTACCGACCCGGCGTAGGTCGTGGTCAGACACCGACCAGCCGGTGACATAGTTGAGCAGAGTCGCCGCCTCTGGGTAGAAATCGCTAAAGCATTTACGCAGAAACTTACACACGATCAGCGAATCCAGGACCGCCGCAAAATCCTCGGAGGCAGCCACCAGCCCTCCCCGCCGGTCATCAACCCGCAGGCGGTCGACCTGCCCGGAAAAATCCGCCTCATATGCTCCAGACCGATTATGGCACGCCCCGCGCGGACTCACCGCTAGCCCTAAGGCCATGGTTTTGAGACTGCGCGGTTCATAGCCGGGCAGCTCCATACCCTTGACCTGCATAGACCAGCGCTCGGCTTCCGGCCCCAGACGTTGGGCGGCTCGCTTTGAACCCTCAGCCAACAGCTCTCCCACGTCCCGGCGTTCAGCAATAGCCGCAATCGTCGCCAACAAGGCATTGGCCCGACCAAAGCCCAGCCCAGCCGCCCGGGCCTCGGGAAACAGGCCCTTCTCCACACACTCCATGGCCCAGGCGATCGTGCCGCCGGTGCTAATCGTGTCCAGACCATAGTGGTCACACAGGCCAGCCGCTTGCAGCACGACGTCGGGATCCTCAATACCGCACAGCGGCCCGAGCGCAAAAAGCGTTTCATACTCAAGGCGCTGTTCCGCACCGCTCAGCGCTGTAAATAAGCGCTCGCATCGGATCGTACACGACGCGCAGCCATGGGTACGACTAAAATGATTGGCCAACAGCTGCTCACCGCTCAGCGCTTCAGCCTGGGCAAAGCTGGACTGCTGAAAATTCCGGACCGGCAGGCTCCCCAAGCGGTTAAAGACCGCGAGGTTGGCCACCGTGCCAATCTCGCGGTATTTGGCGGTCAGCGGCCCGAGGCTGTGCCGGCGTAGAGCTGCGGCCACGGTCTCAACGCCGGCCGGGTCCGCCACCGTGGTCTTACGATGTCCGCGCAGGGCAATTGCCTTGAGATTTTTTGCCCCCATCACAGCCCCTACTCCACCCCGTCCGGCATGGCGGCCTTCGTTGCTAATCGTGGCAAAGCGAACGCGATTTTCTCCCGCCGGACCGATCGCGGCCACGCGTGCCTCGGCTTCATGGAACGTCTCACGCAGGACCGCCTCCGTCTCCTTGGCGCTCTTCCCCCACAGCTCAGCCGCCTCATGTATCTCGACCTGCTCATCCTGAATCCGGACCAAGACCGGCTCCTCGGCCCGTCCGCTCACGACCAACGCATCCACGCCAAGGCGTTTTAACTCCAGGGCAAAGAAACTTGACGACAGTGAATCGGCAATACACCCGGTCAACGGCGACTTCGTCACCACCGCCAATTTGGCCGTGGTCGTCAGCCCGGTGCCAACCAGCGGTGCACTAGTAAAAATCAGCGGATTATCCGCATCAAACGGCTCAACCCCCGGCGGGGCATAATCGTACAGCAGGCTCGTGCCAAGCCCTATCCCGCCGAGAAAGGCTTGCAGACGCGACTCTTCCAGGGGGTACCAGTCCGCGGTGCCGCGTGAAAGATTGACACACACCAGGCGGCCGTGAAATCCAAACATACCAGACATCCTAGAAAACCGGGGGACAAAAAGAAAGAACGGGGGAAGCTTCTGCCTTATTCAACCTTTGCCCTTTTGAGGACTTTTCCGTCCCTTCCTCACCCGCCCGCATCGCTCGACACAATCAGCACGCTATCTCCCTCCCGCACCGGCGTCCGGATATCCTTGACAAACGCCTCCCCGTTCATATTACACGCAAACCCCCGACCCAGCTGGCTAGCGTCCTGACTCAGCACCGACCCGCGCAGGGCCGGGAGCTGGTCCGCCAAGGCAACCAGAACAGCGCCGAGGTTCGCCCCAGACGGGAGGCTCAGAGACACCCGGCCGGTCTTTGCCTTGAGTCGAGCGACCCCAAACAGCTCAACCGTGCAGGAGATGGCCCCGCCCATCTTAGCACCGGGGCGCAGGGTCGACCATAATTTCAGGGCGGCCTGATAGTCCTGTGGACTATTCAGATTGCGGAAGCTGTCCCCGTCGGGGTCAAGCCGGCGGACTTCTTCGGGACTGAGCCGCTTGGTCCGCACCTTGTCGTACAGGGCAACCGGTCGCAACTGGCCATGCGCGAGTTGGGATTGCAGCAGAGGGATTACACTGCGTCGGTAGACCGCGTGCAGGGGCTGCAAACGATCCTGCCACACTGGGACCACAACGTCATAGCCAACACTGAGGGAAACTAGCCGCGTTACCAGTCGCAGATTCAGAAACGGCGCGTCACACGAAGTCACGAAACAGACGGCCCGGCGGGCGGCCCGTAAGCCGTAATAGATTCCCCCGACCGGCCCCTGATAAGCGACCGCATCGTGGACAAGCGTCGCCGCTAGCTCCGGCAGGTCTTGTCCCGGAGCGGCCACTACAACGATATCCGCAAAGCGGGTGGCTAAATGGCGCACCGTATGGGTGATCAGCGGCTCTCCGGCAAACGGCAACAGCGCCTTGGGTCGACCCATACGGGAGCTTTTGCCCCCGGTCAGAATCAGCGCCGAGGCGTCTAGCAGGCTTGTTTGGTCTTTCATGACCCCTGGCCTGAAGCCGGATCCGACCCCGTCTTGACCGGGTGGCCGAGCGGCTGGAGCTGGAGCGGAATCAGGGCGTTCACCAGGTTAAAGACCAGCAGATAGAACCCTATCTCGATCTGCAAACGCAGCGGCGAAAACAGCCACACCAGCGCCGCTCCAGCACTGATAGTGGCCAGCGCTATTAGGGTATAGCCAAGCCCGTCCCAGTTCTGGGCGGTTGGACTGAGGTCTGCGTCGTCCTGATTGCTGGCCAGGCTGGCCGGCAACACAATCGTGCCCATAGCGGCTAAGACAACCGGCAGGGTATGTATGTTGAGGTCAATATTGGCCACCCACAGCACGACCAGCATCACCGCTTGCGACAACACGACGGCCAGGCTGAGCAGGCCGGCCGCGCGCAGACTGCCCAGCCCGATCAGTCCACCGCAAAATGCCAGGCCAACCAACGCGATGAACAGAGACCAATACCCGTGCGCCACCCCAGCATGGAGAGCGGCCACCAGCCCGAGTAAGCCGCCGCCAGAACGAAACTCGACCGGCACACCCGTACTTGGTCCCTCAAAGGAGCGGATACGGGCCAGGGTGCGCTTGACCAGCCCCGGCGAATAGTCCCGATAAAAGAGTGTGACTGCGGTGGTACGGAAATCGGTTGACAGAAAGCGTTCCACCTCGCTCGGCGTGGTTGCCCCGGCCACGATCCGAAAGATGATCTGTCCGGTTGAGCTGATATCGTCCGGCAGCATCGCCCATTTAGGAATATTTTCGTGAAACATGCGGGTGATGGACTTCACAAAACCGGGCACCGTTACCGCCCCACCAAACTGCCGGTCGGCGGCCATATCGAGCTGAAAGGCTTCAAGGATCTGCAGGGCGCCAAGATCGCGAAACCCGGCCTCGCTGGGGGTATGAGCGACCACGATCAGCTGATTGATACCGATGAAATGTTGGTTGAGCAGACTAAAGGCGCGGCTATATGGATGCTCGGTTGGAAAAAGCCGGCTGCCCAGCATCGACCGTCCGACTTCGAGTTGGAGAGCGGCCAGTAAGCCGAAAAAGCCAATCGCAATACATCCCGTCCGGGTCATCGCGCGGGGTTGACCAATGCTGCGCAGGCGCGGAGTAAAGCGGGCGATCAACGGTAGCTCTCCGGGGCTGAGCACGCCGCGCCGGAATCCGGCCGACCACACCGGGAGGACCAGCCACACCGACACCAGCAGGCCAATCAGCCACGCTATGCCCAATAGGCCAAAGGTGCGCACGGCCGGCACGTCCGACCACCACACCAGCACCCCGAGAGACAGCCCGTCTATCACCAAGGCCGAGGTACACGGACGCCACAGTGCCTGGGCGGTCTGTACGACCGCCCAGGACTGTGGATTTCCCCGACCCTCGCTCGTCACCCGGCTCGTCCAGCCCAACACTAGGCACAGGCCGCGGCCGGTCAGCGGGAAAAGCATCAGCCAGGCCAGCGGTTCGAACGAACGCCCCGTACTGCCCAGCAGGCCAAATCCACACGCCGCAGCCAGACCCGAGACGATCAGCACCCCCCCCACAGTATGGACCGCCCCCGGCAGGATGCCACACACTCCGGCCAGGAGCAGCGCGGTGAGGGCGCTGAGCACCAGCACCAGCAGCACCCGCGGACCACTCTCAATCAACCACCCGGCCAGGACAATGTTGCCAGCAAAGGTCACCTCGGTGTTAGCGTCTCGCTCTTGCTCGGCAAAGCGCCGCAGGCGACTCAACACCATGTGAGGGTTGATCTCGGCCTCCCAAAAGCCGGCCCGGATGAGCGTAGTCTTATTATCCTCGGATACATACACGCCGCGGATGCCCAGGTTGGTATACACCGCGTTCTTGATCCGGGCCAATTCTTGCGGGCTCTGGGGCTGGGTGGGCGTGCGGACAACGGGCAGGATATTGATCATTCCATCTCGGACCTTGATGTCTGTGAGGCGACTGTGGGTGAGGGACAGGACCTCGTTCGGATTAACCCCCTTGGTTTCGAGCAGTCCGACCGTCAGGCGATGAATCTTGCCCAGCGTCTCGGTGTTGTAGAGGTCTCCGTCTTTAACCGAAACCAACACGACCACGGCATTGGTCATCCGCAACATCTCGGGGAAGTCTTGATACAGACGGATATGGGGGTGCCGGTCGGGGTAATAGTCCGCTATGCTTGCGCTCAGACTGAGCTGTTGAGCGGCGGACGCTCCCCATACCAGCACTCCCGTGCCCACCACGACGACCATCCACCGCCGGCGCAATAAAAACCGACAATACCGCTCTACCCATCGGTCTCCAGGCATACATCTCCTCCCAAGGAGAGCGTACCGAATATACCACTCTCATCTCCCAGGAGCGAGGGAGGGGTGGGCAGATTCCACCCCTCCCTCGCTAGTCGAAGAGTTTGACTCAGCAGTTAGAAATTTAGACCGAGCTGTTGACAATTCTTTCTTCCGTAGTCTAAGAGGAGAGCGTCTGGCAGTAGGGACGACGCTTGCGTTACCCCTACACTCGCATTAGGGGAGGAATGCTGTCCATGATGAGGAATGCTTTTGCACTCCGACACCTGTTAGGAGTCGGCCTCACGCTGGCACTTCTTGGTGGCGCTTCGCGAGCCGTGAACGCACAACCGGTTGACCGTATCCGCGATCATATCTATGCCACCTTTCTGTTTAATGCCGAAAAGGCCTGGGCGGTCGGGAGTTTTGGTTCCATCTACCACACCACCGACGGCGGCCGGCAGTGGGAAAAACAGGACAGCGGCTATATTGATCCGTTGTACGGTGTCAGTTTTGTCACCGAGCAAGAGGGCTGGATCTCGGGCAAAGCCGGGCTCATCCTCCACACCACCGATGGGGGGAAAAACTGGCAGCGCCAGGTCACCGGGACGACTCATCACTTATTCAATCTCGCCTTTGTAGACAACCAACGCGGCATTGCGGTCGGGGATTACGGAGTCGTCCTACAGACCGTGGACGGCGGGCAGAGCTGGAGCGACCGTTCGCTCGGCGAAGACGTCTTTTTGTACGGGGTCGCCATGCATCCCTCGGGCAAAGCCTGGGTTGCCGGCGAGATGGGCGTCATCTTAGTTAGCGAAGACAGCGGGGAGACCTGGACAAGAAAAGAAACCGGTGCCGAAAGCTCTCTCTTAAGCGTCGGTTTTGTTGATGAAAACCAGCTCTGCGCCGTCGGGATGGACGGCACGATTGTGCAGAGCAGCGATAGTGGTCAAACCTGGCAGCGGTATGAGAGCCCGATTCAAACCGCGCTGTACAATCTCGCCCTTAACGGCCAGACCGGCTGGGCGGTTGGCGACGAGGGGGTAATTCTGCACTCGGCCGACGGGGGCAGGAACTGGACGCTGTTTGACACGCCCGAAGAACTGGCCCTGTACTGGATGATGGGTATATCGCTGAGCCCGTCCGATTCCAAAGGCATTATTGCCGGCTCGAACGGGTTGGTCCTGCGGATTGACGGCAATAGTGTTGATTACGGCAACCGATTTAAACGCTAAAAGGCGTAGGTCCTTACGGTTTATGCCCTAAGGAGGCTCTTATGCTCCCGCGTAGTTGGATGGAAGCATACATCCATTTTCTGCTCAGATTCCGCTGGCATGTACTTGCCGGCCTGACGGTGGCCACCCTCTTTCTAGGTTTTCACGTGACCAAGATGCAGGTCCAGCCCAACTTCTTTGACTTTTATCCGCCGACCCATGAATACATCCAGCTGTACCAAGAGTACCGGCGGATGTTTGGCACGGCCAATATTCTGAGCGTCGTCATTGAGGTTAATGAGGGCGATATTTTCAACGTCCACTCGATTAATCAGATCGATAAGGCGACCCGCTACGTCCTAGAAACCGCAGGAGTCAACCCCTATCAGATTCTGTCGCTCACCCACCCCAAGATGCGCAATATCCAAATCAGCGGCGCCGCCATTACTGCGTATCCGATTATGTATCCGGCGCCGCCAAAAACATCCGACGACGTCAAACCGATCAAAAAGGCGGTGTATACCAACGAGGGCGTGCACCGGTTCTACGTCGCCGATGACAATACCTCGGCCCTGATCACGGCCGGCTTTTGGGAGGAGGGCATTGACTTTGAGAATCTCTTCAGCCGCATGGAGGCCCTCAAAGCGGAGTTAGAGTCCGACGGCAAGCATCGAGTATACGTCACCGGCTTCCCCATGCTGTACGCCTGGGTGTTCAGCTACAAGAACACCATCCTGTTTGTGATTGGACTGACCACGGCCGCTATCTTGGCCATGTTATGGTTCTACTTTCGGACCTTTACCGGAGTGTGGGTTCCGCTGTTTTCAGGCCTGTTGAGTTCGGTCTGGGCTCTGGGTTTTGCCGGTTATTTTGGCTTTAACCTCGACCCGCTCGTCCTGGTCGTGCTAGTCTTGATCACCGCCCGGGCCCTGTCCCACTCTGTGCAGTCGATGGAACGCTACCACGAAGAGTACCACCGCCTGCAGGACAAACAGGAAGCTATTCTGTCGTCGTACTTGAGCCTATTTAGCCCGGCTCTGGTGTCGATCGCCTCAGACGGACTGGCCATTCTCACTCTAGCGGTGGCCCATATTCCGCTGATTCAGAAGCTGGCCTATGTGTCGAGTTTTTGGATCTTTACCATCTCCATTAGTGTCGTCACCCTACACCCGATCATCCTGTCCTTTATCCCCCCCCCACCCCACGATCCCAAAGCGGGTCACCGGTTTTCGGACAAGCTGTACAACACGATCAACAGCTTCATGGTCAAGATCAGCTATGGCGGCTACCGCTGGGCGGTGATTGGCTCGTTCTCAGTCGCCCTGCTAGGCGGCATGTTTTACGCTCAATTTCTCAAAATTGGCGATGTGTCGATCGGGAAAGCCCTGTTATACGACACCCACGAGTACAACGTCTCGTACGATAAGGTAAACGACCAATTTGTTGGCGCCTCGCGCCTCATCGTGATTGCCGAAGGCCAACGCGAGGGCGCGATCAAAGATCCTGAGGCGTTGCTGACCCTGGAAAAATTCCAACGCTATATGCAGGAGCAGGAGATGGTCGGTGGCAGCATCAGCATCACCACCTGGGCCCGACGGCTGTATCAGCTGTTTCAGCTCGGTATCCCCAAGTGGGCAATCATCCCCAACAACCCGCGTGACGTAGGCAATATTTTCTATCAGTTCCTCAACACAGTCGGCTCGGACGATCTTGATCGCTTTATCGATAAGACCTCAACCAACGCCACTGTCACGATTTATTACAAGGATTACAACCACGCCACTGTCACCGGCTCGATTGCCATGGCCGAGGAGTTCATCTACAACAATCCGGTCGAAGACCTGCGTTTCCGGCTAGCCGGCGGCCTGCTCGGGGTGTTGGCGGCTATCAACGACGAGGTCGAGTGGTCGTACAAGTGGAATCTGATCTTGGTCATGGTCACCGTGTTCACCCTGAGCATGCTCACCTACGCCTCGGTGGTTGGTGCACTGATTGTGATGATTCCCTCGATTGTGGCCCAGCCACTATCCGAGGGCTTGATGTACGGCATGGGCATTGACGCCAATATCAACTCGCTGCCGGTCGCCGCGGTCGGCATCGGCATCGGTATTGATTATGGCTATTACGTGTTGTCACGGATTGTTGAGGAGTATCAGAGGTTCGGTGACCACGACAGGGCCATTGAAGAGGCCCTGATGACTACCGGCCGGGCGATCATGTTCACCGGCACGACGCTGACGGTCAGCGTTATTTTCTGGATATTTTTTCCCATGAAGTTCCAGTCGGAAATGGCCGTGCTGCTGACCCTGTTGTTGTTCTTCCACGTGGTCGGCGCGCTGGCCTTTATCCCTGGGACGGTCTCCCTACTTAAGCCACGCTTTCCTCTGCCTAACAAGGTCATGCTTGTCATTCTGGCCTGTATCGCCGTTCCCTCGGCGCTCCTGGTCTACACCAACCACGCCGATCTGCTGACCCTGGGCATTTTAGCCTTAGTCGTGGCCGTTGGCGAGCATATGTGGTCGACCCGCCACAACATTGGGATGGAGCTACGAGCTTAGGAAAGCTTGACAAATCATTTCCCATGGGTGTATGCCAGGCTGCGGTGGAAGAAGGGAGGCTGCTCCGGACTAGCCAAAAGATCACATACAGATAGGAGACTTGCCGAACACAAGGAGGGTTCTTTATGAGGAGGTACAGGCAGGGATTCAGGCGGCTGTTAGCCGCGGGGGTTGTCCTACTCTTATCCGCACCAAGCGCGTGGGGATATTACTTTGATGAGCGTCGGGAAATGAGCTTGTCTGGTCAAGCCTATACCCGAGCGACTATTCAAACCGGTAAAGGCGACGAGATCGGGACCGGCAAAGGTTTATGGAAACGGGGCAATGTAGTTCAGCACCGCAACTACCTGACTCTGGAGTGGCGTCATAATCTGAACCGCTTGTCACGTGAGTTCCCAACCATAGGCACTCTATTCCAGTATGCGAACCTGGACGCCTTTGATTACTATCTCAACCTGCGCGAAGAGTTTGAGGGCATCTGGGAGTATGGCGGCGCTTCGGCCCGGCGGCAACTCGACGGCGGCGGCGGCACCGAGTTCTGGGATAAGTACTACGGCCAGCGGCAGAATGCCACTGGCAATTATTACATCGAAAAGTACCCCGGCGAATTAGCCCGCTACAAAAACTTTGGCTATGTCTCCAGCCAAAATTTTCTGGAGAAGAAGGTCCAGCAACTACGGCTGTTTGAGTGGTATTTCAACATCACCAAAGGACCGCTGTTTTTACGGATTGGGCGCCAAAACCTGTCCTGGGGTGAAGCGGATTCGTTCCGTCTGCTCGACCAGATCAACCCCCTTGACAACGGGTTTGGCGGTTTTACCACTCCTCTGGACGAGCGACGGATCCCACTGTTCATGTTGCGGGGACAGTGGAACTTTGGCAGAGTTGGGCCGATTCAGGACCTGACTCTAGAAGCCTTTGTTTCCCCCGACCATCGGACGGCCGCAGTTCCGGCCCTGCACCAGGGCGGCATGTGGAGCGTCCGGACCAACACCTCACCGGTCAGTGTGCATCGCATGCCGTGCGGTGGGCCAATATACGGCCAAGCGCTCAAGAAAGCCGGGAACTTGGGTCTTAGTACCAACGGCAATCAGTTTAACTGCTCGACCCGAGCGCACGGACCGCACAGCAGCCTATCCGACAGCCGCGGGGGCGCGCGGATCATCGGGACGATTCGCGACTTTACCTTCTCTCTGGCCCACTACTACACCTGGTCGGACAGCGTCCTGAGTGATGCGACGATTGGTTCACCGACACCAATGCACTTAGCCTATGACTCGCTACCGGATGCGTTCACAGCCCTAACGGGTCTAGACGCAACCCCAGAGAATAACCCCTGGGGACCGAACGATCCGTGTAATCGAGGCGGCCCGGGCGGTCTCTTTGCCGGAGTTCCCTGTACCGTTGAACGAACCCTGCCCGTCCCGATTCACGCCAAGCGGGTGCAGATCACTGGCGGGAGTCTGTCCTTTCCGCTGAATGCCTTGACCAGCATGTTTGTGGACAGCAGCAGTCCGCTGTTCTACCTGTACACAACGATTCGGGCTGAGTTCACTTACACCCGCAACAACCTACTACGGGAGCAGTACGCTGGTGGAAGCGAATCCTTGGTCAATATGCAACGGTTCATGACCCGGCCCTTACACGCGGCGGGCATCACCTCCCATACGCTCTACGATCCGCGCTACCTCGCAGACGGGCTCTCGGCCAGCGAAGGCAACTGCGACGATCACATGGGCTGGGGTCCGCAGGGCATTCGAGGCTGCCGCAGCGGTCACCACTCAAGCCGTGACCAGTGGGCGTTTGTCCTCGGCATCGACCACATTCAGTGGATTCGGTGGTTGAACAAGAACAACAGTTTTGTGTTCTCGGGCCAGTACTTCCACCGCCACACCAACAACGTCAAGCGTTACAAGAAGGGCGTCCCGGTTGGGCGGGATAACGATACCCACTCAATCGGTGTGACGCGGCGCTCGGCCGCGCCGACCGGACCGGGCGAGGAAGAGCTTGCAGACCGTATCGGCGGCACCGGCAACCGCACCACTGCCTGTCTCAATGCGACCGCGCCAGGAAGCACCCCACCGTGTGATTTCAAGCGCCTGTTGCAGCTGCAGTCCATCTCGCAGGTATTCACCCTGGCGATCACGACCAGTTATAACGCGGGTAACGTCCGACCCCGGTTTGTCGTTTTCTACGATATGGCGGGTGCCTACCTGCTGCAGCCCGGTCTCGACTGGTGGTTCTGGGATCCGTTCCGGCTCAGCATCCGTTATAACTTCATTGACGGGAAATACACCGGAATCGGCTTCTTCAAGAATAAGGACAGTGTCTGGTTTGAGCTCCAGTACTTGCTCTATTAAATTGAGTCACTCCTAGCTGGTAAGCCCGTGGGCGTTTGTCCACGGGAACTTCTCCCACGGGCGGCGGATGCGCCGCCCGTGTTGCTTTTGGCGCTGTCTTTTTTTGGTTACGATGGCCGGGGTTCGGCTGCGCAAGAGGAGCAGGAGCGGGCGAAACAGGGTTCGGATAAAAATGGGCAATGATAGTGGATACGCGCCTGATACAGTCATGAGTATGGGGCCTTGCGCGGGGCTTACCGCGAAGGCCTGCTTGAGACGGTTTGGGTGAAGCCGTCATCGGCAAGCGGGGGGTCGGCTGAGCGCCAATGACGAAGACTCTCCCCGCCCACCAGGAAGGAATAATCGTGCCGGTTTAGAGGTTATGCCACTATGAGTATGATTAGCGTCGAAAACGTGACCAAACGCTTCGGTCCTATTCTGGCCGTTGACAATGTTTCCTTTCAGGTCTCTCGTGGCGAAGTGGTCGGTTTCCTAGGCCCAAACGGAGCTGGCAAAAGCACCACCATGCGTATTTTGGCTGGCTTTTTTCCGCCAACCTCGGGGCGAGCCAGCGTCGGCGCTCATGACGTCGTCACCCACGCCCACCAGGTCAAAGAGCTAGTCGGCTATTTCCCCGAACGTGTAGCGGTGTATCCCGACCTGCCGGTTCAAAGCTTTCTCAAGTTTGTGGCTGAGGCAAAAGACGTCCCCCGGTCTGAGCGCAAGAGAGCACTCGGCGAGGTCATGGAAGCGTGCGGCTTACAAGAGGTCCGTACCCGCATCATCGGCCACCTGTCTAAGGGCTATCGTCAACGGGTCGGTATTGCCCAAGCTCTGATGCATAAACCCCAGGTCCTGATCCTTGATGAGCCGACTATTGGTCTTGACCCAGCCCAAGTGGTGGAGATTCGCAAATTGATCCGTGATCTGGGCTCAGAGCGGACAGTCATTCTGTCGACCCATATCCTGTCCGAGGTCAGCTCGGTGTGTGATCGGGTCATTATTATCAATCAAGGCCGTATTCTTGCCTCAGAATCTCTCGAAACCCTGCGCGTCCAGCTGCGCCGAAATCGCCAGGTTCGCGTTACGGTGACCGGCACCCATGCCCAATCTGTTCCAAAAGCCTTGAGCCGTCTCCCTGGTGTGGTGCAGGTGCGTCTGGACCAGAATAGCGAAGCCATCCACCCCGACGGAAACGGGTCCAGGTGCTGGATTGTTGAACATGAGGGGGAGGATGTACGAACCGAGATTAGTCGGACCGTGCTTGAGCAGGGGGGCGGTTTGCTGGAAATTCGCTCTCTGGAGCCAACCCTGGAGGATATGTATTTGCAGTTGGTCCGGCAGGCGGCGCAGGAAGAACGACAGTAGGAACAGCCCCTTTCGCCTGAGTAGAACAATGAAATTCTGGTGCGTTTTCAAAAAAGAACTTCAACTCTACTACGGTTCGTTCATCGCCTATGCTCTGTCCGGAGCCTTTCTGGTCCTGGCTGGATATTTTTTCTACACCGACATGATTTTTTATGATCTGTTCGGTGACTTTATGGATATCACCACCTCGCTGTGGTTCTACTATTTTCAGGACGTACGCTTCTTTAGCCTGCTCATCCTGCCGTTGCTGACCATGCGCCTGTTTGCCGAGGAGAAAAAGCTGGGCACGATCGAATTACTGTGGACCTACCCGCTCAAGGACTCCCACATCATTCTGGGCAAGTTCTTGGCCTGTTTTTTTGTATTTTTCTTGATGGTCGTCGCCACCCTGCTCTATCCGCTGTTACTGTCAACGATTCATGCCTTTGCCTGGGGACCACCCCTGGCAGGCTATTTCGGTATTCTGCTGTTAGGTACGTCATTTATTGCCTGCGGCACGTTTATCTCGTCGCTGACCGAAAATCAGTTGGTCAGCGCCATGTCGACCTATGCGGTGCTCGTCTCGTGGTGGTTTTTAACCTGGAATGAAGAGGCGGTCGGAGACGAACTGCTGGGGATTTCCCTGTTTGATCGCTTTGAGCCGTTTGCGAAGGGTGTGATTAATACCAAAGATGTCTTCTTCTTTGTGATCGTCACCCTGGTCTTTTTATATTTAACCCTACGATCCATGGAGTCGCGGAAATGGCGCGGGACACGTTAGAAGACCTCGGTGTATCGACCCTCGGTACTGGTCTGTGGCCGGGCGCAGAGACCGTTCGGCGTGGCTGCCTGTTAGGGCTTGAGATCGGGCTCGTGTTGGTGATCGTCTTTTCGCTGGGCAGCCTGTTCAGCCGTTGGAATGTACGCTTTGATCTCACTCCCAGCCAAAAATACAGCCTAGCTCCCATCACGGTACAAATCTTGGACACTATCACCTTCCCCATCCAAGCCACCGTCTTTTACCGACGCGGCGACCGCGAAAAGCACGATGAGCTGCTCAGCCTGATGCACCAGGAAAACAGGCTGTTCCAGTACCGTTTATACGATCTGGACCGCACCCCGGGTCTGGCCCAACGCCATGGGGTAACAGCCTACGGAACGGTCATTCTGGAGTCGGCGGACAACCGGGTGACCCTCCCTATGGTGGACGAAGAACGCATGTTGAACGCGCTGCTACGCGTCTCCCAGCGTCAGAAAACCGTCTACTTCCTAGTTGGTCACGGCGAGAATAATCCGGGCGATAGCCAAGAACGCAACGGGTATGGAGTGGTCCGGCAGGTCCTGGAAACCGAAAACTATCAGGTCCGTCCTCTGGCTCTGCTCCAGACACAACAGGTCCCGCCCGACGCCGACCTCGTCATTGTCAGCGGTCCCAAGGAAGATCTGGCGCCGGCCGAGTTAACGGCCCTCACGGGCTATCTCGAAGCCGGCGGTAACACCTTCTTGATGCTCGATCCCTTCACCGTGCCCCATCTGTCCGCCTACCTGACTCAGTTCGGGTTGCGCCTTGATGAAGACGTGGTGATTGATGAAGAACGCGGCGTGGCGGGTGGAGAGCCACTGATGCCGATTATCTCGGATTTTGCCGAAGAAATTTTTCCGCGCCGTTTAAGCGGCTCGCCAATTCTGCCCTACACCCGTCCGATCCGTGTTCAGGACGGCCAGGCCATCCCATTTGCCTTTTCCAGCGAGGGCAGTTGGGCCCTCAAGAATAGAGACCGTGCCGAACAAGAGGGGCTGTATTTCAAAGAGGGCGAGGACGAACGCGGCCCCATCCCGGTCGCAGCGGTCGCTGAGATCGGTGCCGAACGGTCGGGCAAACTAGTCGTATTGGGCGATTCGGACTTTGTGAATAATTTTTATGTCCGTATTCCTGGCAATGTCGACTTCTTCATGAATACAGTCGGCTGGATGTTAGGACGCCAACAGCTGATTAGCATGGGCCGCAACCCAGGCGGCATCCCCGACCAAAAACGGGTCTCAACTCCCCGCCAGAGCTTGTATTTATCCGAGTTGCAGAAGAATCGCTTCTTCTGGTTGATGGTCGTCCTCGAACCTGCCGTGGTCCTGTCCCTCGGCCTATTTGTTGCCGTTCAACGGAGAAAACGCGGATGAGGCCGTCAGCAGAAAGTCGGCGGGTTATTGTGCTGGGACTAGTCGCTCTGATCTTAGGCAGCTATACCTATCTCAGCACTCCCGGAAGCCGTCCCCTCAGTGGTTCCCAAGCCGTGGCTGACCGAGAACGCCCGGCCCTGAACTTTACGGCTGAAGAGGTCACCCAGATTGAGCTTGTGTATAACCAGCAACGCCTAGTCTGCCAGCGCAGCCAAGACGGCTGGCACCTCGTCGCAACCGGGATGTCGGTCCGTACCGAGGCAGTCCAAGACTTTCTGAGCAATCTCGGCAAGTTAATCCACCTTGGCGACGTCGAAGGGATACAGGAAGAGCTGGGCGAATACGGCCTCAAACCGCCCCGGGCCTCAATTACTCTCCAGTTGAACGGCCAGGAAACGCGCCGCTTACAGATCGGCACCCGTAATCCGGTCCAGAGCAGCCTGTACGCCCAGATTAACGATTCGCCCCAGGTCGTGTTAGTCGGCGCCGTTGTCCTGTGGGATATACGCAAGCTGTTTACCGCTGCCAGCCAAGCTCAGGGATAGCTATCCGTACTACAGAAAGCGTGCTTTTCTCAGGCCGGGGTCTTTCGCCTCTATCTTTTCCATTGTCTCACCGATCAGAATTTGCTATAGTCGAGTGGTCACTAGCTGACTTTGTCTATTCGCTGAGTGAGTTGGTTCGAGAGCGAAGGCCCAGGAACCCACTCATAGGTTCCCGGGCCTTTTTTTACCACGACGGAGGAAAAACGTGGCAAACAAACTTTTTGTTGGAAATCTACCCTTTAGCACGACCAATCAAGATCTCGAAGAACTCTTTGCTCAGTCAGGTGCTGTGACATCGGTGAATATCATTATGGATAAATTTACCGGTCGTTCACGCGGCTTTGGTTTTGTGGAAATGGGCACTGATGAAGAAGCGCAGGCAGCCATAGAACGCTTCCATGAATACGAACTGAACGGACGACCGCTGACGGTCAACGAGGCCAAACCCAAGGAACCGCGCGGACCACGCGGTGAGGGCCGCGAGCGCTGGTAGCCCAGAGACTCATGTCCGTCGGCCTATGCATTAGACAGGGAGGTTGTATTGAGCACACGGCTCTACGTTGGAAATCTGCCCTCGCGTCTGTGTTTTCCTGAATTGGAAGACTTGTTCACCCCATTTGGTACGATCGCCACGGCCGAGCTGATCACCGATCCAGCAACCGGTTGGTCGCGTGGCTTTGGCTTTGTCGAGATGGCCAACAACGAAGACGCCCAAGCCGCCATAACGGCTCTCAACGGTCGCGAGATTGAGGGCAAGAACCTCGTTGTCAACGAAGCCAGCCTGATGCGCGGAGGTCCGAGAGGCAGAGGTCCACGGTCTGATGGAGGAGATGCCGGCCGCTCGTCGGGCGGTCCACCACGTTCACGCGGGACCCGGCTGTTTGTTGGCAATCTGCCCTATAGTGCCAGCGCTTCAGACGTTGAGACGTTGCTCAAAGAAGCCGGAACCGTGGCTAGCGTCAGTCTGGTGACGGACCGCGGGACCGGTCAATCCAAAGGGTTTGCCTTTGTTGAGATGGGTTCAAAAGAGGAGGCCGAAGCGGCCATCAAGCGCTTTGACGGCCAGACACAGCTTGGACGCGTGCTCAAAGTGAACGAAGCCCGGCCGGCAGAGCGGCGTGGAGGCGGACGGCGCCGCTATTAGACCACAGGCGTCCTCCCCGGTTCTGAAGTCAAAAGGCAAGGTTCAAAACCTTGCCCATTCCCCTGCGTTGGTTGCAAGATTGTAGAATACCAGGCCGGTTAAGAGTTTAGGATAAAAATAGGTTGATTTGTGGGGCATGGTCTCCCCTCCAATACACACCTGTTGAACCTGTTGATACGGAGTTGGGTTTAGAAAAAAGGCGGCTTGACAGCGCCGCTCGGTCACCGCTTGCAGGGCTTCTCGTGCGCTGCTCGTGTATGAGACCGTTTCTTCTTGTTGCTCGGGCGTGAGGTTCAAAATACGCTGAAGAAGTACATCGTGTAGGACTGTCACGTCTATAGCCCGCAGGGCAGCAGATCTGTCTGAGTTCCAATTGATACGTTCATCAAAGGACAACAACCAATACTGTTCGGCACCGGCTAGCATACAGCCAATCCGTCGCTCCGAGTCACCCACATCATCTTGTAAGGCAGCAAAGAACTCATCAGCCCGGGCATAGGACCGGAGCCAAAAGTGCCTGCTGAAAACAGCCCGCAGCTCATCCACACTCGGCAGGGGCGCGTCGTGAACCAAGCGGTGGGTGGGCAGAATCACCACGCCTTCGTCCTCGGCATTGGTCACATACGCCAAGACGTACCGCAATGCGGCGTCGGGTGCCGTATGGGCCCCAAGGTTTTCGTGGCAATAGCGTAGAGCAGTCTCATACCGATGATGGCCGTCAGCAATAATCAATGACTCCGCGGATAAACCCGCTACTACTTCGGCGATCAGAGCCGAGTTCGTCACCCGCCAGACCGTGTGTCGGTTACCCTGTCCGTCTGTGACGGCGATAATCGGCCGGGTGGTCAGTTCCGCAGCCAATACCCGTTCAATCGACCAGTTACGCGCGTACAACAAAAACACCGGGCTGAGCTGTGCCTGACACACTCTGAGTAAAGCCAGGCGATCTTTTTTGGCGTCCTCAAAGGTTTGTTCGTGGGGACGAATGACACCGCTGGAGAACTCTTCGAGCCGGACGGCGGATAAGATCCCGGTGCGGCGACGCGAGCTGCCATCAGGCAGACTGAAGTCCTGGCTGTAGACGTACAGCGAAGGTTCCGGATCCTGCATCAAGACCCGTTTGTCCCGCCAGACGTGCCACAGCTTGGCGGCCGTGGTATAGCGCTCGGCAGCCTGATTCAGGTCAAGATGAACCGCGTTGTAGGGGTTTTGGCTGTGGAGCAGGGTCTGTTGGTGTTCGGAGATCACATCATACGGCGGGCAGACGAGCGCTTGCAGGTCGCCGGCCACAGCCGGGTTATAACGGATGCCGCGAAAGGGTCGAATCTGTGCCATTAGTGCTGCGAGTCAGCGCGTCGGAGAGCCCACCGACCGATATCCCGTCGGTAGTGTACGCCCGGCCAACTAATCCGTTCAACAGCGCGGTAGGTGTCGGCTAGCGCCGCCCGAAAATCCCGGCCGCAGCCCGTCACACCCAACACCCGTCCGCCGTTGGTGACAAAGTCGTCGTCGTATTTTGCCGTTCCGGCGTGGAAGACCACTCCCGCCGACCAGTCGTGGAGCGTATCCAAGCCGATGATCGGATGACCTTTTTCATAGCGGCCAGGGTAGCCGTCGGCTGCCAGCACCACACACACGGCCGGACGCTCATCCCACACCAAGGATACCTCGTCGAGGCGTTCATCAATCACCGCTTCCATCACCTCGACCAAATCAGACTTGAGACGGAGCATCAGCGGCTGGCATTCCGGGTCGCCAAAACGGATGTTAAATTCGAGCACCTTGGGGCCCTCCTGGGTTATCATCAGCCCCGCGTATAAGACCCCTTTGTAGACAAGGCCACGCCGTCTCAACCCGTCTAGGGTAGGGTATACAATCTCATCTATAATCTGTTCGGACAGCTGGGGCGTCACCACCGGAGCCGGAGAATACGCGCCCATACCGCCGGTATTTGGACCCTGGTCGGCGTCAAAAACGCGCTTATGATCCTGGGAGGACGCCAACGGGACCACACTTGTGCCGTCGCTCAAGGCCAGAAACGAAACTTCTTCACCTTCCAGGAACTCTTCAATCACCACGCGGTCCCCGGCCGTGCCAAAGGCCCGCGCCCGCATCATATGATCAATCGCCGCGTAAGCTTCCTCAAGCGTGGGGCAGACCACCACGCCTTTGCCGGCAGCTAAACCATCGGCCTTGACAACGAGCGGCGCGCCGACACTGGCCACATAGCGACGCGCCTCGTCCGGGTCAGTACAGGAGTGAAACGCGGGTGAGGCGATCCCCTGGTCGTGCATCAACTCCCGGGCAAAAGCTTTGCTCGCCTCCAGCTGCGCGGCTTGACGCCGCGGACCAAAGATACGCAGCCCGGCCGCCTCAAAAGCGTCAACAACACCCAGACTCAGCGGCAGTTCGGGTCCGACCACAGTCAGATCGATACGCCGGTGTTGGGCAAAGCGCACCAGACCTGCAATGTCTTCGGGTGTGAGGGCGACTCGCTCAGCCAAGTCATCCATGCCCGGATTACCGGGTGCGCAATAGATCTGAGACACGCGCGGACTGTGGTGAATCTTCCACACCAGCGCATGTTCACGGCCCCCACCACCAATGACAAGAACTCTCATGCTAGTGCCGAAAATGGCGCATGCCGGCAAAGACCATCGCCATGCCGTGTTCGTCGGCCGCGGCAATGACTTCTTTATCGCGCAGGCTGCCGCCGGGCTGAATCACCGCCGTTGCCCCGGCCGTAGCCGTCACATCGAGGCCGTCACGAAAGGGAAAAAAGGCATCCGAACCAACCACCGAGCCGCGGGTTTCAAGCCCTAAGTCATGCGCCCGAGACACGGCGATCTTGGCCGAATCAACCCGGCTCATCTGACCCGCCCCAACCCCGACGATCTGATCCGGCCCGGTTAGAACGATGGCGTTTGACTTGACATGTTTGCAGATCCGCCAGGCAAAGTCCAGGGCCCGATACTCCTCGGCGCTTGGGCGGCGCTTGGTCACTACCTGGCAGTCTTCGACTCGGATGCGACCACGGTCGCGATCCTGGAGCAGCAGCCCACCAACAACCGGTTTAGCCTCGAAGCGGGCGGGCTGGGGATCGGCCAAAGACGGGATTTCAAGCAACCGGATATTCCGCAGCCGCTTTGACGAGGCCAGCATGGCGAGCGCTTGCCCAGAAAAGCCCGGCGCAATGATAATCTCCAGAAATCCGTGTTGATATAAATCCAGAATCTCTCGGACCGTGTCCGGATCAAGCTCACGGTTGAACCCGACAATACCCCCAAAAATAGAGACCGGATCACACGCCCGGGCCTTACGGAAGGCCTCGGCCAGCGAGGTCTCGGACGTGGCTACGCCGCACGGGTTGGTGTGCTTAACGGCGACTGCCGCCGTCCGATCAAACTCGTGCAACAGCTCAAAGGCCGCGTTGGCATCAACGATATTATTAAACGACAGTTCTTTGCCCTGCAGTTGGTGGGCATTGGCAATACACGCCTCCCGAATCTCTGGAGCACGATAAAACGCAGCCCGTTGGTGGGGGTTCTCGCCGTAGCGTAAGTCTTGCACTTTGACGTATTGGAAGTGCACGGTCTCGCCAAACGGTGCGTCTTCGTCACCGTTGAGACCGCCCAAATAATCGGCGATTGCCGCATCGTAGCGTGCGGTCAGCCGAAACGCTTTTTTGGCCAACTCAAGGCTCTGCTCAACCGATAGGCCGCCGGTCTGGAGAGCGGTCAGGATCTGAGGATAATCGTCCGGATCAACCACCACCCCAACATCGGCATGATTCTTGGCCGCTGCCCGCAGCAACGACGGCCCACCAATATCAATATTCTCAATCGCCTCGGCAAACGAGCAATCCGGGCGAGCGATCGTTTGCTCGAAGGGGTAGAGATTGACGACCACCAGGTCGATCGGCTGTAGGCCGCTTTTGTTCATCTCTCGTACATGACCGGGATCATCACGGCGGTGCAAAATTCCGGCGTGGACATGCGGGTGTAAGGTCTTGACCCGCCCATCAAGCATCTCCGGAAAACCGGTGACGTCCTCGACCGGAACAACTCTCACCCCAGCCTCGGACAAGGCTTGGGCAGTTCCACCGGTTGACACAATCTCAATACCGAGAGCAATCAGACCACGGGCAAATTCAACCACTCCACGTTTATCGCTCACACTGATCAGCGCCCGGCTGACACTCGGCATAGACTACTCCCTCTCGTCTCGCTCCGTCTTTGCGAGGGGACATAACAAAAGCCCCACGGCTTGTCCAGAGACGGCCGCGATGACTTGTCAAGCTGCAGGCGAAGGCATATGGTAGAATAGTTATGAGGATTGTTCTTAACGGCGAAGAGCGCGAGTGTCAGGACGGCTGGACGCTGGCGGACTTAGTCAAAGATTTGGGTCTCGCCCATAAGCGCATTGCCGCTGAGGTGAACCGAGATATCATCCCCCGCGCTGAGTATGACCAGCAGCGCCTCCAGGCGGGCGATGTGGTTGAAGTCGTCAACTTTGTGGGTGGGGGATAGCACGCAGCAGCTCACGCACACAGAACGGGGTATGTGGACTATGAAGGACCCTTTCATTCTTGCCGGCAAAGAGTACCAATCGCGCCTGATCGTGGGGACGGGCAAGTATAAAGATTTTACCGAGACCAAAGGGGCGATTGAGGCCTCGGGGGCTGAGATCGTGACCGTCGCCGTGCGGCGGGTAAATATCACCGACCCGCACAAAGAGAATCTCCTCGACTACATCGATCCCACCAAGTACACGATCCTGCCCAACACCGCGGGTTGCTACACGGCTGAGGACGCGATTCGGACCTGCCGTCTAGCGCGCGAGGCCGGGGTTGGCAATATGGTCAAGTTGGAGGTCATTGGCGACGACAAGACCCTCTTCCCCGATATTCCGGCCACACTCGAGGCGGCCCAAGTGCTGGTAAACGAGGGCTTTATCGTCCTGCCGTATATTCACGACGACCCGATCTCGTGCAAAAAACTCGAAGACATGGGCTGTGCGGCGGTTATGCCGCTGGCCGCCCCGATTGGTTCCGGGCTAGGTATCCGTAATCCGTACAATATCCAGATTATTCGTGCAAACAGTACCGTGCCGGTGGTCGTCGATGCAGGGGTTGGGACCGCCTCGGATGCCGCGGTCGCCCTTGAGATGGGCTGTGACGCGGTGTTAATGAACACGGCGATTGCTGCGGCCAAAAATCCCATCCTGATGGCCGAAGCGATGAAGCTGAGTATCCAGGCCGGGCGCAAAGCGTTCTTGGCCGGGCGTATGCCCAAGAAGCTGTACGCCACAGCCTCAAGCCCCTTAGATGGGCTCCTCGAATAAAGTGCTCGACTTCCGCTTGTATTTTGTCACCGACCGCCACCAGACGGCCGGCCGGCCCTTGCCCGACGTCGTCTGGGCCGCCTTAGACGGCGGCGTTCGCGCCATTCAGCTACGCGAGAAAGATCTTGAGGGTGGGGAGCTATACCGGTTAGCTACTCGGCTACGGGACCTCACCGCTCATTACGCGGCTCGCCTGCTGATTAACGATCGCCTCGATGTTGCCCTCGCCGTTGATGCCGACGGGGTCCACCTTGGACAGACGTCTTTTCCGGTCCGCACCGCCCGCCAGTTACTCGGCGCGGACAAACTGATCGGCGTCTCAACCCATTCTCCGCCCGAGATTGCGGCTGCCGAGGGAGCGGATTTTGTGGTCTTTGGACCGGTGTATTTCACCCCCTCCAAAGCGGCGTACGGAGAGCCACAAGGGCTTGAGCGCTTACGCCAAGCGGTCCGCCGCAGCTCAACTCCGCTCTTTGCTATTGGCGGTATACAAACCGGCCGGATCGCGGCGGTCCGTGCCGCCGGCGCATACGGCATCGCCCTCATCTCGGCCTTGAGCAGCGTCGCCGAGCCGAGCCGAGCGGCCCAAGATCTGTTGGCGGAATTCGAGCCGTCATACGGGGCCGATTGACATTCTGTCAGCCGTCATTTATCCCTCTTCATCTACGCTCATCCCCTCTGCCACCCTAGCTCAGTTGGTAGAGCAGCTGATTCGTAATTAGCAGGTCGTCGGTTCAAGTCCGATGGGTGGCTCTCCCCAGCCCCCCCTGAGTTATCAGGGGGGAGTCCCTAGGCGTCCCAGCAGATCTAACTGATGGGCAATATAGACCAAGGAGCCGTGCTCAACCTGAGCGTGACGCCGGGCCAGCCAGGCCGTAAAGCGCTTGGCATCAAGCTCAGGATGTCCGGTCAGGGTGGTCTCGACCGTGTTAAGAATGCAGTGCAAAAAATAGGCCTCGTCGGCCGGGTATCCGTCCGACCCGGCAAACACAACCCAGTCAGAGCTGCCCGCTGCCACCACCTCGACCCCGGCGGTCCGCATATGGCCAAAAAGGTGTCGCCCGGCCCGACTCTCTCCGGACCGAACGCCGGCGATACGACGCTGGTCCATCGTCCGGTGGTACAAAGCTTCAATCTGGGCGTCAAGCTGAGGCTCAAGCTGGGGCTGGAAAATAGTCGCTCCGTCAAAGGTCAGGGTGCAATACAGCACCCCACCCGGCGAAAGAACAGACACCAGTCCAGGCAAAACCGACGGCACGTCAACGAGATCGAGCAAGGCGTGGGCGAGGAGGACATCCCAGGTCCGTCTGCCCTGTTCGCGACGCACAAAGGCCGATAGCTCAACGGCTTCCAGTTCGACCGCAATATCTTGTCCACCCTCTTGACCAGACTGAAAACGTAGCCGCCGACAACGGTCTTGAGACGGCGGGGCTTGGCTGACGTGAAATCCGTGCTGACCGGCCCAGCGTGGGAGGCGACGGGCGGCCTCGGTTATAGTGGCCCATTCCACGTCAATAGCGGTATAGGTCGCCCGGCTCAGCAGCCGCTTTTCCAACACTCGCTCGACCATCGTGCCAATTCCGGCTCCGACCTCAAGCAAGCGCAGGGGGCGATCCTGGCCGGCCTGGGGCAGGGCCTCAGCAAAACGCTGCCACACCCGGGGGTTGAGAGAGCGGTCATCAAGGCTCTTTTTGGCCGCTAGGTAGCGAGAGTACGAGTAGTGGTGGGGACGAATCATGGCTTGGTTAGAGTGGAGATAAATTGGCGAATCCGTCCTGCGCTCTCGTCCCAGGTCGGACAGCTGCGGTAGCGCTGCTGGGCGGCCAGACTCATCCGCACCAAGCCCTGCCGGTCGGCGTGGAGTCGGCTGAGATGGTGGGCCAGCGCAGCGCTGTCGCCGGGGGCAATGAGAAACCCTTCCCGGCCATGGCTGATAATTTCGTGGGCGGCGCCAACCGTGGTGGCGATGACCGGCTGACCAAAACCCAGCGCCTCAACATACACAATCCCGAACGGCTCGTACAAAGAGGGCACGGCCAGCACCTGGTGGTGGGCAAGGTGGGACACGATGTTTTCCTGCAGGACGGCTCCGAGAAGGGTGATCTGGGCCTGTAGATCGGCCCGGTTGATCTGGCGGCGCACCTGACGGACATAGGCGGGGTCCATGTTCAGATCACCAATCACTGTGAGCTGCCAGTCAGGTCGAGGAAGACTCGTCAGGGCCTCAATTAGCACATGCAATCCCTTACGTGGGATCAGGTTGCCGATGAACAGAATCCGCAGCGCACCGGGCTGCCGGGCTCGGGCGGCGATAGCGTCGGAGCACAGCGTTGGGTGGAGATGGTCACAGCCAGGATAGGCCACCACACTCGGATATCCCGGCCCAAGCAGGGCTTCGACTTGGCGCCCGGTCGTTTTGCTGTTAAAAATCAAACCGTCAAGGGTCCGCAGGTAGCGCTGTTCCACCCAGCGGTGGAAACGGTTCTGCCAAGCCGGCCGCGCCTCACTCGAACGCAGCAGATGCACAAGGGTGACCAGCGGGTAGTCGACCCGCCGCTTCAGCCGACCGTTGAGCCACCATAGCGACGGATGGTTCAATTCGTCTTGGATCAGTACATCGCACGAGGTTTGACATAGGCGCTGGAAAAAAGCGGTCGAGAAATTGTCGGCCAGGTGATGTCCATACGTCCGCCACGGCAGGCTGATGACCTCGACCTCATCCCCCTGACGACGGAGGTAGTCGACCAGCAGGCGATCGTACAGAAACCCCCCGGTCAAAATATCCAGACTGCCATAGATCAGGAGCCCAACCCGCACGACACTTCCTGTCGATACGATGCCCAGGCATTCTCGTGCTCCCACAGCTTGACCGTGAGGGCCGTGAGGGTCGGCGCTTGCAGACGTTCGGCCAGCGCCCGGCAGAAGATGTGGGCAAAGCGCTCAATACTGGGATTGAGGCCCTCGAACTCGGGCTTTTCGTTCAGGGTTTTGTCTCGGAAATAGGCCACCAAGTCATCCAGATTGGCCTCAATGTCAACGATGTCGACGAGGTAGCCGTGCTGATCCAGGCTATTGCCTTCCAACTGAATCTCGGCCTGGTAATGGTGTGAGTGCCACTCATTCTCCGCCCCCCAGTCACCCCCAATCAGAAAGTGTTGGGCCACGAAATCCCGCTTAATGGCAACCCTATACATATGCGTTTCCTCCTTGTCATGTTTCTCAGCAGCCCTCATAGGTCAGCACGACTTGCAATGCGTGCTGGGGCTGTTGATCGAGCAGAGCGTAAGCCTCAGCCGCCTGTCCAAGCGGAAAGCGGTGGCTAATCAGCTCAGTCAGGCGCGGACCGGGCGGGCGGTGTTCGAGTAGCTGCCAGGCGAGCTGCAAACGACGCGCTTTGGTCCAGCGACCGGTCCACTCTGAGGCAATGCTGCTCACCTGGCTGCTGATCAGGCGAATCCGACTGCGATGAAAACGTCCACCCAGGTCTACCACCGCCCGCTTATGTCCATACCACGAGCCAATAATCACCCGCCCATCGAAGCCGGTCGCAGCAATGGCCAGGTCAAGAGCAGCCGGATTGCCCGACAACTCATACGTCAGGTCCGCCCCTCTGACCGGCGCGCCATCCTCAAGGGCCTGGCGCATCCGATCCAGCACGTCGGTCGCCTCGGCGTCTACACTCACCTGGGCTCCCAGACTAAGGGAGCGTTCTCGCCGGGCGGCATAGCGGTCGAGGCTGATTAGGCGACCGACCGGCAGGCGAGTCAGCAGGCGGGTAGTCAGGAGCCCAACGATGCCCTGGCCAATAATCACAACTCGTTCACCGATCAGCGGACGGCCATCCATCAGCAGGTTGACTGCGGTTTCCATATTAGGCAGAAAAACGGCTTGGTCCGGCGTCATGTCAACCGGTAGCGGAACGACTTCGGCCAGCGTAGTCACAAAGTGGCTCTCATGGGGGTGAAAGGCAAACACCAGCCGGCTCTCCCAGTCCGAGGAAACGTCCGGCCCCACGGCGACGACACGCCCAACAACCGCATATCCGTATTTGAGGGGGAAGCCAAAATCGCCACTCAGCGCGGCAATGGTGTCATCGACTGCCATATCAGTGGGGACTTGGCCGCGGTAGATCAACAGCTCGGTCCCTGAGCTAATGGCCGAGAGCACGGTTTGGACCAGTATTTGACCGCCCAGCGGTATGGCCAGCGGCTCCTCTCGTACCGTAAGCTGATACGGCGCGGTGAAGTACAGCGCCTGACGCCTCATAGCTACTCCTGCACGGCCCAGTCCTCTTGGACCTCCCACACGGGATCGCCCCACATGATGATGTCGTCTTCAAGCTGTTGATAGCGAACATTGTGCAGGTGCGGCAGTTGGATCGGGTCGAGGAGGCGCAGTTGACGCACGGCTCGCAGTCCACCCAGCAGTTTTGGCGCAATGGTTAACACGACCGAATCGACCAACTGCTCTGAAAGAAAACTGGTAATGATGCGCGTCCCGCCCTCAACCATCAGGCTGTTAATGCCAAGCTGTCCAAGGCGTTCCAACAACACGGCCAGGTCAACTTGGCCGCGGGCGTTTGGCGGCAGCCGCAGCACGCGTGCGCCAGCGCTCTCAAAGACCTCCTGACGGTGTCCGTCGGCCTGTTGGCAGGTCGCAATCCAGGCCGTTCGGTCAGGGTTCCGGAGCAGCCTGGCATCGGGTGGAAAACGCAGACGGCTATCGGCAATAATCGGCTGCGGATTGCGCCCTTTGACGAGACGGACGCTCAGGCGTGGGTCGTCTGCTAACACTGTTCCGATACCGACCAGAATGGCATCATGGTCGGCCCGCAGCTGGTGGGTCAGGACGAGCGCTTGCGGTCCACTGAGGGCCATGGGCTGGCCCGGGCGGGCGGCGATGCACCCGTCCACGCTCTGGGCATAACTCAGAGTGACAAATGGGAGGCCGGTGCGTTGGCGATGGCCGACCATGCGCGCCAGGAGGGCGCGCCGATACGTATCGGCGTGGGCGGCCGGGGGGACGTCGGCGTGGGGGGACGCGGCGGCCGAGGCAATCGAGTCGAGGCTCAGCAGATGATGCATACGCTGGACTTTGGTCTGCAGATCGCCAGCATTTCCGGCAGGCACAGGAGCTGAGAGAGGAATCTGCGCGGTAACCGCTACCCCGTACTCTCGCAAGCTCTCGATTTTGAGGGGGATGTTGGTCAACAGACGGACAGACAGAACGTCCAGATTTTTGAGAATCATCGCTGCCACGGTGTAATCGTGCTCAGCTGCCTGGTGAGAGAGCAGGAGGTTGGTCTCGACGCTCCCATGGCCCTGATCTTGGAGATTATAGGCCCGCAGCTTGTCGGACAGACCGATCCCCCGGCCCTCCTGGCGCAGATAGACAATAATGCCGACTCCCTCTTGCGCGATTCGCTGCATGGAGCAGTTCAGTTGGGAGCCACAATCACAGCGCAGAGAGCCTAGGACGTCACCGGTGAAGCATTCTGAGTGGACCCGAACCAGCACGTCGGGGCGACCCGCCACATTCCCAAGCACCAGCGCTAGATGTTCCTTGCCGGCCTGCCCGTTCTTGTACAGACACAGCTGGAATTCCCCCTCTGCGGTCGGGATACGGGCACGCGCTACTGGCTGAACACTGGCTTCACCCATACTCTGCCCTCCTTCGGCTTGCAGGCGCCTCACCGACACAGGAACATGCACGATTTCTCACAAAATGCAACAATGTTCCTAGCCGCTATCGGGAGATGCAGCCCCTAGCCGGCCGCTTACCGCCAGCCAATCATGGCTAAAGCTCACCGCGGTAGGAATCACGAACAGCAGGCCGACCAGCGTGGTGAGGGGCGGCGAGAAGACGGGCCACAGGACGACGCTGATAAAGCCGACCTGGCAACCCCCGATCACGGCTCGGGTCGCCCGCGGCGGAAGGCTATAGACCGGTTTTCCCCGCCATCCCCGCCACCACTGACCCAATCCAAAACCATAAGGGGCAAACCCCAGACACAGGTACCAGACGGGCAGTTGACCATACTGCACGGCCAGGCTAGTTGCCACCAACAGCCCCAGCGCGTCGACCTCCATGTCCAGGCGTCGGCCCAGATGGGTGGTATAGTGCGTCTTTCGAGACACATAGCCGTCGAGCCAATCTCCGACCGCGGCCAGGCTATACAGACCAGCCGGAAGACAGGCCAGCCAGCCGGGCGGCCAGCCGCCCCCCAGAAAGCCGGCCAACAGGCCAACCAGCAGCCCACGCATAATAGTTAGGAGGTTTCCCATCCCTAAGACGGGCAGCAGACGCTGCCCGGGCTGTCTATAGTTGTCCGGGAGCCATCTCCATAAGAAAATCAGTTCGGTCACCAACACACAGCCGGCCAGTAACGCCCAGCGACGGACCGCATCGGGTCGCCAACCGACGCACAGCAGCGCAGAGCTCAGACCCAAGCTCAGACTGGAGATAAGGCTAATCAACCACCATTGGCGGTGCAGGCTAGAGAGCGCATGGTCAACACGAGGCGGGCGGCTATTCATATTTGTTGATCTTAACGCACTGCGGCAAATATAATCCATACTGAAAAACGCCCTCGGTCTCCCATTTGTCACACTGTTGTTTCCCCTAATGAGCGCATTCGGACACACGCATGGGTCTGGAGACGATTGACATCTGCATTCTGGTCGCCTTCCTAGTGTACGCCATCAGCGCGGGCCTGCGTTCCCGTCGCCTCGCCTCAAAGAATTTAGAAGAGTACTTTTTGGCCGGTCGGAGTCTGAACGGCTGGCAGGCGGGAATCAGCATGGCGGCGACTCAGTTTGCCGCGGATACGCCGCTGTTATGTACTGGTCTGCTGGCGGTGTCCGGCATTTTTTCCCTCTGGTGGATCTGGTCCTACGCCCTGTCCTTTCTGTTGGTCGGTTTTGTCCTGGCCCCGGCCTGGCGGCGGGCCGGCGTGCTGACCGACGCCGAGTTGACCGAGCGGCGCTACGGCTCCCCCACTGCCCTCCTGCTGCGTGGAGTGAAGGCGATCTATTTGGGGACAATTTTCAACTGTACGGTGCTGGCTATCGTTCTGCTGGCCACAACGCGCATTGCAGAGCCCTTTTTGGTCTGGCATCGCTGGCTCAGCCCAGAGCTGTACGAGCCGCTTTTGTCCGCCGTACAGTGGCTCAACACCCCCCTGACCACGCTCACCGACAACAGTCCGGAGGTGTGGATTCGCTCGACCAACAACCTGTTATCCATCGCTCTGATCGTGCTAGTCACCGTTTTCTACTCGACAACCGGCGGATTGCGCAGCGTGGTGGCAACCGACGTGCTGCAATTTAGTGTGGCCATGCTGGCCACGGCTGCCTACGCCGGCTGGGTCCTCGCCGAGGTCGGCGGACTAAGCACTCTGGCCGGACAGCTGTCGGTCATCTACATCGGCCAGGCCGGTCCGGGCGGAATACAAGCCAGCCAGCTCCTGGCCTTTACCCCCTCTCAGGCCAAAGACGTTTCAGTCGCGTTTCTGGCCGTGCTTGCCCTCCAATGGCTGGTACAAATGAATGCGGACGGTACAGGCTATCTTGCCCAGCGGAGCATGGCCTGTCGGAGCGATCTTGATGCCAAACGGGCCAGCCTGATATTTACCCTGGTCCAGGTCGTTTTTCGTAGTCTGTTGTGGATTACGATCGGCCTAGGTCTGCTCGTTCTGCTGCCGCCCGAGCCAAGCTTGACCGGGAGCGCGCTAACTGCAGACCGGGAGGCGTCCTTTGTCCGTGGGATTGCCGAACTCCTGCCTCCGGGTCTCAAAGGCCTGATGTTGATGGGTCTGCTGGCCGCCCTGGCCTCAACGGTTGATACCCATCTGAACTGGGGTGCATCGTACTGGAGCAACGATATCTACCGCCGCCTGGTGTGCCAACGGTGGCTGGGGCGCGAGCCAAGCGACCGTTCGCTAGTTTGGGTGGCACGCGGGGCAAATATTGGGATTTTGGCCATCGCTCTGATCATCATGTTCCACCTCTCCTCAATTCAAACGGCCTGGAAAATCAGCCTCCTATTTGGGGCTGGCATAGGTGTCATGTTGGTCCTGCGCTGGGTGTGGTGGCGGATTACCGCAGTCGGGGAACTCACCACCATAGGCGTGTCGTGTGTGCTGGCTCCGATCCTTCTGCTCACTGTCCCTGATAGCTATGAAGCCCTGCGCCTGCTCAGCGTGGCGGCCGTTTCGTCTGCCGCGGGTATATGGACCTCGGTGCAAACGGCCAGAGTGGACGATGGGCAACTGCAGGCCTTCTACCGCCAAGTCCGCCCGCCGGGTTTTTGGGGCCCCCAGCACCGGGCGCTCGGTCAAGACCCCCGCCAGGGACGTCGCCAACTGGGCTGGACGCTGCTGGCGACGCTCAGTGCCGCTCTGTCTGTCTTTTTGCTGCTAACAGGACTTGGCAGCTGGCTCTTTTTCAGCCCGACCCCAAGCTGGTTTCCCTGGCGGTCGGTTTGGCTGGTGGCGCTCCCGGTCCTCAGCCTCAGCCTCGTGCCCCTGTGGTGGCGGCAGGTCTTTCCGCACGCCCCTAGGCTGCAGCCCATGAGCCTTGGCCGCGCTGGCAGCTGTGGTGAACAGGATAATGCCAAAGCCACGACAAAAACAAATCCAAACCAGCACTGAGTCGGCCGCCGTGTACAAAATCTGAGCCGACCGCGCCTTCCTCTTTTGTTGGAGTGGCCTTCCACCACGGTTTGAGCCGTCCACAGTCTAGAGGCTCTCCTCGAGCTATGAAGGAGCTGCCCAGTCGCGCCTGAGGAGGAGCGACACCGGCGGATCAGTCTTGAGCTGCGTCAAGCAGACCCACACATTGAGGAGGATCTCCGCCCGCCCGAGGAGTTTGATTGATGAGTTCGTCTGGGACATCGGATCGTTTCTGGCTTCCGGCGACCGATGAGCCGCCCAGGACTCCTTCGACCATCTGCACTATGGCGACCAAGCAGAGGCTTTGTAAGTGCTTTCCCGTGAATTGTGCCGATCGCCGCCGACCGCATTGGAGCCAACAGCCATTGCCGAGTTGGGGAATTTTCTGGAGCTAGCAGCACTACTGCGCGGTAAGACCTCTGGCACTAGCGTGAGTTCTCGCCTTTGCTAACTGGGACGTTACCGCCGAGGAAGAGACCACCTAAGGAGATGGATCCGCGTCGCCAGCGTGGGCGCGGTACCGCTGGCACCCCGGACCGTTACTCCAGTCGTGCGTGGCATGGCTCTGGGTAACGTTAGAGGATCCTGGTTGCTGGTCTGGCCCAGGGCGTTTCCTCTTCCTTAAAAACCCCACCATCTTTCTCATCTCCTCGTGCTTTGGAGTAATGCCGGAGATGCGGCCGTATTCCGCAGGGACACCAGGGTATCCTTGAGTACGGCTAACTGCGTGAACAGATCATCTGCTGGGGGGGGATGTGAGGAACAGAGCGGACTCTTGAAATAGAACGCCAGCCAGTCTTGGACACCCCCCAGCCCGCTACGCTGAGCGAGATCCAAAAACAACACCAGGTCAAGCGCTAGCGGAGCGGCGAGAATGCTATCACGGCACAAAAAATTCAGCTTGATTTGCATGGGGTAATCAAGCCACCCAAAGATATCAATATTATCCCAGCCTTCTTTGTTGTCTCCCCGCGCCTTGTAGTAATGAATGTGGACCTGGTGCTCATAGTCGCTGTAGAGTTCCGGGTGTACTTCGGGCTGGAGAATAGAGTCTAAGACGGACAGCTTACTGTGCTCTTTGGTCTGGAGCGAGGCTGGATCGTGCAGCACCTCGCCGTCCCGATTGCCTAAAATATTGGTCGAGAACCACCCTCGCAGCCCTAAGCTACGCGCTTTGAGTCCAGGGGCCAGAATCGTTTTCGTAAGGGTCTGGCCGGTCTTAAAGTCCTTGCCACACACCGGCACGCCGTTCTCATGGGCGAGTTGCTGTAAGGCTGGGATCTCGACAGCCAGGTTCGGAGCCCCATTGCCGAACGGCACGCCCTCCATGAGCGCGGCATAGGCGTAAATCATAGTCGGCGTGATAGCGTGGTGATTATTTTTAAGACCCTGTTCAAAACGCTGGAGCGTAGTATGGACCGTCTCAGGCTGCAGAAAAATCTCGGTGCTGCCGCACCACAACATCACCATCCGGGCCAGTCCTCGCTTTTTCCGAAAGCCGTCGATGTCGGCCCGAATCTGAAGGGCCAACTCATACTTGTTCGGAGCCTGCTTGACGTGGGGACCGGACAGCCGGCGCACGTAGTGCTGGTCAAAGACCGCCTTCCACGGCCTTAGAGCGGTGAGTTCCTCACAGACGGATGCCAGCTGGCGTGGTTCAATAACGCCAGCGTGCAGGGCTGCCTCATAGCAAGTATCCGGAAAAATGTCCCAGCAGCCAAAGACAAGATCATCCAGACTAGCCAGCGGCACCCACTCTTTAATGCGCCTCGTGTCGGTAGCTGCAACGGGCCGCAGAGTACCGTACTGGGTCAAACAACCGATAGGTCGCCCCAAACCCTTCTTGATCAACTCGACCCCGGCAATCAGAGTCGTGCTGACAGCCCCCATGCCGGGTAACAAAACGCCGAGTTTCCCATGAGCCGGCGCAACACTATGTAGTGAGTCCTCCATCCACAACCCCCTTCGAGCACAAGAGATACAGGTTCACAGACAGTCGGCCTAGGCAAGGTGCTGGTATGCTCTTTTCTTCCAGAGACGTCCTTATCGCCCCACCCAAGGAGAGGTGTCAAGCCGAACAGGACGAGCCACACTGACCCGAAAAGCAGCCTTGGCCATTTGAGGCTTTTTTGGCTGAGTATCGCCGGGAAGGAGGAGATATCAAGTCACAACCAACAAAGGAGAGGAGAGACATGCCGACACCCAAACCCAAAGAATGGGATCTTCTTATTGATCGACGCCGTAGAAAAGGGAGACCTTGAGACGGCACGGCACCAGCTCTGTGCGAGCCAAGCGCCCGTTTTGCTGCGTCCACAGATCACGTTGCCACTAACCCAGGCCGTGATCCACGAGATCATGCAGGGGTTCATCTCCACCAAGGCAACGTTCACCATTGAGTTGGACGCCGCAGTAGCGATAAGCCTATCACCGCCACCGGGCGAAAGGCAATAGGACGGGTCCAGATCCTGAGGGCTAGCCGGTCACCACGCCCATCCATAGCAGAGAGATGATACAGACTTCTGCAGCCCAGGTTTCAGATAGCGGGCCGATCCGTATTAGCGATCCGGGGTGGAGTTGGGACGGTCGTCTGCCGCTGGCCCGCAGGCCAAGCAGAGCGCTACGTGGCCGGTCGGAGCGCTTTTAATGTCCAGAGAAAACTGGTCGCTCAGGACAACATGAAAGCCTCAACCTGCCAGCCGTTTCAAAATATCAAGGCCGTCTTGGCAGCAGCCAGAGCCCAGACGAAACGCCTCGTCACAATCAACACGTCTATTCCCGATGCCAACAAGTTCATGAATATGCCGGAAGCGGCGTGGCAGTATATTTAGCGACAATCCGCCGGCCAGCGCGCGACCATTGTTGCCGCTGGTCTGCTGATCGAGATCAAGACGATTGGCGTTCGTCCCGGAAGACAGCTCAATACGATGCACGTCTCAACGAACCCAGACTTGCCTGAGGACCCGTAACGCGTTCGCCCCCATCACCTTGGCAATGTCCTCGTCGCTGTAGGCGTGTTTGACGAGCCAGCGGATGATATTGGGAAAGTCGGCGGGATTCTCTAGCCCGTCGACATACTCAACCGGCTGGTAGGACTTGTTGCCAAGGATTTTTGTCACCGACAGTTGCGCGGCATAAGTCCGGTGCAGTCCAACGTGATCGCCAAAGATGGTATCAGGCCCAAAGCCGACATGATCGATACCCAGCAGGCCGACTGCGTACTCAAAGTGCTCCATACACGAGTCGATTGTATGCCGGGGGTAGTGCTCGGTCAGGGTCGTATGCGGAGCGGCTTCAATGCCAAGCACGCCGCCCTTAGCGGCCATAGCTTCGAGGACATGATCGGGCTTTAAACGCGGCGTCTGCCACAAGGCCCGCGCGCCAGCGTGCGAGATGACAATCGGCTGATGGCTCACTTCAATCGTGTCCAAGGTGGTCTGATCGCCGCAGTGCGCGGTATCGATCAAAATGCCGAGCTTGTTCATGCGTTCTACCGCCTGTCGCCCAAAATCGGTCAGACCGCTATCGCCCGCCTCGCGTAGGCCGCTCCCTAACAGATTCGATTCACTGTACGTGATCCCCATGCTGCGCACCCCAACCCCATACAGGACGTCGAGCCGGTCGAGTTCGTTCTCTATGGGGGTGGCCGATTCAAGGGTCGGCACCAGGGCCAGCCGGCCCGTCTCATGGGCGGCCAGAATATCGCGCACGCCGTCACACACCACAACAAAGTCCTGGTGAGCCAGATCGCACAAACGCATGCCTAAGTCGTGGATAACATCGTTCCACTTCCAACCGGCCTGCGAGGTAATTGTGCACATGCCGTTCATCATGTTATCAAAGACGGCATCAAGGCCAGACGCCGCCAAGCCCTGGAACCCGCTAAAATCGCGCCCCAAGCGCTTTTGTTCAAAAATCTCGGTCACGTCCTCCGGGACCACGACCGGGTGATCATGCATAGAGATGGCTAGGTGCCGGGCTAGGAGGTCTTGGACACGCTGTTCCTGACTTGGGCTGAGCACGACCTGAGCAGAGGGTACCCGTCCAACCTCTTTGGCAAGTTTGAAGCGTTTGTAATCGTGGCCCCCATCCAGATACTGATAGGAACGATAGCCGCTATAGTGTTTATGAGTCCCCACTAGTCGGACCTCCTTGTGTGTCCGAGATTATTCTGCGCTTGGACCGTGTTTGTCAAAGGCAAGATACAGCTCTGATTTCCCCGTCCAATAGTGTATACACGACACAGGCCTGCAGGGTCTGGACAGGCCAGGACCAATTAAGGAGGCGCCCCTATGGATGTAGAAACTATAGACCATATTCTCACGACAACGCGCTCCGTGAAAAAACGCCTAAACTTCACTCGTCCCGTCGACCCCGCTGTGATTCAGCGTTGCATCGAGATTGCCCTACAGTCGCCCACTGGTGTCAATTCGCAAGGCTGGTATTTTCTGGTGATAACCGAACCAGAAAAACGCCTGGCGTTGGCCGAGGTCTATCGCAGGGCGATGCGTGATTATAGGCAGTTCCAGAACCAACAGCCGCCCCAGTATCCGACCGATAGTCTGCGGGCGGGGCAGTGGCAGCGCATGCTCGACGCCAGTATGTACCTCAACGAACACCTCCATGAGGCCCCGGTCCACATCATCCCCTGCATCAATACTCGAGTGAAAGAGTATCCTCTGCTGTTCCAGTCTCCCACGCCCAGTTCATTTTACCACGCCTCGCTGTACGGCTCGATTTTGCCTGCCACCTGGTCGCTGATGTTGGCCCTGCGCGCCCGAGGCTTGGGCTCGGCATGGACCACAGTCCATCTGGTATATGAACGACAGGCGGCCGAGATTCTGGGCATTCCGGACGATATTTTACAGGCCGCCCTGCTGCCCGTAGCCCACTTTACGGGCGACGGTTTCAGACCGGCCAAGCGTCTGCCGGTCGAAGAGGTGACCTACTGGAACGGCTGGGGACAGCGGCGAGGAGACGCTTAGTTTTGTTGGGATTCTTCATCAGGCTGCCGTGACCAGGGATAGTCCAGTCGGCAAAAGGAGGGCTTCGATGAGTCGAGAGGGGCGAGGAGTGACAGGGCTCAAACGCGTCTTCATCAGTAATCGCGGCGAGATTGCTATTCGCATTGCCAAAGCCGCTGAGGCACTCGGCATAGAATCCGTGGGCATATACGCCCCCGTTGATGCGCTATCGCTGCACACGCGGTTCACAACCGAAACGCGGGAGCTTAACAGTCACAACAGCGAGCCAGACGCCGTGAGCGCCTACCTAGACGTCCAAGCCCTCATAGACCTGGCCAAGGTCTCGGCCTGTGACTGTGTCCATCCGGGCTACGGTTTCTTGTCCGAGAATGCGCACTTTGCCGAATGCTGCGCGTCTGAGGGCCTCACCTTTATTGGCCCACCGCCCGCTGCCCTGGCACTGTTTGGAGACAAGATTCGTGCCCGCCTGCTCGCCCAATCCTTAGCCATCCCGATCGTGCCCGGCAGCACCACACCCCTCACATCGCCGGACGAAGCGGCAGAATTAGCGCTCGCCCTCGGCTATCCCATTATGCTCAAAGCGGCAGCCGGCGGTGGTGGACGCGGTATGCGTGCGGTCGAACGGGCTGAAGAGATGGCCGAGTCGTTTGACCGCTGCCGCAGTGAGGCACGGGCCGCCTTTGGCGACGATGCTCTGTTCGTCGAGAAGCTCATCGCCCGACCGCGACACATCGAGGTTCAAATCCTGGCCGACGCCCATGGCAACGCGATCCATCTCCACGAGCGGGACTGTTCGGTGCAGCTCAGAAACCAGAAGGTCGTAGAGGTGGCCCCGGCACCAGCGCTCGACAACGCTGTCCGGGAGAGGATTCTGGCCGCCGCGCTCAAACTCATCCGAGCCGCCGAGTATGTCAACGCGGGGACCGTGGAGTTCCTGGTCGCGCCCGAAACTGGCCAGCACTTCTTTCTCGAATGCAACCCACGCATCCAGGTCGAGCACACCGTCACCGAACAGGTAACGGGCATTGACCTGGTCGAGGCCCAGTTCCAGATCGCATCTGGAGCGACGCTGCGGTCCTTAGGCCTGGGCGACCAGCGGGCTGTGAGCGTCCCGCGCGGCTTTGCAGTCCAGGCCAGAGTCGTTGCCAGAGGCGGGGGGACGCTGAGTGCGTATAAGGAACCCTCAGGGCCGGGGGTGCGGGTTGACGCTTGCGCTTACCTGGGCTACACCCTACCGTCACAGTTCGATCCGCTTCTCGCCAAGGTCGTTTGTTCCTCAAGCTCCTCGGCATCCTTCGCCTCCGCTATTGAGCGGACGCTCCGCGCGCTAGACGAGTTCCACATTGCCGGTCTGCCCACCAACCTGCCCCAGCTTCGGGCCATTCTCTCCCACCCGACTGTTCGGGCTGGCGACGCCAGAACATCGCTGCTGGCCGAAGAACCTGAGCTCCTGTCGCCGCCCTCCTCCACCAAGGCCAACAGCGCCGCGCTCACACTTCTTGAGCAGCAAGCCCGTGTCAGGAGCCTCGACACGGCGACCGGTCTGCCTGTGGCTTCATCAACCGCGTCTTCGACCTCTTCAGCGCCGATGCTTGAGGTGCGCCCCGGCCAACGCGTGGTAGAGTGTCCAATGGCGGGCGCTGTAGTCGAGCTTCGGGTCAAGGAGGGCAGCCGTGTGGCCGCGGGCGATACCCTGCTGATCCTCAGCGCAATGAAAATGGAAACCATGGTCACGGCCCCGTGTGCAGGCGTGGTGACGGCCGCCCAGCCCTTAAACGCCGGAGATAGCGTCACTGCTAGACAGGTGGTGATGGTGCTCACGCCCGACGAGGTCACACACCACGAACCGCTGCCCAGCAAACAGACCTGGGCACCGCTTCTGGACGAGGTCACGGCCATGCAAAAGCTGGCTCTGAGAAGGCTGGCAGCGGGCTCGGAGGACCCAGGCGTTGTCCGTCAGCGCGGTCGTGGCAAGCTCACCTGCCGGGAGCGTATCGCTCTGCTGTTGGATGATGGCAGCTTCCACGAGGTGGGCAGCGTGACCGGGTTCGCTTCGTATGACGAAGACGGGAACCTTACAGATTTTACGCCCGCCAACCATGTCGGTGGCTGGGGAAAGATCGACGCCCGCCCCGCGGTCGTGTGCGCCGACGATTTTACGTCGCGTGGCGGGCATGCGGACGGCGCGATCGGCGCCAAAAGTAGTTACCTCGACCGCCTCTCCCTGGAGCTGCGCATCCCCTCAGTACGGCTGTTGGACGGCTCATCAGGAGGGGGCAGTGTAGCGGCGATGGTACCGGCGCAGAAAAAAGAGGGTGAGAGCAGCGCCAAAGAGAGCGCGGGCGCTATCAAGGCGGGCAGACCGCGGGTCGCGGGCGGAGGGGGTTCATACCTGCCTGGGCACCTGGGCAGCACCCTATACACTGAGCAGCTAGGGGCCGTGCCGGTGGTCAATCTCCTGCTCGGCAGCGTGGTGGGTATTGGGGCGGCTAAGGCCGTCTTGGGCCACTTCTCGGTCATGGTCCGCGATATCGCCCAGCTGTTTGTGGCCGGGCCGCCGGTCGTGCGCCACGCCATAGGTTATGACATCACCAAGGAGAATCTTGGCGGGTGGCACATTCACTGCCGGAACGGTTCGGTGGACAACCTGGCCGAGACCGAGCAGGAAGCAGTGGCGATGACCAAGCGCTTTCTCTCGTATCTGCCATCGAGCGTGTATGAAGCGCCCCCAGTTCTACCGCCCAACCCCCACGATCCGCCTGACCGTCGTGAAGAGGAGCTGTCCAGCCTCATCCCCCGCAAGCGCACCATGACCTTTGATATAAGAAAAGCCATCACCCTGATGGCCGATGTCGGATCGTTCTTCGAGATCGGACCGCTGTGGGGCACAGACCAAATCACAGGTTTTGTGCGCTTCAACGGCTATCCGTTGGGGGTCATCGCCTCGGACAGCCAGCACGCCAACGGTGGCGCGCTGACCGCGGATGGATGTAGCAAGCTGACGCGCCACCTTGATCTGTGTGACTTGTTTCACCTGCCAATCCTCAACCTGATCGACAATCCGGGCTTTGCCGTGGGCTTGGAGCACGAACTCACCGGTACGATTCGCCGGGGCGGCGCGTGGATGATCGCCTTTGCCCAGGTCAGTGTACCCATCTTCACCGTCCTGATGCGTCGCAGCTTTGGCGTGGCGGGCAACAACTACGCTACACCCCGGTCACGGCCGTCGGTGCGGGTAGCGTGGCCGGCCGCGGACGTGGGCGGGATTCCCCCCGAGGGGGGGATTGAGGCCGCCTATAAGCGCCAACTGGCAGCGGCAGACGACCCCCAGGCGTTTCGCGACGAACTCATGGCACGGATCGAGAGCGTGCGCGGACCGGTGGGGCCGTTGTCCAAGTTCCAGATTGAGGAGATGATCGATCCCAGGGACACGCGAAAACTGATCTGCGAGTGGCTGGAGACCGCCTATAGGTTGGTGTCACAGCCGGCCCAGCTAGTGCCTAGGGTGTTACAGTTTCGCCCATAGTAGAGGCCTCCACCAGCAAAGGATAAACACGATATGCGTCGCGAATTTGAAACTCTGCAACAGAACGGAATCACCCAGGTCGGTCTGCCCCGCATCGGCGATCCGTCTGTCATTCCACTGTGGTTTGGCGAGGGCGACCTGCCCACCCCGGCTTTTATCCGCGAAGCCGCCAAAAGTGCTCTCGATGCTGGACTAACCTTTTACAACCATCCTTCTGGACGGCCGGATCTGCGGGCGGCAATCAAGGCGTATCTCGACCGCCTGTACGGGATCGACCTTGACATGGAGCGTATCATCGTGCCAGGTTCCACCATGCTGGGCATATCAATGGCAGCCCGCATGGCGCTCGGCTCCGGCGACCATGGTCTGATCATCAGCCCCAACTGGCCCAACATTGATCGAGCGTTCCAGATGAGCGGGGCGACGTTCGACTTTGTGCGCCAACGGCTTGAGCCATGCGGCTGGCGGCTTGAGCTTGACGACCTGTTCGCTACGGTCCGCCCGCAAACCAGGGCGCTGTTTCTCAACACGCCCTGCAATCCCACCGGCTGGGTCATGCCCCGCGACGAACAGCAACGGCTGCTCGATTTCTGCCGTCAGCGGAACATCGTAATTATCGCCGACGAGGTCTATCATCGCAACGTCTTTGAGGGTGACGTTGCCCCCTCTTTTCTGTCCATAGCCGCGCCAGACGATCCGCTGATTGTCATCAATGGCTTCTCCAAGGCGTTCGCCATGACCGGCTGGCGGCTGGGCTGGATGGTTGTACCGGCCGGCTATGGCGAGCAGATGGCCGCATTCTCCGAGTGCTCCAATACCGGTGCTCCGCCTTTCATCCAGAGCGCCGGCATTATCGCTCTCACCCAGGGTGAGCCCTTTGTGCAGGAACTGCGCGAGCGCTACCGGGCCGGGCGCGAGTTGGTGATGCAGATTCTAGCCCCACACCCGCGTATTGAGCTGAGCGAGCCAGAAGGCGCCTTCTATGTCTTTCCCCACGTCCGGGGACTGCGTTCCGGCCTGGAGTTCGTGCAGGGCCTACTGGCCGAAAAAAACGTGGGCCTTGCTCCGGGCTTTACCTTTGGACCCGGCAACGAGGCCCACTTCCGGCTGTGCTTCGCTCAATCCGCCCAGCGGATCGAAACCGCCCTGGGCCGTATCCGCGACTACCTGGATACTCATAACTTTGACTGAAAGGTCCTCCTGTTCACGCAGAGACGAACTTGAGGGCCTACAGCGAGGCGCTATGAACAATAGCAGAATCTCAATTACCGATGACTTCTCTGTATATCCGGACGGCCGGTATTCTGATGACGAAGAGTACAATAACATCCGGCAAGGAAGTGCTGATTCCCGCGTTGAAGGAGAGCGAGCGTGCAGACATGATCTGCGACAGTATAGCCGACATTGGGGCATCGCTCTGGAAAGCAGCGTTTAGCGAGCTTGTTCGTAGGGAAGGCATAACCAAAGATTTTCTCGCCTCCCACCTGCGTCTGAACCACGAACGAACCGGACCTTAAGGACTGTATCAAACTCGCTCAGCGATATATTGATGAGTCAGATCAAAAAGTGTTTCTTTCACCTGTCATCTCATCGGTCGTTGGTGTAATTGTTGGTGGTCTAAGTCGGACAGTTCGAAAAGTTCCATATCCAGTACTGTCCTAAGAGGGCTTCGAGCGCTTTCTTTACACGGGCAGGCTGTCGGGGATCACGCTCCATTAGTCTGACATATTGGCCTGCACGGCTCAGTTGAGTAGCTTCATCAACGTGACCGTCAGCCCGACAATGCTAACCCCAAGAACCCACAACTGACGGTATAAGCGAACTTCCAGCCCGGCTACGTCGGCTTTGAACTCGGCCTTTACGTCGGTCAACTCGGCCCGCACGCTGGCTATCTCACCAGTCAATTCGGTCCGCACACTGGCTATCTCGCCAGTCAACTCGGTCCGCACACTGGCTATTTCGCCAGTCAACTCGGCCCGCACACTGGCTATCTCGCCAGTCAACTCGGTCCGCACACTGGCTATCTCACTCTTCACTGCAGTCAGGTCAACCTTCACTGCAGTCAGACCAGCCTTCACTTCGGTCAGGTCAGCCTTCACTTCGGTCAGACCAGCCTTCACTTCGGTCAGGTCAGCCTTTGTCTTTATGCTCTCGCCCATCGCCGCGCCGACGGTTGCCACTACGGCTTCAGCCAAGGATTCGGCCGCTCCGGCTTCTTGGAGCGCCTTGACGGCCTTGTGCGTGTCGAAAGCAGGCGCAATCATACCTATACCCTATCGCCAGACCACCCGACTCGTCAATGACAGGAGAAGACACGAAATGAGGTGAGAGAAATTGCCGGTACTCCACTCTATGCCGGATGGAGCCCGGCGGTATATGCCGGTCGCCGCTGACGTGAACAAATCCTTCTGAGTCTACGTATGTTACCGGACCAGCGGTAGGGTGTGGATGTGGGGCTGAGACCAGCCGGCCGGTAGCGGCGGACAGTTAGTGTGGCCGCGGGCTTTGTTGGTGGTCTTTCGAGATGCCCTCAGACGTTTTCTTTACGCGGGCGGGGTGTTGGACGGCGCTCTGCCAATCTAAACTCCTAGACTGTGCTATTGTCCGAATCACCACAAGGAAAGACAGGGCAATTATTATTGCTGGTCATCGGTTTTACCCTTGGCGCACCGCTCATCCCGGCTGGTGTGGTCGAGTAAGCAGCCCTAGCGCTTGGCCGATCTCTCTTCTTGGGAGAAAACCTGGGAAGAGAGCAAGCCGCACAGCCTAGCCACGCAAACGTTGTGGAGAAAGCTCGGTAGCGGAAACACCGAGCTTCACAAGCGGTTCGGGAAACGGCTGGCCGAGCAGGATGGCACTGCATGCCTGGCCCATAGCTGCCGCAGTCTGGATGCCGTAGCCGCCCTGCCCGGCCAGCCAGAAAAAGCCTGGGGCACCAGGATCAAAACCACCGATTAACTCACCATCGGCCACAAAGGAGCGCAGGCCGGCCCAGGTTCGGGCTGGGCGGCGGATGCGCAGGTTGGTCGCCGCCTCAATACGGGCAATGCCGGTCGCAATATCGAGTTCTTCGGGCCGCACATCGTGGGGAAAGGTCGGGTCGACATTGGCCGGTGAGCCAAGCAACATCCCCGCCTCGGGTTTGAAATAGAACGCCTCGTCAGCCCCGACAACTGTTGGCCAGGCACGGATGTCCAGCCGCTCAGGCGGGGCAAAGGTAAAGGCACTACGCCGTTTGGGCACGAGACCGATCAGGGGGACTGTGGCCAGCTTAGCAATCTCATCGCACCACGCCCCCGTAGCGTTGACCACACTCTCAGCCTCAAAGTCGCCAGCCGAGGTTTCGATCCACCAGCCGCCGGTCTGACGACTCAGACCGGTCACTTCAGCCGAGGTGAGCACCCGCCCGCCATTGCGGCGGATTCCGCTCAAAAATCCCTGGTGCAGGCCATGCACATCAATATCGCTCGGGGCAGCCTCGTAGATGGCCCCAGCCATATAGTCGGTCCGCAGCACCGGTACCCGGTCGCGAGCCTCGTCCGGCGACAGCCGCACCACCTCAGAGCCGACCTCACGCGCAATTGCATACGCTTCATCGAGCTGAGCGCGCTGGCCCTCAGTCCCGATTAGCAGCAAGCCACGTTGGCTCAGAATAGGAGATTCGCTGAAGCCAGCCGGCGGGTCTTCGTAGAACGCCCGGCTGCCAACCGTCAGGGCCCTGACCAGCGGCGGCCCGTAGGTTTCGATGAACATGGCCGCCGAGCGCCCGGTGGTGTGATAGCCCGGTTGTTGTTCACGTTCGAGCACGAGGACCGATGCGTGTTGGGATAACCAATAGCCCACCGACGCACCGGCAATCCCCGCTCCAATAATGACAAAACGACTGAGCATCAAAACCCTTCCTCAGCTCTCAACGTGATACAAGCGTTGAACAAAAGCCGCCTTTCGTCAACACTACGACGGCAACAGCAAAGGATGACGCTCTAACACCATCCGAACCTCGTCCAGCTAGGCATTACTGATATTGCGGGTTTGACCCAGACTCCTTAACTCTCCCCGGTCGGACTTGTTGTGACCGCTCTCTGGTAGGGCGGTGAAGCACTCGCTGCCGGCTTAAGGATCTCCTTCACGGTCATGGCTGAGGAGGCCAGGCCAGCCGCAAAGGCGGCCTCCAAGCGAACGTAGGCTGAAAACGCTGCCGTAGACGCTCTACACGGCGTCCCCATCGCCCTGAAAGACAACTACACTGTTGCCAGCGTGCACCTGGCGGCCGGCATTCGCTTCTTGCAGGGCAATATCGCGGCAACAGACGCTGAGGCCGCGCCCCGACTACGACAGGCCGGAGCCGGTATTCTGGGCAAGATGTACGAATGGACGATTGGCGCCACAATGCGCAATTCACACCATGGCCCGTGTCACAACTCCTAGGCAGCTAGATTCCAGGCTGCTCCAGCGGGGGCTCAGGCACGGCGGTGGGCCGTGCATATGGCAGCGGCCAGCCCAGGCACCGACGCGGGTGGGTCGGTCCGCATCCCGGCGGCCTTAAACAACGCGTGCGGTTTGCGTCCAACGGTTGCTCGGATCAGCAACCGAGGGGTGATGTCAGTCAACCGGACCTTTGATATGGTTAGCCTACTGTCCGGGCGGGCGGAGGATACGGCCTGCATGCTTTGAGACGTTGCGGGCTACGATTCTGAGGACCTGTCCTCTCGTGATTACCCGACCGAAGGCTATTGGACCGCGCTTCGCCAGGCAGTGTATATTGGCCTACTCGGCGGCCACTTCCAGACAGAACTGTAGCTTGAGGGAAGAGACGCTGTCACCTGAGCGGCTCAGATGTACGAAGGCTCAGACGGCCATGTCGAGAAGCTGGAGCTGGACGCCGCCGAAATCACGATTGAACAGAGCGGCGAAATGTTGCCGGCCTAAGCTGCAGCCTCTCATCAGCCCCGGCTGGCCGAGCGAGCCAAAGATTTTGGGCGGAGCTTCCCCAAACAATAGCCAGTCAATAGCTCTCCGTGCTTGAGGCCAGCAACCAAATCATCCAGCTTGAGCCGTTTGCCAATATTGGCAAACGGCCAGTGAAATCCCCGAAGCTATACTTCGGCGATACTGGCTTCGTTCGTTTAAACGTAGGCTCAGATTCCCTCGGCACCTTTTTCCCTCGCCGGAGCCGTGTGGGAGAACTTTGTCCTGATTGAACTGTGCAAATGGCTCAAGACCTCAGCCCCTCAGAGTTGGGCCTATGGTTTTATCGCGACGAGCACGACCGCGCCTCATCTGGGGTCCACATAAATCCATCCGGTTGGCTTGATGCCAACAGGTCAGAAATCCTCCCCGCGCTGCTCTAGAGAAAGCGGCCAGCCTCGTCGCCAAAGCCCTCGGCATCAGCCTGACCGGAATGACTCCACTCAGCAATAAGCGACGTGCGGTTTCAGCCGTGGCGGATCATATCCAACCAAAGAGGGCGATAGCTTGAGGGCACGTGCAGAGTCGAGCAGCCCAACAAGAAACAGCCCAGTGCCAAAATGTAGGGACGTCCCTCCCGTCTTATTCGGACAGTGGGCCCTGGGCGGCGAATCGGCGCAAGACGTTATCGGTAATCCGCGACACATTGTTATTATACTGGTTGTAAGAGAGGGCTCCGCACCAGGCGATAGAGCTCGCCGAAAAGACCGCACCGCCCTTGGGGTATTCAAAATACACCATATCGGCGCGGACCTTGGGGTTAACCGTACCGCCCTGTTTTGAATCGCTCGCGAGTACTTCTTCGACCACGTGCTGATAGGCATCCGAGTGGCCGGACGAGGAGGCGAGGACCAAGGCGTGGGCGGGGGTGCCGAGAGAACGCTCGGCCCGGTCCAGCTCAAAACCGGCCGCCCCGTAGTTGAGGACTAGAGTGTCAAAGTCGCCGATGGCTTCTTTGGCTCCGATCCCCTCAAAAATAAACGCCACGCGCGGATCAAAGCTGTCGGACTGGCGCTGGTATGGGGCGCTGATATCAAAGCCTTGGGTGGTGAAGCCAACGCCGACTAGGCGCTGGGGCGTTCGGCCTCGATCACGCCACAAACCACCGGGTTCTCCGGTAGTGCTGTGGTGGTATTCGCCGGGTTTGGCCTGCCAGCTGCGGGTCCCGCCCCAACGCCGGACCTCAACAACGTGAGGACGGCCGGGAGCAAACGAGGTAACCCAATAAAAACCGTTACCACCCAGATACATCAGCCGTCCACCGTTTTGCAGATAGGCTTCCAGCGCGTCCAGCATCGGCCCGGACCAGTACTCGGGATGACTGCCAGTGATGATGACCTTGTAGGGGGCGAGTAGGTCCAGCCCCTCAGCGTGCAGATTCTCATCGGTAATCACATCATAGGCATGGCTCTTAGCTTCGAGCCAGTCGATCAGGTGTAAGTCGGCGGGAAACTGGTGCGGAGAGCTAAGAAGCTGCATGTGGTAGCGCGGGCGCATATTGAGTATAGGCCGCAACCGGCTGGAATAGCAGACTCCGCTGCCGTCGGCATGACTATCGTATAGGCTCAGCAGGCGATTCTCTCTGAGGTAGCGGTCGTCCGGCGCAAGCTCACCCTTCTTTTGATTGGGAAACAGGTCCAGCGACAGCTCGGCGAGTTGCTCGTTGGCATAGGCCAAATAACTGTTGGTGGGAGCGAGGAAGGCGATGTCCGCCGTGGCTCTGCCCTTTGGTGGACGCACAAAAAACGGAATATGGTCCTCGCCCCCTTCAGTACGCAGGCGCGCGGCATACACCCCGCTTTTCAGATCGATCGGTAGCGTCCAGACAAAATCCACCTCCCAGCCGGCGTCCTCAAGATCGTCATCATGAAAATGAATCGCCCCGTACTCGTGCGGGGCATACCGAAAGTGGGTTTCCTGTCCACTCCAATTGTAGCCCGTCATCGCCCGGGCAGGCATATTGACCGTCCGGCCGTGCAAGCCGTGGGGTGAGGTGTCTATCACTGTCGACGAGGCCATATCAACCGAAAAATCCCAGGCAACAACGAGAGCGTCGCCAAAGGTGAGCGGCGAGGCTCCGCGCTGCAGCGAGACCAGTTCTTCCTGACTCAGAGCCCGCTGGAAGACGCGTGGGCGGTCGATCTTGCCGTTAAAATGTCGTCCAACCCGGGACTCCCCGTCGGCTCCAGGCTGCCACATACCGGCTATCACACAATCGGCCGCCGTCGTTTGTATCGCCCGGATGTTGGTCGGGGCGGTCTCCATCCCCCGGGTCGGATCGCGCGGCCAGGTGCGCAGCGGCTCCTGGTAGATCGCGAGTGTCCCGATCTGGGCGTCAAAGGTCGCCGCCACAAAATACCACTCTCCCGCTCGTAGCGGCGTAGCACCCCGTACCTGCTGTCTGCGGCCTTGGAGGTCGGTCACCCACAAGGCTAAAACCCCACCCTCATCAAGGACTAAAGCATAACCACCGTCGGCGGCCGACCATTTGGTAAGAATCCCCTGTTGGGCTTTCTGCGGTGTGGTGGGATAGATCCAGGCTTGCAGGCTGAAACTGTCGTGCAGGCGCAGCAGAGGCGCATCGGGCACGACGACATGTGAGCCGGTGTGGATCACCTGCTCACGACCCGGATACTCGCCGCTTACCGTCGTCTGAACAAGTGTCTCTTTGAAGCCCGGTCCGCGCGGGTTGGGATCCCCGTGGATTAGACGCACGATATCGGCCTGGTACCGCTGCTGTTTACAGCTGACATGAAAACGAATCGTTTCACCCGGAGCGACACTGAATTGGTCAGCATAGCCGACGATCTCCATGTTTGTCTGCCTCCAAATAGCCGCCCCGCAGGCCGCCTAGTGACCAAGGCCCGGGATGGCTTCCAAATGCGGTAAGGGACGTCCGATGACGTCCGAAAAGAGCATTAACACCCGGTGAGTAATACCCCACACTATCTGCTGACGGTAACCAATCGCCGGGTACCATAACGAAACGTCCTGGGTCGGTAGATTGAGCGAGGTGGCGTTGTGTTCGTTCCACAAATGCGCCAGCGCTATCCAATAGACCTCTCCGACCTCGGCGTTAGGAGTAAACGGCGCAAGGGTCGGTCCCAGGTAATACACAAACGGTGCTAGGAACAGCAGCCGGTCCCGGCCACGTAGCAGGATCGATATTTCGGCCAGTGCTCCCAACCGGTGGGTGGGAGCGAGGACGAGACCGACTTCTTCATACGTCTCCCGTTCCGCCGTCTCCTGTAAACTGATATCCTCCGGCGCAGCCCGGCCACCCGGCAGCGCCATATCCCCCGACCACGGATCACCCGTGCGGTCGGCCCGACGGATCATACACAGGTGTAAGTCGGGCTCGGAGCCGGCTAAGACCAGTGCCACCGCGGTCCGGTTGCGGTCGAGTTGAGACGGATCCGGGGCTGGGGCGCGCTGAGCCAGAGCGTGCTGGATTGCGGTAATACAGAACACGGCAGATCTCCCGTTTACCGGCAATTATTCTGCGCTTCGGCCGCTTTTGTCAAACCAACCGCTATCCGGACAAGCTTGACGCTGGCACAGGAGCGGGGTACGGAAAGGGTGAACGGCGATGACTCAGAGAGAGATCATCCCCCCTATAACAGTAAAGGAGGAACGTCTATGGCCAAAACATACGCCAGACAGATGTTATCGTATGAGACTGCCGCCAAGATGGTGGCCGCGGCGGTTGCCAAAGCTGAGGAACTGGGCTGCAAACAGAACGTGGCGGTGATCGATAGCGGGGGAAATCTAAAGGCCCTGGCCAGTATGGACGGGGCACTCCTGCTCGGGATTGAAGGCTGCCAACGCAAGGCATTTACGGCGCTGTTCGGCGTCGGCACGAAAGATCTGTACGGCCGTATCAAGGACGATCTGTCCCTGGTGGTCGGCCTCTCTCACTTCTCACGTGCGACCCTGGTCGGTGGCGGCCTGCCGATCGTGGTCAGCGGCGAAGTAATCGGCGGGATCGGAGTCGGTGGCGGGACGGTTGACGAAGATATTGCCTGCTCCCAAGCCGGGCTGGACGCCATCGCCGACTAATCGCCACAGAGAAGGAGGCCTGTGATGCAAACCATTGGCAAAGAGCATATCGTGCGGACGTTTGACGCCGACCACCCTGCGGCTGCCACAGTTAAGCCTGGGGAAGTATTTGTGATGGAAACCAATGACCGCTTTCGAGACTGGAACGAGGGCGGGCAGTGGCCCATGGAGCAGCTGACCGTCATGACCGGGCCGGTCTTTATTGAGAGCGTTCAGCCCGGCCAAGTGCTGGCCGTGGAAGTGTTGGACATCAAAGCCTCCCAGGGGTTTGGCTATATAGTGGCAATTCCAGGCTTCGGCCTGCTCAAAGACCAGGTCGAGTTTCGGAAAAAAGTTGTCCCAATTGAGGGCAATCGCATTCGCTACAGCGACACCCTGAGCCTGCCATTCATCCCGAATATCAGCAAAATTGGACTGGCGCCTGCCTCAGGCTCCCAGCCGAGCGGAGCGTGTGGGGATTTCGGCGGTCAGCTGAGCAACAGCCAGCTGGGGATTGGCTCAACAATCTTTTTGCCGGTGTTTGTTGAGGGCGGGCTGCTGACCATCGAAGACGTGCACGCCAGGATGGGTGATGGCGAGGCCACCGCCTCGGCGGTCGAGATCGCTGCAGAAGTAACTCTCCGCTGCCATATCGTCACCGAACTGCCTCTCAGCCAGCCGATCGTCGTCACCCAGAATGAAGTCCAGACCATGGGCAGCGGCGAGACGGCTGAAGCAGCGGCGCGGGCGGCCTTGGACGAACTGGCCCGTCTGCTGGTTGTGCGGACCGAGGCCGATATGACCGAAGCGGCAATGCTGGCCAGCGTGGCGGCCGATCTGAGGATTTCTGAGATGGCTGGCAGCCCGTGTCATATTCGGGCGGCAATGAAGCGTGAGATTCTGGGCTTATAGGACTGTGGAACCTAAGTGAGCCGCTGGGGCGGGGAGTCACCTGCTCCAGCTTAGCGCTCACGAAATCTCCGTATCCTCGACAACAAAGATCCTGGAATTGGCAAAGTCGACAAATTTCAGTTCATCCGGCCGAATGATTTCCAGATAGCGGGGATGACTAAAAGCTTTGTCGATATCTTCGACGCCGTCAAACCACAGCTCGGCAATGCCGTCGAACGGGGCCTCGTCCTGAGGTGGGAAGCCCGGAACAGAGTCACTCATCGTGTGGCCTTGGACATATCTGCGGACATAAGCCCAAAACTCGGGCACGCTGCGGACGAGTGGGCCGTGGGTGTTTTTCCAGTAATCCTGAAACTCCGTCCTTGTCATTCCCGTTTTACGGCGGACACAAGCAACAAATTTGACCATCATTTTCTCCCTTCATGGGCTGACCCCATCAGCCGCTTCTTGCTGACTGCAGAGCTATAGCCGGGCGCTCACAGAGAGTCAAATGGCCCAACCGTTCCAGCCGCTCTAGTCGGCTGTCTGAGTCAGTCTCTTGTGCTATCTTGCCAAAAAAGAGACCGCTGCTCTGGGATGACAGAGAGTTTTTAGCTGCGCTGATCATTGAGTGTTCACACAAGAAGGAGTCGTGCATCATGTCAAGCAGCCTTGCTAGCGGATACGTTTCAGCCGATGGTCATGTGGTCGAACCGGCCGATTCGTGGACCAGCCGTATAGCACTCCGCTTTCGCGACCGGGCCCCCCAGATCGAAACCCACAAGGCGATCGACTTCTACGTTGTCGATGGGCTCAATCCGGTCACCGTCGGCCTTGACGGGGCAGCTCTGGAGAGCAAGATTGCGGGCAAAGTCGAATCCCCGGTTGCCCGTCACTCAGAGACCCGCCCAGGTGCCTCAGATCCACGCCGACGGCTCAAAGATCAGGATCTGGAATCTCCGAGCCGAGATAATCTATCCGGGCCAGTGGAGTCTGATGTTCTACCGCATTGCGAACGCCGAGTATCAGCGCGCCGCCGTCCGGGTGTACAACGACTGGCTCAGCGAGTTCTGTTCCTACGCCCCGCAGCGTTTACTCGGAGCGGCGATGCTGCCCATGCAAGGCCCCCTGGAATGGGCGGCCGAAGAAGCCGAACGGACGGCCAAGATCGGCCTCAGGGCATTCATGATCCCGGCTGCGGTGCTGACCAAGCCGTATATCCATCCGGACTACGAGCCACTGTGGAAGCGTTTGGAAGAGATCGGATTACCGGCTGTCGCCCACTCGGGCACGGCCGCAGATATCGGTGCCTCAACCGTTGTCAAAGCGCGCAAGAATGGTCCCGGTATGCTTTTATGGACGAGAAGGCGTTTCAGCCCATGAACGCATTGACCGAGCTGATTTGGAGCGGAGCCCCCCCAGCGCCATCCCCGGCTCAAGTTCATTATCTCTGAGGGGGAATCGGGGGAATTGCGTGCATCCTGCGTCTGATGGATCACTAGTGGTGAAGATCATCGTCACTGGCTGCAGCCTAAGCTCGACGAACCCCCTAGCACCTATTTTAAGCGGCAATTCTGGGCGACGTTTGAAGATGATCGCGCCGGGGGATTCTGACCCGTGAGCTTATGGGCGTCGATCGCCTGATGTGGGGAGCCGACCATCCGCATACCGAGGGCACCTTTCCGAAGTCTCAGCGCCAAATTGCCAAGGACTTTGCCGGCGTGCCCGAAGACGAGGTATATCAGATGGTGATGGGTGATGCGGCTAAGCTGTTTGGCCTCCAGGAAAGATACACGCCCATCTCTTCCTGATGAAGTGATCATTTTCCGTTCAGTCGGTATAGCCTCTTGGCACGGACCCAACACCAACAACTTAGTGGCGCCTAGCCGCCTTGTCGGTGCCGGCGTACTCTTTAATTTTGGCGTGCTGCCCGGTCCTACGTAGGTCCGGCAGTACTCGCTGCCGTACTGCACCCCTGACGGGTGTTGGCCGAAATAGAGTGCCGGACAACTGAGGTGCCCCGGCCAGCCACACTCCGATGGATGTTAAGCCGGGAGGTCTATCTCCACCCAGCTCTACGGGTGTTGGCCGAAATAGAGTGCCGGACAACTGAGGTGCCCCGGCCAGCCACACTCCGATGGATGTTAAGCCGGGAGGTCTATCTCCACCCAGCTCTCTGGTCCACCTTTGATGACCTCCAGTGGCGGGCGGACAGCCTCATTATCTTCCGGTAAACCGCGAGGCCAGCCTGTCTTGATTCCCGGTGAGTAGGGGGTCATGAGGAGGTCTTGATCAGCTACGTGTCTTTTCCATCTGTATGCTCAGGGGTGCCTTTGGCTATGACCAGAAAGGTGAATGATGGTCTCCTTCTGATGAGGCAGTCATCATCGTCCACCTCATGGCGTACGCCATGCTTTTACAAGCCCTGAGCAGTCTTGTATCTTCAGAGCTGCCAACAGGGAGGATACGCATGACTGAACCGTACAACGCTGTCGGATTAGTGCCCACGTTTTGGGGTATTCGGAAGCGCGAAGATATGCAGAAAAACATCGAACATATTAAAAGTCTGACGAAAGCCGCGTTCTGGCTGTCAAACCTTGATATCCCGGTTCGTCTGTTGGCCATTCCGGAAGGGGCTCTCCAGGGTTTTACCGATGAGGTGTTGGATGTTGACCACGCCGAATTCGCTCGAACGTGTGCGATTGATATTCCTGGTCCCGAAACCGACCAGCTAGCCGAACTAGCCCGCCAATGGCAGGTGTTTATCATGGCTCAGGCCAAGGCTCGGCACGGAGACTGGCCAACCCTGTTTTTTAATGTCGGCTTTATTCTCGACCCGAACGGCGATCTCCTTCTCAAACACTACAAGATCTCTTCCCTGCTGCCGTGCGAGCGCTCGGTCTCGCCACACGATTTGTTCGACTGGTGGATTGATAAGTACGGTCGCACGCTAGACGCCTTCTGGCCGGTCGTTGACACTGAGATTGGGCGGCTGGGGATCATGATGGCGATGGAGGGCAATTACCCCGAGAACGGCCGCGGGCTAGCCATGAACGGAGCCGAGGTGGTCTACCGGGCTTCCCTGCCCGGTCCGTTCACCCAAAACGACATGTTTGAGATCTCCAACCGGGCCCGCGCGCTGGAAAACAATATGTATGTGGTGGCGCCCAATATCGGCGGCTATTATCTCTATCCGGACAGTCAAACACCGATCGACGCCGGCAGCGGCCAATCCATGGTCGTTGACTACAAGGGTACAATTATCGGGAAGCAGCGCGACACCAACGGCTCGACATATGTAAGAGGTGTTATCGACATCGAAGCCCTGCGTCACCACCGGGCCACAGCTCAGGTGACGAATTGGTTGAAAGACGTCCGGGCCGAGATGGCCCAGCTTATTTATGAGCAGTCCATTTATCCTAAGAACCGCTATCTCGGCCGCATCCCCGGCAAGCACGCCGAGTACAAGACGGAGGTCATCGACAGACAGATTAGGCTGATGCAAGATCGGGGGATCTGGAAAGCGCCCTCGAAATGAGAGCAGGCGAACGATCAATCCTCCTGTCCCGCCGCGGCTAATCTTTCCGTCAACAGACGTTGGTGAACGTCTCTGTGAGAAGCGCTGCGGAATAGGCTCGTGTTTTTTGCTATTTCTTGGCAGAGTCTCTTTTTCCTTTCCGGATTATGAGCCGTGCCCCCATGCCGGTTGACACGTTCCATTATGACTCCTGCAACCCGCAGTCTTGTCATCAATCTTGTTCTTAACTCTCTTCAGACAGAGGGAGACCGACCAAAAATGCAACACGCTCCCCATGCGGAGTCAATCTGTATACGATGAACACACTGCTCCTCCAGAGTCTGCTCTGAAGAGCAGCTGCTAATCAGCATACCGCACCATCTGCTCTGACGAAGCCGAGAATCTTGGGCGTCTAGTCGAGGTCGGCCAGAGGTCGGCTTGGGGGCGAAATACATACGGGCAAAGGCTCTGAAATGCTCAGGACTCTAGCGGTTGGCTTCGGTATAGGTGTCGCTGACCAAGCGGCACATGTGCTCATCAACCCAGATGTAGAGAGACGGGTTGGAGAGGAGGGGGTGGTCTCTACTCGGCCTTTGTTCATCTCTTCGATACGTGGCCCGTGCTCTCATCGGACAGCCCCGCAAATTGTGGTCTAAGACCGTCTCGGGGGGCTAGTATTCCTTAGACCTGTGAGGAGAAGGCTTCGGGAAATCAGGGGTAGTGAACGTCGATTTCCGTGGCGCGTTCTTAACCGGGCTGTTCACCCATCCTCATCTCCTCGGCCCGCCGACACCACCGACGCTTCTCCTGTTTGCCGTTCAAGGAAGGCTGCCAGGGCGGCGTTAAACGCCTCGGGGCGTTCAAGGTTGGTTAGATGACCGGCATCGGGAATTTTCACCAGTGAGGCACGAGCGATACTGCTGGCCAAAAATTCTGAGGCTTGGGGCGGTGTGACCCGATCCTCCTCGCCAACAATAACCAGGGTCGGCACGCTAATCCGTGGCAACACCGGTCGAAAATCAGTCGTTACGATTGCGTGTAGGGCTTGTTTGTATGGCTCGACCCGTAGGGCCGACAGTGAAGCCTGGAGTTTTGCCCGCACCTCAGGAGAAGCACTCTCGGCCACCAGCACCTCAATTACACTCGGGGCTATATCTTGCGGGCTGAGACCCCGTTCTAAAGGATCAAGACGGCGGGCCAGAAAGTCGCGTTTAACCTCCTCGGGTGCTCCGCCAAAACCAGCCGAGGTATCAACCAAGGATAGGCTGGCGACCCGCTCGGCATACCGCCGATAGAAGTCCTGAATAATCATCCCCCCCATGGACAGACCAACTAGGTGGGCCCGCTCGGCCTTGAGGTGATCCAGCAAACGCAGCAGATCATCGGCATAATCGCTGAAGCGTAAGGGCTGGGAAAAATCATGACTGTCACCATAGCCGCGGGCGTCCCAGGCCACCGCGCAGAAACGCGTGCCAAAGGATTCGAGCTGGCTGGTCCAGTTGGTGCGGTTGCCACCGATGCCATGGAGAAAGATAAGCAGTGGACCGCGGCCGACGATATCATAGGCAATTGAGACGGGGTCGGGCGTGTAACGGGTAACCAACATGGCAGTCTCACATCGCTTCTAGAGTTTCAATGCCCAACAGATCCAAACCCGTCTTCAAATAGCGGGCGGTTAGCGCACACAGCAACAGACGGGTCGGCCGTTGGTCTGGAGACGCTTTCAGCACCTGGTGAGCTTGGTAGAAGAGGTTGAACTTGGCGGCCAAGTCGTACAAAAAACCGGCCAGCAGGTTGGGCTTGTAGGCGCGCTCGACTTCGAGCAAAACATCGCCAAAGCGAATCATCTGTTTGGCCAGCTCTAGCTCTTCCGCTGCTTGGAGTCGGATGTCCATGTCCGCCGTAGGCTGCCAGTCGGTCAAGCCACCGCGCCGAAAAATTGAACGAATGCGGGCATACACGTACTGGAGATACGGGGCCGTGTTGCCCTCAAAAGCCAGCAGCTTATCCCAGCTGAAGCGATAGTCGGCCGTACGATTCTGCATTAAATCGGCGTATTTCACCGCCCCGAGCCCAACTATTCGGGCGACCTCTTGCCGCTCGGTCTCAGAGAGGCTCGGGTTTTTGTTGTGGACCACGGCCAGAGCTCGTTGTACGGCTTCGTCGAGCAGAGCTTTGAGCTTGACCGGCTCACCCTCGCGGGTCTTAATCGGCCTACCATCCTCGCCCAGGATGGTCCCAAACCAAACATGTTCGAGCTTGGGCTGATAGCCCCACTTACGTGCAGCAGCAAACAGTTGCTTGAAGTGCAGCTGCTGGCGGCCATCGGTTACGTACACAATGCGGTCCGGTCGAAACGTTTCGATCCGATACCGAATCGTCGCCAGGTCAGTGGTGGCATACAGGAACGCCCCATCCGACTTCTGGATCAGAAACGGGCGGTCGGCCAGCTGGGGGTCATCGTCATAAAAGATACACACCGCCCCCTCACTAGGTCGGGCAATGTGCTTGTCCTGTAAGTCCTGCACCACGCCGGCCAGCATTGGATTATAAAAACTCTCGCCCAGCCAGTGGTCAAAGCTGATATTGAGCCGCTGGTAGAGTCGCTCAAAAGCTCGGCGCGAAATATCCATAAACTCTTGCCACAGGGCCGTATTCTCAGCATCGCCCTTCTGCAGCTTGACCAGCTCTTGGCGAGCCTGATCGGCGACCGCCAGATCCGTCTTGGTCCGAGCCTGCACGGCCTTATAGATACGTTCCATTTCGCTGAGCGGATCGCGGCGGTAGGCGTCTTTGTCCAACACGGTCCGATAGCCAACGATCAGCATGCCAAACTGGGTGCCCCAGTCACCAACGTGGTTGTCCGTCACCACGCCATGGCCGATAAAGCGCAGGATGCGTGCCAGGGCGTCGCCCAGAATTGTCGAGCGGATGTGGCCCACATGCATGGGTTTGGCAATATTGGGCGCGCTAAAATCAATCACAATCGTTTCCGGCTGCGCCGCGGGCTCCACCCCCAACCGGGCATCAAGCGCGGCCTTGAGAACAGTTTGGCCGAGCCAGTCGGGGTCGAGGCGAAAATTGATAAAGCCAGGCCCGGCGATCTCCCAGGTAGCCGGAATTTCATCACGACTCAGCCGAGCGCTAACCTCTTGGGCAAGCTGACGGGGGTTTGTCTTTTGCATCTTGGCAACCGCCATCACCCCGTTGGCCTGATAATCGCCAAATTTCGGATTGGCCGCCGGGTTGACCAGGGCGGGGGCCAAGGTCCCGCTGGCTGCGGCTAAGGCTTGGGTTGTCTTTTCTTCGAGTAGCTGCTGAATAGTTAGCATAGTGGTTGAGAAAGCGGTGCGTTTGCACCCTCATTAATGGTCTGGACTTGTATCAAATGGTCTTCAAGCGGTCCAGAAGCACTTTGACATAAAGGTCTGCTGCCTCGACACGGCAGGATGTGAAGACGATCTTTCCCTTGGCGGAGCGTTGCGAGCATTTGGCGAGTGCCTAGCGCACTGCCGCCTCTTCTCGCTGCTTGGGCATGTTCTCCACAAATCGTGGACCGCAATTCCAAAGAAAGCGTCAGGCGCTTTGAGATAGTGCCGGACCAGGCCGCCCGCTTTAACCTCACTATCTAGGAGGAGGGGAACGACGCCCGGCCGAGGCTCCGCGACAGGCACGACACAGAGGTCGAAAGGGTTGCCGCACCCACCGCCCCGCACAACCGTAGCCGCCGAGAGTCCAGCGGGCTTGAAGAAGTGCCCCAGCCTTCACGGAAACGCGTACCAGCCGGCGCAGTGGCGCAAAGGGCTGACCCTGCATTCGGTGCGTGGGGTGGTTGGTGGGCAAATGTCCCCTGTCCGAATGCTGCGTGAGCACTTTGATGCGCCTCAGGCCGTTTTTGCCACATCTGTGGCACGGTCGACAGACGCCGGAGCTCGCCGTCTGGACCGTTGCTGGCTTTGATTTAGTAGGGGACGGTCGACACCGAGCTGGAGTATAGCGCTAGGGTTGAGAAGCGCCTGGTGACCCCCGCCAATTCGAGCTATCCGGAGAATTACAGACGCGCTCCGCCGCCCTTTGTGTATATCGCTGGCAGCTTAGAGTCGCAGGACGAGGGCGCATCATTTCACTCACGGACGGGCGACTGTGGTCAGTGGGCTGGCCCAGAGCCACCCCACGCGGCACTCAAGGCTTGGGGGACGGACACTGAGTGGAGCGGAGGTGATGGGTCTGGAGCATCGGCCCCGGCACAAGACATGATTCAGCACAGCACGGTGATCTTTCCTTCCGGGCAGCCACCCCGCAGCCATTTTCCCGATCGCAACCGGTCGGGCCGAGTTTCAAGACGGATCCGAGCCTATATCTGTCCAGTCTCAGCCAGCCTATGTTGGACCTTTGAGCCCGACGGTGAGCTGCTAGGTGAAGCTGTTTGACAGGGAGCCCTTGCATGCATATGGATGTATTGATCGCCAGAAGTGGAATTGGGCCGGCTCGGGTGTTTGAGACTGGAACTCGACGGGATTCTTATCCACCTGTCCGCCTCCTTCCCCCGGGCACGAGGTGCCGGTTCGAGACTGAGAAAGCAGCTATGGTTGCAAGAGGGAGCGTACTAGGACATGGATGGGGAACGGAAGGGTCTGAAAAATGGTGAAAAATTTGGTGATTGTGGAATCTCCAGCTAAAGCCAGAACGATCGGCAAATACCTGGGACGTGGCTACCAGGTCAAGGCCTCGGTTGGGCATATCATGGACTTGCCTAAGAGTAAGCTGGGGGTGGATGTGGATAACGGCTTTGCCGTCCAATACCAGGTCATTCACGGCAAAAGCAAGGTGGTTAAGGAGCTGCGCAAAGCGGCCAAGGGCAAACAGCAGATTTTTTTGGCCTCTGACCCCGACCGAGAAGGAGAAGCCATCGCCTGGCATATCGCCGAAAAAATAGGGGGTAAAAGCGGCTTAAAAGACACTAAAATCTACCGTATCCTACTCAACGAAATCACCCAACAGGCGGTCAAAGACGCGCTGGACAACCCAAAGGAACTCAACCGTGAACGCTACAACGCCCAGATTGCGCGCCGTGTTTTGGATCGCCTGGTTGGGTATAAAATTAGCCCGCTTCTGTGGAAAAAAGTGCGCGGGGGATTATCGGCCGGGCGCGTCCAATCGGTGGCGGTCCGGATCATTAGCGAACGCGAGCAAGTCCTGCGTGCCTTTGAGCCGGTCGAATACTGGTCGATCACTGCCACTCTTGAGGGCCAGCTGCCCCCTGCCTTTGAGGCTCGACTGGCCAAGGTCGGCGATCTGCGGGTGGAGGCCACAGCCAAACAGGTGCTCGATGCCAACGGACTGCTGGCCGTAGACGGCCTTCAGAGGGCGAACACCGCAAGCGTCCGGATTGGCACTGAAGATGCGGCCCAAGCGCTGCTGAAGCGGATCGACGGTGCCGACTGGAAGGTCACCACTGTGACCAAACGCAATAAACGCCGGAAGCCAGCCCCGCCATTCATCACCTCGCGCCTCCAGCAAGAAGCGTCCCGTAAGCTGCGTTTTGCTCCCAGCCGGACAATGGGTATTGCTCAGCGCCTCTATATGGGGGTTAAACTCGGAGCTGAGGGGGAGGTTGGCCTGATTACGTATATGCGGACGGATTCACCGCGCATCTCGCCCCAGATGACAGCGGCCGCGCGTGAGTATCTGACTGTAACCTATGGCGCCCAATATGTCCCTAAGCGACCAAACATCTACCGTTCGGCAAAGAGCGCGCAAGAGGCCCATGAGGCAATTCGTCCGACCTCGTTGGATTACACCCCTACGTCCGTCGCTCCGTATCTCAAACCAGAAGAACTCAAACTCTATACCTTGATCTGGAACCGTTTTCTGGCCAGCCAGATGGCCCCAGCCCAGTTTGAACAGACCAGCGTTGATATGTTGGTCAATGACCCGTCCGCGCTGACCAGCGTTGATATGTCGGTCAATGACTATCTGTTCCGAGCTAGTGGTCAAGTCATGCGCTTCGATGGGTTCCTGCGGGTCTATAGTGAAGGCACAGACGATAAAACCAACGCCGACAAAGACGAAGAGAAGCAGCTTCCGCCGCTGACTGAGGGGGAAATTCTAACCCTGCTGAAAGTGGCACCCAATCAACACTTCACCCAGCCACCGCCCCGCTTTACCCAGGCCACCTTGATCAAAGAGCTTGAAGAGGACGGGATTGGCCGCCCGTCGACCTACGCTGCAATTATGAGCACGATTCTCAACAAAGAGTACGTCTATGAAGACGAGCAGCGGCGCTTGCGGCCCACCGACCTCGGCATGCTGGTCACCGAACTCCTAGTCGAGTCCTTCCCCGATATTCTGAACGCCGAGTTCACCGCCGGCATGGAAGAAATTCTGGATAAAATTGAGGAGGGAAAAGAAAACTGGCAACAGGCCATGGAGCGCTTCTACGTTCCCTTCTCGACCAGACTTGAAAAAGCCGCCAAAGAAATGCGTGATGTCGGCGCAGGCACGACGACCGATCTCGCCTGCCAGGAATGCGCTGATGGGAAGATGATCATCAAATGGGGACGCAACGGCGAGTTTCTAGCCTGTACAAACTATCCCGACTGCACCGCAACCCGCAACTTCAGCCGCAACGAACAGGGAGACATTGTGCCCCAAGCTCTGCCCGAGACTCTAACCGACGAGACCTGTGAAGAGTGTGGCAGACCCATGCAGGTCCGCTCTGGTCGGTATGGCGCGTTTCTCGGCTGTTCGGGCTACCCGGAGTGTAAGGCGATAAAAAAGTTAGGCCAGGCCGCGGCCGTATCCTTGGGTATCGCCTGTCCGGACTGTCAGGAGGGTGAGCTCCAGCAGAAGCAGTCCAGACGCGGAAAGACCTTCTACGGATGTAACCGCTACCCCAAATGCGAATTTGCGCTGTGGGATAAGCCCGTGGCCACGCCCTGCCCGCGGTGCCAGGCGCCCTTTGTAGTCGAAAAAACGACCAAGCGGACCGGCACGACCCGACGCTGTTTCCGGGACGAGTGCGACTACACTGTGTCGGTCGAGGAGGTCCCGACAGCAACCGAGCCGGCCATGGATCAGGTGGCGGGGTGAAGAGAGGCATGCAATGGAGGACATACTTCATTGTGATGATGGGCCCATTTTTTGAGCTTTGACAGACGATGCAAGCCATCACAGTCATTGGCGGCGGGCTGGCCGGAAGCGAAGCCGCATGGCAAATCGCTCAATCCGGCCTTGCCGTATGTTTGCACGAGATGCGGCCGGTGCGGCCGACCGAGGCGCACCAAACGGACGGCTTTGCCGAGCTGGTGTGTTCAAATTCTTTGCGCAGCGTATCGTTGACAACCGCAATCGGGTTGCTCAAACAGGAAATGCGCCACTTGGGTTCGCTGATTATGCGCGCTGCGGATGCCTCGCAGGTACCCGCCGGCCAGGCGCTGGCCGTAGATCGGGAGATGTTCTCCCATACGGTGGGCGAGGCCCTGACCGGCCATCCGCTGATTGAAATCCGGCGCCAAGAAGTCGACAGCCTACCGGATGGCGTCACAGTCGTAGCCACCGGCCCCTTGACCTCGCCCGCTCTGTCTGCCCGGCTCCAGGCCTTATTTGGCAGTGACTATCTGTATTTTTACGATGCCATTTCTCCAATAATTCAGGCCGCCTCTATCAATCGGGAGGTGGTGTTTCGGGCCTCCCGCTATAATCGTGGCGGCGACGACTATCTGAACTGTCCGCTGAATCAGGAGGAGTATTACCGCCTTGTTGACGACATTATGAGGGCGCGCAAGGTGGAAGCCAAAGAGTTCGAGCGGGCGGTGTATTTTGAGGGCTGCTTACCGATTGAGGAGATGGCACGACGCGGCAGAGACACCCTGGCCTTTGGGCCGCTGAAGCCGGTCGGCCTGAGCGATCCGCGAACAGGCAAGCAGCCCTATGCGGTTGTCCAGCTCCGTCAGGACGACCGGGCTGGCAGTTTGTGGGGGATGGTCGGCTTTCAGACCAAGATGAGCTATCCGGAACAACGCCGGGTGTTTCGTACCATCCCAGGTCTGGAGCAGGCCGAGTTTGTGCGCCTCGGCAGTCTCCATCGGAACACCTTTATTGACTCGCCCCGGCTGCTCAAACCGACCCTCCAGTTTCGAGACCGCGGAGACCTGTTCTTTGCCGGCCAGATGGTTGGAGTGGAAGGCTATTTGGAGTCGGCCGCGGCCGGCCTGCTAGCGGGGCTGAACGCCGCCCGGTACGCCCGGCGAGCCCCGCTCCTAGGTGCCCCGGCAACGACCGCGTTGGGCGCTTTATTCACCTATATCACCAGCAGCGAACGCCGTGAGTTTCAACCCATGAACATCAACTACGGCCTGTTTCCCCCGCTCTCGCGTCGCTTGCAAGGACGCCAGAAAAAGTCCATTCTGGCCCAACGGGCGCTGCGCGACCTGGCCGCCTGGCAGACTGCTCATCAGCTGCCCGACGCGGTGTCCGTCGGAGCCTCGTAAGCCCTCCTATGGCCTTCTCCAGGCAAACCGAGCTTAGCAGCCTGACGGGCTGCGGGCTGCCCGCTTCCCCACACCCGCTCCGTTGTGTGCTGAGTCTGGTGTGTGGCCTGCTCGTCTCGTGTACCGCGTCCTCACAGCCCAGTTTTCGTCCTCCACCCCCCTCCCAAGCGCAGACCAAGACCTGCGACGACCTGCGGGTCCGCTTCACCCTGAGCTACGAGCAGGACGGCACGCCCACCTATACTGCATCTGTCCGGGATAGCGCCGGCCAGCCGCCGACCACGGTGAGCCGTGTAGTGTTTGTCTTCACCCCGCTGCCAGCTCTGGGGAAACCGACCAGCACGACCACAACCCTCGTTGCCGTGTCCTTAGGAGAGGGGCGCTATCGGTCGAGCGGTGGCGTGCGGCTGTACGCCGACAGCTGGCAGATTGAAGTCATTGTACGTCAGCCCGAAGCGGCTGACGTAGCGTGTGCCTTTATTGTCCATCTCTCCTCTGTTGCTACTGCCGGACCGGAGCTGCGCTTGCACCGACCTGCAGGGCGGTTTATGGTGGGGGTGACAGGCTGACCTCAGCCTCGCAAGGAAGGCGAGCCATGCATCTCATCTGCTGCTGTTTGCTGATAGTATCGGGATGTCTGTTGGCGGGTTGTTCGCCCAAGGGAAAACCGGTGGCCTGGGTACAGAGAACCGCTCCGATCTACCCCGACCCCCGTCCTCACGATTGTCAAATGGCGATGCTCCAAGCCCCGCCCGACAGAGCCCACGAAACCATTGCTCAAATCTGGTCGTACGGGAACGAACAGGACGAGCTGTCTCGGATGCAACACCTGATTCGCTTCGAAGCCTGCCAGATCGGTGCCCATGCCGTCATTTTACTGCCGGTTCAAAACGTCGAACATGTGAACACCTTCAACGCCTATCCGGACTGGGCGACCGAACTGTCTGGGTTTGGCCAGGGCGCGGGTTCGATACATACCCGGACGAATAAAACCTTCAACCTCTCCCAGGTGGGCTTTGCTCTCATCTATCTCCAGGACGGGAACGGCAATAGCGGCCCGAAGAAAACTGAGAATGCTCAAAATAATGCTATTTATTGACGGGACGTGGCTGTACTCAAACACGCCCCGTCTAGCTGATTCGTACGGCAAAGGCGACTTTCAGCTCGATTTTGGCCGTCTGCCCCAGGTCTTGGCCGAAGAGCTCCGGAGTCAGCTCAACGAGCTAGATGTCCACGTCGTCCGCACCTACTTATTTGGCAGCTACGCCGACAACTATGATCCGAACGACCGCGAGGTCGTCCAGCGGCGCCTCGATTTTTTCTTCCGGCTCAAAGAAGAGTATCACTATGAGCTAGAAACCTTTCCGATCAATTTTCGGGGCCGACGCCTGCGGCGGGTTGATCGAGACCCAAGCGACCCGTTCGAGCCCAAAGAAAAATGCGTCGATATTTCCCTCGCCACCTCCATTCTGTATTACGCCGCCATCCCCAACGCTTACGATATTGCCGTCGCTGTGGTTGGCGACCAGGATTTCAAACCGGTCTTTCAGCATGTCCGGCGGCTAGGCAAACAGGTCGCATTGGTCAGCATCCAAGGGAGCTGCGCGCCCGAGTTTGCCGACCCTCGGGACGAAGCCGGGGTCAAAGATTTTGATGTTATTTGGCTAGATGACTTACTGCACCGTCTAGAACTCAAATACGAACGCCACCAACTTGACTGCCAATCGCCCGGCCATGTCGGCGACCGCCGTGTGTGGACGACCTTCCACCCTCGCAAGGGCCAGAAATTCTTCTGTGACGCGTGTCGGGAAGCGTTCGCTCAGCAGCGGCAGGAAACCCAGCACGAGTATCTGAGCGGTAACGACACGCCGGCCGTGGCCGGTCCACAGATCCAGCTCGGTGCGCCGCTCAGAGGCCTAGTGAAGAAAAAGGTCGCCGAACGCGGCTTTGGCTTTATCCAAGGTGCTGACGGGCAGGACTATTTCTTTCACTGTAGCGATGTAGAGCCAGGGGTTGCCTTTGAAACGCTTGATGAGGGCAGGGCGGTCGACTTTGTGGTCAAGAAGGTCCCAGAGTTCGAACGGGCAGGGGCGGCACAAAGTGTGATACCGGTAACCGAGTCAAGCGGAGAGGACGAACCGGACGGAGAATCCTAGCACCACCCCGTCAGGCCAGCGACACACGGTCCTAGCGCGGCTCAACATTCCCCGGATCAATCCGGACCTCCTGGACTCCGGGAATCGAGCCCAGATCGAACAGCCCATCGGACAAGACCGGGGCGAGCTCGACCTGCTCATAGACAACCGTCACCTGCTGCCCGCTGGACAAATCAGACAGATTAATTTCAAACGGAAATTCTTGACGCTGGATTTGCCGGTAGCGGCTAAAGTCGACCCGGCTCACAAGCCGTCCCTGCGGCGTGTGTTTTTCCCAGCGTCGCAGGAGCGACGTTGTGGGTTCAAACCACACCCGGTGTGTCGCGACCTCGGAGACGGCCAGCTCCAGGCGGTGCCAGCCGTACTGATGGTCGAAAGACACCGCCCAAGCGGCCTCGGGCATGGGCAGAACGGGCAGGCCGCGCAACAGATCAACTACCTCCCGGGCGGACAACAAGACCCGGGTAAAGCGGGCAATCGTAAAAGGATCGGCCTGGCCCCGGTACAACACCTTGTCCTGCGGGAAATAGGCGGCCAGGATCTGACCGTTACAGCTGATAAGGGCGGTCATGCCGAGCGGAGAGAAGAGCTCAAACCGGAATCGGTCCGGCGCAGCAACCGCAATCGCTTGCCTGGCGCTGCCTTTTCCGTGTGGACCGGCATGGCTCACTCGGGCTAAGCCACGTACACGATCAAGCGCCTGGCGCCTGGCGTGCAGCTGGCCGAGTAAAGCCTGGGCGCTCACAACAGGCTGCGGTGGGGACGGCGCCGGCCGGGGACGGACACTACAGGCACTTAACACCCCTCCCAGCAACATGCAGGTCAGCCAGATCGGAAAGAAAAAGAAGGACGGGGCCATCTGATTTGCCCACACCGGCCGCGCTTACAGCCTATTCAAGCTCAGAAGAACGCCTCTCCTGACCGTGCTGGGCCAGCGTGGCAATCTTCTCTCGCAGGCGTCGACGCTGAGCGTTCTCGGTCGCCTGATCCAGGGCTGCCCGATAAAAGCGGGACGCCTCGCTGATTCTGCCGACCTTCTGGTACGCGTCGCCCAGATGCTCGCTGATGGTCGAGTTGTCGTTGACCAGTTCAATAGCCCGCTCTAAGTAGTTGACGGCTTCATGATACTGCCCACGCTGGTAATACACCCAGCCTAGGCTGTCGATATAAAATCCGTCGTCGGGCTCAACCTTCAGTGCCCGGCGAATCAGATGCTCGGCCTCATCGAGGTAGATCCCCTGTTCGGCCCAGGTATAGCCTAGGTAGTTTAGGGCTGCGGAGTTCTCGGGGTTGAGCTCGATCGCTTTTTGCATAGAGGCAACACAGAGGTCTTGCTCTTTTTGCTCGCCGTAGAGCACTCCTAGAGTGAAATGATAGACGTCATTGGTGGAGACCAAGCTGATCATTTTTTTGAGAATTTCAATCGCCCGGGAGCGATTACCGTTCTCTCGCTCCAGGTCGACCAGATATTCCATTACCTCAAGGTCATCCTTTTTCACCCTTAAGGCATGCTCGGCCTCAACAATCGCTTGGGCCAGCTTCTTTTGGCGCCGATAGATATAGCTCAGATACAAACGCGCATCGGCGTAGTAGTCGGTATCGTCCGAGATCTTCAGCAGCTCAGTGACGGCTTTGTCGTATTCCTCGGCTTCGGTCAAAATGACGCCCAGAAAGTAGCGAGCCTGGCTGTTGTCGGGTTGGGCGGTCAAGACCAGATTCAACTCGGTGATCGCCCGGTCGTACTCACCTTTTTCGCTGTAAATCAGGCTGATACGCAGCCGAGTCTCTTGGGGATCGGTCTGAATCCTCTCCTGGATCTTTTCCAACTCGCGAAACTGCTCCAGGGCGCCATCGAGATCTTTTTCCTCAAGCAATAAGCGTCCCAGACGTTTGCGCGCCTGTTCGCTGTCGGGGTTGTAGTCGAGCGCCTGCTGATAGGTTTCACGGGCGCGGTCAACCTGATCCTGCATCTCATACACGAGCGCTAGGTCGAGCATCACCATTTCCGAGCGTTCGTTCAGCGATAGGGCCTTTTTGTAGTAGGTTTCGGCCGTGTCAAGCTGACCGGCCGTAGCCGAAATCTGGCCCAGGTAATAATAGCCCAGCAGCGAACGCGGATAGCGCTCGACCAGGGTCGACAACACCTCAGCAGCTTTTTCAAAGCGCTTTTGCGTGGCGTACAAGGTCCCCAGATATAGATACGGTTCTTGACTATCAGGCTGCCCCGCAAGGACGGCTTCATAGACAGCCGCGGCCTCGTCTTCCTGACGCGTCGAAGACAGCAGACCAGCCAAAAACATCTGAGCCTCAAGATCCTTGGGCTCTTGTTCGACAACAATCCGACAGTGTTGAAGGGCCAGGTCGGTCTTGCCCATCCGAACGTACAGCTTGGCCAAGCGAAAGCGTAACAGGGACGTATCGGGGTCGAGTTCGACTGCTGTGGCCAAGCTGCTCACCGCTGTGTCATAATCGCCGCGCATCTGGGCCACGCGGCTCTTGAGAAAATGGGCTAGGGCACGCTCCTTAGGGCTAAGAGCGACCGGGCTACCCGGGATGGTGTGCCCCATCGGCGCGAGGACAGGAGCGGAGGCTGGACGAGATGGCTGAGCAGGGCGGTGGGCAGAACAGGCCGACAGCACGGACACACTGCCAAAAAGGAGAATGGAGAGCCACAAAGGCGCCCCCGACCGCAGCCGTGCAGACATTCTCAGACCTTATCACGGAGGAGAAGACCCGGTCAATCAGGAAGGCCACCCCACCGCGACCCAACCTCAATAACTTGCCCTACCAGCCGCAGGACTATAAGCTCTCGACCGTGGAGAACTTTGAGTGTGAGCCAGCTATCCCTTAGCCCGGTCCAGGTCAGAGGGGCGGCCTATGACCTGGACCGGCTGTTTTCCCTGCGTGAGACCGTCACCAGCCTAGCCCCTAGCGCACCACTCCAGGTGCGGGTCATTTCGTCTGGATCGACCCAGTCCTATCGCCGAATCGGTATTCTGTGCGGCTCGTTCAATCCTCTCACCCTGGCCCACAGTCAGCTGGCCGAACAGGTCTGCCGGACCTGGCAGCTCGATCAGGTATTTCTGAGCCTAGCCACGTTTACCGTCGATAAAGAACGGGTGACCGGCCTGGGACTTGAGGATCGCCTAGTGCTGCTGTCCCTGTACGCCGAGAGCCGATCGTCGATAAGCGTGGCGTTGGTCAACCGTGGCTTGTACGTCGAACAGGCCCAGGCCTTTCGCCGTTTGTTGGGCGCAGACACCAATCTGTATTTCCTGACCGGGATGGACAAGCTGGTACAGATTCTCGACCCCCGCTATTATCAAGATAGAGATGCCGCCCTCCACGAGCTGTTCGACCTGGCCTGTCTGATCGTCGCGAATCGGGGCGGGCTGGATCAGACTGCTTTCTACCAACTGCTGGCCCAGCCGGAAAATCAGGGCTTTGGTCCAGCTGTCCACTTTTTTCCCCTGTCCGCGTCAACGAGTGCGATCAAGGATCTGTCAGCCACCGCCATTCGGGACATGCTGGCGGCCGGCCGCTCAATTAGGGAGTACGTTCCGGCCGAAACGGACCACTACCTGAACGAAACTCGCGCCTACCAGCCTCCCGAACTGCGGGTTGGAGAAGCCGTAGACGCGTATGCTCTTCGGCTGGCCCTCCTCCGGCTGCTATACCGCATCCGTCCCCGGACCCAGTTCGATTTTCAGCGTCTGATGCGAACTGCCCTGGCGGCGACCCCCCAGGGACGGCTCCTCCGCCAGGCTTGTGCTGAGCCCTCTTCCCAGGCTGCTGTCGAGCTGTTATGCGCCTGCCTCGACCGGTCAGCATCCTGCGCCAATGAGGATAGTTCGGGCTAGCTGGTGCGGAGGCATGATGCTAGCCTGTGGGTGATCCGAGGCGACCAAACCCAGCTTGTTCGAAGGAGGCAGGAGCGTATGAGCAGCCAGCCGGTGACTGACTTTCTCAAACACCACTTCCGTCATTTTAATGCAGCCAGCCTAATTGAGGCCTCAGACGGCTATAAGCGGCACCTCGACCGAGGCGGAAAGATGCTGCTGGCAATGGCTGGCGCCATGAGTACGGCGGAAATCGGGTTGTCTCTAGCCGAGATGATCCGCCAAGACTGCGTGCATGCCATATCCTGCACCGGAGCTAATCTCGAAGAGGATGTCTTTAACCTAGTCGCCCATAACAACTATGAACGCGTGCCCCACTACCGCGACCTCACCCCGGCCCAGGAGGCCGACCTGCTCAAACGACATATGAATCGGGTCACCGACACCTGCATTCCCGAAGATGAGGCCATGCGACGGGTAGAGATGGCCATCCTCGACGTGTGGCTCAAGGCCGAACAACGGGGCGAGCGCTATTTTCCGCACGAATACTTCTATCAGATTTTACGCTCCGGCACCTTGCAGGCCCACTACCAGATTGATCCCAAAGATTCATGGCTGATGGCCGCTATGGAGAAAAATCTGCCCATTGTGGTGCCGGGGTGGGAAGATTCAACCACCGGTAATGTATTTGCCAGCCATTGTATAACGAGCAAGCTCAAAAGCCCCCAGACGGTCCGCAGCGGCACCGAGTACATGACCTTTCTGGCCGACTGGTATGAGGAGGGGTGCCGGACAAGCGCCCTCGGCTTTTATCAGATCGGCGGGGGTATTGCCGGAGATTTCCCTATCTGCGTGGTCCCGCTGTTAATTCAAGATCTTCACCGCACCCAAACTCCGTTGTGGAGTTACTTCTGTCAGGTCAGCGATTCGACCACTAGCTACGGCTCGTATTCAGGAGCAGTACCGAATGAAAAAATAACCTGGGGCAAACTTGGAGTAGAGACTCCACGCTATATCATCGAATCCGACGCGTCAATCGTCGTCCCGCTCATGTTTGCCTATGTCTTAGGGATGTAAGGGCCAATGACAGACCGGCTGGAGCACGAAAAAACTACGGCCATGTCTGCTGCCCGTGCGGCTGGCGCGCTGATTCGGGCGCTGTATGAGACGAACTATCGCGTAGAGTACAAACACAACGACAGCCCGGTCACCGTTGCCGACCGCGAGGCCAATTACGAGATCCATCGGATGATCCACCACGCCTTTCCGCACGACGGCTGGTTGTCAGAAGAAACCATCGATTCCCCAACCCGGCTGTCCAAGCGCCGCGTGTGGGTTGTTGACCCGCTTGACGGGACCAAAGAGTTTATTGACAAAATCCCCGAGTTCGCCGTCTCAATCGGCCTGATTGAGGATGGTTGGCCTCTCCTGGGTGTCATCTACTACCCGGCCCTAGACGAGTTGGTGTGGGCCGTGCGCGGCCAGGGGGCTTGGGTCCAAACAGAGGCCGCCACAGGCGATATACCGCTGCGCGTTAGCCCGACGGAGCGTTTGGCCGATGCGACGGTGTTGTCTAGCCGCTCAGAAACAAAACGGGGCGAATGGAGGCCGTTTCGGTCTCTGTTTCACGTCCGGCCAGCCGGTGGCATGGCGCATAAGCTAGCCACAATTGCCAAGGGTGAGGCCGACGCGACTTTTACCCTCGTGCCAAAGAATGAGTGGGATCTGTGTGCTGGCACCGTGCTGATCGAAGAGGCTGGAGGCATGCTCACCACCCTGGGCGGAAAGCCGGTACTCTTCAACCAAGTCACCACCCTGCTCCAAGGACTCGTTGCCAGTAACCGCCTCCTTCATCCCCAACTCATGGCCGTGGTGGCCCCCCACCTCACAAAGCAGCACCGAGCGGAAAAGCGTCGCTAAAGGGGCAGTGGTAGACTCCCCGACCTCGACGCTGGCACCGGTGTATGCTAGTCTGGAACTGACCTTCCTAGTAAGGATAGCGTTTATGGTTCAGTTCGCGACTTTTTTTCAAGGGCGTCCAAAGCCCTGGTGTTCGGTGTGCCACAAGTGGAACCGGGTGTATGTGACCGGTGGCTCGTTTCTGTCCGAATGCATCTACTGTGGCGCGGCGCTCGACCGTCACCGGGCACCGGCCTGGGGGATCGGGGCTATTCTCGCCGCCGGTGCCCTCGCCCTAGCGGCAATTCCCTTCCTCACTCGCTAGTCCTTTTCGAGGGGTAATTCTTCCCGATTGCCCCACTCGGCCCACGAGGCGTCATAGTTCCGAACCCTGTCAAAACCGACTAAACGCAGACTAAAGAGTCCGTGCGCCGCACGGATCCCACCCTGTCAATAGGTGACGACTTCTGATTCAGGGGTGATTCCGGCCTCAGCAAACATGGCTCGCAGTTGGGCGGCGGGTTTAAACTTTTTGGTCTGATTATCAACAGCGTTCAGCCATTCGAGATGAACGGCGCCAGGGATACGTCCCCCCCGCTTTGTGCCCCGTGCGTTCTCCCCGGTCCATTCACCGTCAGATCGTACATCGAGCAGCACCCGGTTGGGCTGAGCGATCAAGTCCTGGACATAGTCCCAACGGGCGATCAACTCCTCATTCACTCGCGGGCTAAAACGCGCCGGGGCGCGTTTGGCGGGCGCGTTCGTCAGCGGCCGTCCTTCGGCTAACCAAGCGTCCCAGCCGCCGTTTAGGACAGTGACCTGGGTGTGGCCATAATGGTTGAGCGCCCACCATAGACGGGTGGCGTACAGCCCACTGAATCCGTCGTAGGCAACTACCACAGTATCATCCCCGATCCCCGCTCCACCCATGGTTTCGGCAAACTGCTCGGGCCCCATAAGGTGCAGCGCCCCCTCTTTTTCTTTTAAATAGTGGTGGCCGCGAAACATCAGCGCCCCAGGAATATGCGCCCGGCGGTAGGCCTCACGGTTATCACAGTCAACGACACACAGATTGGCGTCTTGGAGATGCTCGGCCAGCCAGTCGGTCTCAACCAGCATCTCAGGCCGACTATAATTCTGGTCTGCCATATACCGCTCTCCTTTGCGTTTCCTCGGGCTTGGTCTCTTCGAGCTTAAGCCTTCTGACGAGCCAGGGCAAGGGAGCCTGCCTCATAATGGGCGATAATCTCCTGGGCAAACTCGACGATACTCTCCTCAACATAGCCCCACGGGGGAGAGATGACTATTTGGCTCAGTCCGGCCGCCTCAAGCTGCCTGATACGGGCGATAATCTCCTCTCGCGTTCCGGTCAGGCTCATTGTGGAGACGACCTCCGGGGTGATGAACTTCTCTTCGCCAGGATGCAGGAAGCGCGAGTGGGTCGCGTGAATCTCCTGCCAGCGCTCGTCAAGATAGGCTTGGTAGTCAGGGGTCAGAAAGGCCTGTGTAGAAGCCGGGGCGGGCTTGCCGCGCTTGACCGCTTCGTAGCCGAAGTGCAGGCCAACCGCGATACGCGGGCCGACCCGCGCCACCACCCGTGGGCTGTCCAGGGCTTCACCAGGTCGTAAAACGCATGACACACCAACCGTGACAACCGGCCATGCCGGTCCGGCGGCGGCCGCCCGCCGTCCCTGAACCGTACCAGCCAGGGTCGATCGGAGCATATCTGCAGACAAGACACTGATGGTAATGATCCCGTCTCCCAGCTCCCCAGCCACGGCTAACGCCTGGGGTGCGGCGGCCGCCACGTAGATGGGTACCGGATCCTGCACGTTGACATAGCCGTGCTCCAGGTCGAAAAAGCGAATCGTACGGGTCCGGCCACGTTCGTGATAGTCAACGCTATGTCCAGCCAACAAGTTTCGACACACCTCGATTGTGTGCCGGAAGTCGTCGAGTCGAGCCGGCGGCATGCCCATCGCTCGCCAGGCGGTGTGGCCGGTGCCCAGACCGAGGATGAGCCGGCCCGGTGCGAGCTGGTTGATGCTGGCAATCGAGTGGGCAATGACCGGCGCAATCCGCGTCCCGGCGATGGCCACTGCCGTGCCCAGGCGAATTGTCTGGGTATGTTCGGCCGCCAGGGCCAGGCAGGCATAGACGTCGGACGCCAGCATTTGGCTGTCGATAAACCAAGCGTGCGAAAAGCCCATCTGCTCGGCCAGTATTGCATGCTTCCAGCTGTGCTGGATATGGGTTTGAAAACTGACCCCAAAGTCCATACTGCTTCCTCGTCTCGGGCTAGCGTGGCTCCAGGGGCATACCCTCGCGCCGTCTGACATCGTTCAGATAGGCCAGGATACCCTTCTCAACCGTATACTGAGGCGTGAAACCAAGCTCATCACGCAGGCGGTCAGTGTTGAATAGTGAAGTCATCACAAACGGTTTATCACTGACCGAAATATCGGCGCCAGGTAGAATCTCACGGAGATAGGCGGTAATCTCGCCTGTTTTTCGACTCGGTCCGCTCATGTTGAAGATACGGTGGGAAGGGGTGGGGACGTGATAGCCGAGTCGAAAGACTTCGGCGGCGTCGGCGACGTACAGCCAATCCGCGATCTGTTCGTCAGGCGGCATGACGACCGGCTGTCCGAGCAGAGCGAGTTCGGGCAAGACCATAAAGTGGTCTCCGGCCGCTCCACGTCGTTGGCCGCGCCCCTCACCAAACACCGAAGTCGGCCGAATCCCAACCGGCTCCAGGCCGTAGGCGTTGGCGTAATACTCGGCCGTGTGCTCGTTGAACAGCTTGCACGCTCCGTACAGGCCACCCGGATTATTGGCGTCGGGTTTTGGTGGCGCGTCCTCGTCTAGGGCTGGGCCACTCATAGTCGTCCGCATGGGATACACGGCAACCGAACTCATATACACGACCCGCTTGAGACCGCTGAGCCGGGCCGCCTCAAAGATGTTTGTCGTCCCAATACAGTTGACGTTAATTGACGGCAGCGGGTTGCGCATCCCGCCGGTCCCCAGGTAATAGGCCAGATGAATAATCCCCTCGATATCGTTGGAACGGATGGCGTCCATGAGAGACGTCGGTTCCATCACGTCGCCCTGGATGATCTTTATCTGATCGGCGACCCCGGCCACGGCCCGCCGATTGGGAACCGCGTCAAAAATCACCACCTGCTCACCATGCTCTAGTAAATGGCGGGTTAAATGCCGACCCAGAAATCCTGTTCCGCCCGTAATCAAAATTGCCATGCCCTTATCCTCCTTTACCGTTTCTGCTCTTTACCATAGCTGGGTCCTTGTCAGCCAGCGAGAGGAGGGGCGTGGACAAGCGGCACCGATTGTTTTGTGGGCGTGTCGCCCCAGCCGCTGTCGGGCAGAGCTGTCGGGCGCACTCTGCCAGGAGTGTCGGCGCTGGGGTCGGAGGGGGGGCTCCTCGGCGGTGGAGCCCGACTCTACCTAGCCGGAGTGTGGATACTGCCCAAGCAGCACCACCTCTCCGCTTCGCGGGCTTGATGTCTCCCGCAACCAGGGCCACATCGGCTGGTCGGGGTTGACGGCGTATACATGAAGGCCACAGAGGGGAGTGCTGAGGTCAACCGCCCGTTTGTCCGCACTTGCGCCCTGCTGAGCTTCAAACGGGACCCCTCCCATTTTTTCTCTCGGCGTACGTCCGGTGCAAAATAGGCCGAACACTCTATAGACCCCGTTCTCCACAAGGCTGGAGCCCTTTTGCCCAGCGGTTGACTTGGAGTCCGGTGGCACATCAAAGCCCCCCGACGCCGACCCAATTTCAGCGTGGGTTGGGGGGGGGAGGAGGACTCCTCATCGAACAGTCTCATCAGACTCGACCCGTCATCTCCGCCATGTATGATTTTTCCGACGCGTCTCGACAGGGGCTCAGCCTTGAACGGCGGACATGAAGCAGAGAGCTGTTCCTAGCAGCGCGCGACTCCTTCCGCGACCGCGAGACCCGCTAGCAGTACGGTGCCGGAGGGCCAGTTACCGCGATCAGCGGCCGGGTTGACCTGAACGTTTTTGCCAGTAATAGACAAGCGTTTGATGTTATCTACTAGCGACACGAGCCCAAGTAAGGGAGGCAGCGGTTATGAAATTCGGTATCGTTCCCATCAACCTAGGGGAGTTCACTGACCCGCAGGTCATGATTCCGTTCGTGCAAAAGGCGGAACGGCTCGGCTATGAGTCGGTCTGGACGGCCGAGCACGTCATTATTCCCAGACACTATGACTCGGTGTATCCGTATAATCCCAGTGGCAAGCTGCCGTTTCGGCCCGATGCCTCAATTATTGATCCGCTGGTCGCCCTGACCTTTATCGCCTCGGCGACAACCCGTCTGCGGCTCGGCACCGGGGTCAATATTCTACCCCAGACCAACCCCCTCTATCTGGCAAAATGGGCCTCCTCAATCGATCACCTGTCCCAGGGACGCCTGATGCTCGGTCTGGGCATTGGCTGGCTGCAAGAGGAGTTTGCCGCCATTGGCGCACCGTTTGCGCGTCGCGGCAAACGCTCGGACGAGTATCTAGCCGCCCTGAAAGCCGTCTGGACCGGACAAGAGGTCGATTTTCAGGGCGAATTTGTGCGCTGGCAGGGCTTTATGATGCGCCCTAAGCCAGCCCAGGCTGGCGGGGTGCCGTTGGTTATCGGCGGGGTTAGCGCACCTGCCATTCGACGTACCGTGCAGTACGGCAACGGCTGGTACGTGATCGGCAAGGATGTGGAGGAGTACCGGGCACATATGCGAGCGCTCGACGAAGAATGTCGCCGTCAAGGACGAAATCGGGCCGAGCTTGAAATCACCGCTTACTGGGACTATTACCGACAAGGTATTGACAGCCTGTCAGTCCATCAAGAGCTGGGGGTGGACCGGTTGTTGATCAATGTCCATGCCCTGCGTGACACTAGCGCTGACGCGGCCTTGGAACGCTTTGCCGACGAGGTGATCGCTCGATACGGCTAAATACGCCGCGCTCAGTTGCGAACCAGACCCGAATCTGCTAGCACCGTCCGGTCACAAGAGGACGCGCGCGTCAATAGCTATGGCCCGCCACTTTGATATCCCAGACTTTTATACGAGCCCGATCATCTCGCGGGTAAAAAAGGCGCGTCAGCTGCAAGATCCGCGCAAACAAGACTTAAGCCCCAGCCTGCTCGACTTCGGTCCGGTACGCTTTATTCTGGCCCGTCACTTCGGGTTTTGCTTCGGCGTTGAGAACGCGGTTGAAATCGCCTACAAGACGCTTACCGCACATCCGGACCGGCGCATCTTCTTTCTGAGCGAGATGATTCATAATCCTGACGTGAATCAGGACCTGAAGGATCGCGGGGTGCGTTTTTTGTTCTCCTCCTCAGGCCGCCAGCTCGTTGCCTGGGACGAGCTCAAGCCGGACGATATCGTGGTCGTCCCGGCCTTTGGGACGACGCTCGAAATCCAGACCAGCCTGGCGACCCGGGGCCTCGACCCCTACACCTACAACACAACCTGTCCGTTTGTCGAACGGGTGTGGAAGCGCAGCGCCCAGCTCGGCACCAACCACTACACGGTTGTTGTGCATGGCAAAGCTGCCCACGAGGAAACCCGGGCGACCTTCTCTCACAGCGTCCAGAATGCGCCGACCGTGGTTGTCCTCAACCTAGCCGAAGCCCAGCTGCTCGGTGATATCATCCGGGGAAAATTCGGAGTGATGACTCAGGACGTCTTTCTCGACCACTTTGGGCATAAATGTTCCCCTGGCTTTGACCCAAGCCGACACCTCGAACGGCTCGGCGTGGTCAATCAAACCACGATGTTAGCCTCAGAAACTCGGGAAATTAGCCAGGTCTTGAGCCAAGCCCTAGCCGACCGCTACGGCCAAGACCATTTGGCCGAGACCTTTGCCGACACCTCAGATACCCTGTGTTATGCGACCAACGAAAACCAGAACGCGACCTATGCGCTAATTGAGCGCGGCGCCGACCTCGGCCTAGTTGTCGGCGGCTATAACTCTTCCAACACCTCCCATATTGTCGAGCTCTGCCAGGCGGCCATGCCGACCTATTTCATCCAAAACGCCGACGACATTGTGTCCGCGGACATGGCTCGGCACTTTCTTTTGGACACCCACCAAATCACCCACACGATGGGCTGGTTACCGGCTAGCCGCCCGCTCGATATCGCCCTCACCTGCGGCGCCTCGTGTCCCGACGCGGTTGTTGATCGGGTGTTGCTGCGCACTCTCTCCTTCTTTGATTACTCCTATCCACTCGAAGATGTCCTCCGACCCTATCCTATCCTGACCGAAGACCCGGCCTAACCGACGCTTGCCAGGCGTCTCCAAATAGCGCGAGATCGGGTGAGTATGCTGGTCGTCTGTGTTCTGTTTCTGAAAGCCATAGAATTTCTGAAGGAGCGTCCCCCTAAGATTGTGAACCGAGAGGACCTGTGAAAAAGATCACCGTCAAGGATCCGGAAACGCACTCGGCGGACGTTGTTACCGAGAACCTCCAAAAAATGATTGAGCAAAGAACGCACGAAGAAGGCATTGTTCCTGACTTCTTCACCGGTTCAGGGACGACGGATCGCGCAACAATGTGGCAGAACGCAGTTGATGGAGGGAATTGGCGGGACATTCTCGTCCAGCTCTCAGAGCCCCTCGACCCAACGAATAAGAATCAGAAAACCTCCGCCGATTTCTGCGACAAGCTCTGTAAGTCTCGAAATATAGCTGAACTGCCCAAAGAATGCCTCCGCCATGCCGTCGAGAAAACCAAAAACGAGAACTTCATGTTTGCTGGCGACCTTGGCTTCCGCGTCTTCAAGCTTGATACCTCCAACATTGGCGTCTGGGATCCAGACCGCAATGCTCCGGAAAAACCCTGCTCGACGCCGTTGAGCACTTCAAATCGAAGCGAGCAGGACCTTCTCCATGAGCTGCTGCCCAAGCTCGGACTCGACCTGTAGGTTCGCGCGCTCTGTGGATGAGAGCATGTTGATCGCCTGCCTCGACAAGAGCATCACTAGGGAAAACCTTGAGTCGCTAGCTTTCGGAATTGCCGAAGGGCACGCCGAGCTGACGTCCGACCGCGTTGAATATTTCTATCAGGACGGTGGGTGCCTTATTCTGGCCCAGGGTACGATACCAGATCCGACGAACCGCTGCGCGTTCATTCTTGATTTTGATATCATCCAGCTCTTCTGACATCCCACCACCCCTATTCATCCAGGGGAAGGAATCGCTCACAACTTCTTCAGGCGCTGTGTTGTTGAAAAAAGTGGAACTGGATCTTGTGCGCAAACTATTCCTCGATCGGACCCCTGGAGTTCCGATTGACATGTCATTTGGCGGGAATCTGTTTTCGATACTCCTGGATAAAGAGCCCCTCGTCAAAAGCCGGGAAGCAAGAACGGCTTGCGACCAAGCTCAACGCGGTCTTCGAGGCCGAGCCTCTTGAGGACGGAATAGAGCATCTAGCCGAGAAGGTCATTCGGGAGGCATTGCGATCCAGCGAAGACCGGCACATTCTCGAATGGTTGAGGGATATCTCTTTGGACGTAGCGCGCCCGAGTCTTGATCGGTTCTGCGTTGCCTTGGGCGTCAGAGCAGCCCGGGGACTGCTTCATGGCACGCTGGCCTCGTTCGTGCCGGTCTGGCTATGGAGAATGTGGAAATGAGAGACGCCGCCGTGCAGGCGGCAGAATCATGGGGAGGGGATTTGGCGGATATCCTCAGGACGCATCACGAGCCCGAGCCGTGGCTTCGCGAGTACATTCGAGATGTTATCAGCGATCTGGGAGCATAGCCTCTGTTCCTGGCCCGCAAAATCACGCGCGCGAAGTGGTCGAAAAACAAGACGTGGACGGCGGACGAGATTCCGGCTGATGCTGTGACCGCAGACCTCCGCACCCAAGAGAACACCCTATTGGCAGTGCGGCAACAAAACGGATACCGAAGTCGAAGAGGCGGCGCTGGCACTAGCCGCAGCCGGCGATCGTATAGACAAGGGACGAGTCGCTCGTCGCGTTATGACCGCAATTAAGAGAGGCCGATACCGACGGCTCACGAAATTGCATGTCACGGAACTCTTGGAGACAGCGGTCACCCAAAGGCGTATCGACCGCGCTCACTTGTTAGAGCGTATCCAGGCAAATATGGTCAAGTCCAGGGATTGAGGGAAGCAAGACAACTCCACTGTGAGCCCGACTTTATCCAGGCTAGAGAGGCGACCTGTTCCGGGGCTAGGAGATATGCCGGACCGAGTTCACCATCATAAGACCCTGCGGCACGCCAAGCGGTGGCTCGCTTTTCCCGACAACTCGGTAGCCGGCTGGCCGTCCTTCGGAGTGATAAGATCCTCAAAAACCTGAACGCCGTCCAAATCCGCAGTGGCTTGCCGCCCTCTGCAGCTCTGGACTCCAGCGACTTCACCGTGGAGATGGAGACAGGAACTGGTGAGACTTATGTCTACCTGCCTACAATCTTCGAGCTGAACAGGCACTACGGCTTCACTGACGCGTAGGGATAGATATACGACTCCCTCAGGCGCTCAAGGACGAGCCGCTCAGCCTTCTTGATCAGTTCGCACCTCAATGGGCGGAGATCACCGTCGTGCTGCGTAAGATCGCCGGGCGACTTGAGGTCAAGAATGCCGACGATCACCGTGGAGGTCCACCTGCGTCAGGCCAGTGCTCTACAGACCGAAGTTCAAGGCCATCTGGAAGCGCAGCAAGTACAAGACCTATCGCATAGCGATCGACAACAAGGACCTACTAAGGCGCCAGAGCGCATCACAATGCGCCGGCGATACCAAGACCCCGACTCCAGTGGCGCAAAGGCGACCTTGCCCTCGGTCAGCCGGGCGTGGAGGCAAACGAGACAACCGGGGCGGCCAGCGTGGCGCTGGCCGAGGTGGCTACTGATCTCCCCGACGTGCTGACCGAACTTCGGAACCGGACGCAGCCAACGCGGTACAGCTTTCAACTGTGCACGGGGCTGGATGACTTCAAGCGCAGTCCCCAGCAGTTGCCTGCCGCTCAAGCCTTCAATCACTGTAAGCGACAAGCCCTGGTAGGCGGTATCAAATACCAGCGGGGATGAATGCTACGCGCAGAAACTCTTTGAAACGAAAGAGCTGAGCGGCTCCCTAAAGAACCTGCCCAACACCGCAAAGTCGGTCTACGAGCAGGTCATTGATGAGTCTGACACTAAGCGCGGTTTTACCGACCCAGCTTGAGAAGAGCAAAACAGTTAAGGTGTATAGCAAGCTCTGTGGTATGGTTCTCCGTGTCAACACCGCTCGGCAGCGGCAACCCGGACTAGGCAATTGCGATTGATGCTGAAGAGGGCGAGTGGCCGTACCTTGTGGTTGAGACAAAGAGGAACGTGTTTTGTCGCCATCTCCGTGGTACCGAAAACGCTAAAACTCTGTATGACGGCGCCCTTGAGTGCGCCCTAGGTGGCGGGTGGTGTTGACGGGCTCCTTGTGGGGATTGATGCAGGCTGCTCCACTATCCGTGGGCCGCTCATCATCGCTGAAGTAGACACCCAGCAAACAATTGGCTAAGCTCCGTAGCACAGAAAGGTATCTTGCCCGTTCATCCTGTATAGTTCCTACGCGAGCAGAAAAAATGAAGCCTGGTGGTGTACAATCCGTCGTCATGAGCCTCCTTGCCGTCATCCTCAGCCTCCCGCTCCCCGCTCTCCGAGCCGAGGAGCAAACCGCCACCTTGCAGGTCCCCGGCCTCAACGAACCGGTCGAAATTCTCTCCGACCGCTGGGGGGTTGCTCACATCTACGCTAAAAATCAGGACGACCTGTTCTTTGCCCAGGGCTACAACGCTGCCCAGGACCGTCTTTTCCAGCTCGAAATCTGGCGTCGTCGAGTGACCGGTACGATGGCAGAGATTCAAGGCCCAAAGGCGCTCGACCGAGACATTGGTGCTCGGCTGCTGCGACCCCGCGGCGATCTTCGCCTCGATATGTACTACTATCATCCCCAGGGTGAGCAGATTATCACCGCTTTCGTCAGAGGCATTAACGCCTACATCGAACAGACCCGACAACAGCCCGAACTCCTGCCTGTCGAGTTTCACCTGCTCGGCATCAGACCCCAAGCCTGGACCCCGGAAATCGTAGTGTCTCGCTTGGGCGGTATTTTTCTGAATTTCCAGACCGAACTTCGTATAGCCACTGTCCTGCCCAGCCTCGGACCGGACAAAACACGTGAGATGTTAAACCTCCATCCCGGCAAGCCCGATCTGACCGTTGCCGAGGGCCTCGATCTCAGCGCCATACCGGCCGACGTCGGCAAATATTACACCGCCGCCCGACAGCGAGTGGAGTTTCAGCCTGAGGATATTGTTGATCCTGCCGCCCGTGCCACGCCCTCCCCACCCCCCCTCCAAAGCAGCCCTGCGACCTCCGAAGGAGAGGGCAGCAACAACTGGGTCGTTGCGGGCTCTCACACCCTGAGCCGTCAGCCCTTTATGGTTAACGATCCGCACCGAGCTATCACTGCCCCGTCGCTCCGTTACTGGGTTCATTTGGTCGCCCCGGGCTGGAACGTGATTGGTGGTGGTGAGCCGCACCTGCCTGGCGTATCGATCGGCCACAACGAATACGGAGCCTGGGGACTGACTATCTTTCCAACCGATGCGGAAGACTTGTACGTATACGAGACCAACCCCGACAATCCAAACCAGTACCGCTACCAGGGCGAGTGGCAAGACATGCGGATCTACCCGGAGACGATCCAGATCAAAGGCCAAGAGCCAGTCAGGGTTGAGCTGCGCTACACCCTCCACGGCCCGATTCTGAAGGCCGACCCCGACACGCACCGCGCTTATGGTCTGCGGGCTGCCTGGCTGGAAATTGGCGGCGCGCCGTATTTGGCCAGTTTACGTATGGACCAGGCCAACAATTGGGAAGAGTTTCGGGAAGCCTGTGCCTACTCCCGCGCTCCCTCAGAAAACATGGTTTGGGCCGATGTGGAGGGAAACATTGGGTGGCAGGCCGTTGGTGTTGTTCCTCTCCGGCCGAATTGGAACGGCCTGTTGCCGGTTCCGGGTGACGGCCGGTTCGAGTGGGCCGGCTATCTACCGATCAAACAACTTCCGCATGTCTTCAATCCGCCCCAGGGCTTCTGGGCCACTGCCAACCAGGAGAACCTGCCGCCCAACTACCCCTATCCGATTAGCTATTTCTGGATTGAGCCGTACCGTTTCGCCCGTGCTCAGGAGGTTTTAGACAGCCGCAGGAACTTCACTACTATGGATATGATGCGGCTTCAAAACGACGAGCTATCCATTCCTGCCCGGACGCTCGTCCCCCTGCTGAGCGGTCTACACTCCGACCAGCTGCCGGTCCAGCAGGCGATCGAAACACTGCTCGCCTGGAATTATGTCCTGGCCAAAGACTCGGTCGCCGCTGGCATCTACGCCGCCTGGCAGGAGCGCCTGTGGAAAAATTTTCTTGATCGCCAAGTCCCCCAGGCTCTGCACGAACACTTCCCCACCATAGTTCTCCAGCCCGTGATCAACAGTTTGCTTGCCCCGGACAGCCGCTATGGCCAAGATCCTACCGCCGGCCGCGACCAGTTTGTCCTGACAAGTTTGGAACAAGCCGTCCAGAATCTGACAGAGCGGTTCGGTCCTGAGCCGCAGGCCTGGACCTACGGCCAAGCCCAGTATCATCATATCCTGATACGCCATCCTCTCAGTGGAGCGGTTACCCCCGAATATGCCAAACGCTTTGAGGTTGGTCCCATCGCCCGGGGAGGGGATAGGTATACACTTAACAACAGCGACAATAACGCGGCCCAAGAGACTGGAGCGTCCTTTCGGATTATTGCCGACCTGTCGGACTGGGATCGCTCGTTGGGTATCAACGCGCCCGGCCAGTCCGGCAATCCGGATGACGAACACTACCGAGACCTTGCCGCCATGTGGGCCGCAGGTCGCTACTTCCCCCTCCCGTACTCGCGGGAGAAGATTGAAGCCGTCACCCAGCACAAGACTGTGCTGCACCCAGCGCCTGTCGGGACGGAAAACTTTTCCTCCCGACAATGAGGACGGAGTGACGGCCGATACTCCATACTAGAAGAACGCAGAGCAACAAGGAGAGCTGCCTGACAGCCGCTCATAGACACGGCAATAGAGCCAAAGGAGGAGGTCGCTATGCGCTACGCCACTCTTTTACGGATCTTTGCTCTGCTAAGCGTCAGTCTGCTGGGTGCGTGTGGCTCACACTCGCCTACACAACCACGCGCCGGCGCGCTCGGCATGAACGATTTTTTGCTCGCGTTTAACACCTACAACACCGCCCAGACCTATCTCAAACAGGGTCGCCACCTTGAGGCGATCGTAGAGTACGAAGAGAGCCTCAAGCGCTATAGCCGCCTTGATCCCGCCACGCGCAGCCGTCTGCGCACGGAATTTGCTCTATCCCAGCAACAGATCGAACACGAGCTGTTGATCGCTCGTAGCTTGGCTGACAAGCACGGTAGCGGACAGGGCAATGTGGCCTTTCGAGGCCAGGTGCTGGCCAGCTTTTATCCCTACACACGCGGCACGCCGTTAATCAAGACGATCACTCCGGGTATTCAGATCTCGGCCGATAACTGGCAGGCTGCTCAGGACCTGTTGCCGCCCCAGCTCCTCCACTACGTTGCCAACGGCGATTTCTCTATCATGGTCCAAGAAACGACCGACCTCCCGCCCAGCACCACCTATACCGTAGCCACCCTGGGCTTTGGCGCTCAGGTTCGACTTGGAGACGGTGGCGCTGAGCTTCAGGCGTATCGGGCCGGTTTACCTTTTGCGGTTCTAGATATGGCAGACCCCCAAGCCGGGCTCAAAGCCGCCTGGAACATTCGCTACCGGGATAGCGGCGACCGTATTGAACAGTGGACCGATACGGTTTCACGCGATGGCAAAAGCGAGGCCGAGTACACCTTTTCCAGCCACTCAGCCCAAGCGTTTGGCATGTACCGTGCCAGAGAGGAATATAACGTCCCGGCTTGGCAAAACAGCGGGATCGTGGCCAAAGAGTATGTTCAGCTGTTCAGCTTTCCTTTTGAGCAGACCTCTGATCCGGCGGGCCCTAGCATAAGCTTCCTGCGCCATCGCTGTCATACCGATCAGCGTCCCATCGGCCAGTGGATGGCCGTGGCCAGCAGCGGACAGTTCACCACCGTCGGTCCTACCCCCGAAGCCTCGGCCTTGGGCTTTACCATGGTTGCCGAGGATGTTGTCGGCGAGCAAATCCCGACCTTTACCTGGCGTTTGATGACGACCCAACTGGCTCTGGCGCCGGGCTTTGTTCGGGGTCGGGTGGCACAATTTGGGGGAACCGGCGGGGGCTATCCGACCGATCCGTGGGAGCTGCGTCAGGTGTACGTGCTAGAAACCCTCCCCCGCAGTCCTGACCACCCCTATAGCCGCCGTGTGCTGTACGTAGATCGGCAGACCTCAGTCCCGCTCTACGCTCTCATGTTTGACGCCGAGGGCGCCCACTGGCAGACGTTGTTGTACAGCTACGGTCACCCGCGTCACGTCCAAGGCACCCCCAACGTCGAGGTTCCGATTCTGCTCGGTCGCTCATGGATCGACTATCAGCTCAAGCGCACGACGGTCTCAACCGTGAACAAGTCGCGCTACAACCACGACCTGTCGCTAGATCTGTTCACCCGTAGTCGGCTGACCCCAGCCCGGGAAGTAGGAGTCTCACAGACCAGCACCCTGTGGAGAGGGTACACCTCTGCCCATCGCTCTCTGGCGCTACCCCTCACCTCGACGAGGAAGTCAACCATGAGGATTCTGTTGGCAACCTTTGCCACCAGGAGACCGTTTTCCTCCGATGTCACTCGCGCCTTCTACCGGTCGGGGGCTTTTGTGAATGATCCCTAGCTCTCTTGCCTGTCTTCATAGCCGAGACAGCCAGGCACGCCGCTTGCCAGTGCTGAAGACTTTCAGTTCCCGATTTTGCGATACCGTGCTTCTCAAACAGGCCCAGAGGATGATTGGCGAACCGGAGACCGGGCAGCCTCCCGACACCCCATTATCAATGCGCTACTCTTGGACCTGTGTCCCGATCAATTACCCCTTCCCTTTCCTCCATATCTGCTCCGCCACCTGCCGCTGCCAGGCTAGGTCGGATGCGAACGCTACCAGCTTCTTCTCCCTATCCTCAGAAGTCCTGGCAAATCCGCACCTACACGGTTTGCCGTCGCTGCCAACCTCGATCTGTCCAGAATCCAAGCCCAATTGTCATAGTCTGCTCTTGAGAGGGACGGAACGTCATAATCACTGCTCACATGATATTCATCCCTCGACGTCAACGAACCGCAGGCGGGTCTCAAGAAGCTCATATTTGCCAAGCTCTTTCTTGAGCGAAGAAGAGACCCGTGAGGATGCGCCTCAAGCGCTCTCGTCCTGCCCGCTCATTATGAGAAGTCAGAGCGTAGCACCTCTTGGCCTGCCTCCAGATCAACAACGGCCATGATCTGATTGAGGTCTATTCCCCGGATTGTGGGCAGGAGGGTGGAGGCCACGGCAGAGAGCGGCCCTTGTCCTTACCCAAAGGTTTTGACCACCCTCGTCCGTCTCTACCTCAGTAGACATCGACGGTGTTCGCCAGAATGCCGCTCAAGATATACTCCTTGTCCCGCACCAGCTCAGGCAGATGCAAGACAAAGACGCAGGCATCCGCACGTCAACCACAGCCAGGGCCTCTCCATGGTACACAAGCTCTCTTCCTCGGCCTAGATGCTAAATCACTTCTTGCTCTCTGAGCTGACCGATCTGTTCCCAGGAATAGTCCAAGAGGTCAATCAGAATCCGCTCCGAGTGCTCCCCAAACTCGGGCGCCGGTGCCTTGGGATCGGCCGGTGTTTTGCTCAGGATGAGCGGCGAGCCTACAATCTTGCTCGGTCCCCAGGACGGATGATCGTAGTCAACCACGTAGTCGTTGTCGATCATCTGCTGATCGTCGGGCAGATCGTTGATGCTATTGACGATGGTATAGATAAAGTCACCGCCGTTTTTCAGGATGCGCATCCACTCATCGCGGGGTTTACCGGCCCAGATCTCGTCCAGAATGCCGATCAGCTCCTTGGCGTTCTTACCCCGGGCCCGCATAGTCTCGAAACGCGGGTCTTTTTCAAGGTGGGAGATACCCAGTGCTTTGCAGAAATCCGACCAGTACCGGTCGGCCTGCGGCATGGCCAGACAAAGCCACTTCTCATCCTGACACTTGTAGTGATTCCAGAGCGGATTGACCGCCTCGGTCCGATAGAAGCGCTTAAACTCTTTGCCCAGGGTCAGACGACAGGCCAGATTCAATCCCTGGAGAGCCATCATGCTGCCCAAGTGGGAGGTGTTCACCTCTTGGCCAACGCCCAAACGTTCGCGCGCTAACAGTGCCACAACAATACCGTGGGCGAGCATGATAGCGCCCATCTGGTCAGCGATACCGCCGGTGATATTCATCGGGGCCATGTTCGGCTCTCCGACCGTATTCATGATTCCGGAACGGGCCAGACCCATGTAGTCAAACGACGGCTCCCCGGAGTCCGGTCCATTGGGACCGTAGCCGGTCGCACTAGCGTAAATCAGCTGGGGGTTGTGGCGGGATAAGGTCTGGTAATCGATGCCCAGCTTGGCGGCTACGCCTTTGCGAAAATTCTGGACAAAAACGTCAGATTTTTTGACCAGTTGATAGACGATCTCCCGGGCCTGGGGTTTTTTGAGATCAAGGGTCAGACTCTTTTTCTGCCGGTTATTGGCCTCAAAGTAGTAGTTGCGTTTTGTGCCACCGGTTTTACTGCCAGCAATCTGCATCACTCCACGACCAGGATCACCCCCAACCCGCTCTTCAATTTTAATCACCTCGGCCCCCAAGTCGCCGAGCATCATGGTTGCCACCGGTCCCTGCTGAAAAATTGTCCAGTCCAGCACTCGGATGCCATCCAGAGGTCTCGCCATTGTTGTCCCCTCCTTAAAATATCGCAAGACAGAATACTGTCGGACTCTAGCACAGGGCAACGCCCGGAAGAAAGCGCGGGCTTTAGGCCAGCGGCCGCAGACCGAGCTGTTGGAGATAGGCCCAGGTTTCATCCAGAAAGGCGATCGGAGGCAGGTAGATCACCGTTCCGTCCCGTCCCCGGGTCAGCAATACGCGATAGACGTTCTGTCGGAGCTGAAACGGATCGCGTACGGGGCGGCGAAAACCGCGCGCCCGCTCAATCGACCAGCGGCCAGAGCGACGTACAAAATCCGTCCCCCAGGCAACAATGGCGAGGTCCAACTCTAAACCCTGGGCAGCAAATTCGGTCGCTACCTGATCAAGGGCGCAACACGAATCTGGGGCGTCGGCGGGCTGGTTATACCATCGTCCAACGTGCAAACGCTGGGTCGTGCGGAACGTATTATCCACCCCATAGTGTACCAGATCGCGATCTTTCGAAGAGGCCAGCAGCCCGTAACGCGCCGTTGGTGCATCGGCGTAACGCGCCCGGGCATAGGCTTTTGCCGCTGCCAAATCGCGCGTGATCAGATAGCGGTGGCCGTGCTGAAACGCGACGTCTGCCAGTTGCACGGCCGATGTGTCGGCCTGAGCCTGGCCCTCTGAATCCACTAGCGCCTCAACAAAGGCGGCGATCTGAGGAGCTAGGTGGTAGCGCAGCTCGGTATCAAGATTGAGGACGGGGTCTAAGTGTGTCCGAACCTCAAATGCAAAACTGGAGGTGAACACGTCCATCAGACTCGGAGGCACATGAACCTGCCAGCGGCCGGGCTCACCGGCTCGGGTCACGGCCAGACGCCACTGCTGAAGACCACCCTCCTCGCCGATGTGAATCTCTTGTCCAACTCCTATCAGCCCCACTACCACACACCAGTCTGGAACACGTTCGGCAAATGCAATCACATGCTCGGGTTCGGACCGCGCGGACCTTACCGGGTCCGTATACCCGTGCTTGCGCGCTACCTGCTCGGCGTCCCAAGCGCGTTGGGCTTCGTCAAAGACAAACACGTGCTCGGGTGGAACCGCCAATTTTTTTGCGGTGTAGGTTTTGACGTAGTTTTTCAGATCTTGGACAAACACCCGGCCTCCGCCACCAGCCTCGCGCAAGGCGTGTTGGAGAACCTGGACTAGGGGCCTATTGCCGGACAGAAAAACGGCCGGGGCGGGGAGGTCCAGTTCGCGTGAGACCGCCACATCATCAAGAAAGCGGGCGTGGACGAGCCGCAGGCCGACCAAGGTCTTACCCGATCCAGGAACACCGGTGAGCAATGCTAGTCGGCGGGTTTTTGTTTGCGCAGCCTGGCGGACGATTGTTGCCAGACACTCAACAGCTGGGTCTGTGGCCGCGGCCGCCCGCCACATCGGAGGAATACGCCGCTGGGCAAACAGATGGCGGGCGGCCTGTACGAGGCTCGGGAGGGGCGCGTAGGCCTCGTCATTGAGAAAGGCGCGTGAGGCAATCGCCGGGGCCGAACCTTGGGCGAGGTGAGACAGCACCGTGATCAACCGGTCAGGGTCAACAAGCGTCACACCGTCAAGTTCTTGATAGGACTGCTTGGCTCGGGTCAGCACCAAGACGGCGCGCACAGGTCGTGTGGCGCACTGGCGATGATAGCACCTGAGGTCGCGGGCATAGGCCAGGGTTTGATCTAAGTCGGCCCGGCTGGGACTGGTTTTACTTTTAAACTCAAGCACGGCAAGGCTGCCCTTACCGCAGACAATCGCATCGGCCCGGCGCGCTTGGCGGGACAGTGCATATTCGAGGATGACGCTCAAATCTTGGACCGACTCGGGCACCTGCCTCAGACTCTGCTGCAAGATACGAATTGAGTCGCGCCAAGCCTGGCGTTGGCCGCGACCCGCGTTCGGCACAAAGCGAGACACAGCCTGAAAAATGTCAGCACGCCTCGTGGTCCAGAACGTCTGCCAATCCGACACCCAGCCGCAACTCCCACTTCTGCCCGGCTCATGAGATTTTTTTCTCACCGAACTCATTGCTTCCCTTTTGACAGCTCATACCACAGCCGTTAGATGAAAGATAAAGATTGTGACACAATGAGGAAGCGCGTATGACAGCCGATCACGCTCACCCCCCCCCTTTTCTCCCCCCTGTCCCGCTCACCCTTGACGGGTCTGCGATTCTGCACCAGATGTTTCGCATCCGCTGGTCGCTCTGGAAAGCCGTGCCAGCTACCGAGCAGCAGGCGGTGGTAGAAGACGCCGCCCGCGTGTTGACCGAGATGGAAGGCTCGGACACCAGTGCCGTGTTCTCTCAACTCGGTCACAAGGGCGATCTGATGCTAGTCCATTTCCGGTCCAGCTTGGATGAGTTAAATGCGGTCGAACTGCGCCTCGCCCAGCTGAAACTCCTAGAATTTCTTGAGCCGAGCACCTCGTATGTGTCAACGGTTGAGTTGGGCTTATACGAAGCCTCGGTGCGGCTGTACACGGCGCTACACGAGCAAGGGCTTCAGGCATATACGCCGGAGTGGGACGAGGCGGTACAGGCCGAACTCGAACGCCAGCGTCGGGCCATGGCCGCGCGTATTGCGCCTGCTATCCCGGCCCGCCGCTATCTGTGCTTCTACCCGATGGATAAAAAACGGGGAGAGGTCCACAATTGGTACCACGTACCGATTATTGAGCGACAGAAAATGATGCGTGAACACGGTTTGGTTGGCCGACGCTACGCCGGTCGGGTCAATCAGATTATTTCCGGCTCGGTCGGCTTTGACGACTGGGAGTGGGGCGTAGATCTGTTTGCCGATGACCCACGGGTCTTTAAGCAGCTGGTATATGAGATGCGCTTTGATGAGGCCAGCGCGATGTATGGTCTGTTTGGGGCCTTTTATCTGGGCCTGCGTATTGCGGCCGCCGAGCTCGGCGGCCTGCTCAGCGGCCGGCTCCCGGCCTTCACCACGGGGTCGTCTTGATCTTTTCTTTCTGCACCCCCTCGTTACAATAACCGGCTATGGCAATCGCAACAGATGCCGTCGTTATCGGCGGAGGTCTCATCGGCATCTCGGTGGCCTATCACCTGGCGGGGCAAAACGTCCGCACCTGGCTGCTGGACAAGAATCAGGGCGGCCAAGAAGCGTCGGCAGCCGCGGCCGGGATACTGGCCGCAACCAGTGGCGGGTCCAAAAGCGGTCCGATGTATCGGCTTAAAAGCGCGAGCCAGGCCCTCTATCCGGCCCTTATTCGTGAGTTGGAAGAACGTACCGGGATCGATATTGAGTACCAAACCCCCGGTGTGCTCGAGATTCTGCTGACCGAAGCGGACGAGCAGCACTACCGACGCTTGTACGAACTTCGCTACGAACAGGGCCACGCCGTGAGCTGGCTATCGGCCGAAGCGGCCCGGCACCGCGAACCAAGCCTCACGCCGGCCTTGCGGGCGGCCGTCCATTTTGCCGCAGATCACCACCTACACAACGGCAAGCTGGCCCAAGCCTGGGCTCAAGCTGCACGGCAACGTGGGGTCAGCCTCCACACAGGGACAACGGTTAACGAAGTTCGTATCCGCAGCGGGCGGGTCGGTGAGATTCGGATCGGAAACGACTGGGTGAGTACTGATACCGTTGTGATCGCGGCCGGATCGTGGTCCGGCCAAGTCGGCGCGCTGTTTGACCTGACGATCCCGGTCCGGCCAGCTAAGGGACAAATGCTGGCCCTTCGCACAGACCAACTCCGTCATGTCATTTCAAGCGGCGACCGCTATCTGGTGCCGCGCAAGGACGGTGAGATCATTCTTGGCTCTACGGTTGAATTTATCGGCTATAACAAGGACGTGACAGTCGAAGCGATTCGGCGCTTAGCCGAATGGGCCGACAGCGTGGTCCCAGGTATCGGCAAAGCCCCACTCAGCCGCTGCTGGGCGGGCTTGCGCCCCTACTCTCCGACCCGGCGACCGATATTGGGGCGGGCACCCGGTTTGGACAACGTTGTCCTGGCCACCGGCCATCATCGCAACGGTATTCTCCTGGCCCCGATTACCGGTCGGCTGATCAGCGAGCTGATTACGACCGGCCAGACTAGCCTGTCGCTTGAGCCGTTCGGCCTATCGCCCGAGCCGCACCCGGCGCAGGACGAGGGCGAGTGAATCCTCAACAATTCATATGCTAGAAGTCCCGGACACATAGGCCAGAGATTGCAGCTCGGCAGGAGGTATGCCATAATCCAGACGCCGAACCGATAGGGCACTTTTTCATACTTCTAAGGAGGGAAATGTATGGCAGATGTGATGATTCGTGCACTGAAAAACGGTCCGTATGAGGTGCGTGGTGGCGCAAAACTTACCGATCAGAAGCGGGCTGAATATACCGGCCAAGAAGACCCCATGTACCTGTGCCGCTGCGGTCAGTCCTCCAATAAACCGTTTTGTGATGGCACGCACCAGACGTGTGGATTTGTGGCTGAAGAAACTGCGGGCTAAGACCCTTTATTCTTGCCCCCCAACAGCCCCGGAGGCGTTCTTGGGGGCTGTTTTGTTTTTCAACTCGGAGTGTGGTTGGCTCAGGATGTGTACGGCTCGCACACTCGTCCCGTAGCGGTACACCAATTCCCCTCCCCAATGCCCCTGAAGGACAAGTCCGCCGAGTCCGACCCCGGTCAGAATCACAAAAAACAGCGGTAGACGCTCATCGATCTGAGCCCGAATCACCGCCAGCACAAGAAAAAATCCGAGGAGACCATATCCAAGGTACTCGTGATAGATGAGCAAATCCTGAATCTGGGCATCAAAAACACTGTTCGGCTGGGGGAGCTGTTGTTCGATCCAACCGCTCAGCACAGCCAAGCCCATAGCCCCAACTCCGGCAAAGAAACTCGGGCGTCCAAGCCGTTGCCAGTTGAGCTGACGGCACAGACTGCCCGCGCAGTCCAGCACACAGCCACATACCGTCAGCGCCACCGCAAAATGGACAAAAATCGGATGCAAGGTCAGCACCAGACCGGCTTCCAACGGTGGCACCGGAGCACCATCTTGGGCCCTCGCAACCAACGCCCAACAGAGCGCTAGACCTGCCGCTAATCCGCCCACCGCTCGTTTTGCCGTTTGCCGTTTGCCGTTTGCCATCCGCCTTTCTCCCGACTTTTGCCTTCGCCTCCTTATGCTATGTTGACCGCTATGTTACAACAGTCGGGCAAGATGGGAGACCAAGGTGGCGTATCAGGACGATGACGGGCAAAGCGAACTGCTCTACACGAGGGGACGGGTCGTCGCTCAGCTGGGCGAAATAAAACCCGGGTGCACCAAGAAATTCATTCGCACGGTAAACGGACGAGAAACCGAGTGCTTCATCGTGAACTACAAGGGTGAGCTGTTTGCCTATGTCAACAGCTGCCGCCACGTCCCGATGACGATGGACTGGGTTGAAAATCAGTTGCTGAATGAAGACGGCCGCTATATCCTATGCGCCACCCACGGCGCGGCCTATGAGCCGGATACTGGCGAGTGTATTTTTGGTCCGCCGTGTGGACAGTTCTTAGCCAGAGTGCCGCTCACAATTGAGGGCGAGCAGATCATTGCCGGGCAGCCGACCGAGGCTCCGGATGACTAAAAGGACCTGTCTACGGTTTGATACGCGGCCCGACTCTCACCTCTCTATTCCCACTCTTCACTGAGGTGAGAGCGTGTAAGACGCTGTTTTAAATACTCAAGCGCGCCGAGATCCTCAATAATATCCCCGCCAGTATCGTAGAAGAAAATCTCGCCTTTTTTATTGCGTCCAACCGCGACAAGCCACTCCAGCTCACTGCGGTCTTCGAGCAAATAGTTAATCGTCTGGGAGATACCTCTGCCAGGAATAAGGGTGACCTTTGGTCGTTTTGGGCTTTCTTGGTTTGGGCTCTTTTGGGTCGTCGTTGACACGGCATGCCTCCAACTCATACGCAGCCTATTGCTACGTCCTCTGCCACACACTGGAATTTCTCAACTGGAGCTGGGAAGCATAGGGAGTGGACATCTTCAAGTCAATACGGCGAGCGCAACCGTCTCCACATGGTGGGTATGGGGAAAAAGGTCGATGGGTTGGAGGGCGGCAAGCCGATAGCGGTACTGTCCGAGGTGACGTATATCCCGGGCCAGAGTGGCTGGATCACACGAAACATAGACGATCTTACGCGCCTCCAGCCGCGGCAGACGGTCGATAATATCGGCGGCTCCGGCCCGGGACGGGTCCAGGACAAGGACGTCGGCCCGCTGTCCGCTCCTGAGTAGAGCGTCGATGCCCTGGCGTACCGAGGCATGCACAAAACGCAGCGTGGTAAAACCGAACCGAGCCGCATTTGCGCGGGCATTGGCAACCGCCACCCGATCCCGCTCTATCCCAGTCAGCCCCTCCACCCGAGAGGCGATCGGGAGGCTCAGATTCCCAGCCCCACAGTAGAGTTCGATAACACGGTCGTGGGGGCTGAAGTCGCCGAGTCGCAGCACGGTTTCAATCAGGATCCGGTTGCCGGCCAGATTCACCTGGGTAAAGACCCCGCTGCTGACAGACAGCCGCAGATTATCAACGCCGAGGTCCAGGCTAATCCCAATCTGGCCCCACTCACGGCGCCAGCCGCGGCCAAACAGCACCAGCCCGCCAAGCTCGGAGTGCTTGTTCAGAAAACGCCGACACGTCGCAGCATCGGCGGCTTGGAACGGCCCCTCGGCATTACCGACGAGCACGGTTCGAGACGCCTCGAGGCCAGCTCTGACCTCGCCGCTCAACAGCTCAAGCCGCCGTACGGTCGTTCGCAACACGGCCAACCATTGGCGGGCCGTCCTCAGCTGTTGTGGGTTCGTCTCCCCGGCGATACGGCACGACTCAATCTCAACCAAGTCGTGTGAGCGGGCCTGGTAAAAGCCCAACCGGGCCGGCGGCTCGGTCCGTAGCCGGATACGGTGTCGATAGGACCACTCCTGGGGACTGGGAATAATGGGCAGAACCGGTGGCTTGATCAGTCCGCCAATCCGTCGCATCTGCTCCTCGACCAGCGCTTGTTTGGCTCGGAGTTGCTCATCATAGCGTATATGCTGCCAGGGACAGCCGCCACACCGAGGAATATAGGGACACGGGGCTTGCCGGCGCTGGGCTGAGGGCTGTTCGACGGAGACAAGACGGGCGACAGCGTAAGTCTTTTTGTCCTCCTCAATCACCACCTCAACCGTATCGCCGGGCACCGTGCCGGGCACAAAAACCACCTTTCCGTCAATCCGACCGATGCCAGCTGGACCGTGGGATAGGCGATCAATGGTCAGGCGGTGAGACTGAGCAGGCATGGGATCCAAAAGTGCTTCAAGAGCATGGCCAGTCGAGATGTCTGAAACCTAAACGGTCATACTCCAAACGTAAAGAGCGGCAAACAGCGAGGTGCGGGCAGGACCCTTAGCATTCCTTCCCTGCAAGCGGGCTTTATGCTAGGGTGCTCCGGGCTATGGCTCAGCGACCGGACGACAGACTCCGTATACGCCGCGCAAAACGAACCGATATACCCGCCCTGCGGATACTCACCACCCCAAGCACGCCTGGGCCAATTAGCCGAGCCGAAACCCGCCACTGGCGACGCCTGGCGAGTGATCCGACCCTTGACTTCTACATCGCCGAACAGGCCGGCGCCGTTCAGGGTATGCTGCTGGTGTGTTATGTACGGACACTCAGATCGTCCGGCTGGCAAGCGCTTCTCGACATGATCGTTCGTCCCACCGCAAGCCAAGACATCGCTCAGGCCCTGCTCGACTTTGCCAAGGCCCGGGCCTGCAAGCGGGGCTGTCAACAGCTGTGGGGACAATCCGACCAACCAGACCAAGAGCTACTGGCACAGAACGGATTCGCCTCAGCAGGCCCCCTGTTATCCTGTCCCCTGTACTGATCAAGTTGTGACATTTCCTTCTTCTCAATATCCCCTACTTGACCCTCTTCCCCATCAAACGCTATTAGAAGGGAGGAGATCTCTGGCTATGTCGGGGTGTGGCTCAGCCTGGTAGAGCACACGGTTCGGGACCGTGGGGTCGCTGGTTCAAATCCAGTCACCCCGACCATCTTTCCTCCATCCTTAGTCTTCCTCTTATCGGCTACTCCATGCTGCAAGAGTTCGCCTGCGTCGCCTGCCTGCTGTCTTTCGTCATCGCCTATATGTGCGGCTCAATCCCCACCGGTGAACTCATCGGTCGCCGTCTAGGCATTGCGGTCCGTGAGACTGGTAGTGGCAACATCGGCGCAACCAATCTGGCCCGCACTGCGGGTAAAACAGCCGGCATCCTGACCTTGGTGGGGGATATGGCAAAGGGGTTGATCCCGGTGTTGGTGGTAGGGATGCTTGACCTGGGACCGACCGTTCACGCCACGACAGCCGTAGCGGTTGTTGTCGGCCACATGTTTTCGATCTTCTTGGGTTTTTCAGGGGGTAAGGGAGTCGCTACCGGTCTCGGTATCCTGCTGGGCTTAGCCCCGTTAGCGACCCTGGTGGCTCTGGTCGTGTTTATCGTTACCTTTGCCGCCAGCCGGATTGTTTCTGGGGCGTCCCTAGCTGCAGCACTCACGACGCCACCTCTGCTGGCCCTTTTTGCCTATCCCAGACCCTACCTGCTTGGTGTCTCGGTCATTGTCCTGCTCATCATCATGCGCCACCGCGACAACATAAGGCGCTTGTGGAAGGGCCAAGAGGCTCCATTTCGGCCCAGCTCCGGCACGAAAGAAGTGGCGCGTAAAGAGCCTAACTCTTCTGCCTAAAAAAAGAGCGCTGCCTGAGAAATAGGCAACTCTCGCCCTCGACAAATAGGCTGTTTTCCAAAAAACCACCCATTTGTCTGCCGAGGTGTTTGGTATTCTTCTTGCTTCTTTTAGATGCTTTACAAGCCGGTCGTTTTACACTAGAGAGGGCTTGAGGAGGTCAACTCAATGGAAGGCGTTATGAAAAAAGTTGAAGCGATCATTAAGCCCTTCAAGCTGGACGAAGTCAAAGAGAGCCTTAACTCCCTCGGTGTCCGCGGCTTGACAGTCAGCGAAGTCAAAGGCTTTGGGCGTCAGAAAGGCCATACGGAGCTGTACCGGGGAGCTGAGTATGTGGTTGACTTCCTGCCGAAGGTCAAGCTTGAGATTATCGTTGAAGAAGAGCTGGCCGCCAGCGTGGTAGAGGCCATTGAAAAAGCGGCCAATACCGGGCGGATCGGAGATGGGAAAATCTTCCTCTCTTCGGTTGAAGACGTCATCCGCATCCGAACTGGTGAACGCGGAAAAGACGCCGTGTAATCTGATTGACCCCAAAAGCACTGCAGTACAGGAGGATAGGAAACGTATGACACCCCAAGAAGCGGTTGCCTTAGCGCAGGAGAGAAGGGCCGAGGTTGTGGACCTCAAGTTCATGGACTTTATCGGTACCTGGCAGCATTTTTCCATCCCGCTGAGCGAATACGAAGAAGAGATCTTCGAAGACGGGCTTGGCTTTGACGGTTCTTCGATTCGTGGCTGGCAGTCGATCGATTCATCAGACATGCTCGTCATCCCAGATGCGACCACAGCGGTCATAGATCCGTTCTGTGAAACCACGACCTTGTCCTTGATCTGCAATATTGTTGATCCGATCACCAAAGAGGACTATTCGCGCGACCCGAGGAATATCGCCCGTAAGGCCGAGGCGTATCTCAAATCGAGCGGTCTTGGCGACGTGGCCTATTTTGGGCCGGAGCCCGAATTCTTCATCCTCGACGACGTCCGTTTCGACCAGAACGCGCATGAGGGCTACTACCACGTCAACTCGGTTGAGGGCGCCTGGAATTCCGGTCAAGAGGAAGCGCCGAACTTGGGCTACAAACCCCGTCACAAAGAGGGATATTTTCCGGTTTCTCCACTGGATTCCTACCAAGACATTCGAACCGAAATGATCCGGACAATGGAGCATATCGGGATCCGGATTGAAAAGCACCACCACGAGGTTGCGACCGCCGGACAGGCCGAAATCGACATGCGTTTTCTGCCCCTGGTCCAAATGGCCGACGCGATCCAGTGGTATAAGTATATTGTCAAGAATGTGGCCAAGCGGCACGGCAAAACCGCAACGTTTATGCCCAAACCGATTTTTGGTGATAATGGCTCAGGCATGCACACCCACCAGTCGGTATGGAAACACGGCAGTCCTTTGTTTGCCGGTGATGGCTATGGTGGAATCAGCGAATTCGGCCTGAACTACATCGGCGGCATCCTGGCTCACGCCCCGGCCCTATGCGCCTTTGTCGCCCCCACCGCTAACTCCTATCGCCGTCTGGTCCCCGGATTTGAGGCTCCGGTCAACTTGGCCTACTCGTCTCGGAACCGCTCGGCTGCGGTCCGTATCCCGGTGTACTCACCAAGCCCCAAGGCCAAACGTATCGAAGTCCGGTTTCCGGACCCGTCGAGCAATCCCTATCTCGCCTTCTCAGCCATGCTGCTGGCCGGGCTCGACGGTGTAGAGCGAAAACTCAATCCGGGCGACCCGCTCGATAAGGATATCTACTCGCTCACGCCCGAAGAACTGACCAACGTGCCCTCTGTTCCCGGTTCATTACCGGCAGCTCTCGACGCCTTGGAAAACGATCATGAGTTTCTCCTCAAAGGCGATGTCTTTACTCAAGACGTGATTGAGACCTGGATTGACTACAAACAGGAAAACGAGGTTGATCCGCTACGCCTGCGCCCCCACCCGTATGAGTTCTCCTTGTATTACGATGTTTAAGTCAAAGCGGCAGCCCACTTGACGGGGGTTAAAAAAGGGGGAAGCCTTCTTCCCCCTTTTCTTGTTTTCGTCTCTTCCGGCCCGGCTCTGGACCACCCCTAAACCTGTTGACAAATCTGAGGAAGTCAGGCAGACAAGAGACGTTTCTCATCCTTCGTTCATCATGCCCATGTCGTAATAAGGAGAGCCTATTATGTTGCTAGACGGCAAGGTTGCGATCGTCACTGGCGCTGGCCGGGGTATCGGTCGCGAAGAAGCGCTGCTTATGGCCAAACACGGGGCCAAGTTGGTGGTCAACGACCTCGGCGGCCATTTCGACGGAACCGGCTCAGACGTCGGTCCTGCCCAACAAGTCGTCGACGAAATCAAAGCCGCCGGAGGAGACGCGATTGCCAATACCGAGAGCGTGACCGATTTCAAGGGTGCCAAGCGGATTATCGAGCAAGCAATTGATACCTTTGGACACCTCAATATTCTGGTGAACAACGCCGGGATCCTACGCGACCGGATGATCTTTAATATGTCAGAAGAGGAGTGGGATGCGGTCATCAACGTGCATATGAAAGGCACGTTCAACTGCAGCCGCCACGCTTGCGAGTATTGGCGCGAGCAACATAAAGCGGGCAATGTGTTGAACGGCCGGGTGATCAACACCTCGTCGGACGCCGGACTTCTGGGCAGCCCTGGCCAGCCCAACTATGGCCCGGCCAAAGCTGCGGTGGCTACTCTGGCGATTATCGTCGACCGCGAGATGCAGAAATACGGCGTGACCGGCAACGCGATTGCCCCGCTGGCGCGTACCCGCCTGACGGTTGACGCCACACCCCAGACGGCCGGTTTGATGGACGCTAAAGAGGGCGAGCACGATTACTTCAGCCCCCACCACGTCGCCCCGCTTGTTGCCTGGCTGGCGAGCGATGATGCGGCTCAGGTCCACGGTGAGGTCTTCCGTGTCGGCGGCGGTTGTGTGTGGCTGATGAAGGGCTGGCATTCTGCGGGAAAGGTCAAAAAGCTCGGGGACTGGGGACCGGACGAGTTGGGCGATGTGCTCAAAGTCGAGCTGGCCAAAGGCGCGACGGCAAAAGAAGATCTCGGCTCGGTGTTCAAAGCACTCAAAACCTAAGTGACCCACCTCAGACACAGCGGCCGGCTGCAGTATGGCCGCCGTGTCTCTTCCAGAGCTCAGTGACCCAACCACAACCCTACCGTGTGCTGATCGTCTGTCACGCCAACACCAGCCGGAGCGTGATGGCCCACTCTCTACTTGAAAAAATGCTCAAGGATCGCAATGTGACGCACATCACTATTCGTTCTGGTGGCATTGCGATTTACGCCCGAGATCGAATGTACGCTTCGCTCGATGCACGCTTGATCCTGCGTGAACACGGGATTCACCTGCAAGCCGAAGACTTTGTCTCGACCGACCTCAAACGTCACCGGTATCTGATTGATGAGGCGAACCTGATTCTGACCATGACCCAGGAGCAGAAAGAGATGCTCGACGCCTATCCAGAAGCCGGGGGCAAACCGGCCTACACCCTTAAAGAGTTTGCTGGCGAGGAGGGCGATATTGACGACCCGGCCATGCAGGGCGAAGATGCCTTTCGGGCCCGCATGGTCGAGATTCGCCGCTGTCTAGAAAACTCCTTCGCAGATCTGCTACGCTTGTCCTATGCACCCTTTTGAAAACCCATCGGATACCGAGATTTACGACATTCTAGCTATACCCAAGACCGTTGCTGTGGTCGGTTGTTCCCCGGACCCGGACCGGGACAGCCACCGGATCGCTGCCCTACTCAAGGCCAGGGGCCACACCGTGATCCCGGTCAACCCCAACTGCCGAGAGATACTTGGTCAGCCCTGTTATGCTAGCCTGAGCGATATTCCTGAGCCGGTTGATATGGTGGACGTGTTCCGCCGCTCGGAGTTTGTCGCCCAGATTGCCGATGAGGCCATTGCGGCACGGGCTTCAATCCTGTGGTTGCAACTCGGCGTTATTGACGCGGCCGCGGCCGGCAAGGCCCAACAGGCCGGACTGACGGTCGTCATGGACCGGTGTCCGGCGATTGAATATCGTCGCCTCTTCTAGTCGGCAGTCCAAGACATGAGTTCCCGCGCCTCTAGAACGCTCAAAGCTTGGCAACGCCTCCGCTCCCAGACCGTCTATTCGTGTCGGATCTTCTCGCTCCGGGAAGACCATAAACGCTCGCCCCGGACCGGCCGGGGACACGACTTCTACGTCTTAGAGGCTGGCGACTGGGTGAACATCATTCCGCTCACCCCGGATAAACAGGTTGTGTTGATTCGTCAATATCGGCACGGGGTCGAGGCCATGACCCTAGAAATTCCGGGCGGTATGGTTGACGCTGAAGATCCCTCTCCGCTCCATGCCGCACGGCGCGAGATGCAGGAAGAGACCGGCTATGACTCGGATGAAGTGATCTCCTTGAGCGCGATCCACCCTAACCCGGCTATTCAGGCCAACCGCTGCCACAGCTTTCTCGCCCCCAACGCTCACAAGCGTTTTGACACCCACTTCGACACCACCGAAGAAACTGAGGTCGTCCTAGTCCCTCTGGCCGATATTCCAGACCTCATCCGCCGGGGAGACATTACCCACGCTCTGGTTGTAGTGGCGTTTCACTGGTATGACCTGCTGCTCAAGTAACCTCTTCCCCTTGTCTTGCTCCGTCTATGACTGAGGAAGTGTCGTGCGCTAGGAGAGTACGTGCGCTCATTGGCAATCTTTCAACCTGTACGATGAGCGGGCGTCTTGCCTAGTCAGGTGTCAGAGCCATAGTATCGGACAAATCTGGAATCCCACGCTCAGAGATATCCTCGTAGATCGGAAACGGAGACCAGAATCGGGAGCGGGAATAGTAATCGGATGGCAGTTAGGATGAGAGGGAAACCTCGGTTCTGGATAGATGTCAGCGCTTGCTCTTTTTTTGCGGTGACACCGAGGATGGGACCGATGTTGATTTCCTAAAAAGCGGCATCGAAGATTTGGAAAACGGCCGGGACTTATGGGGGAAGGGAAAGCAAAGGCCGGGAAGTCCACCTTCATCAACCAGCGGATCCGTTCTTCCTCCTGCTGTCTTGCAGAGGTCCAGCGTCATTGTCGAGATATTCAGGTCTCAGGAGAAAGACGTCGAGGGACGCCACGCCGACGAGGAGACCAAAAGGGTCCAGGACAACCCGATTGAGGCAAGGCGTTCCGGCATTTACGACAGATTGGGGCGATGCGAGGCACCGCTTCCGTGTCATCCCAAGGGTCGGGACCGGAGGCGGCAAGCAAATTATCGTTGAGAGACAAAGAAGCACTAGGCTGAACTTCTGATGAAGTTTGGGGATCAGATCGCCGATAACATAGTGTTTTTATGAGGAATTCTTTGACAACAAGCCACTATTCCAGGTGCCTTTGGCGACACGAAACTCGGCCATGAGGTCTTGACGACCCTCCACAGAGCGCGGATTTGTGGCCCCTGACATCGAGAAAGGGGGCCGGTTCACGTCGCCACGCCACCGCGCCACGACAAGGGCCGCCTCTCCAAGACCGATCGTCTGCGAAGGTCCCGGCGCGAAGGCGGCCAGGGCAAGACCTAGACTGTCGGCAATCTCTCCCTCCTCCCTGAACCTGTCATTGAGATGCGTTGCCAGGCACTAGCCGGACTGCTGCCCGCCGACCCCTCCTGCGAGCTTCTGCGCCGCCTACCCCACGGCCAGGTCTGCGCCACCGTGGGCACGCTCCAGGCCCGTGACCTGGAGCGCCGCTTGTCCCCGGGCCCCAGTCCCGACCGCCCCCGCGGTAGCGCCCTGGTCGCCGCGCGGGGATGGGCCCCGGTCTCGAAGCTGGCCCCTGCGCGGGCTTTGGACCGCCGCCATGGCGGCGCGCTCTTGGGCGCGATGGGTCCCAGGTCACCGACAGCAGTGCCGAGGAGCGGTAGGCCGCCATGGATGGGGTGGTCGCGCGTGCGGGACGCCTCGCACGCGCGTTGGCCAACCGTCCCCTGCCGCGCCGGCACGCGGGGACTCTACGCCGTCACCTCCAGCTACGTCGCAGGGCGAGGGTAGCGCCTTGCCCGCCGCGGGGGCACTCGCGGATGACCAGCAGGGCAAGCGGCAGATCGTCTCAGGGCGGTCGTGCACCGCTCAGGGCTGCCCGCTAGCTGGGCAGGGCTATGAGGGCCACCCCGACGCCCCCGCCTCCCGGACCGCCCAGAGCGCCCAGCGCTGCCGGCCGAAGCGCCGGTAGCGCGTGGTGCTGGTCGGGGCGCGCGGGCTGCTCACCCGCGCGTGCCTCGACGAAGCGCTGCGTGAGGGCGACGGCTGGGACGGGAGCAGCGCGCTGGGCAGTGAGGCCAGCGGCAAGCTGGCCCGCGGGAAGGGTCCGCGGGCGCGGTGCGCCCGCACGGCCCGAACCGAGGTGGCCCAGACGGCGTTTCCTGGCGCGCGCCTTATCGCCTGTTTGACCCCGCTGCTAGGCGAGGAGCGCGCACACAAGCGCGCGGCAGTGCTGCAGGTCACCGCGCGCGCCGCCATGGCCTGGGCAACCCGGCGCGGCCAGGACCGTATCCGCCTTCGGGGCGGCACAGGGCTGGGGCGCTTCAAGATGGCCAAGCCCTTCGAGCTCACCCTCACCGCAACGGCCAGGACCGACATCCCTAAAGCCCAGGCCATTGCCTGGGAAGCGCGTCTCGATGGGGGGGCCGTCCTCCAGACCTCCCTGCCGGCCCAGGCCCTCAACCCACCGGACACGGTGCGGGCCTACACCCAACTGGCCCAGCACGACCGGGCGTTTCGCTTCCTCAAGACCGTGGCCCTCCAGGGGGCCCCTGTCGCCGGTCGGCGCGCGCCGCTGGCCACCCGGACCCGACACACCATGCGCCGGCGCGGCGCGGCTCACCCCTTGGCCCACCCCAGCTTGCCCACGACCGTGCAGCAGCGGGCCTGCGAACTCCTTGGCCTCCCCCTCCCCACCTAAACAAGCCGTGTAAACAGCCCCTGAACCTCCGACTTTGCATAATTCAACGCCACAATCATCGGTCACCACTTACCCGCCATTAGAAGTTTAGGCTAGTCCAGAAGTGCGTCGCTGGTCGAGTGAATATTTCCCGAGAAAATCACTCTCTGGCGCCCGCCATGCGTCGAATCGCTCCAGCGCGTTGGTTCTGTCGAGCAATCCGCGCGCCCGTCGAGATCGTTCTATTGTGCGCTCTCGTTGCTCATCAGGTAAATCCTGTGCACGGCGTTCGACATCGGCACAGCACTCTTCGAGTCGCTTCGCTGCCGCCCAAACGTCGACGATCTCGAGCAGTGCCTCTCTCCTGTCCTTCATGGCCCGCCGCACCTCCCCTTCGCGCCGCCACCGTTCCGTATTGAGCCTCTCGGCGCCGACGTGCAATCTCCGCCTAGCGCTCTCCCTTTTCGACGAGCCGTGCGATCTCCACACCGTGGCCTTCTCCAGCTCCAGAACGATGGCCGGGATGCGGCCGGAGAGGTACCGACCCGGCGTCTCACGCCAGCGCTGGGACCACACTCGGCCCGCGGGCATGGCGAGCACGCCTGCAGACGGAGGCGCCCCGACAGGAAAGCGCGCATCCTGGTCTAGCTATGATCGCGCGCATCGGTCGCAGCGCTTGGGAACGTAGTCAGTCAGACGAACGTACTCCCCGTTGACGTATCGGGCTTTGGCTTCCTCGGACATCCCCGTGTTCGCTGAAGATGAGCAGAAGCAACGCCAGTGGAACGCCTTTCTGGAAAACGTGACATTCGTCCCTGGGCAGCTTCACCTCTGTGACTGCGATGGTTTCTGCGTTCACGATGTCGGCCAGCGAAATTCCCACATCCGCCCAGATCAACCGTGTGGTGAAGTCGCTGCGGAATGACCTCATGCTCGCTGGCATGCGCCAAGGGGTCGACTCGGCAAGCCTCCTGACCACCACTTGAAGGACATGACGCGCCTGGGCCTTGATCTTGCAGGCAAATACATCGACGACAATGTTCGTCTGAAGTCCCCCATTCACCTGGGGGCGGCTGATCATTGTCGACTTGCGCGACGAGTTCATCAAGAAGGACGGGGCGCTTGGGCTATTCGCGGAGGGAGCGACGAGCTTTCGGGCGTCCTGATGCACGGGCTTGAGTCCCAGTACTTGGCTGTCGGAAGAGGGCAGGAGGCAATGGTGGGCGATATCGACTCGGACTTTTCGCTCATCTCTCAGAGGCTTACCAACAAGGGCGCTCAACTTTTGGCAATCTGCTATGCGGAATGGGAGCGCGCCCTTCCATGAGAATGCTAGAGGATTGCCTACGGAGGATTGAGAACGGCGGCGAAGACGCTAACCCTCTCTTCCTCATCTCTCTTGTCTGATTTGTTAGCTAGTGTCACGTCCGTACCGGTGAGTAGTTTTCTCTCGACTCCTCTCTATGGTAATCGGTCGCGCACCAGCCGCCCCATTTCCTTGCAGCCGACTACGCGGCACTCGGGCTGCGCAATGTCGGGCGTGCGGTAGCCGTCGGCCAGAGTCGTATCGACCGCGGCTTCAATTGCCTGAGCGGCCTCTTCCTGCTGAAAGGACAGGCGCAGCATCAACGCGGTGGACAGCAAGGCGGCCAGGGGGTTGGCTTTGTCTTGGCCAGCAATATCCGGCGCAGTGCCGTGGATAGGTTCGTACAAGCCCCTGCTGCCTTCGCCCAATGAGGCCGAGGGCAGCAGGCCCATGGAGCCGGCGATCATCGACGCCTCGTCGGTCAAAATATCGCCAAACATATTCTCCGCGGCAATCACATCAAAATCGCGCGGCCGGCGAATGAGATGCATGGACATTGCATCAACCAAGACGTCCTCATATTCAATGTCCGGATAGTCCTTGGCCACCTCATGGGCCACCTCGCGCCACATACGTGAAGTGGCCATAATGTTCGCCTTGTCAACCGAGGTGACTTTCTTGCGGCGTTTGCGGGCTAGTTCGAAGGAGGTCCGCATCACGCGCTCGACTTCGCCCTCAGTATAGAAAATCGTATCGACCGCCTCACGTCCAGACGGTCCGGTCCGACGCTCGCTCGGTCGGCCGTAGTAGACCCCGCCGGTCAGCTCGCGCACAACGATCAGATCCACCCCATCCAGCACCTCGGGTTTGAGGGTGGAAGCATGTACCAGATGGCGGTTGACCTGGAGGGGGCGGAGATTGGCATACAAGGCGAGCTCTTTGCGCAGCCCCAGGATAGCCTGCTCAGGGCGGACCGAGGACTGTGGGTCGTCCCACTTGGGGCCACCAACTGCCCCGAGCAGCACGGCGTCACTCTCTGTCGCTACCCGGAGTGCTGAGTCGGTCAGCGCCACGCCGTGGGCGTCAATCGAGCAGCCGCCAGCCAAGGCTTGTTCATAGGTCAGGGTCAGGCCAAACCGTTGTTCGATGACCTTCAGGATTTCCAGGGCCTCGCCAATGACTTCAGGGCCGATGCCGTCGCCGGCAAAGAGCGCAATTTTGTGGGCCATTCTGCCTCCTTACTGTTCCTGTGGGGCACGGCGGGCGGTTAGGGCCCCATCCGCCCAGTCGCGGTCTGATTCTGATAATAGCGCTCGCGGTGGGCCAGTTTATTCAGGGCGTTAATAAAGGCCAAAGCGCTGGCCATAATAATATCGGTGTGAGCTCCCTGACCGTTGACCGATGTGCCGTTCTCACGGATTAGGCATGACACTTCGCCCTGGGCATCGGCTCCGCCCGTAATCGACTTGACCGTGTAACGCTCGAGTTCTGGTTCAAGGCCAGCAATCTTGGTAACCGCTTTGAAACAGGCGTCAACCATGCCGTCGCCAGCTGCACTATCGACGATCTCGTCTTCGTCCACCTTCATTTTGATCGTGGCGTAGGGTACCGCCATGCTCGATGAAGTCACGTTCAGATACAGCAGTTCGTATTTATCCGGCAGGCGGACGGTCTCCTCGGTCACGATCGCAATCAGGTCTTCATCATAGACGTTCTTTTTCTTGTCGGCCAAGGCTTTGAAACGTTCGAAGGCTTTGTTCATATCGGTCCCGGTGTAGTCAATACCTAGGGTTTTCAACCGATCGACAAACGCGTGGCGGCCAGAATGTTTGCCCAGGACCAGCTTATTGCTGGCCAAACCAATGGTCTGGGGCTGCATGATCTCATAGGTCAGTTTGTTTTTCAGTACCCCGTCCTGATGAATGCCAGCCTCATGGGCAAACGCGTTAGCACCGACCACCGGCTTGTTGAGGGGAACCGAGATACCCGTAATCTGTGATAGCAGCTGGCTGGACGGATAAATCTGCTCGGTGACGACGCAGGTTGTCACATTATCAAAGATGTCCTGGCGTGTTCTGAGCGCCATTACCACTTCTTCCATTGAGGTATTCCCGGCGCGTTCACCAATGCCGTTGATCGTGCACTCGACCTGACGGGCGCCATGTTCAATGGCGGACAGCGAGTTGGCCACCGCCAGACCTAGATCATTGTGGCAATGGGCGCTCCACTTGACCGTCTGTCCGTCGGGCACGTTCTCGCGCAGAAAGGTAAAGAGTTGGCCATACTGCTCCGGCACCGCATAGCCCGTGGTATCCGGCACGTTGATGGTAACCGCGCCGGCTCTGATGACCTCGCCAAAAATCTCGACCAGATAATTGGGATCGGTCCGAGATGCATCCTCAGCCGAAAATTCAACATAATCGAGATATTTTTTTGCGTAGCTCACCGCCCAGACCGAGGCGTCGAGCGCCTCTTGGCGGCTCATCATCAGCTTGTGGTCAAGGTGAATATCCGAAGTCGCGATAAAAATATGGATACCGGGGTTTTTAGCGCGTTCCACCGCCTGAATCGAACGCCGGATATCGTCTTCCTTGGTGCGCGACAGACTCAGCACAATTGGCGTCGGCATCAGTTCGGCGACCCGTCTGACCGACTCAAAATCGCCCTCTGACGAAGCGGCAAACCCAGCTTCGACCACATCAACGTTGAGCTTCTCAAGCTGACGGGCCACCATGACCTTCTCCTCGATGTTCATGGTAGCGCCAGGCGACTGCTCACCGTCGCGTAGTGTGGTGTCAAAAATCTGGACAATTTCCCGTTCCATATCCGTCCTCCTTCAACGTCATAAAAAAAGGGCTACGAGGTACCCCGCAGCCCTTTTGACAAAGACCACAGGCTGAAAATCCCGCCCATGGCCCCTTAGAGTTCTTGTTTTTTAGGCGTGTCTCTTGGAACCAGCAGGCGGGGTGCTAAGCAGCAGGCTTAGCAGCAGGCCGCGCCCCAGCTCCCCGAATAGCCCAAGAGTCACGTGGTGCGTCATCACAGTCATCCTGTTACAGACTTTGTTTTCCCTCCTACCTATAACGGACCTTCCTTGTCCGTGTCAAGCGTCTGCAGGGGGCGGACGTTTTCAGGGGGGGGAGCTAGTGGGGTCTTTTTTGCCACATCAGGTCTGATGAGCCGGACCATGAGCCGGACAGGCCCGGAGAGGGCGTAGCACCAAAAAAAGCTGAACAGCATGAGGTGTGGTTGGGCGATCGTCACTTGAATGCCAATAATGGACAGCAACAGTAACCAGAAAGGCTGACGGTCACGAAGATTGAGTTCTTTAAAACTATAGTAACGAATATTGCTGACCATCAGACCGGCTAGGGTATAGACCAACAACAGCAGGGTAATATGCTTGGCAGTTCCCCATTCTCCACCCAGAAAATCATCCAGCAGAACGGTCGTTGCCACTACCGCCGAAGCAGCAGGAATCGGTAGGCCGATAAAATGGGTTTTATCCGTCGCTTCAGATTTGACATTAAACCGGGCCAGCCGCAGCGCTCCGCACGTGACGTACAGCGCGGCGGCAAGCCAGCCCCAGGCCTGCCACGGCTCAAGCGCCCAACAGTAGGCCAGAACGCCGGGCGCCACCCCGAAAGCAACCAGATCGGCCAACGAGTCATACTCAACGCCGAATTTGCTCGAGGTCTTGGTCAGCCGGGCGATACGACCATCAAGCCCATCAAAGACCATGGCAATCAGCACCGCAATCGCGGCAAATACATAGTTCTCGCCCAGCGTGGCAATGATGGCGTAGAAGCCGCAGAACAGCCCACCGGTGGTAAACAGGTTGGGCAGTAGATAGACCCCTTTCCGCAGCGGAGGGCTTATTTTGCGCCGCTTCGGAAGGGAACGGATCTTTGTCTGAGGGTTTCCGGGAGGCATACCGTCTCGCTTCTCACGTCTTCACTGGGGCCGGGAGATAAGTCGCCAGAATCGTCTCACCGGCCTTCACCCGCTGTCCAACCTCAACCCTGAGATCGACCTGGGCCGGACAGTACACATCGACCCGAGAGCCGAACATAATCATGCCATATCGTGCGCCTTGTTCCACCCGCTCACCGCCTTTCAGCCGACACACGATCCGTCGGGCCAAGAGACCGGCAATCTGAACCAGGGCGATTCTGTATCCCTGCTCGTCTTGGATGGTCACAACATTCTGCTCGTTGACCTCAGTTGCCTCTTCGGCAAAGGCCGGGCGGAATTTTCCGGGCTGATAGCGAACTGCCTCAATCTGACCCGACACCGATAGCCGATTCACATGCACGTCTAGAGGAGACATAAAAATACCCACTCGGGTTGTCGGAGCCCGCAAAAAACGGGGATCGTGGCACGGTTGCTCGATAGTCACGACCTTCCCGTCGGCAGGTGCTAGGATGAGGTGCTGGCCTTCGGGAGGCGTACGGTCCGGATCACGAAAGAAATAGGCGACAAACAGGCACAGAAAGAAGACACCCAGGCTGGGAGTGCGAAAATCGAGCAGGCCGAGGAAAAGCGACGTCGTGCCAAGGCCGAAGATCCAGGGATATCCTTGTGGTGCGAAGTGCATATGTCAGGCGTGGGGTAGAGGAGGCATGAGGCGTTTGCCGTCTCACGCCCAGCACTCCATCCCTAATTTCTCGCTTTATCAACCAGACGGTTCTGCTGCATCCACGGCATCATGTTCCGTAGATGGGCACCGACCACCTCGGATTGGTGCCCCTTGGCCGCCTCCCGTAGCGCGGTGAAGTTTGGCGAGCCGGAGCGATGCTCGGCAATCCATTCGTCGGCAAATCTGCCGGACTGGATATCAGCTAAGATCGCCTTCATAGCCGCGCGTGTGTCTTCGCCAATGACCCGCTTCCCACGGGTCATGTCACCGTATTCGGCGGTATTGCTGACCGAGTAGCGCATATTGGTGATCCCGCCCTCATAGATTAGGTCGACGATCAGTTTCATTTCGTGAATGCACTCAAAGAAGGCCATCTCCGGAGCATAACCGGCATCGACCAACGTCTCAAACCCGGCCCGCATGAGTTCGGTGACGCCGCCACACAGCACGGTTTGTTCACCAAAGAGATCGGTCTCGGTCTCTTCTTTGAAAGATGTCTCTAAAATAGCCGCCCGGCCACCGCCAATAGCCGAGGCGTAGGCCAGGGCGACATCTTTGGTATTGCCCGACGGGTTCTGGGCAATGGCGATAAGGCAAGGCACCCCCTGGCCTTTTTCAAACTCGCTGCGCAGCAAATGGCCCGGCCCTTTTGGCGCGACCATAAAGACATTTACGTCGGCCGGCGGGACAATCTTTGCGAAATGAATGTTGAAGCCATGGGCACAGGCGAGGTAGGTGCCCGGCCGCAGCCCGTCGTTGATATCGGCCTCATATATTTCACTGGCAACCTCATCCGGGGTCAGGATCATAATGATGTCGGCCTCTTTGGCCGCGCGGGCGACTTCCTGGACTAGAAAACCGGCGTTTTCCGCCTTGGGCCACGAGCCGCTCCCTGGCTTCAAGGCAATCCGGACGTCCATGCCGCTGTCACGAAGATTGAGCGCGTGGGCGTGTCCTTGGCTGCCGTAACCAACAATTGCAATCTTCTTGTCTTTGAGCAGGGACAGATCGGCGTCTTTATCGTAGTAGATATTCATGCTGCCTTCTCCTTGTGGATTTTTCTCTTGCTAAGTTCTAGCGTCTCGCTCTCGTTTGTGGCCGACAGCACTTGCACGCCACGCTGGATAGCGACTTTACCGGTGCGAACTACTTCTCGGACGCCGAGCGGTCTGAGCAGTTCTAAGATGGCCGTTATCTTGCCCTCATCTCCGGTCACCTCAATGACATAGGAACGAGGGCCCGCATCAATGACCTTGGCCCGGAAAATATTGACGATGTTGAGCACCTCGCTGCGCACCCGCTCATCCGAGGCCACCTTAATGAGTGCCATCTCACGCTCGACGTGCGGGCTTTCCTGAAAATCGACCACTTTGATGACGCAGATCAGCTTATGCAGCTGCTTGGTAATCTGCTCGACAATCTTATCGTCACCCTCGGTGACTAGGGTAATCCTGGAGACGGTATCATCGGTCGTCTCGGCGACACACAGACTGCTGATATTGAAATTACGGCCGCTAAACAAACCAGCCACCCGAGCTAGGACGCCGGCTTCGTTTTCGACAAGTATGGAGATGGTGTGGCGCATGGAATTTTCAACGCACGGGGCGCCGCGGCGGGGAGAAATGAGGGGCGCGCGACTGCCGCGCCCCTCGTGAAAAGACTCATCTGGAAAGAGAAAGCGCGGCGCTTTTTTATGCTGCGGTCTGTTGCCGGTAGCGGGCCAGAATCTGCATGATCCGGTCTTTGCCAGCTAGTTTTTGTTTTTGAATCCGTTTCTCCTCAAGCTCCTCCTGTTCGGTGAGGTGGGATTGTTGGCGGAGTAGCTCAAGGCGTTGCTTAAGCTGCTGGTGTTCTTCGTAGCATTGACGCAGCTCGGGATCGGTAGCGATCAACGAGCGAATCAACTCTTCTTCTTTGACTTCCATACGGGCCCTCCTGAGCATTAGGCAACGTGCCGACTGTAATACAGGCAGACTTGGCTTGTCAACGTCACATCTGGCTATTCTTCTTGGGCCTGCTTGGACTCCTGGACAATCTTCTCGGTCAGATGGTGGGGGAGTTCTTCGTAGTGCGAAAACGCCATCTCAAAGGTCCCTCGGCCACTGGTCATCGACCGTAGGTCTGGCGCGTAGGACAGAATCTCGGACATCGGTACGGAGGCTTGAATGACCTGATTGTTGCCTTTGGCATCCACGTTGTTCAACCGTCCCCGGCGACGGTTCAGGTCGCCCGTAATGTCGCCGGTATACTCCTCAGGAGCGGTGATCTCCATTTGCATGATCGGTTCCAGAATAACCGGCTTGGCCTTTTCTAGGGCGTTCTGAATGCCGATCGAAGCGGCAATCTGAAAGGCCATATCGGACGAATCCACCTCATGGTACGAACCATCGTACAGCGTCACCTTGACATCGACAATGGGATAGTTGGCCACAAACCCTTTGGCTAAGGCGCCAATTGCCCCTTTTTCCACCGACGGGATGTATTGGCGCGGGATCGCACCGCCGCGAATCTGATCGACAAATTCAAATCCGGCACCACGCGGCAGGGGTTCCAGCCTGATCCAGGTGTCACCAAACTGCCCACGTCCACCCGACTGTTTTTTCAGCCGACCCTGAGCCTCGGCAGTCCCGTTAATGGTTTCGCGGTACGGCACTTTGGGGGCTTTGAGCTCAACCTCGACCCCGTAGCGCCGCTTGAGCTTCTCCACGACGACCTCAATGTGGAGTTGGCCGGCTCCGGAAATCAGAATATCGTTCGACTGGGAATCACGGTCGACTTTCAGGGCCATGTCTTCCTCGGCCAAGCGGTTGAGGGAAGACAGGATCTTTTCTTCGTCGCCACGGGCTTTGAGACCGAGAGCAAAAGAAATAGAGGGGGAAAACCCCACCATCGGCGGGAGAACAATCGGCGATTTCTCGTCGCACAGGGTGTCCCCGGTGTGGGTCTCCTTGAGCTTGGCCACGGCAACCACCTCACCGGGCAAGGCCGACGCCACGGGCTGTTGTTTTTTCCCGTCCAGACGAAACAGCTGGCCGAGTCGCTCCCTGACATCACGGCTCGAATTATACACCACCGAGTCACTCGTGAGCGTGCCCGAACACACCCGCATCAGGGAGAGGCGGCCGGTTGGTGAGTCAAGCGTTTTGAATACACGAGCCGAAAACGAAGCGGCCGGGTCGGGCAGCCGCTCTTCATCTTCTTGGCTTTTTGGATGTTTGCCGGCAACCGCAGGCCCCTGATCGGGCGAGGGCAGATAGCCGACCATGGCGTCGAGCAAGGGCTGGACACCGGCGCACTGTCCACCTGACACGCACAACACGGGAAAGAGCTGGAGGGCGGCAACGGCTTTGCTTAAGCCCACTTTGAGTTCACCGGTCGTGATGTCCTCGCCTTCGAGGTAGCGGTTGAGTAAGTCGTCGTCAAGTTCGGCAATCGCCTCAACTAGCTGCTCCCGCCGGGCGTCCGCCTCAGCCTGCAACTCGTCAGGAATCGCCTGCTCTTCAACCGCCCCATTATCCCCACTAAACAGGAGAGCCTTCATCGTTAGCAGGTCGACAACGCCTCTGAAGTCAGCTTGGGAGGCAATCGGGATCTGCACTGGCACAAACTGGCCTTCGAGGGTGTCGCGCAGTCCACCGAGGGCGGTGTCCAAACTACCCTCTTCACGGTCCATACGCGAGAGACATACCAAACGGGGCAGCTGCAACAGATTCGCCCAGTCCCACACGCGTTCACTCTCGACCTTGAGCTGACCGGTCGGACTCGTTACAAACACCGCCCCGGTCATGGCTTCCATGGCATAGCGCGTATCAGACAAAAAGTTGGCCATACCGGGCGGATCGAGGAGGCAGACATCGTGGCGCTGCCAGCTGATGGAATGGGGAGCAGTGGACAGTGAGGCTTTGCGGCGGATCTCCTCAGGCTCGAAATCGAACAGTGAGTTGCCGTCATCGACCCGGCCCTGGCGGGTCGTGGCGCCGGCGGCGTACAGCAGCGCTTCAGCCAGGGTCGTTTTCCCTGCTCCCCCCTCAGCCAAGAGACCAATAGTACGAATACGGCGGATGTCATCAGCCATCGGAGCCCTCCTGTGTCTCGCAGGCGGGACGACGTACGCGTCGCCCCGAGTCAGTGATTTCGTTCATACAAAATACGCAGCCCATCAAGGGTCAAGAACTCATCTATCGCTTCGATAGTCGTCGATTCGCCGGCAATCAACTCGGCAAATCCCCCGGTGGCAATCACCCGGGCGTGGCTGGTGTTCTCTTTGCGAATCCGGTCTACCATGCCATCGACAAGCGCGGTATATCCATAACAGATGCCCGACTGAATGGCGTGCACTGTGTTGCGGCCAACCACTTTGGGGGGCTTGATCAGCTCTACCCGGTACAGCTTGGCTGTCTTGGTATACAAGGCTTCGAGTGAAATACCGATACCAGGCACGATCGCTCCGCCCAAGTACTCGCCGTCGGCAGTCACATAGTCAAATGTCGTCGCGGTTCCAAAATCAACCACAATCGTGGCTTCGTGATAGCGATCATAGGCAGCCACGGCATTTACAATCCGGTCCGCTCCCACCTCGCGCGGTGCGTCATACAGGATCGGCATGCCGGTTTTGGTACCGGGCCCGATAATCAGCGGAGCACGTTGAAAGAGGGAGCGGGCCAGGTCTTCGACAACCCGGATCATCGGCGGCACCACGCACGACACGGCAATGCCCTCAATCGCCCGAAAAGAAATGTCTGAGGCAGCAAAGACACTGCTCAGCACCACGCCGTACTCATCCGAAGTGCGTCCTGAATCGGTCGTCAGACGCCAATGGTGGCTCAGTGTTTTATCCTGGTATATGCCAATCACGGTATGGGTATTGCCCACGTCAATCACGAGGATCATGGTCTGTCCCACCCTTTCGATAGCCACCGATTACGCTCACCTCACCCGTCAGTACCCGGCGGAGCGTCTCGGTTGTTTGCTCTCGCACCAGTAAAGCTCCATCCGTATCCAGGCCCACTATCGTGCCGTTGATCGCCTCGCCTTGGGCGGCCACGGCGATCTGCTGGCCAATCAGGGCACCGGCATACCGCTCCCAGGTCGCGCGCAGGGCCGGGAGCCCCTTTTGTAACCAAAGAAGATAAGATTGCTCAAGGTGGGTCAGGAGGCGGGCGGTGAACGTGGCGCGCTCAACCGGCGTACCGGTCAGCAAAAGGAGCGAGGAGGCTTTCTCTCTCAGCTCTTCGGGAAACACCTCTAACTCGGCGTTTAGATTCACCCCGATGCCAAGAATTATGGCCTGCAAGCGCTCTCCGCTTGTTTGCATCTCAGCCAGGATACCGCAGACCTTTTTGCCCTTGAGCAACACATCGTTGGGCCATTTGATAGTCGGACTCAGTCCACTTAGCCCAGCGATCGTATCGGCCACCGCCACGGCGGCCACCAGATTGATCTGGGGGGCTAAACCGGGGGCGATATGGGGTCGAAGAAGCACAGAGCAGTACAGGTTCACCCCGGCTGGCGAGACCCAGCTGCGGCCCAGGCGGCCTCGACCGCCAGTCTGCGCATCGGCAATCACAACCGTCCCCTCGGCGGCCCCCCCTTCGGCCAGCTGTGCGGCGTAGGTATTGGTTGAGTCGATCGTCTCAAAAAAATGGAGCGGTTTGCCAAGAAAACGTGTCTTGAGTTGGCTTCCAACGGCAACAACAAAGTCTTGTTCAGACATGGCTGAAGACTCCTGACGATAGGACTGGAGCACGCCTCAGGTCTGAGACGATACGGTCATGCTCAGGTCAACGGCCGGAGCGGAGTGGGTTAGTGCCCCAACTGATATAAAATCCACCCCTGTCCGGGCGACTTCTCGAACCCGCTCCAGGCTCATATTGCCCGAGGCTTCAAGCAGGGCTCTGCCCTGCACCAGCTGCACCGCGTCCCGCATTTCTCGGGTCGTCATATTGTCCAGAAGCAAGATATCGGTCCCGGCCACAAGCGCCTCGCTGACCTGGTCGAGGCTGGCACACTCGACCTCAATCCGCAGCAGAGCCGAGGCCCGTTGCTTGGCCTGGCGGACGGCTGCTCCCACCCCACCGCATACGCTGATGTGGTTATCTTTAATCAACACGCCGTCGTCCAAGCCCATACGGTGGTTTGTCCCCCCCCCCTGGGTCACGGCGTATTTATCCAGCAAACGAAACCCAGGGAGGGTTTTGCGCGTATCAATGATCGTACATGAAGTGCCGGCAACGGCCTCAACAAACCGCCGGGTCAGCGTTGCAACGCCGCACATATGTTGGAGGAAATTCAGCACCGTGCGCTCGGCAATCAACAGACTGCCCGCCGTACCCCACACCTCCGCTACCACCTCCCCCTTTTGGACCGTCGTTCCTTCGTCAACGCGCAGAGCGACCGTGACGCCTCGGTCTACCGCGTGCAACACCCGCTCAATCAGGGGCAGACCAGCAACTGTGAGCGCCGCTTTGGCAGTAATTTTTCCCTCGGCCGAACAGTCAGCTGGAATGGTCGCCAGGGTAGTCACATCGCCCCGACCAAGGTCTTCCTCAAGGGCGGTGGCGATCAGACGAGTTGTAGCAGGATGATCAAAAGGGCCCATAGTGTGTTATCCCAGTGCATTCAGATTCGCATTCAGAGTTGCCAGCTGTGACTCTATATCCACCAACCGGGCGCGTTCTTTGGCGACGACCGCAGGCTTGGCGCGAGAGACAAATTTCTCATTGGCCAGTTTCTTCCGCGTCCCTTCAAGGGTGCCGGTCAGTTTCTTGATTTGGCCGGTCAACCGGGTCCGTTCTTTCTCAACATCGACCACCCCCAACACATAGACCTCGCTCTCGCCTACCACGGCTGTCGCCGCATCGGTCGTTCGCTCAACGTCGGGACCAATCTGGAGGGACTCGACGCCCGCCAAGTAACGCAGATGCGCTGACCCGGCGCTGAGAATGCGGGCGGCCGCTGCATCCGCCGTATCGACTTTGATCCGGACCGCAAGCGTTTGCTTGGGGACGACCGTGTACTGGCTGCGAATATCACGGATAGCACGGATCGCCTCCCGCAAGAAGTCAAGCTCGTGTTCTAACCGGGGCTCCTGCCAGTCCTCTTGGGCGCGAGGCCACGGTGCCTGGGCCAGCAGGTGTGGAGTCGGGAGGGCACGGTCAATTCCCCGCTGCGGCACCTGTTCGTTGAGCCGCTGCCACAGAAACTCGGTTAAAAACGGAATAAACGGATGCAGCAGGCGCAGGACCTGATCAATGGCGAAGGCCAGGACTTGGCGGGCCGTATCGGCCTCCCCGCCCTGGCGCAGGCGGGGTTTAATCATCTCGACATACCAGTTGCACAGCTCAGCCCAGAAAAACTCGCGGGCGGCCGTAATAGCCGCCGCCGGATTATACGCGTCGAGCTGTGCCTGCACCTCGGCAGTCGCCCGTGACAGCCGTGACAACAGCCAGCGGTCCTCAAGCACCAGGTCTGCGAGGCGCAGCGGTCGAAATGCCGCTCCCTCCAGATTGAGTAACGCAAACCGGGTCGCGTTCCACACCTTGTTACAAAAATTACGGCCGACCTCAAAACGCTCACTGACCAGTTTTGCCGCAGGGATATCGGGCATCGTGCCCAACACATCGAATTCTTTACCGGTCTCGGGACACAGATAAGTAAAAATCGTTCGGCCGTGTTGAGCTTTGGCTAAGTCGACCAGCTGATTGGTATACGGAGACAGGGCTTGGACCGGCAGCCGAATGTCCTGCGATCCGGTCTGCATCTCACACAGCACGTAGCGCATGGCATCGCAGCCGTAGCGGTCAATAATATCGACCGGGTCAATGCCGTTGCCCTTGGATTTACTCATCCGCTCACCCTTGCCGTCCAGAATAGTGGCGTGAATAAAGACGTCGGTAAACGGAACGTCACCCAGGTTATAGAGCCCCATGACGACCATCCGGGCGACCCACAGGGTGATGATATCGCGCCCGGTCACCAAGCAGCTACCAGGATAGTAAAAAGACAGACAGTCGGTAGCTCCGTTGTGTTGACCCAGAGGGGTCTGACCGGGCTCTACTGCGGCGGTGTTCGGATTGGGCCAGCCCAGCGTGCTGTGGGGCCACAGCCCGCTGGAAAACCAGGTGTCGAGCACGTCGGGATCGCGCTCAAAGCCAGCCGCCTCAAGTTCTTGGACCAGCTGTTCATCGTCGGGCGGCTCGCGTAAACACACCAACAGTTGAACCTCGTCGTCCCCAGTCCAACGCCGGGCGGCTCCCGGCCGGACCAGCTCGCTCAATCCGTTGGCATAGAGCAAACGGGCCACCAGGTCTGCTCGGCCGAGATAGGGTTCGAGCCAGGCCAGCTTATCGGCCACAGTCTGGCCACTCAGGCGTGCGGTCCAGATCGGAATGCGGTGCCCCCACCACAGCTGGCGGCTGATGCACCAGTCACGTTTTTCGGCCAGCCAGGTGATATAGGTATTGCGATAGCGCTCATCGGGGTGAAACGAGACGTAGCGTCCGGACGGCGAGCGCCATGACTGTTGGGCCGCATCAATCGCGGCTTGGGCCAGACCCGGGGTGCTGAACTCTTTGTCCGTGCCGCGTCCACACACGACCCCACCCTCAACGTCACCCATGCGGACAAACCATTGCTCGGACAGATAGGGCTCAATTGGGGTCTTAGAGCGGTCGGAATGGCCGATTTCGGTTTCGCGGTCTTCGACCTGCTCCAACAACCCCTGAGAGGCCAGATCGGCCACAATTTTGTCGCGGGCGGCAAAGCGGTCCAGCCCTCGGTAGGGACCGGCATTATCATTTAGCGAGCCGTCCATGCTCAAAATATTAATCAGGTCAATCGTCTCGCGATGGCGCGTCCACACGTCGTAGTCGTTCGGGTCGTGGGCGGGGGTAATCTTGACACAGCCACTGCCCAACTCGGGCTTTGCCCATTCATCGCACAAGAGTGGAATCGGACGGTTGAGGAGCGGCAGACGGACCCTTCGACCCGCCTTGGCCATAGCGGTTAACCGCTCCAACCACGGAAGATGGGTTTGGCGACGTTGCATGAGCCGGGCGAGTTCGGCTTCGATCTCGGCCCGATCCTTCTGACCAGCCGTGGCCAAGCGGGCCTGCGTCTTTGCGATGTGTTGCTCTAGCGCACCGCGAGGATCGGGATGACACGCCACGGCGGTATCGCCGAGCATGGTTTCGGGTCGGGTGGTAGCCACCACAACGTGCTGAGGCTCGTCCGGCTGGGGATCAATAATCGGATAGCGCAAGTGCCAGAAATGGCCCTGCACGGTTTCATATACAATTTCATCATCCGCCACAGCGGTCTGCAGGTGACAGTCCCAGTTGACCAGACGCGTCCCCCGAAAAATCAATCCGTCCTGAAACAGCCGAAAGAAGGTCCAGGACACGGCCCGCGCGCAGACCGGATCCATGGTAAACCGCTGCCGGTCCCAGTCACATGAGCAGCCCATGGCCTGCTGTTGGCTGACAATGCGAGCTTGGTACTGATCTTTCCAGTCCCAGATTCTTTCCACCAAAGCGTCCCGACCAATATCGTGACGGGTTTTTCCTTCCAGCTCCAACAGCCGTTTCTCAACCACCGCTTGAGTGGCGATACCGGCATGATCGGTCCCGGCCATCCACAGCGTGTTGTCGGCCATCATGCGGTGCCAGCGGGTCAGCATATCCTGCATGACATTATCCATGGCATGGCCCAGGTGCAGCGCACCAGTCACGTTGGGCAGCGGCATCATAATCACATAACGGCGCGGGTTGTCGTCGGGGGTGGCGGCAAAGGCTTTGGCCTCGGCCCACCGCTCGGATATCTGTTGCTCAAGGCCGGACGGATCGTATTGGGGCGCAAGTTCTTGTGGCATGCCGAGCCTCCTCGGGGAAGCGGGTCAGGTGTTTCACCTCTGATGAAGGGCGACGCGTACATCGCCTCCCTTCAGTATAGACAAAATAGACAAAAAAAGGGCCTGCCTCGATCCGAGAGTGGCCCCATATAATATGCGAAAGGGGGGACTTGAACCCCCACGGGTTTTACCCCACAGGATCCTGAATCCTGCGCGTCTGCCAATTCCGCCACTTTCGCCCAGTCGCAGAATGTATTAGCCGACAGAGTTTCTGTGTGTCAATCCCATATGGCCTCTACGAGTGGATGCCGTTACAGCCCGCGACAGGCTTGGACGCGTCGCTTAAGGAGTTGGCACGATTGGCAGTATAGGCCCCCGGACACAAAAAGGGGACGAGACGCTCAGGGGCTCTCAAGGACTCACCTAGAAAAACACCGTCACCCCACTGCGGATATTGATGCCGTAGCCTGATACCACGTTCATATCCACAATCCCCGGTCCGCCCCCGTTTCGAGGACATCGGCTGTCTCTGCCGACTTCGTGTCTGAGACAGGACGCCGTTGCAAACTGCGTCTCTCGCCAATCAGTGTTGGCGAGATTGAGCACATCGAAAGACACCTCAATGTCGCGCCACCGGTAGCGCAAGAGCAGATTAATGAGGGTGTATCCCCGCGCAACCATGCTGCGGCTCTCATTGGCGGCCCGGTCGTCAAGGAAGCGCACCCGTAGAGCGGCAGAGAAATGCTCAACCGGGTAGGCCATCACCCCCCCGTTCATCAGCAGAGTTGGCGCTAGGGGAATCGCCGTGCCCGTCACGCGAAAACGGGGATCGGTATAGGTCAGGTCATAGTCAAACAGCAACCAGGGTAACGCTTCGACCCGTATCTCAATATCAACGCCCCATCGGCGCGTGGGACCGCGCCGTGCTGTCGTCCCCTCATCACCCACAAAAATCAGCTCGCTGCCCAGGTCGAGCCACCACAGCGAGGAGGCCAGCTCAACCCGATTATACAGATTCGTGCGGGTCCCGATTTCTCCGCCGGTTGAGCGGGCAAGCCCATTTCCTTTCGCCTCGACCGCATCCCGAGCATCGTTGGAATGATAGCCCATACCAAAATTGAGAAAGAAGTCGGTCTGGTGCCAGAGGCTCGAAGGGGGGGTGAAGGGTGACACAATCAGACTGGCCTTTGGACTGACAATACCGTCGGTCGTATTGCCCTGGAGCCGCGGGGCGTCTGTCGCTCCATGGGGAGACCGGTCATCAACATCAAAGAGAAAGAAGTCGCCGCGCAGGCCAACGATGAACCGCAGCCACTCGCGTACAAACAGCTCGTGCTGGGTGTAGCCGCTCAAGGCATTCTCCCAGACCTCGACTTTCTGGGTAGTAAAAAACCGGTGTCGGCGCTGCTGTCGAAATAAACCGACATCGACATTATCGTTGCGCGTCTCAAAACCAACGGTACTCTCAAGAAAAAGAGTACCGAGCGTCCACCCCCGATGATAATGCGCCTGGCCACCAAAGAGGACGCGGCTATCGAGTTGTTCAATGCCGTCGCCCCGCACCGGGTCACCGCTGAAAAAAGTAAAGTTGGAGAACAGGCAAAGATGGTAGCGGCTGAAGTACAGTTGGACAGCCCAGCGTTCCTCAGGATTGGGGGCTGCCGTGTAGAGGACATTGACGTTTTCCCGGTCAGAGCGCCCGCCCTCGGTTTGGTCGAGCGAACCAAAGCGATCGAGCCGACCACTCCTGACCTCTCGGAGTGGAATCTGGCCCGAGGCGTCCCAATCTCCAGTATACAACGAGGTCCACAGACTCAGCTTCGAGCTTGGGGTCGGCTCGAGGGTAACCTTGCCAAAGAGATTATATTTGACGAAATTCTCGCTACGCTTGAACGGCCCATCAGTGAAGAAGATCTCGTTGGCGATCAAGCTTTGTGCCGGACCAAGACGAGGCGACAGGATACCGACATAGCGCATGGTGTTAAAAGACCCGCCGACGGCGCGGAGCGAGTTTTGAGCAGTATCCTCTCTGGTAATAAAGTTGACCGAACCCGAGTTGGCAAAATTCCCAGAGTCCGCAAAATATGGTCCCTTACGGTAATCAATAGACTCCACCACCTCGGGGATCAAAAAATTGAGGTCCGCATAGCCCTGACCGTGGGCATGACTGACCATATTGACGGGCAGGCCGTCAACGCTAATCGCCACGTCAGTACCGTGATCATTATCGAAACCGCGCAAGAAGTATTGCATGGCTTTGCCCCCCCCGGCGTGCTGACCGGCCACAAATCCGGGCAGATTGTTCAGCATTTCCGAGGCCGTATTATGCGGCCGGACGGCAAAGTCTTTTTCGCGCACCCTGTTTTCGGTAGCCGCGCTGACCGAACGGCGCTCGGTGACAGTCAGAAGAGGCATCTGGTAGGGTGAATCGGCGAGGACCTGCGCGGCTGTTTGGGGGTCGGTTGTGTCGTGGCCGTAGCTTATATCTGCCGTCCACACCAGCACGATAACACAGCACAGACAGTGCAGAGCGAGGCGCTTTGGTCCGAGCATCGATCCGAACATCGGGTCGTTGGGTCTATCTTTGCGTGTTCTCTTTTTGCGTGGCGAGTGTCCCCCTTGTATCTTGAGGCCGCCCCGCACGGCGTTAACCGCGGACTCCGAGCGCGCCGCTGTTGCGCAGCCGTTCAAGATCCGCGCTCTCAAAACCCCAATCAATTAAGGCTTCCTCGGTATGTTCGCCAGGGCTGGCAGGCGGCCGCTGTATGGCACTGGGCGTGCGGCTAAAACGCGGAGCCGGGGCGGGTTGCGGAACTCCGTCAATCTCCACAAAAGTCCCTCGCGCCTTGTTATGGGGATGATTCGGGGCTTCTTCCATACTCAGGACAGGCGCGTAACACACGTCGCTGCCCTCCAGGATCTGGTCCCACTCGTCCCGCGTCTTGCTCTTGAAGATGGCCACCAGGCGGTCTTTGAAGGCCGGCCAGGCTGCCTTATCATTTTGGCGCGGCAACTCCTGCCCCTCAAGACCGGTCAACCGCAGGAGTTCAGCGTAGAACTTCGATTCTATCGACCCGATGCCGATGTATTTCCCATCACTGGTTTCGTAAACATTGTAATAGTGAGCCCCGGTATCAAGGATGTTATCCCCCCGCTCGTCGGTCCAACGACCGGCCGCTCGGAGTCCGAAAATCGCCGTCATCAACGACGCTGCGCCGTCAATCATGGCTACATCAATAACCTGACCTTTCCCCGACTTGTGGGCTTCCAAGAGCGCCCCGACCACGCCAAGGGCAAGATACACCCCACCCCCACCAAAGTCGCCAACGAGGTTCAACGGAGGAAGCGGGGCTTCGCCCTTGCGGCCAATCGAATGCAGGGCGCCAACCAGAGAGATGTAATTGATATCGTGGCCCACAACAGAAGCCAGCGGCCCCTCCTGGCCCCAGCCGGTCATGCGACCGTAGACGAGAGGCTTGTTACGGGCCATACACACCTCCGGTCCAAGTCCTAAGCGCTCCATCACCCCAGGCCGGAAGCCCTCGATCAGCGCATCAGCCTGCTCAACCAGTCTGAGGGCGACCTCGACACCGTCCTTTTTCTTCAGATCAAGTGCCACCGAGCGACGTCCGCGCCCGAGAAGATTAAACTTCGCGTCGGTTGGGATCCCTAGACTAGCATCCTCAGCCCGGTCGATCCGCAGGACCTCAGCGCCCATGTCTGAGAGCAACATCGCGCACATCGGAGCAGGACCAATACCCGCAAACTCAACGACCTTATATCCGGATAAAACGCCCATATATTCTCCCTTCTATTCCGCTGCATCCGGCTCAAGCAGCAGCCTCACTATGCTACTTTGTCGGAAATTTGCAAATCCCACAAGACAAGACGGCTTGAGGGAAAGTGGCTCGGCCGGTTTGGACGCTATCAGCCTGAGGGGGAATTAAGTATGATGAGGTGAGTCATGCAGTATAGGTGCACTCTCGAATACGATGGCACCAACTATCATGGTTGGCAGCGGCAGGCCAACGCGGTGACCCTCCAAGGCACGCTAGAAGCCGTCTTAGTCCGTCTCTTCAACGAACCTGTCCGCGTTCGGGCGGCCGGCCGAACCGACACCGGCGTGCACGCCCTAGGCCAAGTCGTGGTCTTTCGAACCCGCCAGGCGCGTAACCCCTGGCGGCTCCAACACAGCCTCAATGCCCTGCTGCCCACAGACATGGCCATCAAGCAGCTTGAGAGCACGAGCGAGACGTTCAACCCCCGTCGCGACGCGCGGAGCCGCGTCTATCGCTACCAGATTTGGAATCGGTCCACTCGTTCGGCCGTGTGGACCCGCTATAGCTGGCATGTGCCGTTTCCCCTCGACGTCGACGCCATGAACCAGGCGGCCGGCCTGTTAGTTGGCCGACACGATTTTTCGTCTTTTCAGGGCGCAGATTCGGTCGAGTACGATCCCGTACGGACTGTGCTGCACAGCACAGTCCGTCACGCCGATAAGGTGCTCGTGTACGATGTTGAAGCGCGCTCTTTTGTTCGTCACATGGTCCGCAATATTGTTGGCACGCTGTATGATGTCGGACGCGGCGGGCTGAGCGTTAGGGACTTCGCCCGGATATTTGCCGCCCATGATCGGACACGGGCGGGCCGGACGGCTCCGCCCCAAGGGCTGTTTTTGGTGAAGGTGACTTATTAGCTCCGCCAAGATGATGTCTCCGGCATGGGATGATTATCCTCGTTCACTTTGTTGACATCGGACCTGGCGTGGCAGGATAATCATTCTGCCCAGGGGCAAAAGGGGAGAAGCACATGGCGCATGACATCGTTGTAAAGAACGGCTTAGTCGTGACTCCAAACGGGGTGATTCAAGGCGGACTCGCCATTGAGGGCGAACAGATTGTCGCCGTAGGGGCAGGCTCAAGCCTAGGTCAAGCAAAACGGACTATTGACGTGCAGGGAAAAATTATTTTCCCAGGTACCTTTGATCCACATGTCCACTTCGGTATTGCCGACCGCTTTGGGGATGACGCCATGACCGAGGATTTCCTGCGTGATACGAAGGATTGTCTAATCGGCGGGGTAACGACGATCGCCACCACGACCCTGATTGGCCAACAGCCACTGCCGGACCTGTTCGATCAGGCCCTCCAGTGCGGAACCGGCCACTCGTGGTGCGACTTTAAGATCACCAGTGTGGTCAATACTCTCAATCAAGTGGCGGACATCCCTGCCGCGGCTAAAAAAGGCAGCGTGTCCTACAAATTTTTTACCGGCTATGCCGGCTCCCAGGCCGAGGCGTTCGGCATGAACCCCGAAGGCATCACCCCGGCATTTTTTCATCAGGCGTGTGAACAGCTAGCCCGCTGCGGCCCGCCAACGTTTGCCAAGATTCACGCCGAAGACCCCTATGTGCGGGGTATCCTGATTGACCGTCTGCGGGAGACGGGCCGGGCCGACCAACTCACCGCCTGGGCAGAGTCAAGCCCGGCCTGGGCTGAAAGCGTACAGGTCTACACCTATGGGCTGATTGCCAACCAGCTGCGGGTGCCGCTCTATCCGGTTCACATCAGCTCCGCTCACACAGTAGAGACGGTCAAGCGGCTGCGTAGCCAGGGCTTGAATGTCGTTGGCGAAACCGTGGCTTGTTTTCTCAACACCACAGCGCCCGAGATGGATGCCAAAGGCATGGCCGGCAAAGCCAAAATCCAACCTCCGATTCGGTTTGCGACCGACAGAGAACGCCTGTGGCAGGGTCTTCAGGAAGGCAGCCTGTCCACTGTTGGTACGGATAGCCTAACCTATTCGGCGTCGTTTAAGACGGACGGAGACTTCTGGGATTGCCGGGTGGGCATCAATTTGCAGGTAGCCGATACGCTGCCCCTGATGTTCAACGAGGGGATAAACACCGGACGGATTGATCTCGTGACACTGGCCAAAGTCTTGTCCGAGAACGCCGCCAAGCTGTACGGCGTCTACCCAAAGAAAGGCGCGCTGACTCTCGGAGCGGATGCCGATATCGTCATCATTGATCCCGAGAAAGAAGCCGTACTCGGCGTAGACCGTATGCGTTCCCGAGCGGATTACTCACTGTGGGAAGGACGCCAGGTTAAAGGCATTCCGGTGATGACCTTTCTGCGGGGCGTCTTGGTCATGGAAGATGGGGAGATTGTGGGCCAAGCGCCGAGCGGTCAATTTGTCGGGCAGGTGGTCCAACCCCGCGGCCTATAAGGGAAAGGGCGCATCCTATGGAGAATGTTAAACACGTACCGGCCCAGGTCACGTTTGCGGCCGAGAAGATGAAGAAGGTCAACCTGTTTACCACCGAGCGGATGTTCTGCGACGTGTATTGTTTTGAGCCCGGTCAGGAACAAACTCCCCACACCCACGAGGGTTCGGACAAGGTCTACTATGTGCTCGAGGGAAACGGCTGTGTTCAGGTTGACAACGAAACGAAAGATATCGGTCCGGGTGATATCACCCTTGCTCCGTCCGGCTCTGAACACGGCTTCCGCAACCTGGGTCCGGACCGCCTCACCGTCTTGGTCTTCATGGCTCCAAAACCGTAAGGCACACGCTATGGCACAAGATAAACACACCATCTACAAACACGCCCAACTCGGCCATGTCCTTGGCTACGGCCAAAAACCCGCGCTGATTGTGGTCGATTTTCAGCTGGGTTTCACCGCCCCGGAGCAATCGCCCTTGGCCGGCAATCTCGACGCCGAAGTGATGGCCACAAACCAGCTCATTACAGCCGCCCGCAAAAAAGACGTGCCGATCATCTTTACCGTTGTCGGCTATGATCCCCACCGTCAGGACGACGCCGGTTTATGGCCAGAGAAGGTGCCGTCTCTGCGTTTACTGACCGTGAGCAGTAAGCTGGTTGAACTCGACCCACGTCTCGACCGCCAGGACCATGATCTGATCATCGTCAAGAAGTATGCATCGGGCTTCTTTGGTACCTATCTGGCCTCAACGCTCACAATGAAAGCCGTCGATACCCTGATTGTTACCGGCTGCACGACCAGCGGCTGTGTCCGGGCAACCGTTATGGACGCACTCGCCCATGGTTTCCGCCCGATCGTCCCCATCGAAGCCATCGGCGACCGCGCCCAAGAGCCGCACGAGGCCAACGTGTTTGACATTGGGGCGAAATACGGCGATGTGGTCCACGCCAGCGACGTGATTGCCTACTTGGAGCAGCTCTAGGGCATGCTTGGTCTGAACCTTTGCCTTGAGAAACGAGCGTCCCGCCCCCTAGCCGGGGTCTTTTCTTCCTCTAGCGGCTAGGATACAAGAAGCGGCGCACTGCAAGCTTGAAATGAGAGGGGAACCGAAGATGCGGAGTGCTGCCTGGATCATTGCTTTTACCGGTGTTTTGCTCATCACTTTTCCCGCCTGTTCCGAAGCCGATCCGCCAAGCGGACCGGTTGTCGTCCTGGCAACCTCAGTGGGTGATATTAAGATCGGCCTGTACGAAGAAGAAGCGCCCGAGACGGTCAAAAACTTTCTGGCTTATATCAACGACGGCTTTTACAATGGTACAATTTTTCACCGGGTGATTGCCGACTTCATGATCCAGGGCGGTGGCTTCACCCAAGACATGCAACAAAAAACGACCAAGCGGCCGATTAGAAACGAGGCCGACAATGGCATCAAGAACGAAAAGGGAACGGTCGCTATGGCACGCACCAACGCCATCCATTCCGCGACATCCCAGTTCTTTATCAACGTCAAAAACAACGCCTTTCTGAACCACCAGGGGCAGGCCAACTTTGGCTATTGCGTGTTTGGCAAAGTTGTCGAGGGTTTAGATGTAGTTGAAAAGATCGAAGCTGTCCAAACCGGACGCCGTGGCATGTATGATGACGTCCCCTTGGAGCCAATTGTGATCCAATCGGCAACCATTGAGTCAACTCAAGCAGGTTGACGATTAGCCATACACACACAAAGGAGGATTTGTGGTACTCCTGTCAACCTCAATGGGCGAGATCAAGATTGAGTTGTACGAAAAAGAAGCGCCCCAGACCGTCAGCAACTTTCTGAGCTATGTCAACGACGGGTTCTTTGACGGCACGATTTTTCACCGGGTGATTGCCGGCTTCATGATTCAGGGGGGCGGCTTTACCCCGGAGATGCAGCAGAAGAGCACCAAGCCAGCTATTAAGAACGAAGCCACCAACGGGATCAAAAACGAGCTAGGCACCATTGCTATGGCCCGTACCAATATGGTCGATTCGGCCACATCCCAGTTCTTTATCAACGTCAAGGACAATGCCTTTCTGAACCACCAGGGGCAGGCCAACTTTGGCTATTGCGTGTTTGGTAAAGTTGTCGAGGGCCTCAACGTGGTGCACCAGATTGAGGGCGTGACCACCGGGCGCAAAGGGATGCACGATGACGTGCCCCTCACTCCGGTAGTGATTCACTCTGCCAAAGAGATTAGGGCCGAAGAGCAGGACTCACAATGAGCAGGAGGAAGACTATGCGACACCTCGCACTTTTCGTAAGCGCCGTTATTGCGCTCAGCGGTCTACTAGCCCTGTCGCAGCGCGTGTCAGCGACCGAGTTCCCGGCAGAGCTTGAAGAAGCCCTCAAAACCAGCAAATACGCCTATATTGCGAGCGAACGGAAGAGCGGTGATTTGGGTCGCCCGGCTGAGATCTGGTACATGTATCACGATGGAGCGGTGTGGGTTGGGACGCCAAAGACGACCCACCGGGCCAAACGAATCGTAGCAGGCCGCACAAAAGCCAAGGTCGCCCTAGGTAAACCCGACGGGCCGGCCTTCGATGCCACCGGCTCAATTGTCGAGGACGTCGAGCTGATCGCACTCCTGTTTGAACGCTTGGCGCAGAAATATCCCGACGGCTGGAGGTCGTATGAAAAAGGCTTTCGGTCAGGTTTTCAGGACGGCTCCCGCGTGTTGATCAAGTACGGGCCAGCCGAGTAAAGAGCCTGGCTGCTGGCCAGACAGCGTCACACTCCGGACTGCCCACCTGTCCAGCAGCAGCCACGGTAGGCCAGGCGAGCAGAGAGAGACTCGCCTGGTACGGTCCCGTGACAAGTCAGGCTCATTTGGCTTTCTCTTAACGGCAATTGAGTTCGGCAATATCCGGCGCTTCTCGTTCGTTGTGGTCTCCCTACGCTGTACGGACCGTAGGTCTTTCAGGCCGAATCTCTGATCGATCTCGTGACGTCGTCAGCCGCTCTTTTAAGCTCTGAGGCCACACTCAGCCGGGGCTTTGAGTGGCTTCGGCTTTGTGGCGCTATCCTCCTCCACCGTTGTCGGTGGCCCCGGGGCTTTACTCCAGCGTTACCATCTCCGATAGACAGCTTTGCCGGACAGTCGGCCGAGGCCATGGGGGCTCTGTTCACGAGCCGGCTGACGCGAATGTGGTAGCGGTACACCGTTTTTATGATGGTTGTCACGCCGGGAGGGACGAGCGGTCTTGAGCAACAGATCATAATGCTGCTGTTATGCTGTGCGGGCTGCTGATGTACTGCGGGTGGGCCTTGCCTTTTTGCTGAGTCCGACCTGGGAGTAACTGACCGCCCGATCCGGGCTAGAGGACATGGGCCAGGCCCCTTTTTCATGCCTGAGCGCGTCCGGGATTATGGAGACCTAGCGGAGTTCCCTAGAAAACGGAGACAGACAGCGGCCGTGCCACGTTTCTATGCGGCTAGCGCCGCGCCGGCCGCTCTGCCCTATTCGGCTTTGTGCTTTTCCGCTAGAGCCTACTGCTAGGGTCGGGACTGATCTTTCGGCCCCTGCCGATGAGCTTTGGCACGCTAGTCTTCTTCGTGCTGCCGAGCTTTGCCACACTGCTGTATTGACGAAAAGGGCTAAAGACACGACCTAGGCGACCTGGAGGCGGGGTGATTTTTCCGTCTGGCATTCCCTGCGACCCGTGCGCACAGTTCTTTGGCTTGGCCGACCCTAGCGTCCCCAATGACGTGTTGTCGACGGACGCCCTGCTAATCGTGATCTTTAGCAGCCAGATGCTCACCCGTGCGTCTCCGGGAGCTTTTGTCTGGAGGGCCAAGTCAGAGGGCGTATAACAGCTAGCTCTTCCTGATTCGCTCTATCTCGCCGATTGCCGTCACGAGCATTTTGGTGCAGCCGCTCAATCCGGTGGAGGGAGACAGGCATGGCAATTCCTTTCCGCTAGTCTGCATGATACAAGCGCAGGCAAAGGAGGGCCTTTTATGGCGGACGAAATTGGACTGTTTGAAGCCATGCATACGATGCGGGCGATGCGTCGCTTGAAACCGACTCCGGTTCCCGATGCGCTTATTCGGCAGATTATTGCCGCCGGACTAGGCGCCCCAAGCGGAGGTGATGCCCAACACTGGCGGTTTATTGTGGCGAAAAACGCCGAGATCAAAAAGCAGATCCAGGTCCTGTACAAAAAGGCGCTTGACCAGGTGGTCCTGAAGCGCTACGAATCCAATCCACCTCCGCCGGGCAAAACCGAGCAACAAAAACGGCGTATGCTCAAAGCGGTAGTCTATCTGACCGAGCACTTTCATGAGGCGCCAGTCCTGATTGTTGGCTGCTTGGTGGGCGACTTTGCCGCATCTATCGGCCTGGAAAAAATGTCTGGCGCGTCTATCTATCCGGCCCTCCAGAATATGCTGTTGGCCGCGCGTGGCCTCGGTCTGGGTGCCACCCTGACAACGCGCCACCTGTTATTTGAAAAAGAGGTCAACCACATCCTGGGACTGCCCGACAATGCGGAGACATTTGCCATTCTTCCGATCGGCTATCCGGTCGGGCGGTTCGGCCCGGTATCACGGCTGGGGCTCGAAGCCGTGACCTTTCAAGACCGCTGGGGCACGCCGTACAAATAGACAGGACGGACCATGGACTGGGCTGCCCTAATCCGAGCCACGCTGCACCTGTATTACACCGCCGCTCTCGAAACCTGGCAAAAAATCCAGCGCTCCTGGTGGGTGGCCCTGCTGCCCTTCGTGTATCTGTTGATCCTGCTCGTGGTGGCCAGATTCGCCTCTCTGCTGGGCATAGTCGGCGGTTTCATCCTGGGGTTTATGCTGGCCATGTGTAGCGGCTCGTATTTATATTTCATCTCCGAGGTCGTGCAGGGAAACCGGGTTCGGCCCCGGGAGTTAGTCAACAGTTGGCGGCCGTACTGGGGCCCGGTCATTAGCATGCTGTTTTTCATGTTCGTCCTGCGCATCATACTCGGCATCCTGGTCGTTCCGAGTCAGTCCTCACAAACGGTTTTGTCTATTATTGACCTCGTCCTGTTAATCATTCTGAACCCGATCCCGGAGATCATCTATCAGGGCCGCAGCGCCGGGTTCGCCATGCTCCAGGAAAGCCTAGATTTTCTGTGGGAGAACGGAGTTGAGTGGTTTGCCCCGCTAGTTGTTCTAGCGCTGGTTTCAGCGGTCATCCTGCCGCTGTCAATCTTGACCGCTCCGCTAGAGATTGGACAGCTGTCTTTTCCGACGCTGTTGAGCGGCCTGCTGTCGGGCTCACCCGCCGCGCTGCTGGTGGCCGTCCTAAACGCCGGGCTGCTGTACGTCCTGATGGTCTTTCGGGGCCTCCTGTTCCGCAAGCTGTCCGACAGCTCCCGACGCCAACGGATTTATCGTGCTCAGTTCGACTAAGGCATCCTGCTTAGGCGTCTACTGAGGTGACAAACATCGGCGGCATCGAAGGATGGGTAATCGTACAGTCTTTCCCCAAACACGCCTCAGCTTCGGCAACGGCCTCTTCAAGCGTGGCAAAGGGCTCAAAGCCGATCCGCCGGGCGGCGTCGGGGTCTTGGGCCCCGGCCAAAAAGGCGCGTCCCATATGTCTGAGTGGAAATGCACCCTGCCCCCAGAGAATCAGCGGGTGCGAGCCATGAAACCCGTACGCATAGCGGTATTTGTGCACATATTCGGGCCGATGGGCAAAATCGTCGGCGAACAACTCCCACAGCTCAAACGGGTCCTGGGTCTCGGACAGATGTTCGTCATACAGCTCGATATAAGAGGGATGATGGCGGGCGTGGAAGCGCGGCATGCACGGATTGACGAAAATCCCAATCCCCCCCTCACGGATCAAAGGACGCTGTTGGTACAGACCAAAACTGTACGACAGAGCCTGGTTGCGGACCAAGATCGGGTTGGTTTGGGAGAGGTTGGCATAGTAGGTCTGGTTAGGAATGCCAAAGATGCCGACATCGGTCTGCCGGGACACGGGCAGGACCTGCTGCTCGTAGAGCTTGGCTAAGGTCCGCTCGTGCACCTCAGGAATATGTCCGGCAAAGACCGCCACTAGTTCGGCCGGTTGGTTGCTGTTGAGCACTGATTCAAGGGTAAAGATACGGCGCCCCTTTTCGGCCAGGGCTTGGTCGATAATCGTCCCAATTTCTCCCACCAGCTTTTGGAATGACGAGCGCTTGGCATCCATGACCGACTTGCCGCTAGCGGCCCGAAACGGCCGGTGGTGATGTCGAATCGAACGAAAGGAACTCAGGCCAATCGCCACCGACTTCCAGCCTCCGTGAAACGGCAAACTGGTGATGTTGACGTAAAAGACCTGATCGGAGTCCACGACGGCCCTGTTGATCTCCACCTCAATGCTGCGGTGGGTTTCGCCCAAGGCCACCAAGTTCTCCCGGTCTTCGGCGTCGTGACACAGGAGACGACTCGGCCCAAAGGTGTTTGTGACCTGGGGTCCGAGGATGGTTTCCAGCTCGCTCGTCGTCCATTTGCGGTGTAAGGCGTTGGCACAGATCAGGGTGACGTTATGGCGCTGAACACCGGCCTTTTCGAGTTCTTGGAGGAGAATCGGAATGGCCATGGCGCGAAAGTCGGGGGGGGTCATCGGGATTTGGGGGATAACGGGATCATCAAACGCAATCGTGACCTTCGAGGCCGGACCGACTAGTTTGGCGATCGGCTCATGCTGAATCGGGGCGGCCAAGGCCGCCCGGATCGCGGCCTCGGGGTCGGCAAGCGCGGGCAGTGGAGCCGGGGATCGCAAGATCGATGTCCGGTCCGGCAGTTGAGCATTAACACGTGTATCACCACATACGACAGAGACGGTTTTGGTATTGGCCATGGTGTTTCCTCCGTTCAGAACAGCGCTGTATTCATATGGAAAGTCGCAAAACGATGTTGAGCAGCGGGCATTGCTCCCAGACTCAGTCGTGTCTTCAAGATCGTACGCCTTTCTTGGCTGTCGCGACAAGAAGCCGCTCATTGCCGCGCCCGCTCCTTAGCTCTAACCTGGTTTGAGGATGAGATCTACCTCACAGTTGGCTTGTCCCGGTGCTCCCCGCCACGGTTGTCCGGTTGGTGGTCTGGGTTCGGGGGATGGAGCATCTCTGTGATGCTCTTTTCCGGGAAATGACGAGTGAGCACGGCCAAGGCATCCTGATATGGTGATTCCCGACGATCGGTTCCGCCGTAGACTACCGCGTCCGTGCTGAGAATGGGATTGAGCCTAGCGAATCCCCGATCAATAATTGCCGGTGTTGGTGTTCATCGCTGGACTTGCCGCTATATCTGGTTGCTCGTTCGCGAATCAGCACGTGCAGGCCCGCCGCCCAACAACCACAACGAGCTATTGATCGGAGTAGGCGTCCGTCACCTTGTGGTAGGGTGAAGAGGCAAGCAGGAGTTTCGCTTGAGCCCCTCTGCCTTCCCTGACCTCTTGGCCAAGTCAAGTGGTTGCTAAGCACTGCTCCCCAGCAACACCTCTGCCTCTCTGCGGACGACCGGCGCGGTCACGCATGCTCATAAATGCGCCTGGGATTGATATCTGGTGGGCTTATCTCCCTGTTTCATGCCACCACCGTACGCGGTAGTCCGGCCCGTTCGGTTAGACGAAGGAGCGACCGATTTTTCCGGGAAGCGAATGGGGACAAGGGTCAGCAGGGGGTGGTTTACTTGGTCTCGCCGCCAGTCCAGTTTTTCGCGGACCGCGCGCAAAAACTCCCGCACTTTGCCTGAGGAGCAACACTGGAAGAGGTGCCTAGTATGCGGCCCCGGCATAGCGCATCTGGTCTAGGAGTGCCATCCTCATCCCGGTTATCGCTGGTCTGCATCGCTCTTTGTCCCGCTTCCAGCCGGGTGTTTCAGCTCCACGTCGTTGGGAAGAGGACTAACTCTCAGGGCACCCAGCAAAATCAAGGGCGTCGTTGGGGTCTAGTGACTCGCTGTCTAGCCGCATTCTCGGAGCGAGCAACAAGCATCCGTGAGGAACACTGCCGACATCCTGTTCCTAGCCGATCGTGAATCACTCGGCAGTATCATAGCTGATGAGGGCGCCAACGTACCTGTGTGGCTCAAGCAGGTGGCTCAACTCACGGGCTGCTTTGCGTTCAGATTCCCCTCTAGTGTGAGCTGTCCTGATGCGGCTCAGCAAAGTGCCACCACAGTGCCGCCGTCTGCACTCACTGCATTCTGTGCCGCCGTCACCGCGTTCTTCTTCGACCTCAATCCCGTAGGGTAGTGGGAGACCGGCGTAAGCCTCCTATCATCATGACATGGCAAGCTCTGGCAGAGGCGCCACTGTGAGGGAAAGAGGGCAGCACTCAAGATTGGCCTCAATCCGGGACGAAACGGCAGTCCGGCATAGTCCCAAGGTCCAGATCAAACGCGGGCCATCCCTTGACCTTGGTGCTGAGAAGCGAGATGTATACAGAGGAGAGAGTATCGCCATGCCAGTCGAACCCCGTATGGAGCCCAAGCCAACAACGACGGTTGTCGGTATCCGTGGGATGCACTGCGCCGGATGTGTGGGCAAGGTCGAACGTGCTCTGGTGGCAACCCCCGGGGTAGTGCGGGCTAGCGTCAGTCTGGCTAGCGAAGACGCGCTGATTGAATATCGGTCCGACCAGACCAGTCCGGCCGACCTCAGCAGGGCCATTCAGTCAGTCGGCTATGAAGCGCTGGAAAGACAGGACCAAGACAGTCAGGACCAACAGCAGCGGGTCGAACTGTCCCAGCTGAAAAAGAAACTCGGTCTCAGTGCCGGCCTGACCAGCTTGGTCATGTTGGGCTCCATGCTGAGCCTGCCGCTTATCAGTCAACCGCTGGTGCTGTTGATACTGACCACACCAGTCCAGTTCTGGCTTGGCTGGCCGTTCTATCGTAGTACCTGGACCGCAGCCCGCCACGGCACGAGCGATATGAACACGTTGATCGCAGTCGGAACCTCGGCGGCCTACGGGTATAGCGCGGTTGCCACCCTGGCTCCCGGCCTGTTCGTCGCCACCGGCCAGGTCCCCCAGGTCTATTTTGAAACCGCGGCCATGATTATCACCCTCATCCTGCTCGGCCGTTTTTTGGAAGCCCGGGCCAAAGGGCGGACGGCGGACGCAATCCGTGGCCTGCTGAATTTGCAGCCGCCGACGGCCCGCATCGTTCGCGACGGACGCGAGATCGAAGTCCCGCTGGCCCAGGTCCGGGTTGGTGACCATATCGCGGTCCGCCCTGGTGAAAAGATCCCGGTCGACGGCCTTATCCTCAGCGGTAGCTCTGTGGTTGACGAATCCATGTTGACCGGCGAGAGTCTTGCGGTTGACAAGCGAGCCGGAGAGCCGGTGGTGGGGGCGACTCTGAACAAGACGGGCGCTTTTACACTCGAAGCTACCCATGTCGGGCAAGACACCCGCCTGGCCCAAATTGTCCGCCTCGTCCGCCACGCCCAGAGCACCAAAGCCCCTATCCAGCGACTGGCCGACACCATCGCCGCTTACTTTGTGCCGAGCGTCATCGTCCTGGCCGCCCTCACCCTGCTCGTCTGGCTGGTGTGGGGCCCGCATCCCGTAGTGCCCTTTGCCCTCATGAATTTTGTCGCCGTGCTGATTATTGCCTGTCCCTGCGCCCTTGGTCTGGCAACACCAACCGCAATCATGGTCGGCACCGGTCGAGGCGCCCAGCACGGGGTACTGATAAAGAGCGGCGACGCCCTCGAACAGGCCCAGGCTTTGACCACGCTGGTGTTCGATAAAACCGGCACCCTGACCACCGGCCAGCCGGAGGTGACCGACGTGATTGCCCCGACCATGGCGGAAACTGAGCTGTTGCGCGTGGCGGCCAGCCTGGAACGCACGAGCGAACATCCACTTGGCCAGGCGATTGTCCGTCGAGCCCAGGCACAGCACCTGGCTCTGACCGAAGTCGATGCTTTTGAAGCCCTTCCGGGTCAGGGTGTGAGCGGCCGACTTGAAGAACACCCCGTCCTCCTCGGGACCCAACGCCTGCTGCAAGAGCGAGCGATTGATACCGGTCGGCTCGAGGCGGACGCCCAACACCTCGCCCAATCGGGAAAAACCCCCCTGTTTCTAGCCATCGCCGGACAGGCCGTCGGCCTCATTGGCGTGGCTGATAGACTAAAACCTGAGGCCGCTGGCAGCCTGCAGCAGCTCCGTCAGCTAGGCCTTGATATCGTGATGCTCAGCGGGGACAAGCAACCCACGGCCGAGGCGATTGCCCGCCAGGCCGGCATTCGCCATGTCGTGGCCGAGGTCCTACCCCAAGACAAAGCCGCCCAGATCAAAAGCTTGCAGGCGGATGGACAAATCGTCGGCATGGTCGGAGACGGCATTAACGATGCCCCCGCTCTGGTTCAAGCCGATGTTGGAATCGCCCTAGGCACGGGAACGGATGTGGCGATGGACGCCGCCGATATTACTCTGGTGCGGGGCGACCTCAGCTCGGTGGTCACGGCGCTGCGTCTGTCTCGCCGCACCATGCGACTGATCAAACAGAATTTGTTCTGGGCCTTTTTTTATAATGTTGCCGGCATCCCAATTGCGGCGGGCGTGCTGTACCCATTTTTCCAGGTCTTGCTCAATCCGATGCTGGCCGCCCTAGCCATGGCCCTCAGCTCCGTGTCGGTCATTACCAACTCGCTTCGGCTGCGGCGCTTTGGGGCGGCTTGAATCAGCTCCCGTTCCGCTCCTGAATGGCTGACTTGAGTGGATCGACCAAGTCTTCGGGCAAGCCCATCTCCCGCTTGCCGACCAGGACGTAGGAGCCTTTGAGGTCGCTGAAAAACACTCCGCTCATTTCAGACGCCCCGCCAATCAGCCGACGGGTTTCCAGGCGAAAATACTTTCCGCGTAGACCGGTAAGATCATACTGGTTGCCAACGCTTTTGATCTCCCAGCCGTGTTCCGGGGCAAGCGCGGTCAGAATATCAAGGGCCTCTTCCGGCGAGACTTGCAGATATAGCCTCTGCCCCGCTTCACTCTCCTCAGAGTCGGATCGGAAACCCGGGATTGAGCTACAGCTCAGCAGGGTAGCCAAACCTCCCACCACTAGCCAGCCTACGTACTGCTTGTGCCAACCGTTTTGTGTCCGCATGTGTTCGCGTCCTAGACTTTTTTTGGTATGAAGGACTGTAGGGTAATCGGAAATGTCACATTCCTCAACATCCCAACAAAAAATGGGGATGTGTCTTGGCCTAGTGTGTCTGAGCTGTCTGATATCGGCTGGGGCTCCCGCTGTTCACGCTGAGACACCAGCCAGCCCTGGCGAGATTTTTCTGCAGGGCTACAACGCGGTCCAAGACGGCCAGTTCGCCCGGGCTCAGCGTCTGCTGCAACAGGCGTTAGAAGTCTACCCCCTCCTGGCCGATTACAGCCTATACTATCTGGCCCAGGCTCAGCTCAAGACAGGCCAGCCCGTCCGGGCAAAGAAGACCTGGCTCCGCCTGCTCAAAGAGCACTCCGGCAGCCCCTGGCACGCACCCACCAACCTGGCTTTGGCCCGGCTGGCCCAGGCAGAAAAAAACTGGCTCAAGGCGATGCGCTATGCCGACCACGCCCGCAGTTCTGGTATGGAGTCGGTCCGGCAGGCGGCCACGCTCATTTCGGCCCACGCTCAAGAACACACCGGCCAACCCGACAAAGCCTATGTCCTGTATCAACAGCTCCGCCGCACCGCCTCTCTGTCTGCCGCTGCTCAAACCGCTAAGACACACATCCTGCGGCTACGCCAAACGGCTGAGCGGTTTCACCCCAAAGAGCCGGCTGCCTATGTCGAAGAAATGCAGCTGCTGGCCCTGGAGGCTGACCATCCAGCACTGACAGCCCTAGGTCAGCAGTTCGAGCAGCGATTTTCGCTCACCCAGCTCTCGGCTCAAGATCTCCGGGCCATGGCGAAAATCTATCGCGCCCAGGGGCGAACCCAAGACGCGTCCACGGCTCTGCAAATACTGGTCGCGCGCTCCCCAAGCAGCGCCAGAGCCTTATACCGGTGGGCCAGACTGCTGTGGAATACCGATCAGGACGAGCGGGCGCTTGACCTGTTTGAGAGCTTCGTTGACAAATTTCCTCACCACACTCTGGCAGCCGAGGTCCTGTACGCTATCGGTCGCATCCATCAATCATACAAGGACGAGACGCGTGCCAGCCACGTCTACCAGCAGCTAGCCAAGCGTTTTCCCGCGAGCACAGCAGCCCGGGACGGCCGTTGGCATCAGGGCTGGATGGCCTATCAACGCGGAGAGTTCGACCAAGCCGAGCAGCACTTTGCCAGTCTTATCCATCTGGCCCCCGACAGTCCAGAGGCGGCCAGCGCCCTGTACTGGCAGGCGCGCAGCCTCGACAAACAGGCCAAACACACCCAAGCGAAGGCGCTGTACCATAGGCTATTGCAGGACGACGCTGAGGGCTATTACGCCCTATGGGCGGAAAAACGCCTGGGCCTGACGCCCCAGCCACTGGCCTTAGGAGCCCAACCCAGGGTCGGTCCCCCAGCACTCTCTGCGCCCCTCAGTACCTACTACCAACGCAGCCAAGCCCTCTCCCAACTCGGACTCTTAGACTTTGCCCGACGCGAACTCGACCGTCTCAGAGCAACCGCCCCGAGTAGACCGGCTTTTCGTCGATTTTTCCTGGTCGAGTACCACAGGCTGGAAGACCACCACCAAGCTCTGCGCCTCGCCCAACCATTGGCGGTCGGCGAACGTCGCCGTTACGATTTTCCGCGGGCCTACTGGGAGGTCCTCCAACCCTACGCCCAGGCACAGCGGCTCGATCCGTATCTGGTCCTAGCCCTGATACGCCAAGAGAGTCTGTTCGACCCTCAGGCCGTGTCTTCGGCCCGAGCTTACGGCCTGATGCAGCTGCTGCCAAGCACAGCGGTAAGTCTGGCCCAAACTGCCATGGACGCAGGATTCGGCCTCACAGACCCCGACCGGAACATCGATCTCGGCACCCGCTACCTGCGCCAGTTGTTCGACCGTTACGATGACAATCTCATTATGGGTCTTGCCGGTTATAATGCCGGACCAAAGGCAGTTGAAAAGTGGCGAGCCCGCTTCCCGCACGCCGAGGCTGACGAATTTGTTGAAAATATCAGCTATCGTGAAACCCGCAATTATGTCAAAAAAGTGCTCCGCACTTATCGCACCTATCGACGCCTGTACGAACCCACAGATGTCGTCATCTCGCTGGGCCCACAGGCTTAAGCCCTCACATCACAGGAGGTAGACCGCATGGCACAATTAAACGGAAAAGTTGCTCTCGTCACTGGCGGCGGCCGGGGCATTGGACGAGGGATTAGCCTGGCCCTGGCCGAGGCCGGAGCCGATGTGGCGATTGCCGACATCGAACAGCTGAGTAGTACCGCCCAGCAGTACCAGAGCACAGCCGTCGGTGGGCTAGCCGCAGCCCAAGAGACCGTCACAGATATCACAACCCTGGGCCGACGGGCAATCGCCCTACAGGCCGACGTGACCAAAAAAGCCGACGCCCAGCGTATGGTTGCCGAGACGGCTGAGCAGCTGGGCGATATCCACATCTTGGTCTGCAACGCCGGTGTGGTGAATATCACCGAGGTCGAAAGCATGACCGAAGAGGCATGGGATTTAACGTTCAACGTCAATGTCAAAGGCGTATTTCTGTCCTGCCAGGCCGCCATCCCGGTTATGAAAGCTCGGGGAGATGGCTGTATTATTAATATTGCTTCGGTGGCCGGTAAGAACGGAGCGGCAGGCTTATCGCACTACTGTGGATCGAAGTTCGCGGTGGTGGGTTTTACCAACTCCTTGGCCAAAGAACTCGCGTCGGCCAACATCCGAGTCAACGCGATTTGCCCCGGTATTTTGCGCACCCAGATGTGGGAGTACCTGGCCGAGACCATGAAGCACGGCGACGAAACAAAAGAAGAGGCTTGGCAGCGCTATCTCAAGACCTTCATTCCCATGGGGCGAGCCCAAACACCGGCTGACATCGGCCAACTGGCTGTGTATTTAGCCACGGCCAAAAATGTCACCGGTCAGGCCATGAATGTGGACGGCGGGATGGAACTCCACTGACCCGACCGAAGCTGTGCTCACACGCGGGAGCATCTTTGCACTCCTGTTTATCTCAGAGTCCCGTAGCGGCCGGCATGGTGCATACTCATCACTCCGAAGTCTCCAACTACAACCGGGCCTTTAGCATCGGGGTGTCGCTCAATGTCGTCTTTGTGATTATTGAAGCGGCGTATGGCATGGTGACCGGTTCGCTCGTGTTGGTAGCAGACGCCGGACACAATCTGAGCGATGTGTTAAGCCTGCTGCTGGCCTGGGGGGCGAACGTCTTGGCCGTCCGTAAGCCTACGCCGAGGCGTAGCTATGGTTTTCGACGAGGGACAATTTTGGCCTCACTCCTCAGCGCCATCCTGTTGCTCATGGCCCTGGGCGTTATTGCCTGGGAGGCGTTTGGGCGGCTGTATGCTCCACGACCGGTGAGTGGTGGCACGATTATTGTGGTGGCCGGGGTTGGAGTACTGATTAATGGGGCAACTGCGTTGCTGTTTCTGTCGGACCGCAAACGCGATCTGAACATTCGGGGCGCCTATCTGCATATGGCGGCCGATGCCGGAGTGTCGCTAGGAGTGGTCATTGGGGGTATGGCTATCATGACCACAGGCTGGTTATGGCTGGACCCGACGATCAGTCTAGTCATTAGTGCTATTATTCTGATCAGTACTTTGGGCCTGTTCCGTGACTCGGTGAATCTGGCCCTTGATTCGGTGCCCGACAATATTGATCCAATGGCGGTCGAATCCTATCTGACCGGACTGCCGGATGTAGCAAAAATCCACGACCTGCATATCTGGGCGATGAGCACGACCGAAGTGGCCCTCACCGTCCATCTGGTCGTTCCCCAGCTGTGGGCCGATGATAGCTTCGTGCACCGGATCTCGCACTGCCTGCACGATCGCTTTGGTATTGACCACGCAACCTTACAGATTGAACGGAGCGAAGAAGAGGCATTTTGCAAACAGGCCCGACCGGAGAGTGTCTGACTTGACCGTAGGAGGGCTTATCGATCCCCTTTGTCCGCTGTCTTCTCCCTCAGTGTGGCCAACAATTTGTGCGGCAGTCCGCCAAACGCCCCGTTCGACATAATCAGCACCACGTCTCCCGGTCGGCAGTTGGCGGTCAGAAAGGAGCAAATTTCGTCTACGCTCAGTCCCTGATGAGCGCTCTTTGCGGCCCCGTGGAGATCCGCGACGAGTTCCGCCGGAGAGAACAGATCTTGGGTGGCGAGCGGATCTTGGGGTTTGCTAAAAACGGGACCAATCACAACCTGGTCGGCGGCGGCTAGAGTCCGGGTGAGCGGCTGCTGGAAGATACGCCGTCGGCAGGTGTTGGAGCGCGGCTCGAAGACCGCCCATAAACGTCGCTGGGGATAGCGCAGGCGGACGGCCTCGATCGTTACCGCGACCGCGGTGGGATGGTGGGCAAAGTCATCAATAATCGTCACACCGTGCGCTTCTCCGACCAGCTCTTGGCGGCGTGCCACACCGCTAAAACTGCTCAGACCCCGCGCAATCTGCTCACCGGACAGGCCAAGCGTGGAGGTCAGGGCAATTACGCCCAGGGCGTTGCGCACGTTCATCCGGCCCATCGAAGGCAGGGAAAAGCGGCCGCGTTCCCGACCGTGATAAGTCACGCCGAAGGTAAACCGGCTTCCGTCGTCAACAGCGCCCCGGACTTGCCAGTCGGCCTCAGGATGAAATCCAAAGCTGGCATACTCGCCCTGAGAGGAGTGGGCAAGCTCTAGGGCGGCGGGAAAGTCGTGGCAGATCAGGACCGGGGCGGTGGTCGGAACAATTGCGAGCAGACGACGAAAAGCCGACTGGATGTGGGCTAAATCGGCGTAAATATCGGCATGATCAAACTCCACAGCGTTGAGCAACACCGCCTCGGGTCGGTAGTGTAGAAATTTGGGACCCTTGTCAAAAAAGGCCGAGTCGTACTCATCGCCCTCAATCGCAAAGTATGCGCCAGCCCCGAGTTGATAACCTCGTCCGAAATTCTGACTGACCCCGCCGAGCAAGAAGCTGGGCTGGAGCCCGGCCCGTTCTAGCACCCAGGCCAGCAGAGCCGTTGTTGTTGTCTTGCCGTGTGTCCCGGCAACCACCAGGGATTGCTTGTCGGCCAGAAAAAACTCAGCAAGCGCTTGCGGAAAGGAGAGATATGGAATCTGAGTTTCGAGCAGTCTGTGGACTTCCGGGTTAGTACGCGACACCGCATTACCAACAACGACTAGATCGGGAGCAGGATCTAAATTGGAGGCATGATAACCCAGCCTCACGGCAATACCGGCTTGGGCCAGAAAGTCACTCATCGGCGGGTAGACCCCATGATCCGAACCCGTTACCCGATAGCCACGTTCCTTAAGCATAGCAGCCAGGGTTGCCATGCCGACACCGGCAACGGCAATCAGGTGGATGTGAGCGGGGGGAGGCAGAGGCTGGGGAGTTGTTGCATTCATCGTTCAGCATTCGGCCTTCATCATTTTTTTCCCAACACGGCTCGCATCACGGCATCGTGCAAGCGCGGGCGGAAAGATCGGATAGCAGTATTGTCCCGGCTGGGATGAACCCGGTTGGTAAGGAGGATAACATGGACCTCACGTTCCAGATCTATCCAGACCGAGGTTCCGGTAAACCCGAGGTGGCCGACCGAGTGAGCAGAGAACAGCTCGCCGGCACTTGAGCCCTGGGCCGACGGAGTGTCCCAACCGAGCGCCCAGCTCGAGCCAGGGACCCGTCCGTCACGCGTCCAGCACTCGTGGAGCAGTCCGGCGGGCAGAAAAGCACGCCGGCCATGATAACTGTCTACCAAGCAGCTGACCAAACGATCTACATCATCCAGCGTTGAAAACACTCCGGCATGGCCCGCCACCCCGCCCATGGCGTAGGCATTCTCGTCGTGCACCTGCCCGCATACAACCCGCCCCCGCCACGGACACCATTCGGTTGCGGCACAGTCGTGTGCCAAAAAAAGAGCAGCCTGGTCGGAGTTGTCCAGATTCGCGAAGGTCGTGGAGTGTAGCCCCAGAGGAGCGAAAATATACCGCTGACAGTAGGCATCGAGAGTTCGTCCACTCAGCCGTTCAACAAGAGCGCCGAGCAACATAAAGCCGAGGTCGCTATAGACCACCCGCTCGCCAGGTGCGGCGTCGAGCGGTTCGCGTTGGATTTGGCCGTATACCCACTCGCGCGCCAGACGGGTAGCTATGTCGGCGCGGTGTTCCGGGCCGCTGAGAGCCGCAAAGTAGGGGCGCCAGGCCGGCAGACCAGACGTGTGGCTCAGCAGCTGACGGATTGTTACCCGGTCTTTTTCTCCACCCCGAAAATCGGGCAGGAAGCTGCTGACCGGGACGTCAAAACGGAGCTTCCGCTGGATGATTAAGAGGAAGACGGCCAGGCTTGTCGCCAACGATTTGGTAAGCGACGCAAGATCAAACCGGGTCTCGGCGGTCAGAGGAACGGGGCGTGGCTCAAGACACCGAAACCCACACGCCCGACGATAGACGACCGCACCCGCCTGTTTCACCAATAGTGCAGCGCCGGGGAAAACGGCCTGCCGGAGCGCGCCTTCTAGCAGTCTATCAACCGCAGAAAAATCCACCCCACACCCTATGAGATTGGAGCCGCTCCGGCACGAAGGGTGTCCCCCCCTCAGACCACCGCCCGCTCCAAAAACCGCAACTCCTGCCGCTCTGTATCAAGGCAAACCCACGTTCCGAGCGGGAGGACAAAATTCTCTCCCCCGTGTCCGGCCGGCAGTCCAAACCCGACCGGATAGGCGTAGTCGGCAAAAATATCCTCAATAACGGCCAGCAGTGGACCAGACTCGCCTTCCTCTTCCCAGCAGCGGCTCATCTGGCCGAAGATCACCCCCGCTAGCCGTTCAAGCCGACCCGCCTGTTTAAGCTGGGTTAACATCCGGTCCACCCGATACGGCCGCTCGCCAACGTCCTCAAGAAACAACACACACGCCCTTGTATCGACCGCAAACGGCGTGCCGAGTGTCGCCGTCAGAGTGGATAGACAGCCCCCCAGCAACCGCCCTTCGGCCACGCCTGGCCGGACAACCGTGGGAAACAGCAGACACTCTTGACCGGTCCCCTGGCTGAGTAGGCGTATCAGATGGGATTGAGAGCGGGACGATAAACCGTTGGCAAACTCGTGTGCTACCAAGGGACCGTGAAAACAGACAAAACCCGCCCGTTGGATAAAGGCGTTCAGCAACAGCGTCACATCGCTATAGCCGAGAAAAATCTTTGGGGCCAAACGCCGAAAATCAAGCCACGGCAACAATCGCCCGCTGCCATAGCCAGCCCGCGAACAAAAGATTGCCCCAACCGTGGGGTCCCCAAACATCTCCACCAACTCTTGGGCACGCTGCGTATCCGTCCCGGCTAAGAAGCGGTGGCGGTCCAGGACATGCTTGCCGCGCCGGACGACAAACCCTAGCTCTTCCAAGGCTTGACAGCCCCGCCGGAGCTGTTCCGCGTCCACCCCAGCGGCCGGAGAAATGACACCGATACAATCACCGGGTCGCAGCCGAGGAGGTTTGCGTAGCGGCTTCACTGCGGACACGCCTACGCAAAGCCACAGGCGTCTTCTTCTTGGAGTCGATCGATAAACTGCTCAACGCCCACCACCTCGTTCTTGCGCGCCATCCTTTTGCGTACTGACACGGTGCTGTTGTCGGCTTCTTTGCCACCGACAATCAGCAGATAGGGAATTCGATAGGGGTGCGCTTTATGAATCTTGGCTGACAGCGTCTCAGAGCTCGTGTCTAGAGTCGCCCGCAAACCACGTGCCACCAGGCGCTGACACACCCCGTCGCCGTAGTCTTGGAAGCGGTCGCTGACCGGCAAGACTCTGGCCTGTTCGGGAGCCAACCAGACCGGGAAGCGGCCAGCGCAATTTTCGATCAGCAGGGCCATGAACCGCTCAATCGCGCCATAGATGGCGGAGTGGATCACGACCGGCGTTTGCAGAGAGCCGTCGGCGTCAGCGTATTTCAGATCAAAGCGTTGCGGCATCTGAAAATCGACTTGGGTCGTGGCCAGTTGCCACGCCCGGCCTAGAGTATCTTTGACATCAATATCGATCTTTGGCCCGTAGAAGGCCCCTCCGCCTTTGTCGACTTGGTAGGGAATCTTCTTGTCTTCTAACAAGGCTTGGAGGGTGGTTTCCGCAGCATCCCACAGGCTCTGCTCACCCATGAAGTTTTCAGGCCGGGTTGAGAATTTGCAGGAATATTCCAGATCAAAGGCAGAATAGACCCGGTCAACCATGTTGAGCAGCCGTTCAATCTCAGCCGGGACTTGTTCTTTAGCGACAAAGATATGCGTATCGTCCTGATGAAACATGCGCAAACGTGCCAGGCCGGCTAAGCTACCGGATAGCTCGTTGCGGTGTAAGGTACTCTCATCATGGATACGCAACGGGAGGTCGCGGTAGCTCTTGGTCTTCATCTTAAAGATGCTCATGTGGACCGGACAGTTCATCGGCTTCAGCCCGTACGCGCCCCCCTCTTGATCAAGCAAAAACATATTGTCTTTGAATTTCTCCCAGTGCCCCGAGGTCTCCCATAAGCTCTGGTGGCACAGCACTGGACCCCGCACTTCTTGATAGCCCTCTGCCTTGAGCAGTTTGCCCATACGGTCCTGTAGGAGCCTGTAGACGGTTAAGCCGTTCGGCAGCAGGACCGGAGAGCCAGGACTAAAGGGAAACAGGGCAAACAGCTCCATATCCTGGCCAATTTTCCGGTGGTCCCGCTTCTCGGCCTCCTCAAGCCGTTCGAGATGCTCTTGCAGATCTTTTTCTGTCTGCCACACCGTACCATAAATACGCTGCATCTGCTCCCTATTGGCGTCCCCTCGCCAGTAGGCACCGGAAATCTTGAGCAGCTTGAAATGAGGGAGCTGGCCGGTCTGTTGAACGTGCGGACCGCGACACAGGTCGACAAAATCGCCCTGTTTATAGATCGAACAGGTATCAAGCCCCAGATCGCGCATGATCTCCAGCTTAAAGGTCTGGCCATGCTGGCTGAAATAGTCCTCCGCCTCTTGCCGGGACCAGCTGTCATGTACAAACGGAAGATCGGCCGCAATGTTCTTACGCATCCGATCTTCAATCCGCGCCAGATCCTCGTCGGATAAAGGCTGGGGCGTTTCAATGTCGTAATAAAAACCGTTTTCAACGGCTGGCCCGACCCCCAGCCGGCTGGACGGAAAAAGTTCCAGCACCGCCTGGGCCAGCACGTGAGCACAGGAGTGGCGTAAGCAGTGCAGCTCATAGTCCTGCGTGCTGGCAAAATCCTTGCGCTCTAACTCGTGAGACTCGCTTGGGAGACTCTGCGAACTGTCCGGGACGTCGTTTTTTGCTTCGTTCATGGGCGTATGTCGTCGCCAAGATAAAATGGCGGAGCGTGCTTGGTCGGTCTGCCAGCATATGTGAAAAAAAGCGGACGATCAATACAGACCCTTAGAATAGCACGCTAAATCCCTCGCGCTCTTGGTGCCTCTGCTCAATCAGGAAGCCGCGCGCACCCGTGTATACCCCGGCTGGATAGAAGAGATAGCCCTCAACATAGCTACCAGGAGTCAGCATCTGGTTGGCTAAAGGCGGCCCGGGGAGGGCGTGCTCAGACGCGGTGGCCGGCGTTACCCGCTGACCCGAATCGGCCAGCAGAACAATATTGTTGGTCTCTAAAAGGTAGACGTTGGTGGTTGAGTTAAAAACCGTAACCCGGACAGGGAGCAGTTCGGTCAGCATCTCGCCAAACTGGCGTTTCACATCTCCCGGGATCAAAGGCACGACGCCAATCTGCACCTGATCCATGTTGGCGACCTGAGTTTGATGGTAGGGAGACTGACGATACGCAAACTCATCCACCACCGCCCAGAACATGGCGTAAAAGCCGCGCTGGAAGTCCGAGAAGGCGTCATAGAAGCCAGCGCCAGCAGCCATCAGCGGGCTCTCGGAGCTGGTATCGATGATAACGCGATTGCGCTCCATTTCGCAGACGATGGTCAGGTCCAACGGCTCCCGTTCAGGCTTCTCACCCCGAATCCGGCCAACTCCTCCCAGAGACGCAGGCTGATAGGTCGTCACCGTATACCCGACCTTTTCAACGGCTTTGCGCATGACCCGGTTGGCCTGCTCACACGGCGGAATAACAGCCCGAGGAGCGAGGTGGACGCCGTCGGCCGTACACGATATCTCGACCGATACCGGCTCCGTCTCTCCCCAGAAGCCCATGCGTTGGGCTTTCATTATGCTACCGGTGTCAGCCGCCGGAGGCGTGTCAGCCACCTTGTAGTACAGCCGCTCAAGCGCCCGACGAGTTATCTGGTGCGCCTCATCACAACCCATCTGTGGTTTGGTGATATCGTACTCCTTGGTCTGTTCCACACCCGGCTCTTTGTCCTGTCCATAGCCGCTGACCGCGATAACTACACCGGCAATACCTATGAGGTTTTGGACCGCTTTGCGCATTGGCTTCCCCTTTTTTCCCTACCAGATTGCGACAGTCTTGATGCTCTGCTCATAGCAGGAAGCGGCCTGGGAAAGAAAGATCGGCCGGGACAGCGATTGACGTGAGCGGAGGAATGATTATTCAGAGAAGGAAAACACCGCTCTGACTGATCTAGCAGAGCACAGGAGGCAGATACCGTGGAAGCTCAGGCCGAAACCCATCGTTTCGAGGCAGAAACCACCCAACTACTCAAGCTCATGATCCATTCCCTGTATACCGACAAGGAGATCTTCCTGCGTGAACTGATCTCAAACGCCTCAGACGCAATCGACCGATTGCGCTTCGAGGCCCTGACTCAGCCGGAGCTCGTAGCTGACAACCATACCCCCGAGATTCGGATTGAGGTGGATAGCGATGCGCGCGTCCTCGCTCTTCACGACAACGGCATCGGTATGAGCCGTGAGGAACTTATCGCCAACATCGGCACAATTGCCAGTTCCGGCACCCGCACCCTGCTAGAACAGGTCAAGGCCGAGGCACAGTCTAGTCAGGCCATAGCCGAGATGATCGGACGGTTCGGGGTAGGCTTTTATTCAGCCTTTATGGTGGCCGACAAAGTCCGCCTCGTCACCCGCAGAGCCGGTGAGGAAAGCGCCACTGCATGGGAATCGAGTGGCGACGGGGAATATTCCCTCAGCCCGGCCCAACGCTCGCAACACGGCACTTCTATTCACCTGCATTTGAAACCCGCCGATCCTGAAAACGGCCTGGAAGACTTCACCACGCAGTGGACGCTCAGCAGCATTGTCAAACGTCACTCCGACTTTGTGTCCTACCCGATCAAAATGAAGCAGGAGCGCCACGAGCCTGAACGTGATGCGGACGGTAACCCCAAAGAGGGCGGCGAAACACGCGTCGTTATTGAGGATACCACCCTCAATTCCATGAAGCCGATCTGGACGCGACCCCAGTCAGAGGTGAGCGAGGAGGAGTATGCCGAGTTCTACACGCATATTGCCCATGACTGGAACCCGCCGCTGAAGACGCTAACCTTCCGAGCCGAGGGACGTTTTGAGTTCCAAGCTTTGGTGTTTGTCCCGTCCCAGGCCCCCTTTGATCTATACTACCATACTGCCCCGTTTGGCCTCCAACTGTACGCCCAACGGGTGATGATCATGGAGCGCTGTGAGGACTTGCTGCCGCGCTATTTGCGCTTCCTCAAGGGCGTGGTTGACTCGGCCGACCTGCCGCTCAATATCTCGCGCCAACGGCTGCAGCAGGATCGGCACCTCGGCCAGATCCGCCAGTGGCTGAGCAAACGGATTCTTGATACCCTGAGCAACCTGTCCGAAAACGACAGCACCGTGTTTGCAAAGGTGTGGGAGCAGTTTGGCCGCACCCTCAAAGAAGGCGTGAGTTCGGACCTCGAAAACAAGGACCGCTTGGTGCCGCTGTTGCGTTTCCCGTCTTCGCACGATCTGGAAAAGCTCACTAGTCTCAAGGATTATGTTGAGCGTATGCGAACCGAGCAGACCGATATCTACTATCTGACCGGGGAGTCGCGGCGGAGCGTTGAAAACTCGCCCCACCTCGAAGCGTTCAAAGACAAAGGCTATGAGGTCCTGTACTTAGTTGAACCGGTGGATGAATTAGTCGTCCAGGCCGTGACCGAGTTTGAGGGCAAGAAGTTGCGGTCGGTCGGGAAAGGCACGGTTCAGTTGGGGAGCGAAACAGAAAAACAAGAGGCTGAGAAAGCCCTCAAAGAGCAGGCACAAGACTACGCCGGTCTGCTCGAAACGCTCCAGAAAAGGCTCGATGAGCACGTCAAGGAAGTCCGCCTGTCGGCCCGCCTGACTACCTCGCCGGTGTGCCTAGTCGGCGCGGAACACGACCATAGCCCGCAGCTCGAACGGCTCTTATCCCAGACGCAGACCGACATGCCCAAACAAAAACGGATCATGGAGTTAAACCCCACGCATCCGATCCTGACCAAGCTCTATGAGCGTTATCAAACCAATAGTCAGGATGGCGCGCTAGACGAATATGCCCAGCTGCTGTTTGGCTATGGCCTGTTGGCCGAGGGCTCAGAACTCCCCGACCCGGTGGCTTTCAACCAGCGCGTCGCGGAGCTGATGGTCCGCAGCTTATAGGAGCCGGTCGGTGCAATTTCGAGTTGGTCACGGCGCAGACATTCACCGGCTCCAGCCGGGCCGCAAACTCATGCTGGGCGGCATCCATATCCCGTGGGACAAGGGACTGTTCGGCCACTCGGACGCCGACGTGGTGTGTCACGCGCTGAGCAACGCCCTGTTAGGCGCGATTGGGGCGGGCGATATCGGCCAACATTTTCCCGACTCTGATCCCCAGTATACCGGGGCGTCAAGCCTCGGGCTGCTGCGCATCGTCATGGCGCTGGTAAAAGAACGCGGCTTTCGTCTGAGCAACGCCGATATTACGGTCTTTGCCCAACGGCCCAAGCTGGCACCATATCGACAGGCGATGCGCGAGCGGCTAGCCGAGGCCCTCGAAGCCGCCCCATCGCTCGTCAATGTTAAAGCCACGACGGGTGAAAAAATGGGCTATATCGGACGCGGGGAGGGCATGATGGCCGAGGCGGTCGTGTTGCTGGAGGCGGGAGAGGTGTGAGAAACGCGGACGGCCGGACTGAGAGGCGCGAGCGGCATCCTGCGCGTGAGGCTGCTGGGCTATTTGAGCGGTCGGGTAGCAAAGCCTTTCTCGCTGTAGGACAGCACGACCCGTTTGCCGTTCACCACGGTTTCGAGTCGGACTTCGTGCCCCCACAGCCGGTTTAGATACGACAAACACCGCTCGGCATACTCAAGCTGGAGGTCTCGGCCATCGTGGTAGTGCTTCAAATACAGCGCTCGGTTCTGACTGTAGTCGGCATCCTCAATCTTGAGAATCGGGACGGCACCCATACCAACGCTTCTCAGCAGGGTCTCTTTGACGGCCCGCCAACCCTCTTTGTCAGACACATGTGAGATAACCAAATCATCGCCACGCGGCTCATACTGGAACATATCCAACTCACGCATCAGCTCCTCGGTCAAAAAGCGACGCAGGAAAGAGACGTCCCGGTCCACTTCCCGGGCCTCGAAAATTGCTTCCATACCCGTTTTTTTTGGCTGGCCGTACTTCTCGATCTCTTCCGGCGTGGGATCGTCATGGCGGCGTTTGATATCGTCCCACAGCTTCAGGCCGAGGTGATAGGGGTTGATACCCTGCGGATGGGGCCGGACGACCTGATTGTGACGGACCAAGAATTCGAGGTAGAGCTGTTGGGGCAGCTTCAAGCTGTTCATGATCTCGCGATGCCAGAAGCTGGCCCAGCCCTCGTTCATGATCTTGGTTTCCATCTGGGGAATGAAGTACTGCGCCTCTTCATGAACGACGGTCAACAGGTCTTTCTCCCATTCACTCAAATAAGGATTATAGTCGCGGATGAACAATAGGAGGTCCTCTTCGGGAGAAAGTGGGACCTTGCGCAGGTCGGGCTGGATATAGACCTGCGGTTTATGAATGGCTTGGAACGGGTCCTCTTTTGGCTGCGCCTCCTCGAACGCCCGCTTGCGTTCCTCTTCGGGCAATAACTTTTTGATAGCCAGGTTGCGCCGACACTGCATGGACAGGGCGTGGGCGGTGTCGAGAACCCCCTCGACCTTCTCCACCCCGATCGACGGATCCTCAATATACGCCCGCACCCGCTCGGCGTGGATTTTGCAGCGATTAATCGTGGAGGCCGCCCCGGTCTGCCGGAAGGTGAAATTATTTTTGAAGAAGTCGTTGTGGCCGTACACGTGGGCAATCGTCAGGATCTGTAGACACAGGGAGTTATCACGCATCAAATACGCGATGGCCGGGCTGGAGTTGATGACCATCTCGTAGGGGAGGCCGGACACCCCATAGTCGTACATCGTCTTCAGCTTCTCATAGCTTTTGCCGAACGACCAGTGCGGATAGTGCGACGGCATACCGTGATAGGCCATATAGCCCAGCATCTGAAAATGGTCACACACCTCAAACTCCTGGGGATAGCAAGACAGACCGAAGGCCTCGACCTTCTCCCGGATCCTTTCGTCCCAGCTTTCGAGCTCTTGTACGTTCCAATCTACCATAGTCTCTCCCGCTCAGCGGCCGCAGACAGAACCTTCCCCCGGTCCCTATTCAGCCGCGCGCTCCTCGGCCGACTTTACACTGGTCTGCATCCGCTCCCCCTCTTCCTTTGACAGGAAGGCCCGAAAACTCGGCCAAATGTCCTCTTTGCGTTCGATGAGGACCGTCTGGTAGTTGTCGGCTTCGAGGCGGCGGAAAATATTGAGCATTGAGCTTTCATAATAACGCGAGCCCAAGGGTTTGATCTCACCATAGCCAAACAGGTTACACATCTCGCACAGCTGTTGGGCGGCTCTGAGCGTGGCCGGATTGTCGGACTCGAAATTGTCTCCGTCCGAGCAGTGAAACGCGTAGACGTTCCACAGGCTCGGATGGTAGCGCTCCTGGATGATCTCGAGCGCCTTATTATAGCCCGAGGAAATAAACGTCCCGCCCGACTCGCCTTTGTAGAAGAACTCGTCTTCGGTCACCTCCCGACCCTCGGTATGGTGCGCCACAAAGGCGAGCTCAACCTTGTCGTATTTTGTACTCACAAACTGATAGAGGAGAAAAAAGAAACTGCGGGCCAGATACTTCTTCATCGTATCCATAGACCCTGAGGTATCCATGATGCACACGACTGCCGCATTTGAGTCGGGGCGGTTGGCCTCGACGAGGTGTCGATAGGTCAGATCGTCGGTGTGAAACGGAAAGCGCTGTTCGGGGTCCCTGTCGGTTTTACCATCACGCCGCATCACCGCCACCTTGCGCCGAATCCGGGCCACCGCCGTCCGTCGCTTATCAAGCCGGACCCGCGCCCCTGTCTTGCGGAACCCCTTGCGTTTACTGACCCGCTCGGACGGAATTTCCCGTAGGGTCTTGCGTTCGAGGTCGGGCAGTTCGAGGTCTTCGAACATGATGTCGATCAGCTCTTCGAGTGTCACATCGGTCTCATAATAATCGACCCCGGCTTGATCCCCAGCCTGCCCTTCGCCCGGCCCCTGCCCTTCGCCATTTGCCTTGCCGACCACCTGACCGGGTTCGGAGTTGCCGTCCCCCTGTCCGACCCCGGGGATGTTTTCGCCATAGATGAAACGGTACTCCTTCATCCCCCGGATTGGGACTTTGATGATCTTGTCCTTGTTCTTGCCAATGATGGACTCCTCGGCAATCAGGTCGGCAATATTTTCTCTAACCGCCTCACGAACCTTCTGACGATGGCGCTGGCGGTCTGTTGCGCTTCGGTCGGACCGTAAGGAGTCAGAGGATGAGTAGGGACGAATGATCGTGTCTGACATGGTATTCCACCCCGGCCTGTGAACGTATGCACGGGCTCAGTCCTTCCACAAATGGTTCGCCGCGTACTTCAGCACGATATCAACGCTGTCCTCAGGGTAACCGAGTTCAATCAGCCGTTGGACCATTGCGTCGTGTTTCTGCTGCTGGTCTTGGTCTCTGGTTCGAGCCTTGGTAATAATCCGGCTAATATCCCGGACCGAGCCCATCAGCTTTTTCTCGATCGCGTCCTTGAGCGGCTCATAACTTTCGTGGGTCACCCGCTCGCCGCGCCGTGACGAGGCCCACAAATAAGCGATCACCTCCTGGCGAAAGCCGTCGGCGGCCGAGCCGATGATGGCGATCTGCTCTTCGATAGACTTCAGAAAACCCTCATCCGGCAGCAGCTCTTCTCTGGTATTGCGATCCATGACTTTTGTCTGGTTCACGTACGCTTCGGCATGATCAAGATAGTTCTGGAAAAGCGTTTCAGCCTGTTCCTGATAGGAGTAGACAAACGCCTTCGTGATCTCCTTTTCGAGCAGCTTGAGATACTCTTTGTGAATCACATCCTGCAGGAATTCGAGATACTGTTTGCGGGTGTCGTCCGGAGCGTCCATCGCCTTGACCATCCGGATCAGGGCTTCACGGACGGTGATCGGATTGATCGACGAGCCTCCTTCGGACAGCGCGTTGTCGAGCGCCTTCATGATAAAACGGGTCGAGATCCCGAACATCCCCTCCCGCTTGGCATCCTCGCGTAATTCCTTGATCGCGATTTTCTTGGTCCGACCCTTTTCGACCACTTCTTCCCCGTTGTACAGGTGCAGCTTGGTCATCAGATCACACTTTGCCGAGGGTTCGAGACGCGACAGAATGGCGAACATGGCCGCCACCTCCAGCGTATGCGGCGCGACGCTAGCCCGAAAGTCCGAGTTGTGCAGCATCTTCTGATAGATCTTGACCTCTTCGGACAGACGCAGATTATAGGGCACCTTGACCACCACGATCCGGTCTAAAATCGCCTCGTTGGTATGATCTGCCTTAAACTTCTGCCACTCGGCCTCGTTAGAGTGAGCGACAATGACCGTGTCTACGTACACGGTGCCATGACGACCTGGGGCGGGAACAAACTTCTCCTGGGTGGCCGTAATCATGGCGTGCAGGTATTCGGTCTCGTTTTTGAAGACCTCGATGAACTCCACCATGCCCCGGTTGCCGACGTTAAACGCCCCGTTGAGTTCTAGCACGCGTGGGTCGCCCTCGGAGTAGCGGTCGAGCTTGGAAATATCTTCCGAGCCGATCAGCACCGAGGTGTCTTGGTTATTCGGGTCGACCGGCGGCACAATGCCGATGCCGCGCCGGTTGCGCTTTGAGAACCCGACCGTGGTCACCGACATCTTCTCGTAGGCGTTATCAAACTCCTCGCGCAGCCGCCAACGGGTCACCGGACACAGGTCGCCCTCAATACGCACGTCAAGCATTTTTTCAAACTCTTGACGCAGATGCCGGGGAATCAAGAGCAGCGGCTCTTCAAACATCGGAGAACCCTCAATCGTATGAATCGGATCAAGGCTCTCAAGTCCCCGTTGCAATTTTTCGACTAGCGAGCTTTTGCCCGCTCCAACTGGTCCCATCAGATACAGGACCTGACGGTTCTCTTCGCCCCGCATGGCCGCAGATTGAAAGTAGCGGACAATCTCGGCGAGCGCTTCTTCAATTCCGAAGAATTCCTCCCGAAAGAAATTGAACACTCTCAGGGACTCGTCTTTGAATAAATGGCGGATGCGAGGATCATCGGTGTCGTTAATATCCGACGCCCCCTCCTGCCTGATCATATCGTAGATACGCGCGTGGGCGTGCTTAACGAGAGAAGGGTCTTCTCTGACCTTTTCCAAATAGTCGATAAAGGTTCCGCTCCAGTGCTTCCTCTCGCGGTTCTCACGGTCTTCTTTGATCAATCGTTCAAAGGTATGCCTGCTGTTCTCATCCATCTCCATCCCCTAAACACTGGTGAATGGTTATGTTCCGAGTTGTCTGTTCGTCCTTCTAGTGTCTCTCCTCTACCAATTAGCATAGCGGGAGAGGATTACCAGGGCGGGCGAGGAGCCAGGAGGCAAATTTTGATGGGACTCGTATCAAAAAGCCCTAGGAAGATGGTCCCAACGGGACTCGAACCCGTGCTACCGACGTGAGAGGCCGGCGTCCTAACCGCTAGACGATGGGACCCAGGAGCTGAGGTGGTAGGACTCGAACCTACAATCGCCTGATCCAGAGTCAGGTGGCTTACCAATTAGCCCACACCTCAACAGTCTAAAAAATAAAGAACCTACAGGCTGAAGTCAAGCTGAAACCTACCCTTTTCCAGCTCCCAGAGTCGTCAGAGCAGTATCCAGACGGGTGAGTGTTTGGTCCTGTCCTAGGGCGACCATGACCTCAAAAATTCCCGGACTCGCCGTCCCGCCGGTCAACGCTACCCGCACCGGTTGAGCAATCTTGCCCAACTTAAGATCAAGGTCTTGCATCAGACCGCTAAAGACGAGATGTAGGCCTTGTTCGGTCCAGTCCTGCGTAAGGCTGAGCCTGTGGCGGACCTGTTCAAGGAGGGCTAAGCCGTCTGATGTCAGAAATTTTTTGACCGCCTTTTCCTGAAAGGTCACTTTCTCGGTAAGATAAAAATGCGCCGCCGCCGCCAACTCCCGCAAGGTTTTGGCCCGGGGCTGGAGCGTCTTCAGCATCCGCCCGAGCCGCACTTCGTCGGGCAAACGATAGCCTTTGTCGGCTAGGAAAGGTTTCACCTCTTGGATGATTTGGGCCAACGGGCGGGCCTGCTGATACTGAAAATTGAGCCATTCCAGTTTCTCAGCATTAAACACTCCGGCCGATTTACCGACGTCGGTAAGACGGAACTTGTCGAGCAGATCGGCCCGCGAGAAGACTTCGTCATCGCCGTATGACCAGCCTAGCCGGGCAATAAAATTGACCAAGGCCTCAGGTAGATAGCCCATCTCACGGTAGGTCCGCACTGCAGTGGCCCCGTGCCGTTTACTGAGCCGAACGCGATCAGGGCCGAGAATCAGGGGCAGGTGAGCAAAGGCGGGCGGAGCGGCATCCAGGGCTTGAAAAATCAGGACTTGGCGCGGGGTATTGGTCAGATGATCGTCCCCGCGTATAATATGGCTAATCCGTAGATCGGCGTCGTCAAAGACCGAACAGAAGTTATAGGTGGGCGAGCCGTCCGAACGAACCAAGATTAGATCGTCCAGTTCCTGATTCTGAAAAACGATCCGCCCCTTGATGAGGTCGTCAACGACCGTCTGCCCTCCTCTAGGCCCTTTAAAACGGATGGTAAACGTCCGCCGGTCGCCGGGCTGAGGGGTGGAGTTGCGGCACGTTCCATCGTACATCGGCTGGCGACCCGCGGCCAGGGCGGCTTGGCGTTTGGTCTGTAATTCTTGGGGAGTACAGTAGCAGCGGTAGGCTTTGGCCTGGCGCAGCAGGCGCTCGCCAGCCTCCTGGTATAGGGCGGTGCGTTGGCTCTGCAAATAGGGGCCTTCATCCCCGTCCAGCCCAAGCCAGTGCAGCGCGTCCAGGATATCGGCCTGAAATTCCGGGGTCGAGCGGTGCCGATCGGTATCGTCAATACGGAGCACAAACGTGCCGCCGTGTTCCTTGGCGGCCAGATAGGCAAAGAGAGCGGTGCGCGCGCCGCCGATGTGCAGGTAACCGGTTGGACTAGGGGCAAAACGTGAACGAACCGTTGTCATAACCAAACGCTAACAGGCGGCTGAGGAGCAAGTCAACGCCAGACGGACAGGAAACTCGCTGCAGGGGTTTGAGTTCTCTGTTGTCATCAGCTATGTTCCTGGCCAGACCGAGCCGATAGCTCAGTCGGTAGAGCATCTGCCTTTTAAGCAGAGGGTCCCGGGTTCGAGCCCCGGTCGGCTCACACCCTCTATCTGCCCCTCCAGAAGTCCCCGTCGTCTAGCCTGGCCTAGGACACCGGCCTTTCACGCCGGCGACACGGGTTCAAATCCCGTCGGGGACATCCCGCTCTGTCAGCCGAACCTTTTGACCACCTCGGCCAAGCGCGGCGCGCGTCGATCCTTGTCCGACAAAATCGGCTCCGCAACCGGCCACGCAATACCAATCTCAGGATCGTTCCAGACAATCCCGATTTCGTCGGCTGGATCGTGGAAGTCCGTGCACTTATAGACCACCTCGGCACTCTCGCTGAGCACGCAAAAGCCGTGAGCAAAGCCGGGCGGCACATAGACTTGGCGGAAATTTTGGGCGGACAGCCACACGCCAACCCAACGCCCAAATGTGGCTGAGACGGGACGGATATCAACCGCAACATCGAAGATCTCACCCTGAATCACGCGCACGAGCTTGCCCTGCGGATGCCGACCTTGAGCGTGCAGCCCGCGCAGGGTGTTGTGCTGCGAGCGTGAATGATTGTCCTGGACAAAGACCGCAGGAATACCCATCTCAGCGTACTTCCGGGCGTGGTAGGTTTCCAGGAAAAATCCTCGCTTGTCCTGGAAGACCTCAGGTTCAACAACGAGAACCTCGGGCAGAGCAGTAGAACAGACTTTCATCAAGCGTCCTTCGCGCGGCTCAACACTGGGATCTGATGTATGCGAAATCCAGACCGGGGGAAAGACCGCCGGCTTGCCTTTTGCCCCCCAAGCCGTATACAAAACGTGCCGAGCTCAGGTGGCTTTGCCACTTGTATTGCATCATCGTCTAGAAGAGGAATAGCCATGCCACATAATCTTTTTAATAGCGTGCAAACATTCGAGCTGGGAAACGGTCGGACGGCTCAGTTCTACTCCTTGCCTCAGCTGGAGCACCACGGCCTAGGACACATCTCGCGCCTGCCAATCAGCCTCCGCATCGTGCTCGAATCGGTGCTGCGCAACTACGACGGGACGCGTATTGAGGAGCGCGACGTGCGTAATGTCGCGGGCTGGGAGCCGAACGAGACCCGGACTGCAGAAATTCCGTTCACCGTTGCCCGGATTGTCTTGCAGGACTTTACCGGCGTGCCCCTGCTGGTCGACCTGGCGGCCATGCGCTCTGCGGTTGCCAAGCTGGGCAAAGACCCGAAACTGATTGAGCCACTGGTCCCTGTCGATCTGGTCGTCGACCACTCGATCCAGATCGATTATGCCGGGGTCGGCAACGCTCTGCAGCGAAACATGCAAAAAGAATTTGAGCGCAATCAGGCACGTTATCAATTCCTCAAATGGGGTATGCAAGCCTTTGACAGCTTTAAAGTCGTGCCACCCGGTATCGGCATCGTGCACCAGGTCAATCTCGAATACCTGGCTAAGGGAGTGCTGGAAAAAGATGGAGTGTATTACCCGGATACGCTGGTCGGGACCGACTCACACACAACCATGATCAACGGTCTGGGGGTGGTCGGTTGGGGTGTTGGCGGCATTGAGGCTGAGGCCGGCATGCTGGGTCAGCCGGTCTACTTTCTTACCCCGGATGTGGTAGGGGTGCATCTCACGGGGTCGTTGCGGGAAGGCGTGACCGCAACCGACCTGGTGCTGCACTGCACCGAGATGCTGCGGGCGGCAAAAGTCGTGGGCAAGTTTGTCGAGTTCCACGGCCAGGGTGCTGCTCAGCTGCCACTGACCGACCGCGCCACCATTGCCAATATGGCTCCGGAATATGGCGCAACAATGGGCTTTTTCCCTGTCGATGAAGAGACCTGCCGCTATCTCGAAGCAACCGGTCGAAGTGAGGAGCAGGTCGACGCGTTTCGGCGCTACTTCCAGGCCCAGGACATGTTCGGCATTCCGGGGAAAGATCAGTGTGCCTACAGTCAGGTCTTAGAACTCGACCTAGCCGATGTACAGCCCGCTGTGGCCGGTCCGAAACGTCCCCAGGATCGGATTAATCTGCCAGAGTTGAAACAGACCTTTGGCGAGCTGTTTCAGAAGCCGGCGAGTGAGAACGGGTATGACAAGTCGCCGGACGAGTTTGGGAAACGTTATCCCCTCAAGGGCTCGGGTTCTTCACGCGGACCAAGCGATATCGGCCACGGCGATGTGCTGATTGCGGCCATTACGTCGTGCACGAACACCTCAAACCCGAGCGTTATGCTGACGGCTGGCCTAGTGGCCCAAAAAGCGGTCGAAAAAGGCTTAACGCTCCGTCCGACGGTCAAAGCGTCTTTAGGCCCAGGTTCGCGTGTCGTCACCGAATATCTGGAAAAAACCGGCCTGCAGGTCTCTCTCAATCAACTCGGCTTTTATCTGGTCGGCTACGGCTGTACCACCTGCATCGGCAATTCAGGTCCGCTCGACCCCGAGATTGAGGCCGCGGTGACCACAAACGACCTTATCACCGCCAGCGTGTTGAGCGGCAATCGCAACTTTGAGGCGCGGGTACACCAGAATATTAAAGCCAACTTTCTGATGAGCCCACCTCTAGTTGTGGCCTTTGCGCTAGCCGGTCGGGTCGACATTGACCTGAACACCGAGCCGCTGGGCAACGGCAAAGATGGGCAGCCGGTCTATCTGCGCGATCTGTGGCCCACCTCTTCAGAAATCCAGGCGTTGATCCAGGCCGCACGCGAGCCCCAGACGTATCGCGATTTGTACGCTGATCTCAACGCCGACAACCCCCTGTGGAATGAGATCCGCAGTACCACTGGCAATCTCTACAGCTGGGACCCAGCTTCGACCTATATTCAAGAGCCCCCGTTCTTTGAGGCGTTTGGACTTGAGCCCGGTACAATCAGCACGATTATAGGCGCTCGTCCGCTGGCCGTGTTAGGCGATTCGGTGACCACCGATCACATCAGTCCGGCCGGGGCGATCAAACCAACCTCGCCCGCCGGTCAATATTTGCAGGACAACGGGGTCAATGTCGCCGACTTTAACAGCTACGGCTCACGGCGGGGCAATGATCGGGTGATGACCCGGGGAACGTTTGCGAATATCCGGATTAAAAACCTGATGGTCCCAGGCTCTGAGGGCGGGGTGACCCTGTCCTACGCCAACGGGCCTGGCCAGCAGATGGACATCTATGACGCGGCGGTCCAATACCAGGTCGCCGGTACTCCGCTAGTCGTGATTGCCGGCCAAGAATACGGGACGGGCAGCTCACGCGACTGGGCAGCCAAGGGCACCGCCCTGCTCGGTGTGAGGGCGGTGATTGCCCAGAGCTTTGAGCGGATTCACCGCAGTAACCTGGTCGGCATGGGCGTGTTGCCGTGTCAGTTCAAAGACGGCACCAGCGTTGGGGCGCTGAATCTGGACGGCAGTGAGACCTTTGATCTGACAGGCATCGCCGACGACCTCAGACCCCAGCAAGACGCGACCCTGACAATTCACCGGACGAGTGGAGAGAGTCAAGACGTTACGGTAAGCGTCCGGATCGATACGCCGATAGAAGTCGAATACTATCGGCAGGGTGGAATTTTGCACTACGTGCTGCGACAGTTGATTGCCCAGGCCTAGAGCAGAGAGGGCGGTGTATAAACCGCCCCAACGAGCTAGCCTCTTTTCTGGGGGAAACGCTTATTGTGTTCCTGAATGACCTGATCGGTCAGATCAATATCTTGCTTGCCATATAAGACGACAGTGTTATTGCCTTCTAAAATAACCGTATATGCGCCTTGTTCGCCTAGCTCGGCCACAATCTGCTGCAACTGCACCATGATCCGACTGGTCAGCTGGCGATCTTTGATCTTGAGATCTTCCTCGGCATCTTTATAACGTCGTTCAAAATCTCGCAGGCTCTGACGGTAATCCTGTCCCAACGCGTCACGTTCTTCTTCACGGAGGACCATGCCCTTCTTTTCAAGCTCCTCTTTGAGCTTTTCGACCCGATCTCTCTGCTGCCGCAAACGAGCCTCCGACTTTTCGAGATCCTTCTTGAGTTGGTCTTGGGCCTTTTTGCCCGCCTCGCACTCAGCCATAGCCCGCACCAGGTCGACGTAGCCAATTTTGATGTTTCTCAGGTCGTCCTGGCCCTCCTCCTGAGCTGCCCCTCCGAGGGCGACCAGAAAAAAGGCAAAAGCCAAGAATATTGACAACATGACAAAGGACAGCCGACGCATGATATCCTCCTCCTACACAAAGACTTACGAGCACTTCCGTACTATAGCCCGCCAACGCAGAGACAAACACCCCCCAAAAACCAGGTGGGGACGCCACGACGGTGACTATAGCCCGCCAACCCAGAGACAGACAAGGACAGCGTCGTTCTTTTTTATGTGGCCCGCCCCTCATCAGACGCCTAGGCGCCAGCTCCACCCGTGCCCTGTCCGCCTCTTGCGCGGGGCTGCTGGGGGGGCTTCAAGCATGACTCACTCCCACCCACGCAAGAAACTCCGATCATTCATGAAGACGGCTCGACCATACCGGAGAGGGCGGCGGCTGAAACATCTCGGACTCGGCCTCGGGCTGCTGAGCGTCTTCTGCCTACCTCAGCTGAGTTCAGCCGCAGAGGACCTCCTTGACCGCTACTTTTCCATACCCGGTTCCTATGACTTCGTCCGGCGTGCCCCCCAGGAGGCTGGGCCGGATTCGGTCAGACTGACCGTCTTTGAGGACTTTCTGTGCGCGGCCTGCTACCGAGCGGTTACTCAACTCATCCCCGAGCTCCAAAAAAAATATGGCACCCGCTTGCGAGTCGAGTTCCTCAGCTACCCGATTGTCGACCAAAAATCCTCTATCCCGGCCCGTGCCTACGTCTTGGCCGACGAGTTTGGTCTCCGCAAAGAGATGCAACAGGCGCTCTTTCAGGTCCAGTTCGAAGAGCAGCTCGATATTACCAGCCGGGACGGCCTGGCCCGAGTGGCGGACAGGATCGGTCTTGATCCAGACCTGCTGCTCACCCGCCTAGCAGGCGAAGACGGCAAGGCGGAGGTCGCCCGCAGTGTAGCCTTAGGACGTCGCTACCAGCTCGATTCCGTACCTGGCTTCATTCTTGATGGCTGGATTCGGGTCAAGACCACTTCCCAGACCAACCTTGAAACCATTATCGACGGCATTCTGGAACGGAAGCTCAGCCAAAAAAATAGTGGTTCACCAGCCCCTCTCCCTCTGGAGGTCAAAAAAGCCTCTGATCAGGCTATTGACCTTTTCCCTCGCTTTCTGTCATTTGGGCAGTATGGAGAGGATGAAATGGAACGTGGTCCACCCTAATGAAGTGATGTGAACAGTACATGTTGTGGTTGCAGATTATAACATGTCGTGGTTGCAGACTATATTCTCACGCAGACTACGGTCTCACAGGGAGGAAATACTATGAAACTGAAGCAACTCTTTGGAATCGCCTGTACTGGACTAGCCATTGGCGCGTTCAGTCCGGCAGATCCAGCCAACGCAGCGTACTCCGATTGTACGCTAGTCGAATGTATCGGCCCTGAGCACGAATACACCGGCGAGGTATTTACGAAAGATAATATGGCGGAGGCCGGCGACCTGCTTATCCCCGGGATTCAGTGGTTCGTCAACGAAGGCATGGAGATCCGGGTCATCAAGACGATCAAGGTCCCACTGCCCCGCCTCTTCCAAGAGGCGACCGAGAAATACTCTGGTCAGGTTGAGATCTCCCCAGACGGCCGGGAGATGTTCAACTATGTGTCCGGGGTGCCCTTTCCCAACATCGATCTCAACGATCCGCTGGCCGGGGCCAAGGTCATGTGGAACCAGGAACAAAAGCCCCAGTATGTGGACAATGTGGGCACCGAGTGGATCACCGAGCTCGTCAACAGCAAGGGGGAGCTGGAGCGGACCTACGGGTCGCAGTTCTGGCGGCGCATGATGTGGACGGGTCGTTTGTACACCGATCCAAAGCCGGTCGTGGCGAACAATCCGCCGATGCGCTATACGGAGCAGTTCGGACCGCTGTTTATCCCCAACGACCTTAAGGGGGCGGGGGTGCTCAACAATCGCTATCTGGGGATGGACGTCCCGGATGACTCCTACATGTACCTGCCCGAGTTACGCCGGGTGCGCCGCATCAGCGTGGCCAACCGCAGTGACGCCTTCTGGGGGACGGACATGGATCTGGACTCGCTGTGGGGGTTCAACTCCAAGCACTCCTACTGGACCTTCCGGGTCTTGTCGGAAAAAGACATCCTAGCCCCGGTTCACATTGGATTGTACGGCACCCGCAAGGTGTGGTGCGCAGAGCCTGACGGCACGACTGGAATAACGGCCTTCATCCCCTGTAATGTCCCTTGGGAGCGGCGGCCGGTGTATGTGGTCGAAGGGATTCCGTCGGCCTACAGCCAGTATGCCTACTCCAAGCGAATCATGTACATCGACAAGGACTTCTGGGGGATGAGCTTTGCCGAGATGTATGACCAGGGTGGAGAGCTGTGGAAGTTCTGGTTCAACCTGTTCAACTACGTGAGCACTCCGTACAAGGGCTATCCGGTCAACAAACTGGAAGGGGCCAAGTACGACTACCAAGACGTGTGGGCCTTCACCCCGCATGGGATGGGCGCTGACGTGCAGCTGGCCCACTCGACCAAGTGGGACGCACCGTCTGGCTACGCCCGGTCAAAGAATGAGTGGACCCAGGAATGGTACTTCAACGAGGCCACTCCGATTAACACGCCAGAAGCGTTCTCGGTCAACTTCCTGATCCGTAGCGCTCGCTAAAGTTCGGCGGTGAACAAGGTGCTTCGGCACCTTGTTCACCGACATGCGACCCATAGATAAGGACCCTCGCCTTTTCTCCTCTCCAGTTCTTTGCTATGTAATCCTTCATCTTCACAATAATAGAGAGGGACTTATGGCGAAAGAAAAAACAGAAGAACAACAGGGCATAGAAGACGAATCACTTGCCAAGCTTACTTGGGGCTATGTTGGCGTCGGAGTCTTATGGCTTGCCCTAGTCCTGGCTGGCATCGCGTTTGAGCGCTTAGGACTCACCTCGGCCCTTTTCTCCGGAATCCTGCCCGGAGAAGTCGGCATTCTGCGTCTACAAAACGCCGAATATGAAGTAAATCTCAAAACCGTTACCAAAGACAGGGACGTGCTCAGCCGACGCGCCGACACGTTTAGACGGCAAGTTGAACAGGCAGAGAACAGAGCCGCAGAGCTGCAAACCGAGCTCGACCAACTCAAGGCTGCCCCGTCCCGAGTCCCGGCCGAATAAGACTGCCCCAGAGATGCAGAAGGCAGTATGATCGCAGTCCATAACATTACCAAATACTACGGTCAGGTGCGGGCTTTGCACCGGGTTTCCTTCGACGTCCAAGAAGGAGAGATCGTCGGGTTGTTAGGCCCAAACGGCTCGGGCAAAACTACACTCATGCGCATTCTGACCGGGTTCTTCCCGCCGACCGAGGGCCGGGTTGTGGTGGCCGGCTACGATGTCGAAACCGCGTCTTTGGAGATGCGCCGCAAGCTCGGCTATTTGGCCGAAAATGTCGTGCTGTATCCAGATATGACGGTCCGTGCTTTTCTGGCCTTCTGCGTACGAGTGAAAACGGCTGCTGGGAAGGAACGGCACAAGCAGGTCGAGCGCGTGCTCGACCTCTGTGGCCTCAGTCACATGGCCCGTCGCCATATCGGCACCTTATCAAAAGGCTATCGCCAGCGGGTCGGCCTAGCCCAAGCCCTGCTGTGTGATCCCCAGGTCTTGATTCTCGACGAACCCACGATCGGTCTTGATCCCCATCAGCTGATCGATATGCGCCAGCTGATCAAGAGTCTGGGCGGAAAAACGACCATTTTACTATCGAGCCATATTCTGGCTGAAGTCGCCCAGGTGTGTCACCGCGTGGTGATTATCGATAAAGGCCAAATCCTGGCCGAGGATACCCCGGCGGGACTCGGTGAACGACTGCGCTCCGCCACCCAGACGCGGATGCGGATTGTAGGTCCGGTACAGGAGGTTCAAAACGCGCTCAAAGCCCTGCCCGGAGTGAGTGAAGTTATCCTTCAAGACCCCCCGGAAGAGGAGGATGAACAGCCGGGCCGGCTCTTTCTTGTCCACTCGCAAGACCGCGCCCTCAGCCACCAGCTCGCCAAGCTCGTGGTCAACCGAGGTTGGTCCCTGCACGAACTCAATCCGCTCACCGCCGGCTTAGAAGAATTATTTGTGCGCCTGACAAAAGAGGGACACCGTTCAGCGGCCTAGCCGGCGACATCCTGCGATCAGTTCAGGATAGATGCCTCCGAAGGAGACGGGAAATGGGACAGGCAGGGACCTTCTTGATAAATTTTCAGGCCATTGTCGCCAAAGAACTCCGCTCGTACTTTCTGTCGCCGTTTATCTATCTTGTCACCGCAGTCTTTCTGCTGGTCAGCGGCTATTATTTTTATACCGACCTCATCTTCTACGTTCAGTTCGGTTTTGGCCTCAATATCATTGAAAATTTTTGGCAGCTCGTTTTTACCGATATCCGCCTGATGCTGCTGCTGGCGATTCCGTTCTTGACCATGCGGTTGTTCGCCGAAGAAAAACGGCTGGGAACGATTGAGCTTCTGCTGACCTATCCGATGCGGGACGCCGAGTTGTATCTGGGCAAATTCGTCGCCTGTAGCCTTGCCACCCTGTTCATGCTGTCCTTTACCGCGATCTATCCCCTTCTGGTCTACTGGGTTCAGCCGTTTAACTGGACGCTTGTCCTGGCCGGCTATAGCGGACTGGTGCTCATTGCCCTGGCCTGCATCGCGTGCGGCCTATTCATTTCCTCGCTGACCGACAACCAGGTGGTGGCCGGCTTTGCCGCGCTGTGTACGCTGCTGTTCTTCTGGATCCTGAGCTGGAATGAGGGCGCCACTCGCGAGGGCTTTCTGTATTGGTTATCCCAGACCTCCATGGTCACCCATTTTCAGGGTTTTGCCCAGGGATTTATTGACCTCAAAGAGGTTACCTTCTTCCTTGCCTTTGTGCTGTTCTTTAGCTTTTTGACCCTCCGTTCGCTCGAATCCCGCCAGTGGAAGGGGCGCCGATGAGTAGCAACCTACGCAACACACTCAAGCTCCTTATTGGAGCAGTCGGATTTCTCGCCATGTTGATCGCTATTCAAGCGGTCCTCGTCCACTATAACCAACGGATCGACCTCACCCTGCAGAAGAAGTTCACTCTCGCCCCCCGCACTCAGCATGTGGTATCGAACTTGCAGCAAGATGTCCACGCCATCGCCTTTATCCATCCGGACCGCCCCGAGAATTTTTTTCTGGCCGATATGCTAGGCCGTATGGACGGCCTGTCCCAGCACTTTCGCTATACCATTGTCGACATGAACCGCAGCCCGGCCACGGCCCAACAGTACGACGCACGCCGGTATGGCACAATTGTGTTTGAGTCAGCCGGACGCAGACGCCATTCTTCCCTACATTCCGGTGAGAACGACGTTATCGCAGCCCTGTTGCACGTCACCCGCAGCGCGGAAAAGATTATCTATTTTACGATCGGCCATGGCGAAGGAGATCTCAGCGACCCTCAACCCGAAGACGGCTACACCAAACTCCGGGGCGCCATGGCGGACGAGTTTTACGTTGCCAAACAGATCTCGCTGGTAGACGCCGGCGGGGTACCGGACGATGCCGCGGTGATCGTCCTGCTCGGCCCTACGGATTCGTTCCTGCCCTTTGAACTGCAAGCCCTTGACGCCTATTTGAAACGGGGGGGCGCTCTGTTTGTGATGATCGATCCCAACAGTACATCGAATCTTGACTCCTTTCTGGAGCAATACGGAGTCTACCCATTAGATTATATCGCTGTCGATCCCTCAAAGCGGATCTATGCCGGGGAATCCATTACCTTTCGGGCCTCACGGACCGCCACCACCCACGATATGATCAAAGCGGTTAACGCTCCGCCGATCTTCTCCCTGTCGCGGGTCGTTGAAGTGCGCCAAGACCTCGACAAAGGCATCAGAGCGGCGCCTATTCTGGCAACCTCAGGGTCGGGCTTTGGCAGCGCCGAGCAGCGTATCTCAGCCCAGCGCGAAATTCAGTTTATTGTCGGCCGAGACTTACGCGGCCCTGTCCCGATTGCCGGAGAAGTCATTCTTGCCAATAGAGAGCAGCCGGGGGAAAGTCCCGGCCGGATCATAGTCTTTGGCGATGTCGACTTTGCCCACAACGGTCTGCTTGAGCAGGGCGGCAACCGGGACCTCTTTATCAACGCCGTCAATTGGCTGGCCGACGACATCGGTCAGACTGGCGAACGGGCTACCAAACAGCCAGCTGGAGAGAAACAGTTTTACCTGACCGATGAACAAGGCCAGCGGATCCTCCTCGTCAGCACAGCCATCCTGCCGGGTTCCTTTCTGCTAATAGGTATCGGCGTGTTCATGTGGCGGAGGCAGCGCGGATGAGCTGGCTGCGAATTGGCGTCTATTACAGCCTGGCGGCCGTGTTTGGCGTGTATTTTTTTGCCTTTGTGTGGGACCCAGTCGGTGAGAGGCCCCACCTCAGAGAATACGCGCCAACCCAGAGTCGTTTTTTACCCTTTTCACGGGAGTCTATCCAAGAGCTTCAACTCCACCGTGACGGGCAGGTGGTTCGGTGTCTGTTTGACGGAGACAGCTGGCAGGTGGTTGAACCCCAGGGGGGCTACGCTACCTCATCGCTGGTGACGAGCCTGATTGAAAACCTGACCATGGAACAAGAGACCCAGGTGGTAGAGGAAGCGGCCGACGATCCGGCCGTCTATGGCCTCAAGCCTCCGCATGCCACGATTATCCTCAAGGGTAAGACCGAGAGCGATTTGGCCACCGTTTTTATTGGTGGCCGCAACCCCACCTCAACCGCCGTGTACGCAAGCAAAGAGGGATCCCCCGAGGTGGTGCTATTAGGCTATAGCGCGTTCTACTATGAAGAACTGCTGTTTGAAGCCGCCACCGAGACCACACACGGCAGCCCTGAAGCCGTCGAGCCGGCGCGGGACACAGCAGAAAGCCAAGCCCTTGCCCAAGACTAAGCCTTGCTATCATCCATGCCTTACAAAACCGTGTCTTTTTTCGTACTGTGTTGTGTGCTGTTGAGCGCCTGCTCGCCATCCCAAGAGTACAGCATCCAAGATGACCTCAAGCAGTATCTTGAACAAAAACGGAACTGGTTCCCGACCGAGAACCGCGTGAATACCGCCATCGAAACGGTCCGTCGCGATCAGTTTGTCCATGATGATCTGACGATTAACGTGCTGAGGCCGCTGATTGGTCTGAGCCAGGACTATATTCGGGAACTCGAGGGGTATCAGCCCCGGACCCCGCAGATCTTAAATATCCATCAGCAGTACATTGAAGGCTGGCGGGCGCATCAATTTGCCCTTGCGGCCGCGGTTGATGCCACCGAGCGCAAAGACTACGTGCAGCTTTCCAACGCCACGAATGATCTTTTCCGGGCGCAGCAGATCGTCTTGCACATCAACGCCACCCTGAATCAACTGGCCGAACGAGCCGGCCTCTACACTCCCGGCCCGGCTGACCCAGCGTCGGCTGAGTTATCAACACCTAGCGAAGCTTTGATCGCATAGAACAGCAAGAAGTGCTTACGAGACCGGGCTTGTCATTAGTCGGTGTCATCCTTGCCAGCGAGCAGGGTCTACGTGCCGAACTCGGCGGATTGCGTACTGAGCAGCACGAACTGCGCCACTGCTTTAACGCCGTCCATACGCATCTGATTGACACCACCAGTGCATAGCCGCCCAGCTCAAGCGCTTGTCCGACGCTCGGCCTGGGGCAGAGCCATGTCCGCGTCGCCGCCGCGGTGAAGAGACAGAGAGAGCATTGAGGAAGGAGAACAATTAAGGATAATCATGAGCGTAAGCTGCCAGCCCAGAATCAGATGTAGTCTGGGGATTAGGCTTCATGGGGGAAGTATGTTGCACCCTCGCTTGAAATTCTTGACCTATGGAGGAATTGGAGAGACCCCAGAGATGTGTGTGAGCTCACGGAAGTGCCCTTACCGGCTGTCTAGGAGTTTTGTAGAGGAGGCTCCCTAAGCCGCGACAGAGCAAGCCGGCACACTACCAATTCCCGCTAGGTCATGAGGGCTCCGCTGATATTCCCCTGTTTTCCGGCTTGGATAAAAAGCAGGAGAGAAACTTGCACAAGGATACGCTTTTCTGTATAAGGCCAGAGCGCAGGAGGCATCTCTCACAATTGAGAGGCAGGAGATACAACTTAGCCACGCACGAACGGAAGGAGGGCAGGCGTATTCTTCCTGCTGAATGCACACATCTAGGAAAGGAGGTACCCAGCTACAGGAGGGCTATTTTCTCTGCGCGCGAAGAGGATGGAGGAAAAGGGCATTTGCATGAGAGACCTGATCTCAAGGAGGGTATAGGATGAGAAGAATAACAACACTGGGACAACGTCTCGTCCTCGGCGTGCTAGTAGGCACCCTTGGACTGCTTGTCTGGGGCGCGGACGCCTGGGCTTCGGTCCGCTTAGCACCAGACATCGAGCTTCAGACTTGGTATCGCATGCGTCACACTTTTCAGACCGACAGCGACCATTTCGACTGGGTGCAGTGGCGCAATGAAGGCTTTATCTGGCTGACTTATGACAATTTTTACCGCCGGGGCAAGCTCTTCGGCAAATTCGAAATCCCGGTGCCGACAGTGGAAAGCGCCTCGCTGAGTGCCCGCTGGCGTTCACGGGTTGATCCGGTCTATGTGATTCGTGACCACTACAAAGACCTGTACGACGAAGAGCACACCCAGAACTGGCTGGTGCCGGAGAATGGCTTTCGGGATTTGTACGTCGATATTGACCACGGCTATATCGGGCCGGGCAAGCTGTTCACCCGTTGGGGGTATCATCAGATCGTGTGGGGTGAGTCTGACCTGTTCCGCTCTATTGATATTGTCAACCCATTACGGATTGACCAGAACTTTGGGGTGGGTGAGAAATTCGACGAATTTCGCAGCCCAATTCTGGCCCTCAAGGCTCTCTACGACATCGGTAACATCGGCACCTGGATTTCGGGGGCAGGTGTGGAAGCATTCTACACCCCCAAATACCGCACTGGTGCGACTGACTTGGTACTCGAAGATGGCTGGCGGAATCAGTTTCAGGTGCGCGGCTGTGAAAAGGACGGGATGTACTATGACTGGTCTGTCGACGACTGCGGAACGGTCGGGTCCGACGGAACAATCCGCATGCTGCCCTACCGACCGGCCTGGATTGGCAGCCGGCGTTCTGACCATCCCTGGTCGCTCCAGATCACCGGCAACAACGCCAGAACCGACTCGGTCGACTTCCTGTGTTTGACCAACGCCCGGTGTGCGGCCGACGTGCCTATGGACCGCACGAGCGTTGTGGTTAACCTGCCCAAGGGCAACTCGCATCACCACAGCCGAGGTCACTGGCATTCGGCCGGAGTCCGCTTTACCGGCAGCACTTATTTCAACCTCGACTTCTCCCTCAACTACATGTACATCCCCTACACCTTTGCCAACGGGAACACTGTCAGCGACTTCAGTCAGTATGGGCCGGACATGGATGGAGACGGCATGATAGACGGGACAGCGGTTGAGGCCGCCGGTAGCTTTCGTGAGGGGTTGCTGCGCTGCCTGTCAGAGAGCGGCAAACAGGGTGTGGCCCGCAACGGCCGGACTAATGGAAACTTCTTTGGCGCCCTGCACGGGACCGACCTGCTCGGCTACAACTGGGGAGAGCGCCATCTCGACGAGAACGGCCTCCCGACCGGGGCAGCGAGGCAGCGGCACGCCGCCCGGCCAAACGTTACCTACTGCACCAACGGTTTCAGCCACCAGCGGCGCTACTCGAATGTGGTCGGCTTTACCATGACCTACAACGACTTCGACTACACCGGGGCAGTGTTCCGCCTAGAGCAGAGCTACAGCACCAAAGAAGCTCTGAACAAAAAGACCGTGACAATCAACGGAGAGGCAGATCCTAACTCCCGCGCTCGGCGCCGGGGCCGGATCCTGAACAGCGGTGCCGTGTGGCGCAGCATGTTCGGGTTTGACCTGATCCAGTCCCTGATGAGCTACCCCGGCATGGGCTGGACACGCATCCTGCCCGGGCAGTTCGGCGTCCAGCAATCCTTCCTGACCGGCCAGTGGCTGATGCAATACAACGCTACAGGTCGCTCAGGGGTAACCAACAACATGTGTAACTGGAACTTCGCTCAGGGTCTTCCTGCAGCCCTTCCACAACCAGATGCATCGAAGAGGACACAAGGCGACGGGACATACGACCCAGCCAACCCGGACGATCCGCTGGCCCCTAAACGGGATGCGGTGCGCGGGTGTAGCACCAAACGCTGGAACCACCTGTTCACCCTAGCTCTGGCAGGCAACGGATACTTCCGGGGCAAGCTAGAAGGCCGCAACGCCGTGGCCTGGGAACCGCGTGGTGCCCACGTACTGCTGTTCTCGCAGTGGTGGTGGCGCGAGCTGCGAGGCATGCCGCTTGACCTTTCGTTTGGTACGGCCTGGTTCATGGGGAGTCAGAACAGTAACTCATGGTCGCTGCTCAACTATTTTGCGAACCAGGACCTGGTCTGGCTTGAAGCCACCTACTACCTCATCTAGGAACACCCAGAGGCGGGAGAGAGTTGCTCTCTCTCCCGCTGCACCACTTTTGACCGGCTGAACCCTGCTCCTCTCTCATGACCCGTATTTGAATCGCTCTCGATCGTTATCCGCGTTGTGCATCTCTGTTGGGCGGTCTAAATGGTGAAGCTGAACAGTGAATTGACCGGCAGGCGATGGCGGCCACGCTTGACGCCCATACCTAACGCTCGGGCGTCAGAGTGAGCGGAGTAGGTATCCAATTCTCTCTCCCTCTTGAACCCTTGACTTTTGCAGAAAAACCATGCAAAGGACGTGAGGTCATACCGCCCTACCGGGGATGCCCATATTCGCACCATCTCAAAGGAGGTCACAGGCGATGGATATGCACAGGGCCGGCAGTGCCCGCACAAGTCTGAGTTTCTTTGTTCTAGCCGTTGTACTTAGTCTTGGGCTAGCCGGCTGTCATCGGGACTATTCAGCAGCATTTGTCGAGAAACTGATTACCCGTACCGATAAATTCTTCGACGTTGCCCACACCACGGGCGATACCTTTGTTATCGTCGGCTACAACGGTCGTATCATCCGCTCTGAGGATGCCGGTGAAACTTGGATAGAGATCGAGTCTCCCTCGGAGTGGGCGCTCAACCAAGTGCAATTCATCGGGGATAACGGCTGGGCGGTCGGTCACTACGGCACCGTAATCCACTCACGCGACGGCGGCAAAACCTGGACTCAGCAGCAGTCGCAGACTGAAAAAACCCTGTTCTCCGTCTCTTTTGCTGACGAGTTGAACGGCTGGGCGAGCGGTGACGAATCGACCTTGATATTGACGGATAACGGCGGGGAATCCTGGACCTTCAAGCGCATTGAAGTGTCCGAGGTTGGTCTCAACGACGATATGAGGCTGGCCGTTCCTGATATCATGTACTACAGCATCCATTTCGTTGATGCCCAGAACGGCTGGATGGTGGGGGAATACGGCAATATCCGCAACACCACCGATGGCGGTCAGACCTGGGGCTCTCAGCACGGCAGCTTGATCGACTCGCTGAGAGAGATGGGGGTGGCAGCTTCAGATGTGATGTCGCTGTCTGCCTTCTTCCGCGTCCATTTTGCCGACCAAAATAATGGCATCATTGTTGGTGGCGCCGGCTCGGTCGCCTCCACCAGTGACGGCGGTCAGACCTGGGGCTGGATCTCTCGGGAGGGGACACATGCCGATCTCCCGAACATGCCGATCTACGACCTTGTTCAGCCAACTTCCGACGGTCAAATTGTTGCCGTCGGCTCAAACGGCCTGGTAGTGAACTCCGACAATAATGGTGCCAACTGGTCGGCCGCAACCACCGATGCCGACGTGTTTACCTGGCTAAACGGAGTTGCTATTGCGGAAAGCGGCAAAGGCGTTATGGTCGGCGGAAAAGGGAGTATTCTGCTGACCAACGACTTCGGCAAAACCTGGCGTCCGATTAAAGACCAATAAAGGAGACCCCCATGGCCGATGAAACGAACACCCCGCAAGAGGGAAATGTTTCCCACGCATTACAGGAAAAACCCGCCCTCTACCGCCTTGGCGAAGGGCTCATTCGATTCCGCTTTCCAATCACCATTGCCATCGCCGTCCTGACCGGCTTTATGGCCTATCAGGCCGCACAGATAGAGATGTTCACCCAGTTCAGCAATCTGCTGCCCTACCAGCACCCCTGGATCAAAGTCCATTTCCGGTTTGCCGAGCAGTTTGGGGGCGCGAACAACGTTAACGTCATGCTCAAGGTCAAAGAGGGGGATGTCTTCACCAAGGAGCTGCTGACCAAAATCTATGACATGACGCAGGCCATCGACCGGGTAGCAGGGGTGAACCACGATCAGATTGAGTCGATTGGTCACCGCACCACCCGCTACTTAACTGTCCTGGGCGGAACGATCGCCACTCCACCTGTCATGCGCCGCCCCCCCAAGACTGAGGCCGAGGTCGCTGAGATCAAGGAGATTTGTTATAATGACGAATCGATCTATGGCCAGCTCGTCTCGCTCAACGGCAAGGCCCTGCTGATCAAGGCCAACTTTATTGAGGGCCGTCTCGACTACAAAGAGATCTTTGACCAAATTGCTCGGACGGTCAAAGAACCGTTTGAAACCGAAAACCACGAAATCTACGTCGCTGGCGAGCCACAGCTGTACGGCTGGATTTACTATTATGCCAACGAGGTGTTCTACGTCTTTCTAGCCGCAACCCTGGTGTGTTGGATTCTGCTCTACCTGTACTTCCACGACTGGCGGGGTGCTCTGCGGCCGACCATCACCGGTATTATCTCGGCCTTCTGGGGCTTAGGCATCCAATCCATGATGGGCTTTGCCATGGACCCCCTGGCCCTGGTAATTCCCTTCTTTGTGACGGCACGGGCGGTGAGCCACTCGGTCCAGATGCACGAGCGCTACTATGAAGAGTACCGACGCTGTAACTGGAATAAAGAACAGGCCATTGTCTCAGCCTTTGCCGAGCTGTTCGTGCCGACCTTAAGCGGCATTATCACCGACTCACTTGGAATGCTGGTGATTATCATCGTGCCGGTGGTCATCCTCCAACGGATCGCTATTTCTGCTTCCATCTGGGTCGCGTCGGTAGCAATCAGTGAGCTGCTGCTCAACCCGGTCGTCTACTACTACCTCAGAGCCCCTGAGAGATCAAAAGTCATCAAACGAGAGGAGGGTTGGTTCCAAGGTCTTATTGGCCGAGCATCGGCCTGGATTGTCGTTCCCCGCAACTCCAGAACGGTCATCGTGTTCTGGGTTATTGCTTTCATGCTGGCTATGACCCAAGTCCGCCATCTGACTATCGGTGATCCAAGTGCCAGTACCCCGCTGCTGCATCTAGATTCTCCCTATAACCAGGCGCACCTCGAGATTCAGCGATTTTTCGGCGGTATTGAACCCTTGATCATCGTGCTCGAAGGCCGGGATAAGGACATACTCAAAGATCCGACCCTGTTGCGCAACATGGAGGGCTTCCAGCGCTACATGGAGCGTGATCCAGATATTGGCTATAGTTTCTCGCTGGCCGATATCATTCAGTCGATCAATATGACGTTCTACGATATGCAACCACGCTGGGGGGTGATTCCGCAGGAACGTCAAAAAGTCAGCGCCCTCTTCTTCTTCTTCTTCGCCGGGGCGCCGCCAGGCGAAACCTCGCGCTTTCTCGACCCAAGTTATACCACTACCCGAGTGACCTTCTACTGCGCCAATCACCAGGGCGATAATATTGCCCGGATCATGCATTTTGTGCAGCAGTACGTGGACGACAATCCTCTTGACACCGCCGACTATCGTTTAGCCGGAGGCCTGATCGGGGTGACAGCAGCGGCCAACGAAGAGATTCTGAAAAACGATATTTTGATGAATCTGCTCGGGTTCGGCACAATCTTCCTGATCGTGATGTTTACCTACCGCTCACCGGTGGCCTCTCTCGTGATGATGATCGGCCTGTTCCTGGCCAACGGTATTGTGAATGCCTATATGGGCTTCCGCAACATCGGAATTAATCTCCAGTCACTGCCGATTGTGACGGTTGGAGTCGGGTTTGGTATTGACTACGCCCTGTATATCGTGAGTCGGGCGGTCGAAGAGTACAACGGCCCAACCGTAGCCAAATCGCTTGAGGAGTATTCGGCCGGTAAGGAGGATCTCAGCGAAAAAGAAATTGAGTCCTACAGAGTCAGTGAATCGGTCCGCATGGGCCTGCACACAGCGGGTAAGGCGGTTGCCTTTACAGCCGCCACCCTGATCGCCGCAACTATGTTGTGGGCCTTTGCCAGTATCCGTTTCTGCTCTGAAATGGGCCTGTTGCTGGCGCTGTGGATGGGCATTAGCTTCTTTGGAGCGTGTACCTTTGTCCCTGCCGCGCTGGTCCTGTGGAGACCAAAATTCTTCCTCCGCGCCGCCAAAGAGGGCATTATCGCCTAACACGGCACGCCGTCAGAGAAGAGAGCGAGTAGGGGCGGGTCTGAAACCCGCCCCTACTTTTTTCTTCCAAAAAAATGTGGAAAGATGCCCTGTCTTCACCCCGAAAAGGAGGACAGTACGTATGGCAAGTGTTGATGGAGGAGTGCTGATTGGCCGCATCCTCAAAGAACAAAACGTGAAATATATGTTCGCCGTCAACGGCGGACATACCTTCCCCATTTTGGCAAACCTGCGGGATAACGACGTTAAGCTGATCCACATGCGCCACGAGCAAGCCACGGCGTATGCGGCCGACGCCTACGCCCGCGTTACCGGCCAACCGGGCGTGTGTTGTGTGACCGCCGGCTGTGGGCTGACCAACGCCGTAACCGGGCTGTGCGGAGCTGCCCTGACCAACAGCTCGGTGGTGTGCCTGTCCGGCCAGCACCCAACGACTGAGGACTACATCGGCTCTTTCCAGGAGGCCTATGGCTCAGATGTCGTCAGCTCGTTTGCCAAGTTTGGCAAACGAGTCCTGGACTGGACGACGATCGAGGTTGACCTACGCCAGGCCTTTCGTGAGGCAAAAAATCCACCCCAGGGCGTCTCCATGCTGGAGATTCCAACCAATATCCTGTACCACACCGACGACGAGACCAAACAGCGCCGCGGAGCCAGGATTTATGACGTCGATGCTATTCGCTCTCAGGGCGATCCGCGCAGTATCGAAAAGACGGCCGAACTGCTGTTCTCGGCCCAGCGTCCGCTGATTGCCGGTGGCGACGGCATCTTCTGGTCTCACGCTCAAGAAGAGCTCAAAGAATTGGCCGAGTTGACAAGCACGCCGGTCTACTGTCGCCGGGCCGGTCAGGGCGCATTGGACGAGGATAACCTCTTAGCTATCCGTGGGGCGTGGAAAAAACCCTTTACCGGCAATGCCGACCTTGTTCTGGCTGTCGGCTTCCGCTTTTGGAGCGGTGAAAAATTCGGCGGACCGCCCACTTGGACGGATAAAGCCACCTATGTCCAGGTTGATACCGACCCTCAACGCGTCGGTTGGCACGTACCGGCCGAGGTTGGCATTGTTGGTGACCCCAAGCTCGTCCTGCGTCAGATCATTGACACCATCAAAGCCATGAAGCTCGACTTCAGTGCCAAACGCGAAAGCCCGTGGTTGCAACAGATGGTTGAGGTGCGTCAAAACTACGAACGAATGATTAGTGAACGGGCGGCCAAGACGCATGCTGACGTCCCGATTCATCCTGACCGGCTGACCAAAGACCTAGTTTCCGTCATCGACAAAGACGCCACTCTGATTATCGACAGTTTTACCCTGAGCGGCTATACCAGCCAGTGGTTCACCGCCCATAGTACCGGACAAATCGTTGACGCTGGTCCGCTGGCTCCGGTGGGACACGGGGTTGGCATGGGGATCGGGGCGCAGCTGGGCCGACCGGGCAAACAAGTCATTGTTGTCTCTGGCGACGGGGGTCTCGGCATCGGCGGGATGGATATGGAAACCGCGGCCAAGTACAATATCCCGATTATCTGTCTGTTGTGGAATAACAGCTCGTGGGGTCCAAGTTTTGAGCAGATGCCACTCCTCAAGGGCCGGACTGACCCGTTCGATATGGTTCCCAATATTCGTTACGACAAGGTGTTCGAGCCGATGGGAGTGCACACCGAGCATGCCGAGACCCCGGACGAGATCATCCCCGCCCTAGAGCGGGCGCTCAAATCCGGCAAGACGTCTCTCATCAATGTGCTGGGCGACAAGCGCTTTGGCCACCCATCTTTGGGCGGGAACTTGCTAGGATCGACCCAAGTCTAACACAGTGTACAGAGATGCTCCCTCGGAGCATCTCTAAGCGTCTTTTGAGAGTTCTTTTGTGAGCACAATTTCGATTTCATCCAGCGGTGACACGCCGCGGTTGCGCAGGCGGCAGGTCCAGCCGTCAAATGTCCGCAAATAGGAGAAGACGGCCCGGATCAAACCGGGCTTGATGCGAACTTCCCACTCGTCCAGCCACTCATCGCCCTCAAACTCCTCATCATCCCAGGCTTGAGCGGGAATATCAGCGCTCAGAGAAAAGCGCAGGCGAAACGTCCGTTCTTCACTGTCCGGCACCACAGCTCCCTACTCGTTTTCTAATTCGCGTTTTGCCTCTAGCAGCCGTCTTTTTTGGTCTGGGCTCACCTGGGGATAGCGCAGGGGCAGAGCCCCAATCCGCGCCGCAGCTATATCAGCAACCAGCGCCCGGGCATACCATTTGTTGTCGGCCGGAATGACATACCAGGGTGCCCATTCTGTACTGGTATGGCTCAGCATATCCTCATACACCTGACGGTAGTCTTTCCAATATCGACGTTCACGAATATCGGCGTCAGCAAACTTCCAGTGTTTTTCCGGCCTAGTCAGGCGAGTCAGAAAGCGCTTTTTTTGCTCAGCTTTTGACAGATGGAGGTAGAATTTCAGTATCTGGGTCCCGTTTCGCACCAAGCCCTTTTCAAAGCTGTTAATATCGTCAAAGCGGGTCTGCCAGATGTCTTCTCCGGGCTGGCCGGATGGGAAGCGTTGGGCGTCGAGAAAATGTGGGTGGACCCGCACAACCAACACCTCCTCGTAATACGAGCGGTTGAAAACAGTGATCTGACCTTTGCCCGGCAGGTAGCGGTTTGGCCGCCATAAGAAATGATGTCTTGCTTCCTCTTCGTTTGGCGCTGCAAAGCTGTGGACCGAACAGCCCTGCGGGTTCATCGCTGAAAACACGTGCCGAATCAAGCCGTCCTTGCCCGAGGCATCAGGACCTTGCAGGACGATGAGAAAGGCGTATTCAGCACTTGCCCAGAGTATCCGCTGGGCTTCTACCAGACCCGCCACATCCTCTTGCAGGGCCTTTTGTGCCTCAGATTTGTTTTTGAACTCGACACCAGCTTTTGTACGATAGTCGTTCAGTTGAACTTTCTGGTCGAATCTGATGAGATACGGGGTATGATCAAAATGTAGTGCAGCACTCATTCTACTCTCCAACCTTATGATGTTCATGATGTTCAGCAGACTCGTCGCCCTGAGAGTGCCATGGGTTCCGAATGTGGTCAAATAAGATGAACAAGAATGACCATGAAAAGAACATCGTCCACATGGCGGGTGTGTGGCTTACCCGCAACGGTGAAAGGCTCCAACTATGACTGTTCAGACACGGCTCTCTTGGTCTCGCGCGTTTTTGCAGTCGCTCGTCCTTAGCACCGTACTCGGCCTGCTCAGTCCGGCCTTTGCCGGCTCAGATGACCAGCAGCGCGCCCGGGAGATTGTTGACCGGGTTGATCGTATGATGCGCGGAGATTCAAGCCAGGGCACCATAACCATGCAAATTGTGACCGAAAACTGGCAACGTAGCCTGACCATGCAGGTCTGGTCCCAAGGCACTGAGAACACCCTGGTTCGGATTGAGAAACCCAAGAAAGAGGCTGGAACGGCCACTCTGAAAGTCGATAATAATATCTGGAATTACTTGCCCAAGGTCGGCCGTACCATTAAAATTCCGACCTCAATGATGATGGCCTCATGGATGGGCAGCCATTTCACCAATGACGATTTGGTCAAAGAGAGCCGCCTCATTCGTGACTATTCTCTTGAGATGGCTTTTGAGGGAGACCGATACGGAACCGCGGTGTACGAATTTTTGCTGACTCCCCGGTCTGGAGCGCCGGTGGTGTGGGGAAAGATCGAACTCGAAGTCCGCCAAGACGACCTCATGCCAACCTGGCAGCGCTATTATGATGAAGAGGGCACGCTCATGCGCGAGCTGAGGTTTTCGTCCTACACGACCATGGGCGGTCACCTGGTGCCGGCCCGTATGGTCATGCAGCCCCAGGATAAACCCAATGAGCAGACCGTCATCATCTATAACGACCTAGTGTTCGACATTCCGATTTCGGCCGACACCTTTTCCCTGCGCAACTTGGAAAGACAGCGGTGACGAAACGACTCTTGCAGCTAGCCTGGCGCAACCTGTGGCGCAACCCGCGACGCACCTTCATCAGCGTAACCGCGATCGCCCTGGGCTATGCTATGCTGTTGTTGTTTGCCTGTCTCTTACACGGCTTAAGCCAGCAGATGATCGACAACGGCACACGTATGGGGCTGTCACATATGCAGGTCCATGCCCCGGGCTATTATCCGGATCGATCCCTTTACCATACACTGGGAGGACGGACGGGAACCGAGCTTGACGACCTGCTGACGACCCTGACCACCCATCCCCAGGTCCTGGCCGCGGCCCCACGGGTGTACGGCTACGGCTTGGTGAGCGGAGGAGAGTACTCGGCTGGAGCCGACCTGCTCGGCATTGACCCGGTCCGCGAACAGCAGATTTCGAGTTTTCATACCCGTCTTGCCAAGGGCCGCTTTCTCAATCAGCAGGCGAAAAACAACGCAAATGAGGTTGTGCTGGGCGAGAAGCTGGCTAATACCATCGCCGCCAAGCTTGGAAGTGAGATTATTCTGCTCACCCAAGCCGCCGACGGCTCAATTGGGAATGATCTCTACACCGTGGTGGGTATTCTCCGGACCGGCTCTGAGGCAATCGACCGTGGGACCGTCCTCATGCCCCTCGGCGCGACGCAGGAGCTCCTGAGCCTGGCAGCAAACCGGATTCACGAAGTTGGGGTGCTCACAAGAACTGCGGACGTGGCAAGCGGGGTTGCCAGCAGACTCGAAAGTCAAATTGGCGTAACACTGCCGATCCGGGTTCGGGCCTGGCCCGAATTATCCCCAACCTTGGCCGACTATGTCCAAATGAGTGAAGGCTCAAACACTTTTCTTTTCTCAATCGTCTTCCTCGTCGCGATCATCGGGGTGATGAACACCATGCTGATGGCGGTCTTTGAACGGACCCGTGAATATGGCGTCCTCATGGCCCTGGGGCTGCGACCGATGTACATGACCCTGCTAGTCATGCTTGAAGCCAGTCTGCTGGCCGGGGTGAGTGTCGCCCTTGGGGCTGGTTTTGGTGGACCGCTGGTGTGGTATCTTCAGGCCTATGGGCTTGATTTACGCACTATTATGGGAGAGCTGTCAGTGGCTGGCGTTGTCATCGACCCTATCTGGTACGGCCGACACGACTTTATCATCTACATTCAGGCCGCGGTCGGGTTAGCCCTTGTGGCCTTGGTATCGGCACTCTATCCGGCTATTCGAGTGGCACGTCTGCAGCCGGTTGAAGCAATGCGACGGGTATGAGTCATGATACGAACACCTCTACTCTTGAGCCTGGCCTGGCGTAACCTGTGGAGACACGCGCGTCGGACCATGCTGACCGTCCTGGCCCTCGGCCTCGGGCTGGCTTTGTTCCTCCTCTCATTGGGTTTGGGTGACGGGGGCCACGAACAGATGATTGTGAACGGCATCAAGCTGGGGGGCGGCCATGTGGTGATTCAGGCCGAGAGCTATCAACGCAGTCAATCCCAGGATCTGCTCCTGCCTGCCCATGTCCTTTCAACCGTTGGCCAAGCGCTGCGCGCCGACCGTGCGCTTCACAGCATCAACCCTCGCTTGCTGGCCTCGGGCCTGCTCAGTTCTGCGGCCAATGCGTCGGGAGTCGGTATTGTTGGCGTCGAGCCACGCGCCGAGCAAATCGTCTCGCTGATTCCGCAGCGCATAATCGAAGGCTCGTATCTAGACGGCAAGCAGTCTTCAGGGCTGGTGCTTGGATCTGAGTTAGCCAAAAAGCTGAGAGTGCGGATCGGCTCAAAGGTCGTCCTGATGGCTCAGGCGGTCCGTCCGGGGGTAGACAAGGGAGACGATGCTGACCACACGCAACAAGCCGCCTCGCAGCACCCGAACGGAGTAGTGGGGGGAGAGATTCAAAGCGCCCTGTTCCGGGTCGTCGGCATCTTCCACACCGGTCTGCGCGAAGTGGACGCCTATCTCGTCCATCTCACGTTGCCCGAAACCCAGCTCTTTCTTGGGGCGGGCGAGAGCGTCAACCAAATCGCCGTTTTCTTACGTCAGGACAGCGCTGCCATGCCAATGGCGGACGCTTTACGGACCCAATTCAGCCCAACCGAGATTGAGGTCCTGACCTGGCGTCAAGCCCTGGCCGAGCTGGCCCGATTTGTCTGGCTCGACGACGCCTTTAACTATGTGATGAACGGTATTATCCTGGTCATGGTGGCCCTAGGCGTGCTAAACACCATGCTGATGGCGGTCTTAGAGCGGCGCTACGAACTTGGCGTGTGCGCGGCGGTAGGCTTACAACCGACTCAACTGTTGACCCTAGTCATGTATGAGTCGGTGCTTTTAATCGCGCTCAGCCTAGTCTTTGGACTGAGTCTCGGTCTCGGCGGCCACTGGTATTTTGCGACCTATGGCCTAGATATGCGCGTCTTCACTGAGACCGATATCCCGATTGCGGGGACCGTCTTTGACCCTATCCTGTACTCTTCGCTGAGTTATGCACGGATTATGTGGGCGGTGAGTGTGGTCGGCGCGCTCGCCCTGCTGATGGCCGCATACCCGGCCTGGAAAGGCGCCCGAACCGAGCTGCCCGGAGCACTCCGGACCATGTAGGAACAGCTATGAGCGACTGGGCGGTAGAACTCAAAGACGTGACCAGGACCTATCAGACCGACAGCCTGGAAGTGCCCGCTTTACGGGGTGTTGACCTCCACATCGCACCAGACGAATTCCTGGCTATTGCCGGTCCGTCTGGTTCAGGCAAAACCACGCTGCTGAATGTCATTGGCGGACTCGACCGGGCCGACAGCGGACAGGTGTGGGTGGCCGGCCACGATCTTCAGGCCTTATCCAGCGGCCAGCTGGCCCGTATACGCCTGGCACACATCGGTTTTGTGTTCCAGGCGTATAATCTGATCCCGGTCCTGACTGCCCGGGAGAACGCCGAGTTCACCCTGCTGCTCCAGGGGGTTTCCGAGCTGCAACGGCGGGCACGAATCGACCAGCTGTTTACCGAGATTGGGCTGACCGGTCTCGAAGAGCGGCGGCCCGCGCAATTATCCGGTGGCCAGCAACAGCGGGTGGCCGTTGCCAGAGCCATGGCAACCCAGCCCGCCCTTATCCTGGCCGATGAGCCAACCGCCAATCTCGACTCATCCACAGCCGCGGCTCTGCTAGACGTCATGGCTCAACTCAACCGATCGCACGGCACAACGTTCCTCTTTTCGACCCACGATCCGCAGGTCATGGACAGTGCCCACCGTCTCATCCGTTTGCGAGACGGCCGGATTGTGAGTGATGAGCTGCAGACAAGCCCAGTCCCTGAGTCATGACGACCCATATAAGCTTTAGCCTGCTAGTATGTGTGATCTTCCATCTGAGCTCCCCCCCCGATGCCTCAGCCCTGTGGCAGCATCGTTCTCCAGACATGTCCGTCCGCCTAACCGGCTATATTAAAACCCTGGCTTTGGGCCAGGACCCGTCCCTGCCCGACCTTTCAGATACGGCCACCGACTTCACCCGGGCGCGTGTGATGTTGGAGGGTCATGTCGGCAGGTGGCTGCGCTGGACAGTGCACTACGAGCATGTTGGTGTCATCAATCCGAGTACGGAGACAAATGCAGGCCTGTTCTCTGGCGACCGCCAAGCTGGTAGCTCTTCGCTGCTGCCCTTTAGTTGGACGGCCAGACAAAACAGCGGCTTTGTGTGGCAGCACACGCTGGACCGCGTAAATCTAGAGGTGAGCCTGCCCACCGCCGATATCATTATTGGACGTCAGGCCATCTCCTGGGGGGTTGGTCGGTTATGGACGCCGGCCGATCTGTTTGTTGCCTTCTCTCCAGTCGCGATTGACCAAGAGTTTAAGCCGGGGATAGATGCGATTCGGACCAAGATTCCCCTGGACCAATTTTCCCAACTCGAAGCCGTGTATGCCGCGTTTAATGGGAACTTTCGTCACCATGCAATCGGGCTGCGCAGCCAGACCACTGTTCGAGATTTTGCCGTTGGCCTGATGGCGGGGAAGTTCTTCCACGATGTTGTGCTAGGGCCATTCTTTGACGGTGAAGTGTGGGGGGTTGGCGTTCGGGGAGAGTTCACCTTCACCCGCAACAGCGCAGGCCGCATCCAGGAACGGCGGACGTTTTTCCGCGCCGTCAGTAGTGTAGACTACCGTTTTCTGAACGGCCTATACGGACTCCTCGAATACTATTACAACGGCTTTGGCCAAGCCGACACTGACTCCTACCACCGCCTGTTTACCTCTCGGCGCCTCGCCCGGGGCGAGATCTTCAACTTCGGCCAGCACTACCTCGGCGGCCTGATCGACTATGAATTCCACCCCCTTGTCCAAGGCAGCCTGTTTAGCCAGTGGAATCTGCTCGATCTGAGCGGCCTCGTCGGCCCCCTTGTTGTCGTGTCACTAAGCGATGAGGCCGACCTGCGGCTTGGTGCCTATTTCCCGTGGGGCGACCGGGTTCGTGGGGCCCGCATACGCAGCGAGTACGGCTTATATCCACAGATTTATTATGCGCAGCTGCGGCTGTATTTCTAGTCATGTTCGATCTATCACCACACGGCTGCCCAAGACCACACCCACTCCGGATACCGCCCTGACGGACTCCTCAGCCCCACAGACGGAGCGGTTCGGCTCAGATATGACGGGCAAACATCGAGCCATTGCCAGAGGGAGGCGTCTCAACCTTTGCCCCTCACTTCTTATCCGCAAGAGTACCTGGCGAACCTCCTTGACATGGGCGACCCGGCGCCGGGTCGCCTGTGACAGAGAGAGCCGTGTGACTTCTGTGGGGCCGCTCCTCATATCAGTGGCCAATACATAGTCACAACATCCCTGTTTTCTGAAATCGCCCCTTCACGGGGACAGCCTTGGGAAGGCCTGAGACAGCCTTTGCCTATGTATTCCGATTCAAGAAGATACCCGCCAAAGCGTTCCAACACGAACAGGATTTGTTGGGAGCCTTTCCCATCTTTGCGGAGAGGCGGAGTTTGTTGCGAAAATGGCTGTTGCAGAGTCCATTTCCACAGGCCCAGGCGGCGCTCTCATGTCCTGTAGCGTCAGAGTTTCCCTCCGAGCGCACTGTGTCTCTCGGCTATCGCCTCCAGTGCTGCGATCCTGAGACGAGACGCGCATCTGACACAGCCCCTAGGCTACCGGTTTCCAGCAGCCGCAGGCTCTACCACGGTATCCGTCCAGCCCACCTAGGGTGGCTCCCAGAAACTGTTCATCGTCAATGCCGTATCCATGGCTACCTTTCTAGCCCAAGGTCGGCCAAGTCCTGCCAGTAGGCTTCGGCCGGCACCATGCCGATCTGGCGCTTTTTGCCGCCCATGATGACCGTTGGCACTGCGCTGATCAGGTAGGTATCAATCGCCTCAATGCACTGCCGGCGCACCGTCTCCTGAAACGCTTTGTCCTCAATGTCGCGCAGGAAGGCGGTCATATCCAGACCGCAGACTCGTGCCACCGCCACTAGGTTATCTTTGTCGATAAGACTTTTGCTGTCAATGAAAAAGGCTCGAAACAGCTCGATGTGAAAGTTGAGAAAGAGGTCCTCGCCCTGACGCTGGGCGGCCACACCAGCCTCCAAGCCCGGCATACTCCAACGCGGAAACTCCTCGTGCGGCCACATGGTGTAGGATAAGTTTTCGGCCAAGGACGAGGCGCGCTTCCAAGCATTTTCGACAGAGCTCCCGCTGAACTGAAACGGCCGGGGGTCGTACTGCGGACGGAGTGCAAACGGGTGCCACTTGATGCTGACCTGATCACCGTAGTGCTGTTTGATCTTTTGCAGGCGCACGGCCGCTGGATAACACCACGGTCACAGATAGTCAGAAAATTCGATGATTGCAATTGGAGTATCCATGCTTATGCTCCCCCTTTTCCTTGCAGCGTGGCGAGGACAGCGTCGTGGACCCGTCCATTCGAAATAACCGCCGTGCCTGTATAAATTGAAGGACTGCCGGTAAAGTCAGAATAGCGCCCCCCCGCCTCGGTGATAAGAATCTTGGTCGGCGCCACATCCCAGGGTTTGATCTCTGGCTCAAGCATGATCTCGGCTTGGCCGCAAATCACCAGACTGTGGCCAAGGGCATCGCCAAACCCGCGCTGGCGAGCGCTCCCATCCACCAACGATAAAAAAGCCGTCCAGCAAGGGCGGGCTCTCAGATCATTCAAGCCGCCGTGGATGAGCATCGCCCGGTCCAACTGTTCGATATCGGAGACCTGAACCCGCCGGTCATTGGCAAACGTCCCCTGGCCTTTTCGTGCGTAGAGCAGCTCACCGAGCGCCGGCGCATACATCACCCCAGCCGTAATCTCTGCGGCTTCTTCCAGGGCAATGAGGACGGCGAAAAACGGAATGCCGCGAATGAAGTTCTTGGTGCCGTCGATCGGATCGATGATCCAACGGGCTTCGCCCTTGCCCGGTCGCTCCCCTAGCTCCTCGCCCAGGAAGCCGTGATCTGGAAAGCGTTGACTCAACATTGTGGTAATGCACGCCTCACACTCACGGTCAGCGCGAGTTACTGGCGTGCGATCGGCCTTAGTTTCGACGCTGAGGTTTGTACAAAAATAGTGTTGGGCGATCTCACCACCGGCTTTGGCCGCCTCGATCGCGGCCGAGAGAATGGCGTCCATAGAGAACAAGCCTCTAGAGCAGTCCGCGAACCACCCCGCCGTCAACCTGAATACTAGCCCCGTTCACGTAACTCGCCGCTTCAGAGGCCAGAAAGACGATGACGTTGGCCATCTCTTGGGGATCACCAACCCGTCCTAGGGGAATAGTGGCGGCACTGGCTTGCAATGCCTGATCAAACGACTGGCCGGTTCGCTCGGCCCGGGCGGCGATGCCGCTGCGTAAACGATCGGTCAGAATCAGGCCCGGCAGGACCGTATTAACGGTGATATTATGCTTGCCAACCTCGCGTGACAGGGTCTTGGCCATACCGACAACTGCTGGACGAACGCCGTTTGACAGAATCAAGCCATCAATTGGCTCTTTGACCGACATCGACATCACGGATAACAGGCGGCCCCAGTTCTGCTTTTTCATATACGGCAGGACCCGTCGCATTAACCGGACTGTGCTAAGAAAGTTAAGAGCAAACGCTTGCTCCCAGGCCGCGTCATCCATATTGTCAAAACCGCCCATTGGCGGACCGCCAGTATTGGCGACCAGCACGTGCACGGTACCAAATTGGGCCAGCGTCTCATCCACCACCCGCTCGGTTGCCTCAGCCTGTGAGAGGTCACCCGGCACGGCCAGGATCTCCGCGCCGGTGTCCTGACGAATCTCTTGGGCGGCACTGTTCAGCTGGTCGGGATTGCGGGCAGCAAGAGTGACCCTGGCTCCTTCACGGGCAAATCTTAAAGCAGTCGCCCTTCCAATGCCTTTGCTGCCCCCGCCGACGATGACGACTTTATCTTGTAGTCCAAGCTCCATCACACACCTTTCTGGAAAGAAACACAGCCGTGCCCTGGTGATTTTAGGCTGTGAGATAGCCCTTGTTGAGGTAAAACTCCCGCACCGCTCCCTCAAACCCAGGCGGATTATCGCCCATCACCGAATGGCCCGCGCCAGCGACTAGCGCAAACTCCGAGTCCGGAATGGCGGATTGGAGCAGACGGGCGCCCTCCAGCGACAGCACGTCACTTTCCGCGCCTTTGACCAACAGCGTCGGACAGGTGATCTTTTTAACTTCTTCGGACAGCTCCTCCTGCATCTGCTTGACATCGATCCGGCTGTGCCCCTCACTGAAATAGGTGTCGTATTTCCAGGTCCACTTGCCGCTGGGCAGCTGCTTGAGGTTGTAGACCACGGTATATTTGCGGATGACCTCTAAAGGACGCCGGGGGTTGAACTTGTGGATGACCGCCGCGGCTTCATCCAGGGAATCAAACTCACGGAAATCCCTCATAAAGTTGCGGATATTTTGCACGCCTTTGTTCTCGACCCGCGGGCCAACATCAACCACGACCAGAGCTTCAACCCGGTCCGGATTCTTGGCGGTAAAGGACAGGGAGTTCGCTCCGCCCATTGACATCCCGGTAAGAAAAAAGCGCTCCAGACCAAGTGCGGTGGTAAACGCTCCAACATCTTTGACCATGCTTTGGCGCGAGTAGTCTTTATCGGCAGCCCAGTCGGTATCGCCGTGGCCACGTTGGTCAAAGGCCATAAGGTGAAAGTGGGAGGACATCGCGGCTGCGAATAAGTCCCAGGTATGACAGGTTTGGCCCACCCCGTGGAGGAGGACGAGCGGGGGATTGGCGGGGTCTCCCCAGTCGAGGTAATGAAACCTCAGTCCGTTTGCTTCAACATAACAATCGCGTGACTCTACCGGCATGTCTTCCTCTCCTTGTTGGCGTTCTCAAGTCGTTTTTCCCGTCCTGGCCGTGCGCAGCCCAGAATAGAGGAAAAGAGACACAGAGGGAAGAGAGAATACGCCATTGCGCCGGCGTCTATCAGTCACCCGTTGATGAGCGTGTGGACGATGGCCGGGCTTAATTCTCCCAGGTCTGAGAGGAGCAGGTCGGCTTTGCTAAAGTCGTTTCGTCGGGTGTACTGATTGGGGACGGCAATGCAGGCGATACCGGCATTAACCGCCGCCATCACGCCTTTGTAGGTATCTTCCACGACCACGCACTGGGTGGGCGCGAGCCCGAGTTTACGGGCTGCGGTCAAAAAGGCATCAGGGAGAGGTTTGGCGCCGGTATAGTCTTGGCGGGCGACGGTCACCGGAAAAAAGCGGGCAATGCCAAAGCGTTGGAGAATCAGGGCGAGGGCATCCCGATTGCTGTTGGTGGCCACTGTCAGGGCAAAATACGAGGCCAGCCGGGCGAGGGCTTGCTCAACGTGCGGCATCAGCCGGACTTCTTGCTCCAACAACCTTAAATAGATGGGCGAGCGCAGCTTACGGAGTTCCTCAGGAGAAACCGCCAGCTCATGTTTGGCGACGATATACTCCGGTCCAGTGCCGGTTGCAATCCAGTGCTGTTCGTATTCTTCCTGGCTGATTGTGACGCCATAGGGTTGTAAGACCTCACTATAGGCCCGGTAGTATAAGCCCTCGGAGTCAATTAACACACCGTCGAGATCAAAGATCACCCCGGCTTCTGCCATAGATGCTCCTTTGTCAGCATGTGATTTTGTAGTACAGTTACGGCTTATGGCGCACACGACGTCCAACCCGTCAGCCCCCTGGGCCGCGGTCTTCCGTTCGCTCGGGCTCCCCTTATATCAAGTCCGCATTGAAGGCAAAACAGTCTGTATCCAAGCACCGGCTGAGGATCGGGTGAAACTGCTCAAGCCCACCATTCGGAACAGCCTAGTCGCCCACGGCAAGTCGCTGGGGTATCGGTTTATTACGCTCGATTTGGACTAAGAGGGGCCCTCTATCGATCAAGACTAGCCCTGCTCTTTTCCCACTCTCGGCCGTTAAACGGGACAATCGTCAGCTTTTCCAGCTCCACGCCCTCTAGGCAGCGCACGTTGACATCAATCTTGTCCGGGTGTGAGCGGGGGATGTAGTAAGCGCTAATCCCACACACTGGACAAAAATAGTGCTTGGCGGTTTTGGTGTTGAACTGATATAGGCTGACCGCATTGGTGGGGCTCAACATGTGAACCTGCTCCGGTTCAACGATCAGGTGTAAAAAGCCCTTCTTCGTGCAGATCGAACAGTTACACTCAATGACCTCGTCGATCCAGGCGCTGAGCTCAAATCGTACCCGACCACAGTGGCAGCCGCCCCGGTAGCGTGGCATATCTCTCTCCTTGTTGGCTTGTCAGCTGAGATACTTCGTCCTCACCCCCCCTCGTGCGATCCTGAGTCTTTGGCTCCCGCAGACTCACTAGTCATCTCGACCGAGATGCTCAATTTTTCGTTGATAAATGTCAAACAGCACTTGACGTATTCCTCCTAGGTCTTGTGCCGCCTGATGACTCCTCCAGCGGGTTGTCCATTAGGGGTCCCTCCTTGATTGTCTCTAGTGTCCCTCCTCATCCTGGTCTTTCCTCTCCCTATATTTGGTCACTGAGTGAGGGTCAAGGAAATCAATATCGGTCGGTGTCTTCTTCCCGGCAACGAACAGGCTCCCGCCAGTTTCCCGATATTTGTACAGCACCATGGCCTTGCTTCCCTTAATCAAGCGACAAAACCGAAACCCCGGATGTCTACCAACGCAACCCCGAGGGCGAGCGGCAATCCCTTGCTGCTATCTCCACGGTTTCGAAAAGAAGCGCCGTCGGAGCGCTGGTGCCCTGTCGAGCAAAAAGCCTCAGCCGCCCTCCCGCCACACCAAAGGGGGGGATTAAGCGCAACAAGCCAGCTATCTATGCCGATTTGTCGTGTCAGCATACTTCCTTTGTACAGATTTCGTTTGCAAGGCGACGCCCATACTTCACGCAGTGGCCCCCGCTTGTCCGGCAAAACCTTGGCCTGAGTCGTTGAAGACGGTTGGCTGTGCCCGTACGATCTCCGTGAACGCTTGGGCACTCATTGCCGAAGCTGTCCGCCGAGAGGTCAAAACCGCCTGCCTCTGCACAGAAATGACACACCTGCGGGTCAGGCGAGGGAGAATGGCCGGGGCCTTTTGGCGGTCTAGGCCAGACAAGGCCCTTGACCCCTTTGCCTCACCGGGGATATGACAAACACACATAGCGGGGTGTGGCGCAGCCTGGTAGCGCACTCGCTTGGGGTGCGAGTGGTCGGCCGTTCAAATCGGCTCACCCCGATGTCTCCCGAAAGGCGGTTGGCTGGACCAATCGCCTTTTCTTTTTTCCGGCTTTCTGCTGAAATGAAGCCATGCGCATCCTAGTCTCCAACGATGATGGCATTCACTCTGAGGGAATTCAGGCCCTGGAAGAGACGCTCAAGACCGTCGGCGAGGTGTATACTGTGGCGCCCGACCGGGAGCGGAATGCGATCAGCCACGCCCTGACCCTACACCGCCCGCTCCGTATTGACGAAATCGCCCCACGCCGCTTTGCGGTCAACGGCACGCCGACCGATTGTGTGAATCTGGCGGTCAAAGGCTTTTTACCAGTCCGGCCGGACATGGTGGTGTCGGGGATTAATAAAGGTCCGAATCTTGGCGACGATATTACCTATTCAGGAACGGTAGCAGCGGCCATTGAGGGGGCGCTGTTGGGCATTGCGTCGTTTGCCGTGTCAGTCGTCGGCATGCATACCGACTACCGCTTTGGCCCGGCCGCCGAATTTGCCGCCAGCCTCGCCGCCTACATCGCGAGCCACGGCCTGCCAGCCAAAACCCTGCTGAATGTGAACGTCCCAAACCTGGACCGGCTCAGACTCAAAGGCTACCGCTTCACCCATCAGGGGAAACGTCGCTATGGAGAGCAAATCGAGATCTGTCCCAATCCGCGGGGTAAACACTACTACTGGATCGGCGGTGATGACCTCGGCTTTGACCCGGAGGAGGGGAGCGACTGTATTGCTATCAACGAGGGCTATATCTCTGTCACTCCGCTCCAGGTTGATCTGACCAACTATCAGGCTTTGCAAATCATGCGGGACACGCAACTGCCATGGCCCTAGACTACACCCGCGCCCGTCATCGGATGGTCCAGGAGCAGCTGATTGAGCGAGGGCTGAACGACCCGCTAGTCTTGGCCGCTATGCGGCGGGTGCCACGTCATCTGTTTGTTGAGGAAGCTCTACGGGATCAGGCGTATGACGATCATCCACTGTCCATAGGAGAAGGCCAGACGATCTCCCAACCGTATATGATCGCCCATATGGCCGCGGTGTTGAAATTAGCCCCGGACGAACAGGTGCTTGAAATCGGTACCGGTTCCGGCTACCTAACCGCAATCCTGGCCGAACAGGGCGCTGAGGTGTATTCGGTGGAAATCATCCCCAGCCTGGCAGTCCGAGCCCAGCAAACCCTACACGACCTCGGTTATCACAACGTGAAAGCCCACATTGGGGACGGCAGCCTAGGCTGGCCGGAGCATGCCCCGTTTGACGCGACAGTGATTGGCGCAGCCGCTCCGGGCCTCCCCCGTCCGTTGCTCGATCAACTTCGGCTAGGCGGACGTCTCGTTGTCCCCATAGGGGAGCAAGACCTCCAAACTCTGGTGTGTGTCTGGAAAGAGCCTGACAGTATACGCGAAGAGTATTGGGGCGAGTGCCGGTTTGTTAAACTTCGCGGTGAGCACGGCTGGGAGTCCGAATAAGCACCTATGCACCAGATCTACTTGGACCATAACGCCACCACGCCGCTGCGGCCAGAAGTGCTTGAGGCCATGCTGCCCTACCTGCACACCCACTTTGGCAATCCGTCCAGCACGCATCGGACGGGACGTCGTGCCAAGCAAGGGTTGGAAGAAGCGCGGGAGCACCTTGCGGCTTGCATCCGGGCCAAGCCGGCCGAGGTAATATTTACCAGCGGGGGCACCGAGAGCAATAACCTTGCGCTGTGTGGGGCGGTGCGTGCCCAGAGCTGGTCCAAGACCCATATCATTACCACCCCGGTCGAGCATTCTTCGATTCTTGAAACCGTCCAGGCGTTGACGCGGGAGGGCTTCAGCCGGACGCTTTTGCCGGTCAACGGTCAGGGACGGATACGAGCTGACGATTTGGCTGCGGCCCTACGTCCAGACACGGCTGTGGTGAGTATCGGGCTGGCCAATCCTGAGCTAGGAACGCTGCAACCCATTGCAGCCTGCGGTCGGCTGACTCGCCAACAGGGCGTCGTTCTGCACGTTGATGCGGTCCAGGCAACCGGTAAGTTGGCGCTGGATATGGACGAGTTGGGCGCAGATCTCGTCTCTCTGTCGGCCCATAAAATCTACGGCCCAAAAGGCATTGGGGCGCTCTACGTGCGCAAAGGGACGACCCTGGCTCCCGTCCTACGGGGCGGTCCACAGGAGCGCGAAAGGCGAGCTGGTACGGAAAATGTCGCTGCCGCGGTTGGCTTTGGCGTAGCGGCCGTCCGAGCCGATTATGAGTTGGAGGCCGTATCGGCTCGTCTGATCGAACTGACCACCACTCTGTGGACCGGAATCCAGGACAGCGTACCGGGCGTGGTCCGCAATACGCCCCACCGGGAATGTCTTCCCAATACCCTCAACCTTGAATTTCCGGGTGCCTCAGGAGAGGGATTGATGATGGGGCTTGACCTTGCCGGCATTGCCGTATCGACTGGTTCAGCCTGCGCCGCGGGCTCGGTTGAACCCTCGCACGTGCTGCTGGCCCTCGGCCGCGATGCGAGGGCGGCCAAGAGTGCGATTCGTTTCAGCCTGGGCAAAGATACCACCGAGCAGGACATTGACCGAGTCCTCGACGTCTTGCCCGGAATCGTTGAGCGGGTACGGGCGGCGGCGCACCCAGAGTGAACGATACTGATGTCGTAAAGGAAAGGGCGATACGAGAACATGATTACCTCTGTCAGCGTTCACTTTTTGAGAGACAAGCGATGAATCAGACGCAGCACAAGAGGCCCGCTCAGCCACTGGCCGCCACCTCGTCTGCCCTCCCCGGCAAGCGTGTGCTGGCAGCCATGAGCGGGGGGGTTGATAGCGCGGTCGCCGCAGCCCTGTTGGTCGAAGCCGGCTATGAAGTAATTGCGATCTCCATGCTGCTGGCCGGCGCGGCCGAGGGCCATGAGGGCAGTTGCTGTTCGATTGATGATTTTCAAGACGCCCGTCGAGTGGCCGAACAGTTAGACATTCCCTACTACGTCCTCAATCTCAAAGACGCCTTTCAGCGCTCTGTGATCGACGTGTTTAGTAAGGAATATCTGCAGGGTCGGACCCCGAATCCGTGCCTGCTGTGTAACCGAGACCTCAAGTTTAACCTCCTGCGGCAGCGGGCGCGAGAGCTTGATGCCGAGTATGTTGCCACTGGTCACTACGCCCAGATTCGCTATGACGCCCAAACGGCCCAGTACCAGCTGTGGCGCGGCATCGACCGGGCCAAGGACCAGTCATACTTTCTGTTTACGCTGAGCCAGACCCAGCTGGCCTGGACGCTGTTCCCGGTTGGGCATCTGACTAAGGCTCAGGTTCGGGCTAAAGCCGATGAGCTCGGCCTGCGGATTGCCCAGAAGCCCGAGAGTCAGGATATTTGTTTTGTTCCAGACGGTAACTATGCTCGCTTTTTGGAGCAACGCCTGTCGTCCGAGCGTTTTACGCCCGGTACGATGGTCGATCAAGCCGGACACCAGCTCGGCTCGCACGGCGGTATTCATCGCTTTACCATTGGCCAGCGCCGTGGTCTGGGCCTCAGTGGGCTCGCCCAACCAGTGTACGTCTCGCATATTGACGCCCAAACGGGTCGGGTGACGGTCGGCACCAAGGACCAGCTCCGCACCTCCGGTCTGCACGCCAAGGACGTCAGCTGGATCGCCGGCCAACAGCTCCAAGAGTTACGGGCCAGTGTCAAGATTCGCTACCGCCATCCGCCTACCCCGGCCCGGGTTGTCCCCCAAGCGGACGGAACGGCCAAGGTCTGGTTTGAGCACGGCTGTCCGGCCGTAACCCCCGGCCAGGCGGTTGTTTTTTACGCCGGCGACCAAATCTTGGGGGGCGGTTGGATTGAGGGAGCGCTGTAAGCCATGTCACCGTCCGCTCTGCGGGTTGGCCTGACCACCCTGGGCTGCAAGGTCAACCAGTACGATACGGCAACAATTGCGGATCGGCTCAGCGCGGCCGGTCACCGTCTGGTGTCGTTTACCGACACGGCCGATGTGTATATTGTCAACAGCTGTACGGTCACCAATCAGGCCGACGCCGAGAGCCGTCAACTCGTCCGTCGCGCCAAACGCCGGAATCCATCGGCCCGGATCATTATGACCGGCTGCTATGCCCAAGTCGCGCCCGAGTCGGTCGCGCGCCTCCCCGAGATCGACTATGTGATCGGCCTCAACCGGCTAGACGATATCCTCCGAGCCGTGACCGCCGAGTTGCCAGCCCCCATCGCTGTCAGCAACCTGCGCAAAATTTCACATATCGAGACGTTCGGGGCCCAGACATTTCAGGGTCAGACCCGGGCATTTTTAAAGATCCAAGAGGGCTGTGACCTCTTCTGCACGTTTTGTATCGTACCGATGTCACGCGGCAAGAGCCGTAGCGTCTCCCCCCGAACCGTACTTGAGCAGCTCGACCGTCTGGCCGACCAGGGTTTTCAAGAAATCGTCCTAACCGGCGTCCACCTCGGAGGCTATGGAACCGATTTAGATCCTCGGATCGACTTATCCTGGTTGGTGGCGGCAATTGAAGAGCGCAAACCGGTCCCCCGGGTCAGGCTCAGTTCGCTTGATCCGCACGAATTCAGCCCAGCCCTCATCCGTCTCCTGGCTCAGGCCCAGACCGTCTGTCCCCATCTCCATATCCCACTCCAATCGGGCGACGACCGCATCTTAGCCCGCATGCGCCGTCGCTATGATCAAGCCCTGGCCGGTGACGTGCTGGCCCGTCTCCGAGACAGCTTGCCCCAGGCTGCCCTTGGAACCGACCTGATTGTCGGCTTCCCCGGCGAGGGCGAGCAAGAGTTTGTCCGGGGCTATCGTTTTCTTGAAGACAGCCCGTTTACCTATTTTCATGTCTTTCCGTATTCCGCCCGGAGCGGCACTACCGCGGCAAAGTTCACCAATACCGTCCCCAAGCCGACCATTGCCCGTCGTGCCCGCCAGGTACGCAAGCTTGGCGAGCGCAAGAAAGCCGCGTTTGCCAGCCGGTTCATCGGTCACACTCTGCCGGTCTTATTCGAGCACGGCCGAGACAAGACCACCGGACTCCTCAAGGGCTATAGTCGCAACTATCTGAGAGTCTTGGCCGCGGGCGGCGACGAGCACATGAATCGCGAGGTGTTGGTCCACCTGAGCCGCGTCAGCGCAGGCAGCGTGCGGGGAAAAATCGCGTCTCCCGACACTTAGCGCCCAAGGTCCTATGCCTAGCCACCCCTCATACGCTGAGTTCGAGACCTCCTTCGGCTATCACTTCCGCCGCCAGGAGTTGCTGACCCTGGCCCTGACGCACTGCTCCTTTCCCCTCAAACCCGGAGAGGAAACCAACGAAAAACTCGAGTTTCTAGGTGATGCGGTTCTCGATATGGCGATCAGCGATCTGCTCCTCAAGCGCTTTCCCAAATCACGCGAGGGTGAGCTGTCAAAAATGCGCGCTGCGTTGGTCAACGCCCAGGTGTTGGGCCACAAAGCCGAGGCCCTAGCAGTAGGCCGCTGGCTGCGTTTGGGCTGGGGCGAAGAGCGCAGCGGCGGTCGACAGAAAGGTTCTATTCTGGCCTGCGCGTATGAGGCTGTCCTAGGGGCGGTCTATCTTGATGGCGGCTTTGGTCCGGCACTGCGGCTAGTGGAGAACCATTTCGCTCCAGACCTTGAACACAAACCCGCGGTCAGCCAATTTGACAGCAAGACCCATTTACAAGAGCTGACCCAGAAGATTTTTAAGCAGACCCCGACCTACGAGGTAGTTGAGGTCAGAGGCCCCGACCATCAAAAGCGCTTTGTCAGTCAGGTCACAATTGCCGGAAAAGCCTATGGGCGGGGCGAAGGACCGAGCAAAAAAAGTGCCCACCAGGCGGCCGCCTTCCAGGCATTAGCCCAGTTGAAAGACTGAGACAATGATGATCGTCTGTATATTCAGCAGAGATCAGCGTACAATACCAAGCCTGCCCCCTCCCCCAGCAGCGGGGCTAGAGCGAGTATGAAGACACCACGTAAGGATACGAGGAGGAAACATGAGCGCAGCAAGAATCTTTTCCGCCGATTCCCACGTCGTTGAACCTGCGGACGTGTGGACATCACGTATAGATGCCCGCTTTCGTAACCGAGCACCGCATATCATCAAGGAAGCCAACGGGATTAAGGGCGATTTCTTTGTATGCGAGGGGCTCCAGCCCTTTTCGGTGTCTGCCTTTGCCGTTGCCGGGGTTGATCCCAAAGCCTACTCAAATGAGATGAACAAGGGCTATACCGGAGTTCGGCCCGGCGCCTGGGACCCCGCGCAACGGGTCAAGGACCAGGATATTGATGGTGTGGCCGGCGAAGTGTTGTATACCAGCCTAGGCATGATGCTGTACGGCATTGAGGATGGCGGGCTCCGGGCGGCCAGCTTCCGGGCCTATAATGACTGGCTGGCCGAGTTCTGTAGCTACGACACAAGCCGTTTTGCCGGAATCGCGCTGATTCCGATGGATGACGTGCAGGAAGCCGTGCGCGAAGTCGAGCGGAGCGCCAAGCTAGGTCTCAGAGGGGGCTTGATCTGGGGCATCCCACCCGAAGATCGGCCCTACGATAATCCGGTCTGGAATCCTCTGTGGGCCGCGGCGCAGGACGCCGGACTACCGCTGGCCCTGCATATTCTGACCGGTCGAAAAGGCAGTGGTATCGGGGATAGCGTGATGAAGAGCTACCCGTGTCTGCCCCACGCCCTAGAGCGGTCTTTGAGCGATATGATCTTTGGCGGGGTGCTGGAGCGTTTTCCCAACCTGAGGGTTATCTCCGCGGAAAATGATATTGGCTGGATCGGTCATTATCTCCAGCGCATGGATCACGCCTATGAGAAGTATCAGTACCTGGAGAAGGACGTAGTCATTCCCCAGCCGCCCAGCTTCTACTTCAAGCGCCAGGTATACGCCACCTTTCAGGATGACCGGATTGGAGTACTGACCCGTGAGTTTGTAGGGGTCGAAAACCTGATGTGGGCCTCGGATTTTCCGCACTCTGATTCGACCTGGCCAAAATCGCAAGAGGTGATCGCGCGTGACTTTGCCGGGGTCCCTGAGGATGAGGTCGAGAAGATGATCTCATCCAACTGCGCTGGCCTGTACGGCCTGGGATAGCCGCACTCACACAGAGCGGGAAGGAGCCCCCGCCCCTTCCCATCCTCTCTCACTCTGAGCCGCGTCTCTGCGCTCTCCTTCGTCAGGGCTTTGTCACTCTATCCCCTCCTCCGCCCCCTTCTCTTCTCCCTTGACCCGGAACGTGCCCACGACCTCGCCCTTAACGCCCTCTGGCTGCTGCAAGCCGCTCGGCTCAAACCAGCACCGCTAAGCGCTCCCCGCCTCAGCCAGCAACTCTGGAACCAACATTTCCCCAATCCGGTCGGACTGGCCGCCGGCTATGATAAAAACGCTGCTGTCCCTCTGGTCTGGTCGGCCCTGGGCTTCGGCTTTGCCGAGCTCGGAACACTAACCGCCCAGGCCCAGCCAGGCAACCCCAGGCCGCGCCTCTTTCGTCTGACCAAAGACCGCGCCTGCATCAATCGCTTCGGCTTCAACAACGACGGGGCAACCGCGGCAGCTCGGCATCTAGAGCACCTGCTCACCGACCGGCCAAGCCCCATCCCCCTCGGCATCAATATCGGCAAGTCCAAAGCCGTGCCCCTTGACGCCGCGACCGACGACTACCTAGACAGCCACGCCCAACTCCTGCCCTTTGCCGATTACCTCGTGGTAAACGTCAGCTCCCCCAACACTCCCGAGCTGCGCAAACTCCAGCAGATTGAACGCCTTGGAAGCCTGCTAGAAGCCCTGCTCAAGCAGACCGCTCACTTCGCCCGTCAGACCCACACCAATCCAAAACCGCTCCTGGTCAAGATTGCGCCCGACCTAAGCGATGCGGCCATTCACGAAATCGCCAGCCTAGCGCTTGACCTTGGCCTCGCCGGACTGATCGCCACCAATACCACCCTTGCCCGACCAGACCTACACGGCCCACTCAACGAAGTCGGCGGCCTGAGCGGCCGGCCCTTGGCCAAACGGGCAACCGAGGTCCTGCGTACCCTGTTTCAAGCCGTTGAAGGCAAGCTACCCTTGATCGGTGTCGGCGGCATCTTCTCCGCCGCAGACGCCTATGAACGCATCTGTGCCGGGGCCTCACTCGTCCAGGTCTACACGGGCTTGATCTATGAGGGGCCGTCGCTGCCTCGGCGTATTACTCAGGGGCTCAGCCGAATCATCAGCAGAAAAGGCATACAAGATATCCGTGAGGTCATAGGAAGCAAGACCTAGTGTGATGTGGTCCACGTTGTCGAGCCTCTTTCGTAGTATGTCGGCCTACCCCTCCCCCTCACTCTGCGGGCGGCCGCTCAACCGACATGCCCAGAATATTATAGCCGCTGTCAACGTGGACAATTTCTCCGGTAATCTTCTCGGCCAAAGGACTACAGAGAAACAACGCCGCCTTGCCCGTGTCAGAGTTCAGAATCTCGGTCTGGAGGGGCGCAAAGCGCTTCATATGGTCCTGCATGATGGCAAAGCCGGGGATGCTCGTCCCGGCCTTGGTGGCAGTCGGGCCGGGCGACAGACCATTGACCCGGATACGGTGGGGGGCTAGGTCGTAGGCCAGATTCCTGATGATATTATCCAGCGCCGCCTTGGTAATACTCATCAGCTGGTAGCCGGGGATGACCTTCTCGCCGGCATAATAGGTCATGGCCAGAACGCAGCCGCCGCGGTCCTTCATCAACGGAAACGCGCCGTGGGCCAGCGCAATCAGCGAGTAGGCGCTGATGTCCATAGCCAGCTGAAAGTCGGCCCGTCCAATCTGCATAAAACGTCGCTGAAAAGACTGCGGCGGGGCGTAGGCAACGGAGTGAATGAGAAAATCGAGCTGACCAAACTCTTGGCCCAGCTCGCCAAACAACCGCTCAATCTGCTCATCTTTGCTCACGTCGCATTCAAGGATGAGTGGATTGTTGAGTTGCTCCGGGATTGTGCCCAGCATGCGGCGGACGGCTTTGCGCTGAATCGATAGGGCGACCCGTGCCCCGCCGTCGTTGAGCAGTTTGGCGATTGGCCAGCCAATCGAGTGTTCATCTAGGACGCCGGCCACCAGCGCGGTTTTACCCGAGAAATCAAGCAGGCGACCGAGCGGGTTGGGGGTATCGCTCATCAGGGTCTCCTTAATTGCCGGTGAATTTGGGCTCTCGTTTTTCCACAAAGGAGCGAATGGCCTCCTTATGATCTTCGGTATGGAAGCAGTGTTTCTCCAAAGCCAGAGACGTATCCAGAACTAAATTAGCCGTATCGCGCAAAATCTTATTCACCGACACCTTGGTCCAGCGAATCGCTTTGGTGGGGCCGTTGGCCAAGCGAGTGGCAAACGCGGTCGCCCGCTCCATCAGTTCCTCATTGGGCACCACGTAGTTCACCAGCCCGATGCGTTCGGCCTCTTGGGCGGTCACCAGGTCGCCGGTCATCAGAAATTCCTTGGCCCGGGCCGCGCCGACCAGCCACGGCCAGATAATTGCCCCGCCGTCACCAGCAACGACCCCGACCCGCACGTGTGGGTCACCAATCCTGGCGTTTTGGGCGGCGTAAATCACATCACAAAACAGGGCCAAGGTCGCTCCTAAGCCGGTTGCCGGGCCGTTGATCGCGGCAATAATTGGTTGCTCGACCTCTAACATATCGATAATAATCTTGCGCGCCTCCGAGAACAGGGCATCAAGCTGCGGCCCGGTCATGTCCTGAAACCACTTGATATCTCCGCCCGCACAAAAGGCCCGGCCCTTACCGGTCAGGATCACCACCTCGGTCTCTTGATCGTGGGCGATATCGGCAAAGATGTGCGAGAGTTCGGTATGCAGCTCAGCGTTAATGGCATTTAGGGAGTCCGGCCGATTAAAAGCCAGGGTCAGAATGCTGTCCTTGCGTTCGGCGCTCAGATAATGATAACGACTGTAATCCATAGTGATCCCTCCTTCAGTCTTCGAGGCCAGAAGCGGTGAGCGGCCTATTATCTGCCAGACACCCATAACGATCAAGGGAAAAACAGCCATGCGTCTTTACTTTTGCCGTAAGGGATTAGCCTACATCAGGAACATCCTGCAAAAAGAGCTGCCGGACGACGAGGTTTTGGAGTGCCTGCCCGAACAGGTCGCTGAGGTAGCTCAGCAGGCCGATGTGCTCATTCCGACGGTTTCAGAAATTGGCCCGGCAGCGTTTACCTCGCCGAGTCTCAAACTCGTCCAACAGTACGGAGCCGGGCTTGATTCGGTCGATATTCCGGCCGCGACCCAGGCCGGGGTGTACGTCGCCAATGTGCCTAGCGCAGGCACCGGGAATGCCGAATCGGTCGCCGAACTGAGTCTGTTTTTTATGCTCGCCCTAGCTCGCCAATATCCCCAGGCCACGGAGAGCATCGCCCAGAAAAAGCTCGGCACTCCCATGGGCCGTACCCTCAAGGGCCGCACGGCGGCGATTATCGGGTATGGAGGTATTGGCCGCGAAGTTGCGCGCCGTTTGGCCGGTTTTGAAATGGACAAAATCCTGGCCATCTCCAAACACGGTCCCAAAGGCACGCCTGAAGAAAACGCCATCTCGGTCAATTTTCACGGCAAGCTCGATGACCTACACGAGGTCCTTGGCCAGGCCGATTTTGTCATTATCTCGCCACCTCTGAACGACGAAACACGCGGTCTGATCGGAGCCGCCGAGTTCGCCCGTATGAAGCCCAGCGCGTTTATCATCAATGTCGCGCGTGGCCCGGTCCTGGATTATGACGCCTTTTTAGCCGCCCTCAAAGAAAAGCGGATTGGCGGTGCCGGCCTTGATGTGTTTTGGCAAGAGCCGTTTGACCCGACCGACCCTCTCTTTTCCTATAACGTGATTGCCACCCCGCACTTTGGCGGTGCCACAGATCTGAGCCTGGGGGGCATTGGGAAGAAAGTGGCCGAGAATGTAAATCGGATCCGGCACGGACAAGCACCTCTGAATTGTGCCAATCCAGAGGTGTCGGGCAGAGGATAGACCAAGTGGGCGGAAGGGGGGGGAGAATCCCTCTCACGCCCGGGATCTGCTAGGTACGCTGCTCAGCCTGCACATAGGGGGCGTTGTGGTCGCCGGTGTAGACCTGAGTAGGCCGGAAAATCCGGTTGTTCGGCAGTTGCTCGACCCAGTGCGCCAGCCAGCCCGCCACCCGCGCAATGGCAAAGATGGGAGTGAACTGGTCGATCGGGATACCAAGCTTATCGTAGACCACCCCAGAATAAAAATCGACGTTTGAGGCGATGCCTTTCCGACCGACGTGCTCGCCAATGACGGTTTCCACTTCTTGGGCGACTTTATACAGAGGATGCTCGCCCTTTTGCTCAAACAGGTTATTGGCTAAGCTCTGCAAGGCATACGCACGCGGGTCTTTGACTTTGTACACACGGTGCCCAACGCCCATGATCTTGGCCTTGGCTTTGAGCTTAGCCTCTATATAGGGACGCACCTTGTCAATCGTTTCTATTTCACGAAACATGCGCAGCGCCTGCTCATTTGCTCCGCCGTGCAGAGGGCCAGTCAGCGCCCCAATCGCCGAGGACACCATGGTATACGGATCGGCCAGGGTCGAGCCAACCACCAACCCACTAAAGGTCGACGCGTTCATCGTGTGCTCGGCGTGTAAAATCAGACACACATCCATGATGTGCGCTTCCAACGGGTCAGGCTCTTTTTCGTTCAACATCCACAGAAAATTGGCCGCATGGGACAGGTCATCCCGCGGTTTGACCGGTTCGTCACCGTGGCGCATACGCTCAAAGGCGGCCACGATCGTCGGCATCTTGGCGATCAGGCGCACAATTGACCAGTAGTTCTGTTCCTGGTCGGCCACGTCTTTTGCCGGATAGAACATGCCCAAGGCCGCCACCACCGATTGCAAGGCGTCCATAGGATGACCATTTTCTGGAAACGATTTGAGCACGTCGATGACCCGATATTTGATCCGACGGTGGGTGCGTAGATCCTGATCGAATTTATCCAACTCTTGGCGCGTGGGCAGCTTTCCCCACAATAACAAATACGCCACTTCTTCGTAGGAGCTTTTCTCCGCCAGTTCCTCAATCGGAATACCGCGGTATTCGAGGATGCCTTCCTGGCCGTTGATAAAACCAACCTGCGACTCCATAATGGGCACACCTTCAAGCCCAGGAACAAATTTCTCCATATACCGGCCTTTCTCTCTCTGCAGGAACGTTCGGGGGCGACGACGGCAGGCCCGCTTACCCGTTCATCTGCGTGTTGAATGTCTCGAGGTCGAAGTAATCGCGCCAAGACGCAATCTTGCCATTTTGGATTTCAAACACACCGGCAACAGGCAGAGAGAGCTTTTTCTCACCCATGACAAAGTGATCAACCCGTTCATTCATGACCACATTGCCGGTCGAGGTGGTGTGGAGGATATCAAACTGCACCCTGTCTGCACCACCCAGGAAGGGTTCGACAAACTTGCGAATAGCGTCGTAGCCGATACACGGCTCCATCGGGATATTGTGGTAAAAGCAGTCTTCCGTGAGGTAGTCCAGCACCTCGTCGGTGTTCTTCTTTGACCACGCCTGACAGAAATCAGTGACCAATTTTTCGTTGTCTGCACTCATGTTGGGATCCTCCTTTTCCGGGAATCGTTAGACCGTCTTATCTTCCTATTACCTAGCGGAAATACCCTGGTTCTGGCAAGCCTCTTGGCTGAGGGACCACCCGGGGCGGTCTTGACCCACCCGGCGCGCTCCTCTAGCTTGCCGCTATGGCTGATTTTTACGACCCTTTTTTGCCTGTTGAGAGCGTCCCGACCCGTGACCGACGGCCCGAGGTGTGCGAGATTCTTCCCGCCCTGTATGTTGGTGAATACCCCCGGGTTGAAGACATCGCCTGGTTGCAGCAAGAATTCGGAATCGCCGCAGTCTTAAGCCTCCAGGACGACGAGGATCTCACGCTCAACCATCTCAGTCTGCCCGCTCTGGACTCGACCTATGGTCAGCACCAGATCACCTTCTCTCGGGTGCCGGTCGCTGACTTCAACTGTCAGAGCTTGGCCGCCAGCCTCCCCCAAGCCCTGAGCGCACTCCACAGCTTTGTCCAAGCTGGCAGGACGGTTTTCGTGCACTGCAATGCGGGCTGTAATCGGGCCCCGACGCTGGCTATCGCCTATCTACACGCCCATCACAGCCTGAGGCTCGAAGAGGCACGTGACTTTGTCAAAGCCCGACGCGCGTGCGGACCGTATATGCAGGTGTTGTACGAGTACTTTTCCCATCCGTAACGTGCAGCACGCCTCCTCTTGCCCCCTACACAAAAGCCGCAAAAACCGTATCGGCAATCAGCTGCCCCCGTCGGGAAAGCTTCACCCGCCCGGCTTCTTGCTGCAGCACACCCGCACCAATCAGATCGTTCACCTGTGGGAAGGCCACTTCTAGACTCACCCCAAACCGAGCGGCAAACGCCTCGGGCGCAAAGCCGTCGAGCTGGCGAAGGCTGAGAAACATGAACTCAGCCTTCGCCTGGTCTTGATTCAGTGCCTCTTCAAAGCACCGCGCGTCTCCGCCCGAGATGACCTTGGCCATATAGGCGCGGGGGCTGGTCTCGTTACTCCAGCGCCTTCCCCAGCCCGGTTCACGGCAAAAAGAATGTGCCCCGGCCCCGAGGCCAAGATAATTCTGGCCTGTCCAGTAGCGACGGTTGTGTTGGGAGGCAAAGCCTGGACGAGCAAAGTTTGAGATTTCGTACTGGGCGTAGCCATGACTCAGGCAGGAGTCTTGAATCAGCTCAAACATGGCCACTTCCAGCTCTTCGTCGATCGGGCGCAAACGGCCGGTTTGCCGCCACAAAAAAAACGGGGTGCCCTCTTCGTAGCTCAGATTATAGATTGAGATATGCTCAGGCTGGTAGGCGAGCGCCTGCGCGAGGTCGGCCTCTAATAAGGGCAGGGTCTGCCCCGGTATGCCAAACATGAGATCAAGACTCAGATTAGTAAAGCCGGCCTGACGGGCCCAGCTGATGGCCCGGTGGGCGTCGTGCCGGCTGTGTAAGCGGCCCAGCGTTTTCAGCACCGCGGGCTGGAAAGATTGGACGCCAAAGCTCAGCCGGTTGACCTCTCCAGCCCCAAAGCCGTCGAGTGTGTCTTGGCTAACCGAAGCCGGGTCCGCTTCCAGACTGATTTCAGGTTCGGTGGCAAGGGGGCACAGCCGAGCCACCATGCGCAGAAAACGCTCAATTGAGGCGGGCGCAAAAAGCGAGGGCGTACCGCCGCCAAAGTAAATCGTCTCAACCTGCTCGGCCCGCCAGACCGGCTGCTCGACCGCGTGGCGGAGTTCAGTGCACAGCGCGTCAACATAGCGCTCTTCCGGCCAGCTTCGCCCCCCGTAGGCATTAAAATCGCAGTAGGGGCATTTCACCAGACAGTAGGGAATGTGGATGTACAGGGAGAAAGCCATGGCAGATGGGTCGGAGCGAACAATCTTTTACTTCCTATATTTTCGCACCACCGCGCTGACCACGCCTCGGATTTCGACCTCGGTTTCGTCAACCATAATCGGCTCCACCTCGGGATTGGCGGGTTGGAGGCGAACGCGGCCGCCCGGTTCACGGTAGAACTTTTTGACCGTAGCGTCCCCATGAATCAGAGCGACAACGGTTTCCCCATTATCGGCGTTGGGTCGCTTCTCAACAACGATGAAATCTCCGTCCAAGATGCCCTCGTCAACCATGGAGCGGCCTTTGACCTGCAGGGCGAAGGATTCGTGGGGTCTCCGGAGCAGGTCAACCGGAACGGACAACACGTCCTGAATTTCAACCGCTTCAATCGGCAGTCCGGCCGCGACCTGACCGAGCAAGGGCAGCTCTAACGCCTGAGCCGTTTTTTGGGGCGGCGTCAATTCAATCGCCCGACTGAGATTCCACTTGCGGGTAATAACCCCTTTGCGCTCAAGGTTACTGAGATGTTTATGAACGGTGGCCAGCGAAGACAGCCCAAAATGAGCTCCGATCTCTTCGAGGGTGGGCGCGTAGCCATAGGTGGCGGTGTAGGTGCCCAGATATTCCCAAATCTCTCTCTGTCTGCGGGTCAAAATCATACCACCCTCCTCACTTCTTCTGTTATGCCAGCGAACAAAAGGCGCATCAACACAGAGGAGCTTGATGGATCATGCCTGGCGTGTCACAGTTGGAGCCATCCCCCACCGAGGAAACCCTATCCGTGTCATTAAGATTCCCCATGTATGTGTATATGGCCGTTCTTGTCGGCCTCGTCGCCTGCAGCTCAACCGCCAGCGAATCGTCGGACCGTCTGGGCGCCATTCAGCTGCCGGACGGCTTTTCCATCAGTCTGTACGCAACCGATGTCCCTAACGCCCGCTCCCTGGCCCTCGGCGCTCAAGGAACGGTTTTTGTCGGCACGCGCTCCGAGGGTAGCGTCTACGCGCTCCTCGACAGTAACGCCGATCACACAGCCGAGACAGTTGTTCGCCTAGCGGACGGACTGTTTGCGCCAAACGGCGTGGCCTTCCATGACGGTGCCCTGTATGTGGCCGAAATCCACCGCATCTTGCGTTTTGACAATATTGAGAACCGGCTCGACAATCCACCCCGGCCGGTGGTAGTCACTAGCCGGCTGCCTACCGACCGCTGGCACGGCTGGAAATTTATCGGCTTTGGGCCGGACGGCAAACTCTATGTACCGGTGGGCGCACCGTGTAACGTGTGCACTCGAGCGGACGAACGTTACGCCTCACTGCTGCGCATGAACGTCGACGGCAGTGAGGTCGAGGTCTTTGCCCAGGGGATTAGAAATACGGTCGGATTTGACTGGCACCCACACACCGAGGAGCTCTGGTTTACCGATAATGGGCGGGACAATCTGGGCAATGATATTCCTCCAGACGAGTTGAACCGGGCCCCCGAGCCGGGTCTTCATTTTGGTTTTCCGTACTGTCACGCGGGCCGTATTCCTGACCCAGAGTTTGGTCACCAACGCCCATGTGCCGATTTTGCCGGAACAGCCCAAGAACTCGGTCCCCACGTTGCGGCGCTTGGCATGCGCTTTTATACCGGCACGATGTTCCCGACGGCCTACCACAACCAGATTTTTATTGCCGAGCACGGCTCTTGGAACCGTAGCGATCCAATTGGCTACCGAATCAGCCTAGTCCGGCTCAAAGATAACGCTCCGATCTCATACGAGGTCTTTGCCCAGGGCTGGTTGCAAGGCCGTTCGGCCTGGGGCCGGCCGGCGGATGTCCTTGTCATGCCCGACGGCGCGCTAGTGGTCTCAGACGACCGGGCCAACGTGCTTTATCGGATTAGCTATGAAGGAGAAAAACCCTAGGCGTCTCGCCCCGTGCTCAGTAGAAGGCTAAACTGGCAAAGCTGACCGACGACTGGGTCTGGCGATCGAGCGAGCGGTCATATTTGAGCAGCTTGCCGTGCTTGGTATTGAGCAGATGCAACATGGTATACATCGGCGCAAAACCGCATACCCGGCGTTTATCCGCGTCTTTAGCAATCTGGTCAAAGAAATCGTCCGGATCGACGTTTTCCAGGGCTTGGATCAGCCGCCGGTCTTCGGCTTCTACCCAATCCAGAAAGTCCTGAGTCAGCTCACCGTGATCGCCAAACTTTTGTCCCACATGGGCAAAGTCTACTCCGGCCACAAAACACACCGAGCGGCGACTGTCGGCAATCGTCTTGTGTAGAGCGGTCAGAAAATCCGCCACACGGGAAGTCTCAGTCGGTGGGGTTTTGGTCATGATCATGTGGTGAAAAGACGACACCAGAATCGGCACGACCGTCAAATCTCGCCTGTCGGCCAGCACGTACCGTAGGAACAACATTTGGAATTCGAGCGAGTGCTCGGTGCGGTGCAACAGTTCGTCGGCAAACAGGTCCTGGCTGTAATTGGCCTGGAGGGCACGCAGGAAGACCTGATCGGTTTTCACCGGTCCCAGCGGCGTATCGTAGTCTTTCAGGGTTGAGACAAACAGGTCGTTGGTGCCGTAGTGCGAGGTGCCGAGCACGACGAAGAGGTCGGCATCGCACCGCTCGGCCAGCTCCTTGTAGGCCCAGGCGTAGGTCGGGCCGCCGACCCGCAGATCAATATGGGGGGCGATGAGGCCGCGCAGCGGAGACTGGGTTTGGTCTGGAGCGCTGGGCAGTCCCGGCCCCTCATCGCCGACGAAAAAGGCCGTGAGTTGGCGGCTAAATTCGTCCGCGTGGGACGAATAACAGGTATCGGCATGGGCCATGTCTCGCACCGAGGCCTGACGAAAGTCATTGAGCGTGTCTTGCTGCAGCTGAGCAAAGCGGTCGCTGTCCAGGTAATAGTAGGAATCCAGCTGTCCCACGAGTTTGCGCAGCTGATCACTGGGGAGTACTTGATTACATTTGCGGGCAAACGCCTCCTGGATATCCAGCAGCGAGTGTTGGCCGTCAAAATGGCTGAGGATAAAATAGGTGACTCGGGGCAACAGTAGCGGCTCGGTCGCATAATTGAGCGGGTCGCGTATATAGATGCGCGTGCCGTTTTCGACGGCAACCGGAAAGGCTTCAATCGGGCGGAGTTTCGGATAGTCCATACGACTCCTCGGCTCAGCTCAGGATTCAGGTACGCATCCATAGACGGTTTTCAGCTCTAGGGCAAGCGGGCACCTCAGGTCGGGGGGAGGGTCCTCCAACGGACCGCAAAGTGCGAACTCCCGTATCGCGGCGAAAACCACCCGTTGGCGAAAGATTCGGCATGGTCAGCGGCGATTGGCGCAATCAGACGGTCCGCAGCAGCGATAGTGTGGTACGGGTGTTGATTTCGAAGCAGCATTCAAGGCTTCACGTCCTGCTGTGGGCTTCAGGATGGAGAGAGCAACCCCTCCGCCCCATTGAGACCTAGAGGGCATTGGCGATAGACGAGAGCCCGAAGCAAGACCAGGAAGTGCGGCGCGGATTGGACATTCTCTAGAATGACGCAGAGTTCTCCTGATGCCATGCCAAACAGTTCGAGAGCGCCGGAAAATCCCGCACGCCACCTTCCCCTCCCTACGGTGCGATGTATACTGTCAAGCGCTCAGCCGGTCAAAATAGTCGTCCTCACGCGCAACAGCCGCCGCCAAAGCCTCAAGGACAGCCCTGAGTTTGACCTCACCGTAGTCACGATCGCGCAACCGCCCCTCTATGAGCGCATCCGCCTCAAACTGCCATCCCTCTTCCCGGCCGAATACCAGGCGGCCAATCGGCCAGCCGCGGAAACGGACAACTGATGAGGAGAGGAGGCCTGTCTCCTCTTTGGAGGCAACCTTAATCATTATCATGCCCTCTCTCACCTGCACGCCCCAGACTCCCCCCTCCCCACACGCCCTCCGTGCCCCCTCCTCTGTCGTCTCTGGTACACTCAACCGAGTACCAAGCCACACGCTATTCGGAGGGCGGCTCTTCGGTTCTTTACTTTATATGCACCGCATAGCGGCCTCTCGCCCGGCAGGTTCAAGCTGTTTACCTTAAGACGACCCCTTGGCTTGATTCTCACCCCTCGCACGCTGCACGCTTGAGAACAGTGCCCCCACGCACCCTGCCCGTCGTATGGCCAGATTGGATTCCAAACCAAAACCTGCCATAGTGTACGGAGAGTAGCGTTCGTTTGCCCCAATGTCCATGAACAGACCAGGCCACACATACCGTGCCGTATCCGATCCATGAGTACCCGTGCTGCACCTCTGCGGGTCGGTGTCGTCGGCGTCGGCCATCTGGGGCAATTCCATGTCCAGAAGTATATGGCCCAGCCCGACGTCACACTCGTCGGGTTAGTTGATGTTCGCCACCACAAAGCGGCTGAACTGGCCAGCCGCTACCAGACCAAGGCCTTCAGTGATTATCGGGACCTACTTCGCCGGGTTGAGTGTGTGAGTATTGCGGTCCCCACCCAGCTGCACTACGTGATTGCGCGGGATTTTCTGAGGCATGGTATTGATGTCTTAGTGGAAAAACCGCTAACCGCAACTGGTGCAGAAGGGCGTGAGCTAGTTGAGTTGGCCGCCCAAACCGAGCGTATTCTTCAGGTCGGTCACCTTGAACGCTTTAATCCAGCCCTGCGCTCGTTGAGCGGGCTCTTGACCACCCCCCGTTTTATCGAATGTCAACGTGTCGCACCTTTTGTGGAGCGCGGAACCGATGTTGATGTGGTGCGAGATCTGATGATTCACGACCTAGACGTGGTGTTGAGTGTCGTCCGCTCAGAGCCCAGCTCAATCGAGGCCTTCGGTGTCCCGGTCCTGACCCAGGAGCCGGATATCGCCCATGTCCGCCTGCGCTTTGCTTCGGGCTGTATTGCCAATATCACGGCAAGCCGAGTCGCCCTCAAACGTGAGCGTAAGATGCGTATTTTTCAGCCCGACACCTATCTTGTCGTTGATTACGGCAAACACCGCATACAGATTTGTCGGCGTGAGCCCGGGGCTAAGTCCAGTTCCCTGCCAAACCTGAACTTTGAGGAGCGCGAGATCAGTGGGGAAGACGCGCTTGAAGAAGAAATCCGTGACTTTCTCCGCGCCGTGCGCACTCGGCACCCTCCTATTGTCAGTGGCCGCGAGGGGCTACAGGCCCTGGAACTAGCCGAACGGATCATTGCCAGCCTCGAGATCCCCTAGATGCCCCCTCTTTCTCTCCCAGCGCCTTCGGCCTGCAGCCTTCAGCCCTCCAAATGGCGTATTTTGCTTGTCGCTGGCGAGACCTCGGGCGATATGCACGGCGCAGACGTGGTCAACATGCTCAAAGATCAAGCGCCGTCCGTTGAGATCTTCGGTGTTGGTGGGCCAGCACTGCGGGCAGCCGGGATGCAAACCCTGGTCGACAGTGCCGCAATTGCCGGCATGGGACTGTTTGAGGCTCGTGATAAGGTGAGCAACCTGATTGGCGCCTATCATCAGCTCAGTGGGCTTTTGCGCGCCGAGCCACCCGACCTGCTGATCCTGATTGATTTCCCGGAGTTTAACCTGCGCTTGGCGAAAATCGCCAACCAGGCCGGAGTGCCGGTGTTCTACTACATCAGTCCCCAGGTGTGGGCATGGCGGAAACGGCGAGTCTACACTATTGCCAAACGGGTTGATCAGCTGGCCGTTGTGTTCCCCTTTGAACCGGAGTTCTACGCCGCCCACGGCTGTGCTGTGGAGTTTGTTGGTCACCCGCTAGTTGACCGAGTACGAGCGACCCGTTCGCGGGAGGAGACCCTGCGGCGCTATCAGCTCGATCCAAACCGACCGACGATTGCCCTGTTACCGGGCAGCCGCACTCAGGAACTTCGCTATCTGTTGTCTCCCTTGCTCGGAGCGGCAACACACCTCGGCGCTCCCTATCAGGCTATCCTGGCACTGGCGCCAAGCCTGGACCGGGCTGCGGTCGAGAAGAAGCTGGCGGGAAACTTTTTTGAGCGGACAAACGTCCGGGTGGTGCAGGGCGACACCTATAATGTTGTCCACGCGGCGGACCTCACAGTCGTCGCTGCGGGAACCGCCACCCTTGAGATCGCCCTGCTCGAACGGCCAATGGTCATCGTGTATCGTATGGCACCGCTGACCTATGCGCTGGCCCGTTTGCTTGTCGGGGTGCCCTTTATCGGCATGCCAAATCTGATTGCCGAACGGCGGATCGTCCCGGAGCTGCTCCAGAGCGCGGTAACTCCAGACCGGATTGCCCACGAGGTTCGGCAGTTGCTCAGGAGCCCACAAGCGTATAGCGTGGTGCAACGGGATTTGCAGGAAGTTCGCCGTCGGTTAGGGGATGGTGGCGCAACGCAACGGACAGCCGCCCTGATTTTGACCATGCTGGAGAAGAGCACAACGCCGAGAGCTGGTCGCGAGCAGTGAAAATCTACCGTCGCCTTCTGCCGTTTTTGCGCCCCTACCTGGCTCAGTTTTTTCTCGCGCTCGGCTGTATGCTCGTCTTTAGTGTGACTAGCGGAGCGCTTCCGTTTGTAGTTGAGCATGTCTTCGACAATATCTTTGCCGAGAAAAACCTGGACTCGCTCCGCATCCTCCCGCTTATCATTATCGGAGTGTTTGTTGTCCGCGGGCTGGTCAATTTTGGTCATACCTATCTGATGGAATATGTGGGGCAGCGCATTGTCGAAGACCTGCGCAACCGTCTCAACAGCCATCTCCAATATCTGTCGGTTTCCTACTTTCACAACAACCCGACCGGCACGATTCTTTCCCGGGTCACCAATGATACGACCCTGGTCCGTGAGGCGCTAACCCAGACTTCGGCCTCCATGATGAAAGATAGCACCACGCTGCTAGCCTTGGTCATTGTGGCGTTTGTCAAAGACTGGTTTCTAGCCGTCGTAGCCTTCATTGTTTTTCCGATCACCATCTTTCCGCTGATGCAGGTGTATAAGAAAGTCCGCCGCTTTAGCCGCCAAGGCCAGGGGGCGCTCGGCTACCTCTCGGCCCTGCTCCAGGAGGCTATTCAAGGCAACCGGGTGGTCAAAGCGTTTGGTATGGAGGCCTACGAGCAAAAACGCTTTGCGACGGAAAACCGGCGGATCTTTCGCCACGCCATGCGGGCCGGCCGACTACGGGCATTTGTCCCCTCTATGGTGGAGCTCGTTGCGGCCTGCGGGATTGCCGCCGTGGTGTGGTACGGCGGCTCTAGCGTCATTGAGGGGGAGCGGACCCAGGGCGCTTTTGTGGCGTTTTTGACCGCCATGTTGCTCTTGTACGAACCGTTTAAACATCTGACTCGGACCAATGCAGCCATCCAAACCGGATTAGCTGCGGCAGAGCGTCTCTTTGAGGTCCTGGACGAACCGCAAGAAGTAGCCGACCGGCCGCAGGCGCGGTGTTTGCAAGCGGTCGCTCAAGGGCTGCGCTTTGAGCATGTCTCTTTCCGTTATGGGCAGGAGTGGGTGCTCAAGGATATTTGTCTCAATATTCGCGCCGGCGAAGTCGTGGCTTTAGTCGGCTCAAGTGGAGGTGGGAAGAGTACTCTGGCCGATCTAATCCCCCGGTTTTACGATGTAGAGCGGGGCAGAATCTGCATCGATGGCAGCGATATCCGCGATATTACGCTCCAATCCCTGCGGGCCCAGATCGCCGTTGTCACCCAGTTTACCTTTCTGTTTAACGACACCGTGCGCAATAATATTGCCTATGGCGGGCCCTCCCGTCCGCTTGAAGAGATCGGAGCCGCGGCCAAGGCGGCCTACGCCCACGATTTCATCGCGGCCCTGCCCCAGGGCTACGATACCATTATTGGCGAGCTAGGCGTCCGCCTGTCCGGCGGCCAACGGCAGCGGCTAGCGATTGCCCGTGCCCTGCTCAAAAACGCGCCAATTCTTATCCTTGACGAAGCCACCTCTTCACTCGATAACGAATCGGAACGGCTGGTTCAGGCGGCCGTTGAACGGGTAATGGCAAACCGCACGGTTCTCGTCATTGCCCACCGCTTATCGACCATTCAGCGGGCCGATCGGATTGTGGTGATGCAAGACGGACGGATTGTTGAAGAGGGCGGTCACGAAGAACTGCTGGCCCATAACGCCCAGTATCGAAAGCTGTATGACCTCCAATTTCAGTCTCCCACCCTTCATTAATACGCCCCGTTTTTCCAGAGCTGAAGAGCTCAAAATCCGGGGCTGGACCGGTCTCGCCCTCGGTGCCTTGTGGGGATTGAGCAAGACGCTGCGCGTCGAGTATGTGGGCACGCAGGAGGTGTTTGCCCACTGGACACAGGGCGGACAAGTCATCCTGGCCTTTTGGCATAATCGGCTGGTCCTGATGCCCTTCCCGTACCGAGGTCAGAAAGCCTGCATTATGAATAGCGCTCACCGGGATGGGGAAATTATCTCACGGGTCATCAGACGCTTTAAGATCGTGTCCGTGCGCGGCTCATCGACTCATGGCGGGGTCGCCGGGCTAAGAGGGATGATCGAGGCATATCAGGCGGGCTATGACCTCATTATCGTTCCCGACGGCCCGCGCGGGCCGCGCTATCAGGCCAAATCCGGGGTCGTACAGTTAGCCCGCGTAACCGGAGCTCCGGTCTATCCGGTCACCTATGGCGCGGCGTGGAAAACGACGATCGGCAGTTGGGATCGGCTGCTCATCCCCTTTCCCTTCAGTAAGATTGTGTATATCGTCGGACGGCCGGTACGCGTGCCGGCCGATGCGTCGGCGGAGGTGATGGAAACGAAGCGCCAAGAGTTAGAACACAAGCTCTGTCAGATTACGACCCAGGCCGACACCTATTTCACCCCGGACTCTACAGGATAAGGATAAGCCTCGACATGGGCCGGCTTGTGTATACCTGTCTGCTGACCCTGGGTAGCCTCCTAGCCCTACCGTTCATCGGCCTTGCTCTGCTGGTCCGCCCGCGGTACCGTTTGGGCCTGGCACAACGGCTGAGTCATCTGCCGTCCGCCGTCACCCGCAGCCTGGGGACCCAACCAGTGCTATGGCTGCACGCCCCATCGGTGGGTGAGATCCTGGCGACCCGGCCCTTTCTGCGGGGGCTGAAAGCGCGGTTTCCCGACGCCACCGTGGTCCTGTCAGTTTTAACCCCGACGGCCTATAGCGCGGCCAGCAGCAGACTGCCAGAGGCCGATGCGGTCATCTACTTCCCGCTCGACCATCCGGTGTGTGTCAGACGGACAGTGAGGCAGCTCCAACCCCGTATCTTTTTTTTTACAGAAACCGAAATATGGCCCAACTGTCTGTCCATTTTAAGCCAACAGGGTATCCCGACCATCCTGGTGAGCGGCCGTTTTTCCGCTCGGGCGGCGCGCCGCTACGGATTGGTGCGGCCCGTGTTTGAACCCGTGTTTGGTGCGCTCAGCTTGTGCTGTATGCAAACCCAGGCCGATGCTGAACGCGTGATCGCTGCCGGGGTTCCGCGCGAACGTGTTATGGTGACCGGCAATTTTAAAGTTGACGGCAATGTTCAGTCCGACGATCAGGGGAAAGCCATTCTCACGCAGCACGGCCTAGCCCACCGCCCGGTCTTGATAGCGGCCAGCACGCACCGGGGAGAAGAGGAGATCGTGCTCGACGGCTATCGTCAGCTGAGAACCGCCATCCCGGCACTGCTCCTCCTGCTCGCCCCGCGTTATCCGCAACGTTTTGCTGAAGTCGAGAGTCTGCTGAAAAAAGCGGGCTTGGACTACGCAAAACGAAGCCGGCCCGTCTCGCCCAGCGGTCCCTCTATCGGGGTCTTCCTGCTCGACAGCTTGGGCGAACTCGCCTCTTTTTACTCCGCTGCGACGGCCGCCTTTGTCGGCGGCAGTCTGGTAAAAGGGCCGGGAGGACACAGTGTCATTGAACCGGCACTGGCCCGGGTGCCGGTTTTGTTTGGGCCGTATACTCGCAATTTTGCCTCGATTGTAGCAGCGCTCAAACGGACCGGCGGAGGGATCGAGGTGGTGGATGCGGCCAGCCTTGTCCAACACGCGCGGCCCCTGCTGCAGGATCTCACAGTAAGTCGGGAGGTCGGGAGGCGGGCGTATGCGGCTATTCAGCAGGAACGTGGCGCGGTCGAGCGAACCCTGAGCGCTGTACACGAGCAGAAATTCGGGCTCCGGTTGGGGTGAAGAGATGGCGGTTGTGGCACGTGTGATCCAAACGATTTGGCAACGTCGGCAGCTCTGGAGCCGCCTTGTGTGGTTGTCTCTGACCCCTTTTGCTCTCGGCTTTTCAGCCCTCGTCCGCAGCCGGAATGTGTTGTACAACTGGCGGCTGCTGCCAATAAAAGAGGCCGTTCCAAAAGTGATCAGTGTCGGGAACCTGACGGTTGGAGGCAGCGGGAAGACCCCCTTTGTGCTGTGGCTAGCCCAAGCCCTCCAGCTCCGCACCAACTACCGCATCGGTATTGTGACCCAGGGCTACAAGGGGAGTCGGTCAGACACGACAGCGGTTGGTGCTGGAGGAGAAATCTGGGCAACTGTGGCTGAGGTTGGAGATGAGGCGGTGATGCTATCCCGGGCCTTCTCAGGGGTCGTCATTGCCGGAAAAAACCGGCTGAAAGCCGCCCAACTGGCCGGTCAAAATTTTGCCAGCGATGTTGTTATTCTTGACGACGGCTTCCAGCACCGTAAACTCAAACGCGATATTGACCTGCTGCTCATCGCCGGTCGCCAGACTCGCCACGGACTTGACAAAGAATGGCTGCTGCCGGCAGGTCCCTTGCGCGAGCCGCTATCGGCCGCCCGACGGGCCGATATTATAGTGTCAACCAAAACACGGCCGGGCGAGCAGCTCAAGGGAGGAGATCTAGACCGGGATCAAGACAAATCTCCCATCTTCCACGGTGACCTCATACCCACGAGTCTCGTCCAGTCGGTCCAAGACGGCTGGCAGGAGCTGCCGCTCACCCTGCTGTATCGTCAACACGTGTTGGCCGTAGCTGGTATTGCCAATCCTCTGCCCTTCTATGCGCTCCTACAGCGCTACGAAGCCGAGCTGAGCGAAGTGGTGTCCTTTCCTGATCACCATACCTATACACAGACGGATTGGCGGACTATTGTAACGGCTAGCCAGGGGCGTGACCTCATTGTCACAACCGAAAAGGATCTGGTCAAACTCGAGCGGTTTCCTTTTCCGACCGGGAAGCTAGTAGCGCTGCGGGTCCGTATGGAGGTCAGCGACGCGGACCGTCTACTCACCAGGATTGAGCGCCAACTAGAATACTCAATCGAAACGGAATGATATGGCCGCGCCGTTCCTCATCAAAGCTGTTACCGACCTGCTGGCTGATGTGTCAGCGCCGGGTCAACGGCTCCTGGACGTGAGCTGTAAAGAGGGCGAGGTCCTGCAGGCCCTGCGGTCGCGCGGTTTGGTCTTGCGCGGGACAAACTTCGAGCCGAGTGGTCCCGGCCTGGATGACATTCCGGTTGATTATGGGGTGGATTTGCGTCACCCCCTGCCGTATGACGACGCTAGCTTTGATGTTCTTTTGCTGGTCGAGGTGATCGAACATCTGGAGAATCATCGCCTGGCCCTGACAGAACTGACGCGGATCCTCAAGCCGGGTGGCATCCTGATCCTAACCACCCCGAACATTATGCGCCTCAACTCGCGGCTGCATTTTTTTCTCAGCGGCTATCATAAGACCAAGCGCCGTTTTATTCCGTTTGATACGCCTCTCGAGGACGCCCATCGTTTTCACAACTACCCGATTGATCTGCCTATCCTGTATTATCTGAGCAAACAAAACGGCCTGGAAATCGAACGGCTAGGTCACAGTAAAGTCAAGGGCTATTCGCGGTGGCTGTGGATCGTGTTTGTCTTGCCGATTATGGCCTATACCTGGTACACCCTCCAACTACGGGAAAAGAATCCGCGTCAAAAACGCGAAAACAAACGTCTCCAGTCCTGGCTCATCCACCCGCGCGTGATGATGGAGGATAATCTGGTCGTGCGCTTTCGTAAGGTGGCCGGCTAAGCGAGTTTTCCACTCTCTCTCCTCATGCAGCTGCCTCCCCATCCCCGCTTGCTTGTCGCCCAAACCGGATTTCTGGGCGATACGGTGCTGACCACGCCGCTGTTGAGCGCGCTGCGTCAGACCCTTGCGCCGACGTCGTTGAGCGTCCTGACCACGCCGCAGGCCGAGCCGCTGTTAGCCCAGCATCCGGATGTGGACGCTGTCGTTGTCGATGCCAAGCGAACGCAAGGACGTGGACTCAGCGGGCTGATCCGTACCGCCCGGCAGCTCGGACACAGGGGGTTCACCCTAGCCATTGCGCCCCATAAATCGTTTCGCACAGCCCTCTTACTGGCCCTGGCGGGTATCCCCTATCGGGTGGGGTTCCGGCAAAGTCCGGGCTGGTTTCTGTACCATCGGACGGCGGTTCGAGATGCACAGGGACACGAGGTTGAACGTATTTTAAGTCTGTTGCGCGTCTTTGGCTTGGATCCCCAGCAGTATGCGACCCGTCCACGGGTGACGTATAGCGAGGCCGCACGACAAAAGGCTCAGACGCTCCTCGAACGATACCAGCTTGACACCGCACAGCCGCTCTTTATTGTCTGCCCAGGATCGGTCTGGTTCACCAAACGGTGGACGATTGAGGGCTATGCCGGCTTAGTCCAGGCCCTGGAGCGGAGCTATGGCAGGGTGCTCATGTGTGGGGGTCCTGACGATCTTGCCCTCACCCGAGCCGTTCAGAGCCGGGCCGACGGACGAGGGGTGAACCTAGCCGGACAAACGGACCTGCAAACCTTCATGGCACTCCTCGACCGGGCCCGTGTTGTGGTCAGCAATGATAGTGCGCCGATGCACCTCGCGGTCGCTCGAGGCGTACCTGTGGTCGCGATTTTTTGTGCAACCACACCGAGCTTGGGATACGGCCCGTATAGTCCTCAATCGGTCGTCGTTGAGCAAAAAGAGCTCTTCTGTCGCCCGTGTGGTCGGCATGGCGGACCGCGCTGTCCGCGTGACACAGAGGCCTGTATGCGTTCGATTGGCGTCCAAGATGTCCTGGCAGGAGTCGATCAACTACTCCGCCCGCCGCCCGCCGCCTATGCCAAGCCCTGATCAATCCCTGCGTGAGCGATTTCAGGAGCTGAACGAGGCGACTTCGCGTCGGGCGGCCCAGCTTGCCACCGAAGGCAAAAAAGCGCGCTTGTGGACCATCATGTATCGGCCTGGGCTGGTCTTCATGCGGGTCTATATTTGGCAGGGCGGGTGGCGGCTCGGTATGATCGGGTTTAGCGAGGCTATCTTTGCCGCCTATGAGGTGTTTGTGAGCTGGCTTAAACTGTGGGAATTTAACCAAGGTCGGAAGTCCTCCTAGACTGGTTGTCATCGCACCGTTCTCCCGATGTTGTTTCGCAAGGTTCGGCTTTCTCCTCCGCACGAATTTGTTGCCAAGCGCTCGTCCCATCAGCTGTGTTGGCTGAAAGTGGGCTGGGAAGAGACGATTGGACCGGCCCTGGCCGGTCCGACCAAGGCCGATCCCGCTGCCGTTCAAGGTGGACGGGGGAAGATGGTCCGGGTTGCGCTTGGCGAGCATGGGAGTCTGCTGATCCGTCGCTACCGGCGCGGTGGCTTCATCCGCCACTTTGTACGAGACACCTACTGGGACCAGCCTCCGCGTCCCTTGGCCGAATTATACGTCACCCACCTCGCCCGCCAGCGCGGAGTTCCGACCGGAGAGGTCCTTGGCGCCTGTGTCGAATGGCGGTCTTTTTGCTTGTACCGTGGCGTGCTGATTTCCCGGGCTGCCGACGGGTACACAAACTGGTGGGCCTGGCTGACGATGCGGCCACGCCTCCCTCAACGCCGGCAGGTTGTCCTGGCGGCCGCCCACACTATTGCGCGCCTGCACGCGGTAGGCATACAGCACGCGGACCTCAACCTGACGAACGTCCTGGTCCGTTTTGAGGACGAGACTCCGGCAGTCTTATTGATCGACTTTGATCGAGCGCGCGTCTTTCCAGCTCCACTCCAAGCCTCCCGCTGCCGGCGGAACCTGCAGCGCCTACGACGTTCGATTAAGAAGTTCGATCCCCACGGGCAGTATTTCTCGGCCCAAGATTTCGGTCTATTGCTGAGCGCCTACCGGCAGCATCGGGCGGACGCTAGGTTGGCCCGTCCCGTCTGCTGAACGCGTTTGCCAGAGTGGCGAATTCTTCCAGGCCTAGGGTTTCTCCGCGGCGCTGCAGGTCGAGATTGAGCTGAGCCGCAATGTCCTCAAGCGCCGAAAATCCAGCAGCGCGTAGCGTATTGCGCAGCGTCTTACGCCGCTGGGCAAAAGCGGCTCTCACCACCCGCGTAAACATGCGCAGGTCGTGGACCGCCACCCGAGGCTGGGCGTGAAAGACCATTTTGATCACCTGGGATTGTACTCTTGGCGCGGGAAAGAAGCTCCGTGGTCCAACCGTACAGACTGTCTTGACCTCAGCGTACAGCTGCATCAACACAGACAGCACTCCATACGCCTTTGTGCCCGGTCCAGCACCGACACGTTCAGCCACTTCTTTTTGGAGCATCACCGTCGCTTCGGGAAAGCGTGTCCGATGTTCGAGCAGACGAAAGAGAATAGGGGTTGCCACTTGATACGGCAAGCTGGCAACGACCCGGATGGGGGTATGAGAAAAGGTACGCGCCATATCAAGTTTCAAAAAATCGGCTGCCACAACCCGGACGGTCTCAAAGCGCGCCAAGCGCTGGGCCAAGCATTGGGCTAGCACCCGGTCGACCTCAACCAGATAGAGCTGAACACCGATATCGAGGAGTGCCTCGGAGACAACGCCTAATCCAGGTCCGATCTCTAAGACGGCAGTGTCCGAAGTCAGCTCAGCCGCTTGGATCATGCGCCGCACAACCTCGGCGTCAATAAGAAAATGCTGGCCGAGCCGCCTGTGAGGGCGGATTTTCAGCTCACTCAGGGCAAAAGCGGTTTGCTGTAGAAGGCTAGGCATAAGCGGAGAGGGGCTTGTCTTTCATCTCCGAGCGGCACACGGGGCCTACAGGCGGAGGGTGGCAGCGGCGTTTAAATCAAGGCCAGCACGCTGTCCATCGGCGAGACGCCATGCACCGGCAAAGGCAATCATCGCGGCATTATCTGTGCACAGCGGAAGCGACGGAACCCAGACCTGCAGACCACACCGCTCCCCCTCGTCCTCCATCCGTTTCCGCAAGCGGGAATTGGCCGACACTCCGCCCGAGACGACGACCCGCTTGAGGCCCAAGTCTCGGACGGCACGCAGGGTCGGTTCTAGCAGCATATCGACCACGGCTTCTTGATAGCTGGCAGCAATGTCGGCCTCGGCCAATGTTTCCCGATGGGGAGTCTGGAGAAACTGGCGGATGGCCGTCTTCAGGCCACTAAAACTAAAATCGTACTTCCCCTTTTTTAAACGTGCACGGGGAAAGGCAAAAGCCGTAGGATCGCCCCGCTGAGCCAGCCCGTCAATAATGCGTCCTCCGGGATAGCCAAACCCCATCATCTTCGCGGCTTTATCAAAGGCCTCGCCAGCGGCGTCATCGCGGGTAGCACCGAGCCGGTCGTACGCTCCAGGAGCACGTGCATGATATAAACAGGTATGGCCGCCGGAGACCAGAAGACACACAAAAGGGAAGGCAATATCCTGCTCAAGCAGCACGGCGAGGAGATGACCCTCCAGATGGTTAACCCCAACAAACGGGACCGAGTGAGCAAAGGCTAAAGCTTTGGCAAATGAGAGTCCGACCAAGAGAGAGCCAATCAGGCCCGGTCCACAGGTGACGGCAATCCCGTCGAGATCCTCCACACCCACCTTGGCCTGCCGAAGGGCGGAGTCCACAATCGGGACAATATTGCCCGTGTGGTGACGCGAGGCGAGTTCTGGCACGATGCCCCCATACGGGCTGTGGACGGCGTCTTGGGAAGATACCACACTGGCTAGGACATGCCGTCCCCGTACAACGGCGGCTGCCGTGTCATCGCAGGACGTCTCTATCCCCAGTACTGTCAGGTTGTGTTTGGAAAACATTCGTTTGGGGAACACCGAGTGGAAACACTGGCTCAGGTTGGGGCAAACGGGTCAGGGCCGTCACGGCCTGGAGGTTGCCTGGGGCAAAACGGAGACACCGGTTATAGGCTGAGCGGGCTTCCTCAATATCTCCGAGGTCCTCGGTCACCTGTCCCCGTAAACAGATTGTTTCGCCGAGCCAGGCGGTATTTGTCTGGGACAACAGCAACTCGGCTTTTTGTAAAAATGCCAGGGCTTGTTGAAGCTTGCCCTGGGAGAAGGAGATGCGACCGAGGAAGTGGTAGCTGTAGGGCTGAAACGGGGCAAGTTCTACTGCCCGTTCAAACAGGAGCTGCGCTCGCTCAAGCTCTCCTGCTTCTAAGATATTCCGCCCCTCTTCCACAAAACGCAGGGCAACGAGGTCGCCCGGCGAGAGGTCTGCGGTCTCGCCAGCCCCTTGTGCTCTCTCGTCTGGTCCTGCGGGCGTTTTCTCACGGGGCAGGGGCAAGGCGGGAGAACCGGACACGGAGGGGGAGGGAACGGTCCTGCCGCGTGCCGGAAAAGGCCGGCTTGGCACCCATCCGCTGCGAAACGGACGCCCAGCGTCCAGGCTAGCCGAGCCTGATGGCTGGAGGGGCTGACCGGCTGAGAGATCTTCCTCTCGAATGGCTTCGCTTACCGCCTTGTCCCCGAAGTCGCTCGGTTGTGGCTGAGCGTGGCATTCGGCTCCATAGCACCACACTACGGACATCGCCACCCACACCGCCCCGTGTCTCGGTCGGCCGCGATGGGAGCGTCGGTGGGGGATATTTTTTGTGCAATGTTTCACAACATCCATCTAAGGGCTACGGCCATTTATCCGGCTTGGTCTAGGCAGGTGCTCGGTCGGGATCAGAGCTTGGCCATCGAGTTCCTGAAACCGGACCGGCAGATGGAGAGGTGGTGAAGACGGGGCGAAATCCGAGCCAACAGCATTGACGGATCTAGCCGGAGCTGGTGCAGGCTGGACAAAGGGGAGGGCTGGCCGGCCTTCAAGAGCCCGCTTCATAAATTCTGTCCAGATCGGAAGCGCCGCCTGTCCGCCGGCTAGTCTCAGGGATTGACGACGGTCAAAGCCAACCCAGACAACGGCCAGTAGATCGGGCGTGTAGCCCATAAACCATGCATCGCCATAATCGTTTGTCGTGCCCGTTTTTCCCGCGGCGGGACGGGTAAAGCCGTTTGCCCTCGCCCGCCTAGCAGTTCCCCGATTCATAACGGTTTCCATCATGTTCGTGATTGTATAGGCATCTTGGGGAGAAATGGCTTGGGTAAAGACGAGGTCCTCACGCGCTATGACCTCCTCATCACGGTTGACAATGCCGGTAATGGCTCGCGGCGTAACCCGAATCCCGTTATTGGCAAGCGTCCCAAACGCAATCGCCACTTCAAAAGGACTCACCTCTGCCGCCCCTAGGGAGAGAGAGGGGTATAACGGCAGCGGGCTGTGGAACCCAAGAGTCCAGGCGGTTTCTTGGATCGGCTTGAGCCCAATTCCTCTGGCTAAACGCGCCGTGGCCGCGTTCAATGATAGAGCCAGGGCTCGCCGTAAGCTCACCTGCCCACGGTAGCGTCTGGTGTAGTTTTTGGGGCTCCACTCCTGATCACCAAACTCCCATAAAAAAGGCTCATCCTCAATCATCGTGCCCGGATGGTAGTGGTGTTTGCCATTACCCGTCAGGGCGGTCAGATAGACCACCGGTTTAAAAACTGAGCCGGGTTGCCGCAGGGCTTGCGTGGCGCGGTTAAATTGAGACTGCTGATAGTCCCGTCCACCCACCATGGCCCGGATCCGACCGCTCTGGGGTTGGAGCGCAATCAGACAGGCCTGCAGGCGATCTTCGGGATCGTCTCGCTGCAGGTGCGCATAGCGCGCCTCAAGATTGTTGAGGCCGCTGCGGACAGCCTCTTGGGCGATGCGCTGCAGACGCATATCCAAGGAGGTAAAGATATGCAGCCCCGCCGTTGTCAGCACTTCATTCGGGTACTCGTCCTCAAGGTTTTTCCGAATAGCGTCAACAAAATAGGGAGCCCCGTTGTGACCAGGAGTCGCCCGGCGCGGGACGATCTCAACGTCTCGAGCAGCCTGATAGTCTTCCTCAAGAATTTCGGACGGATACAGTTCACGCATACGGCGCAGAACATAGTTACGGCGCTGGAGCGCCCGGTCGAGGTGACGGCTTGGATCATAGCGATTCGGCGCTTTAATGGCCCCAGCCAAGAGGGCCATTTCGCTCAGGGTCAGGTCACGTGGTTCTTTGCCAAAATAGATACGGGCCGCCTCCCAGACGCCAAAAATGCCCTTTGGTCCACGTTGCCCAAGGTAGATCTCGTTCAGATAATTCTCCAGAATCTCTAGTTTAGAATAGTGATGCTCCACAATCAGGGCCATGCAAATCTCAAGCAGTTTCCGCCCCAGGGTGCGTTCGGGGGAGAGAAAGAAATTTTTGATCAGTTGTTGAGTGAGTGTACTGCCGCCCTGAACCAGGTCGCCCTCCATCCAGTTGGCGAGGAAAGCTCCCATAATACGCCATAGGTCAATGCCACGGTGTTCAAAGAAGCGATGATCCTCGGCGGCAAGCACGGCTTTGACTAACAGAGAAGGGAGGTCGTAGAGCTTGATGATACGGCGCTCTTCCCACACCTTCCCATACAATTTTGTGATCACCTCGGGATTAAGCTCAACCGCGCTCAGCTCGGCCTCTTCACTGTCAAGATCAACGATGCGCTCAATCGTATCTTCTCGCAGAACGATACGGATGCGCTGTGCCCTATTGTAGGGTGAAATCGATGGAAACTCACGCAGAAAGAGTTGGACATGCTCCTGCTGGGTGTCATACGCATATTGCCCGCGGACCCGAGCCGCTCCAGAAACGGCCTGGTAGTCGAGTCTGGTTAGGTGATCAAGGAGCGTGTGGGCATGGATTTTTTGACCCGGATACAGCAGAAACGGCGCAGCGTAGATCTTAGACGCAACCTGCCAACTGTGCCCGTCAAACCGCGACACCACTTCCTGCTCAAGTTGTCGATGAAACCGCTGCCCTGACACGCCTGCCGCCACGAGCAACACCAGGAAGCTGATGAGAATAATGCTCCACACTATCCGCTGCATAAGCGTCTTCTTTGGCCTAGCTCCCCGCTTGCCTCGTGATCGTCGGTCCCTCCGGGGTCAAATGACCATCTATGTCTGGCGTTTATTTGCCAGTTCAACATAGCACATACGCAGATCAAAGAGTACCTTCTCCAGCATTTCGTTTTCGCCACGGTCAAGATTACCGGTGGTTTTGTGTTGCAACATCGTGATGATGTCAATCATCTCCTGCGCAGCAGACAGGTTGGTCGTAGTAGTCTGCCCTGGGCTGGCAATCTCTCCCATGTACATGAGCGCCTGGGTGCTTAGACCCAGAATAAAGCTTGAGAAAGACAGCTCTGAAGGGGAATTCCCGGACTGTTGCGTCTGGGGCGTGTCTGAATCCGGACTACCTTGGCGGTCTGCTGTCGCACTTTGCCGGGATTGTTTTTCCTCAGACTCAGAAACGCGAGGATCGCCGGTATCAGGCGAAAACCTCCGCCGATCCTGCACACGAAAGCCACGTCCACTGTCTTGTTCTTCTGCCATGGCTCAGGCTCCTCTCCCAGTATACTCGACGCGATGCCCATATATTGCGCCTTCCTCTATTTTTTGACAAGCCGCGCACAAAACGGCAGCTTATACAGCGCCCCGCAGAGCTGCAATGACCCGTTCGACAGGCACTTCTGAGAGCGAAATCCCTTCAACATCAGGAGAGCTCTGTCGATATGACCTGTTACGAATGATAGACAGACTTCCGCCAAGGGGTTTCCACTGTTCGGGCCGGGTTGGTCCAAAAATAACGCTCCCGCGTGCGCCAACGCTTCCGGCCAAATGGCTCACCCCCGAGTCATTGCCAAGGTATAGGCTGGCGCGCCCGAGGAGGGTAGCAACGAACCAGATCGGAGAGCCGTGGATGACATGGCCAACGGTCCGCCAGCGCTGATATTCGGCTTCTTCAGCCGGCCCAAGTAGGACAATGACTTCACGGGCCTGACCGTGCTTCCACCACTGGGCCACGGCTGAAAAGCCAGCCGACTCCCAGCGCTTTCTCTTTCCACCACTCCCCGGGTGTATCACAAGCATCTGGGTACGAGACGACCAGCCCATTGTCTGCCAATACTGCTCTCCTGCCGTCCAGTCCCGTGATCCAAGCGGAAGCGAGGGGCAACGGATTTCAGATATACCAACACAGTCAAGGTAATAGCGGCTGGAGTGCCCTTGGCCCGGATCTTGACCGATGAAGAACGGAAAAGAGTAGACATCCTGGCTATACCTTCTCAGCTTCGCTTGAACCTGCCCGTGACTATGCCCAAACCAGGAAAAGACCGAGCGAAAAGAGGAAAAAAAGTGCTCTTCCCGCCGACGATCTCCGAAGGAAGAGGAAAAAAGACCTGCAAACATCCCTCGATCCAGCAGATAGACCGCACGGAGGCCACCTAAGGACTGGGCGATTTCAAATGCAGCGCCACGAACAGCAAGGGCGACCTGTCCACTCCCGGCTCGGGACAGAAGGCTGTGTAATGCGGGAAGAAAACACAGGAAGTCCCCAAGACTCCCAGGAAACAAGACTAGGGAAGGTCTGGAGAACCCCGGTATTGGCGAGTCCGGGGGATCGGTGGGTCCAGGAGCGGAAGGCCGGGGGGTCATCGAACCCGCCCAGGGGCGGTTTGCGGGTTCAAGCAGGGCGCTTGGGGGCGACGCCCCTGACCAGGCCCGCCGGCGCCCCCGCCTTGGCGGGGGTTGCGCACGGCCTGGGCCCGTGTCAGCCGGTGGCCTAACGTCCGGCGAGGAGCCGAGTGGAGAACCCGAGCAACAGAGCGAGGCGGGGCGGGTTCTGCGCCCGCCCCCGATAACGCCCTTGGGCCTCGCCGAAGGGGCGCGTCCCAGACAGGAACGGAGGCGCCCCCTTCGCCCGCCCCCCCGCCGTCGCCCCGCGCTGCCGCTGGCCGGGCCGCCCCGCCATTTGCCAGGC